>NZ_JASZYL010000043.1:0-1512 GCF_030316985.1 Variovorax sp. J31P179 | reverse complement strand
GCAGATGCTATGGAGGGCTGGAGGAAAGCGTAAAACAGCGGCTCCAGTTCTCTTTTAAGGAGCATGGAGATGACTACCACTTGGACAGCGCTACGGCGCCAGGAGACGGCCAAGCCCGATGATCTGTACATGAGCTTTGAGCTCGGCGACAAGCAGTGGAAGCTAAGTGTCGGCGACGGTCGCAATACGTTGAGTCGATTCAGCATCGCTGCGGGCGACCAGGTTGCCGTGACCGACTGCATCGTGCGAGCCGGCAAGCGTTTCAAGACGCCCTCGGATGCTCATGTGCACACGTGCTACGAAGCCGGCCGCGACGGCTGGTGGCTGCATCGCTGGCTTAGCGAACTGGGTGTAGACAACATCGTGGTTGATGCCGCGAGTATTGAGGTCAACCGGCGAGCCCGACGCGCCAAGACCGATCGGCTCGATGCCGACAAGCTGCAGACGATGCTGGTGCGTCACCACCGCGGGGAGCGAGTGTGGTCGGTGCTGCGCGAGCCCAGCAAGAGCGACGAGGACGAACGCCGTGAACATCGCGAACTCGAACGGCTGATCCACGAGCGCACCTCGCACACCAACCGAATCGGTTCGCTGCTGGTGCTGCACAACCTGCGCCCACGCGTGCACATCGGCGGCCGCGACTGGTCCATTTGGTGGGCACAGCACGGTGAACAGTTGGGCAGAAAGCTGTGCGCGGAAATCGAGCGCGAACTCGCGCGGCTGCAGCTCGTCAAGGAGCAAGTTCGCCAGATCGAGGCTGCACGCCGCAACGCGCTTCAACAGCGAGAAAAGCCGATGGTCGCGCAGTTGATGAGCCTGCGCGGGATCGGTGAGCAGGGAGCCTGGGTGCTCGTGCACGAGATATTTGGCTGGCGTCGGTTCGCCAACCGGCGGGAACTCGCCGGCTGCCTGGGCCTGGCACCCACACCGTATGCCAGTGGCGACAGCCAGGTCGAACAGGGCATCAGCAAGGCTGGCAACCGAAGGGCCCGAACTCTGCTGGTGGAACTGGCGTGGGGCTGGTTGCGCTTGCAGCCAGGCAGTGCGATCGCCCGCTGGTTCAACAAGCGCTTCGCGGGCGAAGGTGCACGCATGCGACGGGTGGGTATCGTGGCCCTGGCAAGGCGTCTGGCCATTGCCCTGTGGCACTTCCTGCAAGACGGCGAGATACCGGCCGGTGCGCAAATGAAGGTCGTCCAAACCTGATGCCCTGGCGCCAAATCACTTGTTGAGCCAGATGAACTTCATGATCGAAGGTCGAAGCGCCCGTGCAATCGCAGGGTCACGTCTCTGTCGTGACCGGTGCTGCAGATGGGGCGCCTCGCAAAGCGGGAACCTGCCAGCACGTCTGACGCGCATTCAGCATGAGGTGTCGGGTTCATGGACCCGCACGGATAGAAGCTCGTCCGGGCACGGACTCGGACTTCCACCGGTTCCCGACCTTCGATCGCTCAGTCTTGACGATCGACCGCCATGAAGGCCTTGACATTCCAGCCCTCATAGAAGCGATTG
>NZ_JASZYL010000042.1:0-1581 GCF_030316985.1 Variovorax sp. J31P179 | reverse complement strand
CAGATGCTATGTAGGACTACCCGAGTCATCCCCGTTTAGCTACAACGGGATTTCCAACCTCTAGACAAGGAGACGGAAATGACGACCCAGACAGTCCTACCCGGCAAGGATACGGCGCAGGCGGGCGAGCTGTACATCAGCTTCGAGTTGGGCGACAAGAAGTGGAAGGTGACGGCCAGTGATGGCTGCCGCGGCCCGAGCCGCTACAACGTGGACGCGGGCGACACGGCAGCGGTCGCCGATTGCATCCGCAAGGCTGCGGAGCGCTGCATGCTCGGGCCGCGATTCAAGGCGCATGCCTGCTACGAGGCGGGGCGCGACGGCTGGTGGCTGCACCGCTGGCTGGTTCAGCAAGGCGTCGACAACATCGTGGTCGACGCAGCCAGCATCGAGGTGAATCGACGCGCCAGGCGAGCCAAGACCGACCGCCTCGACGGCGACAAGCTGCTGGCGATGCTGCTGCGCCACCACGGCGGCGAACGCGTCTGGTCCGTGTTGCGCGAACCGACGCCCGAGGACGAAGATGCACGCCGCACGCATCGCGAACTCGCCCGGCTGACGACGGAGCGCACCGCACACACGAATCGCATTGGCTCGCTGCTCGTGCTGCACAACCTGCGCCCGAACGTCGTCATCGGCGGGCGTGATTGGGCCAAATGGTTGGAGCACCATCGCGAGCAGATACCGCCTGTCCTGCGGGCCGAGGTCGAGCGCGAGAGCGCGCGGCTGTCGCTGGTCAAGCAGCAGGTCAAGGCGTTGGAGGCTGAACGACGCCTGGAGGTCGATACCGGCAAGCAGCCGGTGGTGGCGCACTTGACTCAGCTGCGGTCCATCGGTCTCAAGACGGCCTGGGTGCTGGACAAGGAGCTCTTCGGCTGGCGGCGCTTCGCCAACCGGCGCGAACTCGCCGGCTGCCTGGGTCTGGTGCCCACGCCCTATGACAGCGGCGGCAGCAGGATAGAGCAAGGCATCAGCAAGGCAGGCAACAAGCGAGCCCGGGCGTTGCTGGTCGAGCTCGCCTGGGGCTGGCTGCGCCTGCAACCCGACAGCGCGTTGACCCAGTGGTTCAACCGTCGCTTCGCCGGCAGCGGCAAGCGCATGCGACGCGTGGGCATCGTGGCGTTGGCACGGCGCCTGGCCATCGCGCTGTGGCGCTACCTCGAGCATGGAGAGATTCCAGCCGGTGCGTTATTGAAGCCGTCCGGTGCCTGAAGCGACGCGAGAAATTCCGCCCACGCGGTAAGGCAAGGAGCACATTGATGGTTAAAGGTCGACGCGCCCGGAACGTCCGCGGGTCGCTGCACAGCGACCGTCCAAACAGATTGGGTGCGCCGGTAACTGGGGTTTGCCATTGCGCCTCGCGCGCATGCTGCATGAGGTGCACGGTATCCACACCGTGCACGGATAGAAGCTCGTCCGAGCAGTGGCTCGAACGCTCGTCACACCCCGACCTTGGACCCGGATGCATCTCCCGAGCCAAGCCCTGTTTGTAGACTCAACACGATGCTGAGGTCAGCATGAAATACCATCCATCGATATGTTGACCGACACCGCTTGACAAACAAGTCCTCATAGAAGCGG
>NZ_JASZYL010000040.1:0-2529 GCF_030316985.1 Variovorax sp. J31P179 | reverse complement strand
GTAAGCGGCTGGCCGTCCCATAGTTGACGGGCGGACGAGGATCGCCGCGGTAGCGGCGACGTGCTCAGCGCGCGGGGTGCCAGTTGTGCGGAAGCAGTTCGTCGATGCGGCTGTTCAGCTGCGTGGGCAGCCGGGTGAGGACATCATTGAGGTAGGCCCACGGATCGTGCCTGTGTAGCTTTGCCGACTGCACCAAGCTCATCACTATCGCGGCACGCTGACCAGCGAGCGCGCTGCCGGCGAACAGCCATGCTCGACGTCCGACCGCCCACGGACGGATCAGGTTTTCCAGGCTGTTGTTGTCGACGTTCACGTCACCGTCGAGCAGGTTGTGCGTCAACGCCTCCCAGTGGTTGAGGCTGTAGTTCAAGGCCTTGGCGGTCGAGCTGCCGTCGGGCACTCGGCTTCGTTCCAGTTGCAGCCATGCATGCAGGTCCGCCCACAGTGGCTTCGCATGGCTGCATCTTCTCGACAGCCGCTCATCGCTCGTCAGCGCCGACAGCTCTCGCTCGAGGCGGTAGATCTCCGCGATGCGACGCAGCGCCTCCTCAGCGACAGCGCTCTTTCCCGAGTCGAGCAGCAGTTCATCGAACTTGCGTCTGGCATGGGCAAGGCATCCGGCGGCGATGCGTCCGGGCGTGGCACTCATCACGCTGTCGTAGGCCTTGTATTCATCGCGCACCAGCGTGCCGCGCCAACTTCGCTCGTCCTGACCACCCCCAGCGCCCAGGAACGCGATCGGATACTGCGCGCCGCGTCCCTCGCAGAAGTCATAGATCACGCCCGGCACTGGATCGAAGGCGCTGCGTGCGTAGGCCCAGACGTAGGCCTTCTTGGTCTTGCCCCGACCCGGGTCGAGCAGGGCCACCGGCGTTTCGTCGGCATGGAGCACCCGGGCGGAGAGCACGAAGCGCTTGTGCGCGTCGTAAAGCGGCTCCAGTGCCGCACCGCCTCGGCCAGACCAGGCTGCCAGTGTCGAGCGCGGCGTGTGCACGCCCGAACGCGCGTTGATGGCCTCCTGGCGGTAGTACGGCAGGTGATCCACGAAGCGGCTGATCAGGGTGTGCGCCACCAGGCCGGCTGCGGGCATGCCGCCGTCGATGATCTGCGGCTCGACGGCTTCTTGCACCAGGCGTTGGCAGCAGCGGCACGCCCACTTGCCGTAGACGTGTCGGTGCACGAAGAACTCCGCCGGCACGATGTCCAGCTTCTCGCTGATGTCCTCGCCCACGCGCACCATCGGCTTGCCGCAGCCCGGGCTTGGGCAGGCGGTGTCCTCGGGGTCATGGTCATGCTGCACGCGACGCAGATGGTCGGGCAGGGGCTGGCGTCGCGGCTTACGCCTGGACGACGCGGCTGTGTCATCCGGCGGCGTGCCCTGCGCCTGCTTCAGCAGGGCCTCCAGAGCGGCCTCGTCTTCGGTCAGCGTCTCCTCGAACAGCCGGCGCTGCTCGGCGCTCATCGCCTCGGACTTCGCACCGAACTTCCAGGCCTTGTGCCGAGCCAGCTCGAACGTGAGTTTCTCGAGCTTGGCGTCCTTCAGACGGATGTCCTGCGCCTGGCGCTGGATCTGCTGCAGCATCTGCTGCGCAAGCGCCGTGACCGCCTCGGGGGGCAGACCTTGGAGGTCTTCGTCCTTGAGGTTGTGCAGGTCCTGCATGGGTTCTCATCATGCAAGACCGGCTGCTTCGCGTCATTGGGAATTGCGCTGTGAACGCGCTCCCTGCGAAGGGCTATAGACGGGTGATCACAGTCATCTCTGGCAGGCGCTCCCAGGGCAGTCCCACCACCAGCGCATCGAACTGCGCCTGCGTCAAGGAGAGCGGGGTCGCTGCGCTGCTCTCGATCGGCCACACGAAGCGCCCCGCGTTGAGCCTCCTGGCGGCACACCACACGCCGAAGCCGTCGTGCACGAGCAGCTTGATACGGGTGGCCCGCACGTTGGCGAACAAGTAGCCGTGGTGCGCACGAGCACTGCCGAGGGCATGCACGACGTGAGCCATCAGGCGCTCGGCGCCGGCACGCATGTCCAAGGGCTGGGTGCAAAGCCAGAGGGCGTCGATGCGGATCATCGCAACAGCTCGCGCAGCCAAGCCGCGCAATCGACCGCCGCCGAGACCGGCCATGTGACACTCACGCCCAGAGCACCGCGCTTGAACTCGAGTCGGATCGTCTCGGTACTGGCCGCCACGCGCGATGGCGCCGGAGCCGCCGGCGGCGCAGGCAACGACAACTCGACAAACTCCCGCGCACGCTCGACCGTGGCACTTGCTGGAGGTGGCGCGGGAATCGCCCCGCGGCCACGACGCCACTGATGCACGAGGTTGTCGTTCAGCCCAAACGACAGCGCGACCGCCGCGACGGAAGCGCCGGGTTCGGCGCAGGCGGCCAGAACCTGCGCCTTGAACGCCGCGCTGTGCCGGCGGCGTTGCTTCGGATTGACGTCCATAGATGTCCAGCTAACTTAGGTGGACAGCATGGTCTCCGGCTTGGCCTCTGATCTCAAGGTGGGGAGACTGGCCGCTTACG
>NZ_JASZYL010000004.1:0-589459 GCF_030316985.1 Variovorax sp. J31P179 | reverse complement strand
ACGCTTATCGGCTGTATATTTTTAACGATCCGTCAAAACAATCTCTTGTTTTGCTTGCTTCGCTGCGATCAGCGGAGCCTTCGATTATGACACGGTTTTTTAAGAACCGGCAAACTTTTTTCGCTTTCTTTCGCTTCTCACAACCGCTTCACTGGGAAGCCGCTGCAGTTCGCGTTTTCTGCGGAGCCTTCGATTATGACACAGTTTTTTCGACTTCGTCAACCTCGAGAGGCTTTTTCTCTCCCGCCAGTCACTTCGATCAACTCGCAACCCGGAAGCTGCTTCGTCGCCGTCGTTTTCAGCGGAGCCTTCGATTATGACACAGTTTTTAGAACCAGATCAAGACCGAAGGGCCTTTTTTGTTCTCGGCGATCTTTCGATCTTCTTCTTGTGTGGTCCCTTGAAGTTTCCTTCCAGGAACCCGGCGAAGTTACCTTCGCGTTTAGCCGAGCCTACGAGTATATGACACTTTTGGGGCCTCGCCAGCACTTCGCTCCGATAATCGCTCCCACATGGCACTCATCACACTCCTCGACGCGCAACTCGCGTTCGGCCACGTCCCGCTGCTCGACCATGCGGACTTCTCTCTCATCGAAGCGGAGCGCATCGGCCTGATCGGCCGCAACGGCGCGGGCAAGTCCTCGCTGCTCAAGATACTGGCGGGGCTCGAGAAGCCCGACGACGGCACGCTCCAGATACAACAGAACGTGCGCGTGACCTATGTCGCCCAGGAGCCCGTGCTGGACATGGAGGCGGACGTCTTCACGGCCGCCAGCGCGGGACTGGGCGAGGTGATCGCGATCCGCGACCAGTACCTGTCGGGCGCGCCCGGGCTGGACCTGGACGCCCTGCAGTCCCAGATCGAGTCCTTCGATGCCTGGAACTGGGAACAGCGCGTGGAAGAGACGCTGCATCGGCTGCATCTCGATGGCGCCGCCCGTGTCGGCTCGCTGTCCGGCGGCACGCGCAAGCGCGTCGCCCTGGCGCAGGCACTGGTGGCCGCCCCCGACGTGCTGCTGCTGGACGAGCCCACCAACCACCTGGACCTCGATTCGATCGAGTGGCTGGAGCAGCTGCTGATCGACTTCAAGGGCAGCGTGGTGACCATCACCCACGACCGCAGCTTCCTGAACCGGGTCGCCACCCGGATCGTGGAGCTCGACCGCGGCAAGCTCGGCTCCTACCCGGGCAATTTCGAGCAGTACCTTCTACAGAAGGAAGAGCAGCTGGCCCAGGAAGCGGTGATCAATGCCAAGGCCGACAAGCTGCTGGCGCAGGAGGAGATCTGGATCCGCAAAGGCGTGGAGGCGCGCCGCACACGCAGCCAGAGCCGCATCAGCCGGCTGCAGGAGCTGCGCGCCAACCGCGCGTCGCGGCGCGAGGTGCAGGGCAGCGTGAACATGGACGTGGCCTCGGGGCAGTCGAGCGGCAAGATCGTGGCGGAGCTGACCGAGGCGACGAAGTCCTTCGGCGACAAGACCGTGATCCGCGGCTTCACGGGCACCATCCTGCGCGGCGACAAGGTCGGCCTGATCGGCCCCAACGGCGCCGGCAAGACCACGCTGCTGAAGCTGATCCTCGGAGAGCTCGAGCCCGATGCCGGCAAGATCCGCCGTGGCGCCAACCTGCAGGTGGCCTATTTCGACCAGATGCGCAACGCGCTGAACCTGGACGCCACGCTCGAAGACTTCATCAGCCCGGGGAGCGAATGGATCGAGATCGGCAGCCAGCGCAAGCACGTCAAGAGCTACCTGGCCGATTTCCTGTTCTCGCCGGCGCGCGCCCATTCGCCGGTGCGCTCGCTGAGCGGCGGCGAGCGCAACCGGCTGCTGCTGGCCCGCCTGTTCGCGCGGCCGGCCAACGTGCTGGTGCTCGACGAGCCGACCAACGACCTCGACATCGACACGCTGGAACTGCTCGAGGACCTGCTGCAGAACTACGACGGCACCGTGTTCCTGGTGAGCCATGACCGGACCTTCCTCGACAACGTGGTGACCAGCACCATCGCCTTCGAGGGCGACGGTCGCTGGCGCGAGTACGAGGGCAGCGTGCAGGACTGGCTGACCCAATCCAAGCGTGCCCGCGAGATCGCCCAGCAACGCGCCGCGGCCGCGCCGCCGCCCGCCGCGGCCCCGGTCACTGCCGCGCCGCCCCCCGCGCCCGCCGCAAAGCCCGTGGCGACCCGCAAGAAGCTCAGCTACAAGGAACAGCGCGAACTCGAGACGCTGCCGGGGCGGATCGCCGAGCTCGAGGATGAACAGAAGCGGATCAGCGAAATCCTGGCGCTCGACGGCGGCGCGATCTACGCCACCGACGCATCGCGCGCGGCCGAGCTGGCCGAGCGCCATGCCCGCATCGACGAAGAGCTGATGGCCGCACTGGAACGCTGGGAAGCGCTCGGGTCCGCAGGCTAGCGGAGGCTTTGTCCGACGCGACGGGGGACGACGGCGCTCTATATATAGCGCCGTCCTCGCTCTTTTCCTCGCCGCATGCCCTTCAGAAACGCCCTCGGGCGAACCGCAGCCTGTCTCGCACTCGTCCTGGCCTTGGGCCTCGGGGGCTGCGCGGAACTGCCCAAGAACGTCGATCGGCCGGTCTCGACCGCGCTGCCCGCTCCCGCAACGACACCGCTGGGCGAGCTGGTGCAGCAGCGGCGGGCCGCCGCCGGCACGCGCTACGAATCCGGCTTCGTCCTGCTCGACGGGGCACCGGCCGCGTATGGCAGTCGGCTGGCGCTGGTCGAGGGCGCCCGCAAGACGCTGGACCTGCAGTACTACGCGATCCACGCCGACGCCAGCACGGCCCGGCTGCTGAAGGCGGTGCGCGAGGCCGCCGAGCGCGGCGTGCGGGTTCGAATCCTGCTCGACGATCTGCACAGCACCGGCCGGGACGCGGTCGTGATGCGAATGGCGCTGGTGCCGAATGTAGAGATGCGGATGTTCAATCCGCTGGCGGGCGCCCGCGCCTCGACGCTGGGCCGGCTGTTCGGCTCCATCGACGATGCCGCGCGGATCCAGCAGCGCATGCACAACAAGCTGTTCATTGCCGACAACGTGCTGGCGGTGGCCGGCGGCCGGAACCTCGGCGACGCCTACTTCGGCAAGGACCGCAAGGGCAACTTCATCGATCTCGACGTGCTGGTGGCGGGGCCGCTGGTGCAGGACCTGTCGCGCAGCTTCGACGCCTACTGGAACAACGAGCGCGCCTACCCGGTGCAGTCCTTGGTGACGGCCAAGGAACTGGACCAGATCCGCGAGCAGGCGCGCGCCGACGCCAAGGCGGAGCGCGAACGGCAGGCCGGCAACCCGCCGCCGGCCGATGGCGCAGCGGACACCGGCGCGTCCGCCGCCGAGGTCCGCGCGCAGGTCTGGGACGAACGGCCATTGGACCTCCGGACCGCCGATTTCGTCTGGGCCCCGGCGGTCGTGCTGGCCGACAAGCCGGGCAAGATCCCGCCGGACGGCGCCAATGCCAGCGCCGATGTCGGCAAGGCACCCGGACTCACGGTGACGCAGACGGGCCGGCGCCCGCAGGGCGGGGCCGCAAAGAACGATGCGTCGCTTGCTGCCGCAGCCGACGCCGCGGCCGATGGCGAGACGGTGGTCGATGGACTGCTGCAGCTGATCGGCCAGGCCCGCAGCGACCTGCTGGTGATCTCGCCCTATTTCGTGCCCGGCGCCGACATGAAACAGGCCTTCGCCGCGGCCCGGGCCCGTGGGGTGCGAATCCGCGTGCTGACCAACTCACTGGCGTCGAACGATGCGCCCGTGGCCCATGTGGGCTACGCCCGGCATCGCGACGAACTGCTCGCGATGGGCGTGGAGCTCTACGAACTGCGCAGCGAGCAGGCCGGACTCGGCAACGCATTCGGTTCAGGCAGCGGCGGCGGCAGCGCGCCGGGCGGATCGCGCTCGATGCTGCATTCGAAGGTGCTGGTGATCGACGGCCGGCTGCTGGTGGTCGGGTCGATGAACCTGGACCTGCGCTCGCAGCACCAGAACACCGAGATCGCAGTGCTGGTGCGCAGCGACACGCTGTCGCGGACGGCCGCCCAGAAAATCGACCAGGTGATGCGCGAAGGCGCCTGGCACGTGGTGCGCAGCGACGGGCGCATGGTGTGGAAGGCGCCCGAAGGCAGCGGCCTCGAGGACGCCACCGCCGAGCCCGACACCAGCGCGGGCCTGCGGGCGATGGTGAAGCTCTTCGGCCCCCTGGCACCGGACGCCCTGCTCTGAGCGCTGGGCGCAGCCCCGGTCAGATCTGGTCGCGGACCCTCGCGAACACCTTCCAGAAGGCCGCGTCCTGCGCGGTCGCGAAGTTGATCCGCATCAGCGTGGTCGGCGGCCGCCGGGCATGGAACAACGAGCCGGGCGCCAGCAGATAACCCTCGTCGAGCATGCGCTGGGTCAGCGCGTCGGTGTCGACACCGGTGTCGACCCAGCCGAACAGGCCGGCCGGCTCCGAGGCCAGCGTGCAGCCGGCGGCCAGCGCCAGCTTGACCGTGCGGCCGCGGGCGCCGTCGAGCCTGACGCGCACCCGCTCGGCATGCCGGCGCAGCTGGCCCTGGTCGATGCACCAGGCCAACGCGCGCTCGAACAGCGCGGGCGAGGTCAGGGTCGCGAGCAGCTTGGTCTCGAGCAGGCGGCCGATCAGCGCCGGCGAGGCGGCGACGAAGCCGATGCGCCAGTTGGGCGCCAGGATCTTGGCGAAGCCGCCGACATAGATGGTGCGCTGCAGCCCGTCCATCGCGCAGAGGCGGGTCGCGTGTTCGGGCGCCAGGTGGCTGTAGGTGTCGTCCTCGACGATGTGGAAGTCGTGCCGGTTGGCGAGCTGCAGCACCCGATGCGCGCTGCCCGGCGTCAGGCTGTAGCCGGTCGGGTTGTGCAGCACGCTCACGCTGACGAAGAGCTTGGGCTTGTGGGCGTCGCCCGCCGTGCAGTAGCGCTCCATCACCTCCAGGTCGGGGCCGTCGGCCTTGCGCGGCACCGGCAGGATGCGCATGCCCAGCGCCTCGAGTCGCGCGAACTCGAGCGCCCAGCCCGGCTCCTCGACCATCACGGGATCGCCGGGCCGCAGCAGGGTGCGGCTCACGATGTCGAGCGCATGGGTGGCGCCGATGGTGGTCACGATCTGCTCGGGCGCGGCCGGCACGCTGATGGCGGCCAGCCGGGTCGACAGGCTGCGCCGCAGGCTGCCGTCGCCCGCCGGCTCGCCATATTGCAGCGACAGTTCCTGCAGCGCCTTGCCGCTGGTCACCCGGCGCACCGCCGCCGGCATGAAGGTCGATTCGAGCCAGTCGGGCGGAAAGACGCCCATGCCGGGCTGCGGCTTGTCGCTCGGGCGATGGAACATGCCGCGGATGAGCGTGCTGGCATCGGCCGCCACCAGGGGCGCGGGTGCCAGGGCCGGCGCCGGGCCGGCGCTGTCCGGCGGCGGACCCGCGACGGGGCCCGAATCGCGCACGTAGAAGCCGCGCTGGCGGCGCGCCTCGACCAGGCCCTGGGCGAGCAATTGATCGTAGGCGGCAACCACGGTGTGCGGGCTCACGCCCTGCTGGCGCGCACACTCTCGCACCGAGGGGAGCCGCGCGCCGGGCGGCAGCAAGCGGTTGCGGATCCGCTCGGAAAAGCGGTCGGCGAGCTGCCCGGTCAGTGACTGGGCGGAGGTTCGTGTCAGCATGACGCGTATTGTTCTGTGTCAATGAGCCGACCGATACAGACAGCGCCTATGTTCGTTTATCTGTACCGGTACTGTAATGGTCATCAGTTTAAAGTGTGTCCCATGAACTGGCAAGAATTCACTGCGCTGCTGGTGTTGGCCACGGCGATGAGTTTCTCGCCGGGCCCCAACACCACGCTGTCGACCGCGCTCGCCGCCAACGGCGGCCTGCCCCGCGCCATGCGCTTCGTCTGGGCGGTGCCGGTCGGCTGGAGCCTGCTGCTCGCCCTGTGTGCGGCCGGCATCGGCGCCCTGGTGGTCGCGGCGCCTTCGCTGCGCTGGTTCATCAAGGCCTTCGGCATCGCCTACCTGCTCTGGCTGGCCTGGAAGCTCAGCGGCAGCCGGGCCCTCGGCCAGGCCGACGGCGCGCAGCTGCGGGTCGGCTTCAAGCAGGGCGTGATGCTCCAGTTCCTCAACATCAAGGCCTGGCTGCTGGCTCTGACCCTGGTCGCCAACTTCATCGCCGGCCAGCCCGATGCCTTGCAGCGCTACGCGATCGTGGCGCCGGTGATGCTGGTCTATGCCTTCGCCAGCAACTTCCTCTATGCGCTGGCCGGCGCCGTGCTGCGCCACTGGCTGGCCCAGGGACAGCGCCTGCTGTGGTTCAACCGCGCGATGGCGGCCCTGCTGGCACTCACGGCCTGGTGGATGGCGGGCGCATGAAGACCAGGGACGAAACCCTCGGCATGTGGCTGGGCGTGCTCGGCGTCGCCATCTTCGCGGTGACGCTGCCGATGACCCGGCTGGCGACCGGGACGCAGGCCGCCCCGCAGCTCTCGCCCTGGTTCGTGACGCTCGGGCGGGCGGCGCTGGCCGGCGTCCTGTCGGTGATATTTCTGCTCGTCACCCGCTCGCCGCGACCGCAGCGCGTGCACTGGAAGCCGCTCGGCATGGCGGTGCTCGGCAACGCGATCGGCTACCCCTTGCTGCTCGCCTATGCGCTGCGCGTGGTCAGTGCCAGCCATGCCGCGGTGATCACCGCGCTGCTGCCGCTGGTGACCGCGGCCTGCGCCGCCTGGGTGCTGCACCAGCGCGCGCGCCTGGGCTTCTGGCTCTGCGCCATCGCCGGCAGTGCGCTGGTGGTCGCGTTCTCGGTGCTGCGGGCCCAGTCGCACGGCGGCGGTTTCGGCTTCGAGTGGGCCGACGTGCTGCTGGTGGGCGCGGTCGTGGCGGCATCGCTGGGCTACATCTACGGCGCCCAGGTGACGCCGGCGCTCGGCGCCGAGCGCGTGATCTGCTGGGTCTGCGCGATGGCGCTCCCGGTGACCTTGCCCGGCACCCTGGTGCTGTGGCCCGCACAGCCGGTGGCGGCTTCGGCCTGGGTCGGCTTCGTCTACGTCGGCGTATTCTCGATGTGGATGGGCTTCTTCGCCTGGTACCGCGGACTGGCCATGGGCGGCGCCCTGCGCGTCAGCCAGACCCAGCTGCTGCAGCCGTTCCTCTCGATCCTGGCGGCCGTGCCGCTGCTCGGCGAGCCGCTCGATGTCGTCACCCTCGGCTTCGCCGCGGCCGTGGTGGCCACCGTGGTCGCAGGCAAGAAGCTGTCCCAGCCGCGCGCGCCGCTGGTCGCCGCCGCGGCCTCCCGTTAGTCTCTCGCACTCCAAAGGAAACAACATGAACTGGAAACTCGCCGCCCGCGCCGAAAAGATGAATCCTTCGGTGCTGCGTGAAATCCTCAAGGTCACCGAACGCCCCGGCATCATCAGCCTGGCCGGCGGCCTGCCCTCGCCCAAGGCCTTCCCGATCAACGCCTTCGCCGAAGCCTGCGCCGAAGTGCTGCACAAGGACGGCCAGGCCGCCCTGCAGTACGGCGCGAGCGAAGGCTACACCCCGCTGCGCGAAGCGGTGGCCGCGATGCTGCCCTGGCCGGTCGACCCGGCGCAGGTGCTGATCACCACCGGCTCGCAGCAGGGCCTGGACCTTGTCGCCAAGGTGCTGCTGGACCCCGGCAGCCGGGTGCTGGTCGAGACGCCGACCTACCTCGGCGCGCTACAGGCCTTCTCGCCGATGGAGCCGGAGCCGGTCAGCGTCGCCAGCGACAACGAGGGCGTGGTGGTCGACGACATGGTTGCCAAGGCGCAGGACGCGCGCTTCATCTACCTGCTGCCCAACTTCCAGAACCCGACCGGCCGCACCATGACCGAGGAGCGCCGCGCCGCGGTGTCGGCCGCCGCCGCCAAGGCCGGCCTGCCGATCGTCGAGGACAACCCCTACGGCGAGCTCTGGTTCGACAGCGCGCCGGCGCTGCCGCTCACGGCCCGCAACCCCGAAGGCTGCATCTACCTGGGCTCGTTCTCGAAGGTGCTGGCACCGGGCCTGCGCCTGGGCTTCATGGTGGCGCCCAAGGCGATCTTCCCCAAGCTGCTGCAGGCCAAGCAGGCGGCCGACCTGCATTCGCCGAGCTTCAACCAGCGCATGGTCCACGAGGTCATGAAGGACGGCTTCCTGTCGCGCCACGTGCCGACCATCCGCGCCCTCTACAAGCGCCAGTGCGAGGCCATGGTGGCGGCGCTGCAGCGCGAGATGAAAGGCCTGTCGGTCGAGTTCGTCAAGCCGGCCGGCGGCATGTTCCTGTGGGTGCGGCTGCCCGAGGGCATCGATACCGTGGCGCTGCTGCCGAAGGCGGTCGAGCGCGGCGTGGCCTTCGTGCCGGGCGCGCCTTTCTATGCCGGCCAGGGCGATCCGCGCACCTTGCGCCTGTCCTTCGTGACCGCCAGCGTCGACGAGATCGACACCGCGATCGCCGCCCTGGCCGAGGTCGTGCGCGAACAGCTGGCCCACCACATGGCGGCCGAGGTGCAGCGGCAGCTGGCCGCCAGCCCCGCCTGACAAAAGAAAAGGCCGCAGCAACGGCTTCCAGCGCGCTCTGCTCGCTGCGATGATGGCGGGCCGGCGCTACGGCTCACGCTCGCCTCGTCCATCGAAGGATCTCCGACATGCTCAATATCTGGGGGCGCATCAGCTCCATCAACGTGCGCAAAGTGGTCTGGTGCGCCCAGGAACTCGGGCTCGATTTCCAGCGCACCGAGGCGGGCGGCCGCTTCGGCGTGGTGCAGACGCCCGAATACCTGCAGCTCAACCCGAACGCCATGGTGCCGACCATCGACGACGGCGAGGGCGCCGACCGGGTCACGCTGTGGGAGTCGAACGTGATCGTGCGCTACCTGTGCGCCAAGCACTCGCCCGGCAAGCTCTATCCCGAGCCGCTGGCCGCACGCTTCGACGCCGAACGCTGGATGGACTGGCAGCAGACCACCTTGAACCCGGTCAGCGGCGGCGCCTTCAGGCAATGGATCCGGACGCCGCCCGAGCAGCGGCAGCCCGAGGCGATCGCCTATTCGGTGCGCGCCACCGAGCCGCTGTTCGCACTGCTCGACGCCCATCTCGCCAGCCGCGCGTTCATGTGCGGCGACCATTTCACGATGGCCGACATCCCGGTCGGCTGCGAGGCGCACCGCTGGTTCGGGCTGCCCCAGACCGAATACACGCGGCCGGCCTGGCCGCATGTCGAGCGCTGGTTCGCCGACCTGCGCACCCGCGCCGCCGCCCGCGGCGTGCTCGACCTGGCCCTCGAATGACCACCACCATGATCTCCCGCCCCTTCAAGCAGGTCGACGTCTTCACGTCGACGCCCTATTTCGGCAATCCCCTCGCGGTCGTTCTCGACGGCAGCGGCATCGACGACGCCGCGATGCAGCGCTTCGCCGCCTGGACCAACCTGTCGGAGACCACGTTCGTGCTGCCGCCGACCGAGCCGACCGCCGACTACCGGGTGCGCATCTTCACGCCGGGCGGCGAACTGCCCTTCGCGGGCCATCCGACGCTCGGCAGCTGCCACGCGTGGCTGCAGGCCGGCGGCAAGCCGAAGGCGGCCGGCCACATCGTGCAGCAGAGCGCGGTGGGCCTGGTGCCGATCCGGCGCGAGGGAGAGCGCCTGGCCTTCGCCGCGCCGCCGGTGAAGCGCATCGCGCCGAGCCCGACCTTGCTGGCCAAGGTCGCGGCCGCGCTGGGGCTGAAGGCGCAACAGATCGTCACCGCCCAGCTGCTCGACAACGGGCCCGCCTGGCTCGGGCTGCTGCTCGCCGATGCCGACACGGTGCTCACGCTCAAGCCCGACCACCGCGCGCTGCGCGAACTGGGGCAGAAGGTCGGCGTCGCGGGCCTGCCGTCGTCGGCCGCCTCGCCGGTGCTGATCGCGCGCTCGAACCGCGAGGCGCGCGCCTTCGCGCGCACCGAAGAAGCGCCGGCCGACATCGAGGTGCGCGCCTTCGCGGCACCGGTCGGCATCGAGGAAGACCCGGTCACGGGCAGCTTCAACGCCAGCCTGGCGCAATGGCTGATCGCTGACGGGCATCTGCCTGAAAGCTATGTCGCGGCGCAAGGCCAGACCCTGGGGCGCGCGGGCCGTGTTCACATCCAGCGCGATGCCGACGGCCAGGTGTGGGTCGGCGGCGACTCGGTGACCTGCGTCGACGGCAGCGTCATGCTCTGACGACCACGCTGCGCTGAAACGGCCCGCACCATGCCGACGCGCATCGACCACCTCGTGCTGGCCGCCCGCAGCCTCGACGAGGGGGTGCGCTGGTGCGAAGCGACTTTCGGGGTGACGCCCGGCCCCGGCGGCATTCATCCGCTGATGGGCACGCACAACCGCCTGCTGAAGATCGGATCGGCCGCGTTCCCGCGCGCCTACTTCGAGATCATCGCGATCGACCCGCATGCGAAGCAAGCGCGCGCCGGCGGCGTCCGCCACCGCTGGTTCGATCTCGACGACGGCGCGCTGCAGGCCGCGCTGGCGCGCCACGGCCCGCGGCTGGTGCACTTCGTGGCCGAGGTGCCGGACATCGAGGCGGCGGTGCATCGGCTGGCCGCGCTGCGCATCGACCGGGGCCACATCATCGAGGCCTCGCGCGACACGCCGGCGGGCCGGCTCTCGTGGCGCATCACGGTACGCAATGACGGCCAGCGGCTTTTCTATGGCGCGCTGCCGACGCTGATCGAATGGGGGGCCGTGCATCCGACCGACAGCATGGACGAATCCGGCGTCGTGCTGCGTGCGCTGGCGCTGTCGCATCCGCGGGCCGGCGACCTGGGGGCGGCGTTGGGGACGATCGGGTTGTCGGCGCTGTCGCTGGCTTCGGGGTCACCGGGCCTGCGGGCGATGTTCGACACGCCGCGAGGGCCGGTGACGCTATGGTCCGGGGGCGTTTGAAGGCACCCGCCCGACACCCGACGCCAAGTCCAACCGGGTTGGCTACACCTTTCCAGCCAAGTGCAGCGAGGCGCGCAGCGTGTCGTTGATGCGCGTTTGCCAGCCGTCGCCCGTGGCACGCAAGGCGGCGAGCACATCCGCGTCAATCCGAAGTTTGACCGGCTCCTTGGTCACCGCCTGCACGCTACCCACCGGGCGGCCTCGCTTGCCCGCCGCCAGTTGCTCTCCGGTGGTCACTCGTGCGTACTGCCCGGCCTTGGCCTGGCGGATCGACAATGCCACGTCGTTGGCAAACGCCAGCATTTCGGCATCCATCTTCGGGGTTGCGGTCTTAGGCATCGCAGGCTTCCTTCCACATCTTCAAAACGGCCAATGGCAGGTTGTCGAACTTGGCTTTGGCGTAGGCGGCGATCAGCACCACCTCGCCATCGACAAGGCGGTTGAAGTAGATCACCCGCGCGCCGCCGCGCTTGCCCATGCCGGGGCGTTTCCAGCGCACCTTGCGTAAATCCCCGGCACCTGCAATCACCTCTCCGGCCATGACGCCCTTTTCACTCAAGATCCTCTTGAGGCCATTTACATCAATATGAAATTCTCATAGGTCAAGAGGGGTGTTGTCGTGCATTGAGCCAGACAAATCGCGGCGCCGGAGCCAGACCCGTCCATGTCGAAGTACAAATCACCTGTCGTGGTGTTGTAGACAATATAGTCATCGGCATCCTGACCACCAGTCAGGCCAGCACCAGATTTAAATTTACTCGACGACAATTTTCCAGAAGAAAAAAGACCTGGGTTATATATGCTGAAGGCAATTTGGTCTTCGGAGATTTTGAAGTCAAGAATTAGATCTTTGCCCCAATCACCATTAAGACCGAAGAGAAATGTATCTCGCCCCGCACCGCCGATCAGAGTGTCAGCACCATTTCCTCCATTCAAAGTATCATCGCCAGCGAGTCCACTAAGCACATTGTCACCCCCTGCCCCAGAAATCACATTATCCAACTCATTCCCAGTGCCATTCACGTCCTTTTGACCAATGAGACGGAGATCCTCCAGATTGGCGCCCAATGTATAGCTGTAGTCGTACGACTGCACCTGATCGCGACCTTCATTGGCATACTCAACAATAATGTCTTCTGGCGACTTGTTGAGACTGTAAATATCGTTCCCAGTGCCACCCATCAAGGTATCAATACCATAGCCTCCTTGCAGCAGATCGTTTCCGGCACCACCCAGCAGCAAATTGTCCAACTCATTGCCAAAGAGAACATTGTCACTCGAATTGCCCGTGCCGTTTTTTGCACCAGAACCGCTCACCAAATTCAGGTTTTCAACATATTCCGGCAATGTATAGTCGACACTTGCACTGACCCGGTCATAGCTCCAACCGCCTTTTCCGACATATTCGATTACGACATCATTTTTATTGTCCACGAAATACCAATCGTCACCTTCGCCGCCAGACATTGTGTCGGCGCCTCCAGCGCCTTCCGCCCTCTGTACTTCGTCGAAATTGAAAGTAGTTACTCTAGACCCTGTAGCCCAGCCGCCATCGAAGCGATCATCGCCAGCGCCGCCATACATGACGTCATTTCCCAGGCCGCCATAGATCAGATTGCCTCCGTCATTTCCTCGGATCGTGTTACTCAGATCATTACCCGTTCCATTGATCGCCGCCCCCCCTGCAATGTCAGATTCTCGATATTTGCTCCGAGCACGTAGGTGACTGCAGAGTTGACGGTATCGGTTCCTTCATTCGCGTTTTCAACAACGACGTCCGCCGTCTGATCGACGTAATACACGTCATTACCCGTCCCGCCGCGCAGCGTATCGGCGCCTGCGCCGCCATCAAGCGTGTCGGCCCCTGCGCCACCATCCAACACGTTGTTGGCTGCGTTGCCCAAGATCGCGTTGTTCAACTCGTTGCCGGTGCCATTGATGGCGGTCGTACCGCCAAGCGTCAGGTTCTCCACGTTGGCATTCAGGGCGTAGCTGATGGTCGAGATGACCGTGTCCATGCCTTCGCTGGCGTTCTCGACCACGAGATCACCGGTCTGATCCACGTAGTAGGTGTCATTGCCCGCACCGCCACGAAGCGTGTCGGCACCCGCACCACCATCAAGGACGTTGTTCGCGCTGTTGCCGTGGATCGTGTTGTTCAGCGCATTGCCCGTGCCGTTGATGGCGGCACTGCCCCCCAGCGTCAGGTTCTCGAGGTTGCTGCCCAGGGTGTAGCTGGCCTGAGTATTGACGGTGTCCACCCCTTCGTTGGCGTTCTCGACGATAGAGTCGCCTGCCTGGTCGACGTAGTAGGTGTCGTCGCCCGCGCCGCCGCGCAGTGTGTCCGCCCCGGCCCCGCCATCGAGCACGTTGTTGCCCGTCCCATTGAGGGCCGCGGTGCCAAGCAGGTTCAGGTTCTCGAGGTTGCTGCCTAGGGTGTAGTTGATCGAGGTGTTGACGGTATCCACACCTTCATTGGCGTTCTCAACGATCGAATCGGCTGCTTGGTCGACGTGGTAGGTGTCGTTGGCAGCCGATGCCGTGCCCGACAGGCCCGTCGAACCGGGGTTGTAGCCCGCGGCGCCCAGATTGGCGGTCGTGGTCGAACCCGCGCCGAGGGCCACGGAGTTGGCGGCCGTCGCGTTGGCCGACGCGCCGATCGCAATGGCGCTGGCTGCGGCCGCATTCGCAGCACGGCCCATGACTACGGCGTCAGCCGCGCCAGTCGCGGTTGCGTTGGCGCCGAGCACAATCGCGGAAGCGGACGTTCGAACTTGGGATGATTGGCCGATGGCGATAGCGTTTGTCGACGCAGCGTCGGTAGCCACAGTCGTTACGCCGTTGCCCTGAATCGCTATCGAGCCGGCACCCGCCGCCTCGACCTGGTTGCCGATTGCCGTGGAATTGACCCCCGAGGCCTTGGTCTCAAAGCCAACCGCCGTGCCATCTTGGGCCGTAGCGGTCGACGAGGGGCCAACGGAGACAGCGTTCGTGGCTGAGGCGTTGCCACCATCAGTCGAGCCCGCCATCGCCCCAAAGGCCGCACCGGCCATCATGATCGCCACAAGAGCCTTCCGGCTGCTCGACTTCTTCCCTCGCCCCTTGGCGACTTCACTCGCCGCAACAAAAGTTCCCGTCTTCTCGCACCAAACGCTCTTGAATGACTTGTTCATGGAAATTAACACCCCAGTTGAAGTTGAAATAAATGCTCTGCACCGCATTTCTTCTTTCTAAAGAATTGCCGCCGAGATCAGCTCGATTCAATTGCCTTATTGATCTGCCGTCATGGGTTTATTCTGTAAGAAATTACTGCAACAACATATAAGAAAGTTCTTAAACCGATCTCGCCCCAAAGGGTTTCACGCGGGGATTGAGAAAATTCTGAAATTGAATTGAAGCTCCCAAATGACGTGATTTATTTCCGCCTCTCGATATTTCCCTGCCGATCGGCTTGCCAAGGACTCGGAATCCATGATATTGACGAGCCCTTGCAGCGCATATGAGAATCGTCTCATTGCAAATGGAAGCCATGCAACGAAATCATCGATATATGAACTTTTAAAAATCCTGAAAATTCTTGCCGTCAATTCAATTTCGGCCATTGACCGAACGCGAAGGCCCGCCGACCTCGACCGCCGTCAATCCATTGCTTTGAGGCTGACGATCGGGCGGACGGCGTCGCGCTTCGAGCACCGATCGAGGCATCCAAGAAGCCCTTGGTCACCACCGCGACCGCGGCCAGCGCCCCCGATTGGCAGAATCCCGGCATGGGAACCCTCTACCTCGTGCGCCACGGGCAGGCCAGCTTCGGCGCCGCCGACTACGACCAACTCAGCGAGCTGGGCCGCAAGCAGTCGGTGCGGCTGGGCGAGTACTGGCGCGAGCGCGGCATGCGCTTCGACGCCGTGATCACCGGCACGCTGAAGCGCCATCGCCAGACTTGGGAAGGCATCGCCGAGGGCTTGGGCATCGGGCCCGAGGACGTGTTGCCCTGGCCCGGTCTCAACGAGTACGACAGCGAGGCGATCATTGCGACGGTCCATTCCGGCAAACTCGAGAAGCCCGATTCGCCGGAGATGTACCGCCACCATTTCCGCCTGCTGCGCGACGGGCTGGGCGCCTGGATGCAAGGCCGCACCGAGCCGGTCGGCATGCCGAGTTACGTTGATTTCCTGGCGGGCGTGACGACCGCGCTCGACCATGTGCGCGACAAGCACCACGGCGCCAAGGTGCTGGTGGTGTCCAGCGGCGGTCCGATCAGCACGGCCGTGGGCCATGTGCTGGGCACCAGCCCCGAGACCACGGTCGAGCTGAACCTGCGGATCCGCAACACCGCGGTGACCGAATTCGCCTTCACGCCGAAGCGCCACATGCTGCTGACCTACAACACGCTGCCGCACCTCGACGGCCCGGCCTACGAAGGCTGGGTCACGTATTCCTGAGGACTACCTGGTCACTTCGCGCAGCCAGGCCGCGCAATCGGCCGCTGCTTCGACCGGCCAGTCGATCTTGAGCAGGGTGTCGCCACGCTGCAGTTCGATGCGGATGTGACGGCCGTCCGCCGTGCCGCCATGGACGAGCCGCGACCACCAGCCGCGGCCCGCTGGCGCGGGGGCAGCCGGGACGGCCGCGGGTGTCGTTGCAACCGGCACGGAAGCCGGCGCCACGACAGCCGCCACGGGCCGCGCAGCAGCCGCCAAGCTGGCCGGTGCCACTCTGGCCGGTGCCGCAGCCTGGATCGGCGCCGCCGCAGCCCTTGCCGGCGCGGTGGCCGCCAGTGAAGGCCCGCCTTCCAGCCGCGCCACCAGGTTCTGGCCGAACTCCTCCCACATCCGGTCGGCCTTGGTCTTCATGACGCTGAGCCCGAAGGTGCCGAGCCGCCCGAGCACGTCGACCTTGACTTTCATGCGCAGCTCGGTGCGGCCGTCCGGCAGCTCGGCCAGGAACAGCTCGCTCTGCTGCTTCAGCGAGCTGGCGACCGAGGCGTCCTCGCCGGTGCCTTCGCAGCGCAGGTAGTGCGGCGCCCGCTGCTCCACGATGGTCGTGCGCAGCTTGAACCTGGCACTGATGAAGGAGATCTTGACGTGGATCTGGGCGATGTACTCGACGTCGCTGACCACCTCGATCGACTTCATGCCGGGCACGCAGCTGCCCATCACCTGGGGGTCGAGCAGCATCTGCCAGACCTGCGCCGCGGGCGCGGCGACCGTCATCGTCTTTTCAATTTCCACGCATCTTCTCCGCAGCGTTCATGACGGATTCGACGATCTGCGTGTAGCCGGTGCAGCGGCACAGGTTGCCGCTCAGGCCGTGGCGCACTTCGTCGACCGTCGGGTTCGGGTTGTGGGCCAGCAGCGCGCACGACGCCATCAGGAAACCGGGGGTGCAGTAGCCGCATTGCAGGCCGCCGCATTGCATGAAGCTCTGCTGCAGCGGATGCAGCGCATCGCCGCTGCCGAGGCCCTCGACCGTCGTGATGCGGCAGCCGTCGGCCTGCACCGCCAGCGACAGGCAGGACTTGACCACCTCGCCGTCGACGATCACCGAGCAGGCGCCGCAGGTGCCGGTCTCGCAGCCGCGCTTGGTCCCGGACAGGTGCAGGTCGTCGCGCAGGAAATCCGACAGCATGCGCCGCGCCGGCACCTCCATCGATTGCGCTTCGCCGTTGACGGTGATCGCGATCAGGTGCTTGCTCATTGCTTGTCTCCATCGATGGCCAGATCGAACAGCTGGGCAATGGTGCGCCGGGCCACCACCCGCACCATGTCGCGGCGATAGTCCTCGCTGCCGCGCGAATCCGAGACCGCGAGGATGTCCGCGCTCGCGATGTCGGCCGCCTCGGCCGCCACCTCGGCGGTGACGGCCTTGCCGGCCAGGAAGGCCTCGGCGCGTGCCACGCGGGCCGGGATCGGGGTCGATGCGCCGACCACCAGCCGGGCCTCGTGGCAGCGCGCGCCGCTGCGGCGCACCGACAGCGCGACGTTGACCAGCGGCCGGTGCTCGGCCGCGGTGCGCCGGAAGCGGGTGTAGCGGCCGGCGGCGTCGGCCGAGGGCGCCGGCACGCGGATGTCGAGCACCACTTCGTCGGGCTCGATGGCCGTCACGTAGTAGTCGACCAGGAACTCCTCCATGCCCAGCACCCGCTCGCCGCGCGAGCTGGCCAGCGTGACGCGGGCGTCGAGCGCCATCAGGCAGCTGGGCGGGTCGGTGGCCGGATCGGCATAGCAGAGGTTGCCGCCGATCGTGCCCTGGTGGCGCACCTGCGGGTTCGCCACCTGCGCCGCCATCGCGGCCAGCATCGGGTAGTGCTGCTGCACCAGCGGCGAACGCGCCACGTCGCAGTGGCGTGAGAGCGCGCCGATGCGCAAGCCGTCGCGGGCGTCGAAGGAGATGCCGCGCAATGCGTCGAGCCGCGCGATCGACACGATGTGGGTCGGCGTCAGCATGCGCTGGCGCATCGCCAGCATCAGGGCGCTGCCGCCGGCCATCACGCGGCAGTCGTCGCCGAGCTCGGCGAGCATGCGGCTGGCCTCGTCGATCGAGGTCGGTTGCAGGAAATCGAAATCACGCATTACGCGCTCCTTGCAGTTCGCGCAGGCCCGCCAGCACCTTCTCGGGCGTGATCGGCAGGTCGCGGATGCGCACGCCGATGGCGTCGTAGACCGCGTTGGCGATCGCCGGCGCGCCGGGCAGGATGGCGGTCTCGCTGGCGCCCTTGGCGCCGTAGGGGCCGTTCGGATCGTTCGACTCGACGATGCCGCCGCGCAGCATCGGCACCGCGTCGCTGGTGGCCATCGTGTAGTCGGCGAAGTTGCCGTTGGCCATGCGGCCGCCTTCGAGCTGCAGCTGCTCGTAGAGCGCCCAGCCGATCGCCTGCACGGTGGCGCCGTTGGTCTGGCCGTGGATCGCCAGCGGATTCAGCGCCTTGCCGCAGTCGTCCGAGACGAAGCTGTCGACGAGCGTGACCTGGCCGGTCTCGGTGTCGACCTCGACCTCGACCGCCTGGGCCGCGAACGAATAGGCCGGCGCGATGTTGCCGTAGACCTGGTCGTCGTGCATCTGCGTGCGCGCGTCCCAGCTGCCGCTGACCTGCAGACCTTCGCCGCCGTGGCGCCAGACGTGCAGGCGCGCCAGCATGGCCAGCGTGCAGCTGCGCTCGGGGTCGGCGATGACCCGCACCGTGCCGTCGGCGCATTCGAGCTGCTCGACCGGCCGTTCGAGCTGGGTCGCGGCCAGCGCGATCAGTTTGTCGCGGGCCATGCGCGCGGCCACGATCGCCGCGTTGCCGCCTGCGATGGTCACGCGCGAGGCCAGCGAGCCGATCGCGATCGGCGAGCTGTCGGTGTCGGGCGGCACCACGTGCGTGTGGTCCAGGGGGATGTCGAGCTCGTGCGCCACCACCTGGCTCAGCATCGTCATCGCGCCCTGACCCATGTCGGCTTCGCCGCTGTGGATGAAGACGCGGCCATCTTCGTTGACCTTGACAACCACGGTCGAGCCGTCCCAGTTGCCGATCGTGCGGTTGCCGCTGACGTGCATCGCCGCCGCCATGCCCACGCCGCGGCGGCGGGCGCCAGTGCCCTTCGGCGCGGCGCGCCTGGCTTGCCAGCCGATGGCGTCGATCGCCTGATCGATGCACTCCTTCAGGCCGGTGCTGCCGATCTGCCAGCCGTGGATCGAGGTCTCGCCGGCGCTTATCGCATTGAGCTTGTGGATCGCGACCGGATCGAGGCCGAGCTGCTCGGCCATAGTGTGGATGTGGCTGTTGAGCGCGAACAGCATCTGCGAGCCGCCGAAGCCGCGGAAGGCGCCGTGCGGCGGCGTGTGGGTGTAGACCAGCGTGGCGTGCGAGCGCACGTTCGGGTTGCGGTGCATGTTGTCGCTGCGCATCGCGCTCACGTGCATCACCTCGGCCGCGAGACCGCTGTAGGCGCCGCAGTCGGCCACGATGCGCACCTCCTTGGCGACGATCAGGCCGGCGCGGGTCATCCCGAGCTTGAGCGTGATGCGCTCGGGCACGCTCGAGGGCGCCGCCAGAAAGTCCTCGAGCCGGTTGTTGACCAGCCGCACCGGCTTGCCGGTCTTGCGCGCCAGCAGGCCGGCGATCAGGTTGTTGGCGTCTTCGACCAGCTTGCCGCCGAAGCCGCCGCCGGTGGTCGCCTGGTGCACCCGGATGCGCGAGATCGGCATCTCCAGCGCCGCCGCCAGCCGCAGCCGCGCCTGCGTCACCGACTGGGTCGATGTCCAGACCACCAGCCGGCCATCGGGCTCGAGCGCGGCGACCGTCGCCATCGGCTCGAGGTAGCCCGGGTACTGCGCGTGCGTGGTGTAGGTGGCCTCGTGCACCAGGTCGGCCGAGGCGAAGCCGGCGTCGGCGTCGCCGCGTTCGAAGCGGATCTCGTGCGAGACGTTGTTGCGGCCCGGATGAACGCCGGGCGCCTCCTCGTCGAGCGCCTCCTCCGGCGTCAGGATCGCCGGCAGCTCCTCGTACTCGACCTGGATGTGGTCGAGCGCGTCGCGTGCGATCTCTTCGCTGGCCGCTGCCACCGCGGCGACTTCTTCGCCGGCGAACCGGACCACGCCCTCGGCCAGGATGCGGCGCTCCTTGTGATGCACGCCCCACATCGCGCGCGGTGCGTCGGCCCCGGTCAGCACCGCCTTGACGCCCGGCAGCGCCAGCGCCGCCGAGGTGTCGATCGCGACGATGCGCGCATGCGGATAGGGGCTGCGCAGCACCGCGCCGTGCAGCATGCCGGCGACCTTGAGATCGCCCGCGTACTGGGCGCGCCCCAGCACCTTGGCGCGCGCATTCACTTGCGGCACGTCCCGCCCGAGCGTGGACTGGTTGGTTCCCGACGTCATGGCGCAGCTTCTAGTCGGCCTGCACGCCCAGGTCGCGGATCACCTTGCCCATCACCTCGTAGTCGGAGGCGTTGGTCTTGCCCAGCAATTCGGGCGCGCCGCCCACCGGCAGGGCACCGAAGGTGGCGAGCTTCTCGACCACCTCGGGCGACTTCAGGATCTCGTTGAGCTGGGTGTTGAGCAGCTTGACCACTTCGGCCGGCGTTCCCTTGGGCGCGAAGAAGCCGTTCCAGGCGCCGACCACCACGTCCTTGTAGCCGGCCTCGGCCACGGTCGGCACGCTGGGCGCGAGCTTCGAGCGCTGGGCGTCGCCGATCGCCAGCGGCACCAGCCGGCCCTGCTGGATGTACTGCGTGACCGGGCCGAAAGTGACCCAGGCGGTGTCGACATGGCCTGCGACCACGTCGGTCACCGAGGGGCCCACGCCGCGGTAGGGCACATGGGTGATCTTGACGCCGGCCTCGCGGTTGAGCCACTCGCCGAGGATGTGCATCGGCGAGCCGGCGCCGGGGCTGGCATAGCTCAGCGGCTTGCCGCCCTTCACGCTCTTGATCATGTCGGGCACCGACTTGACCCCGGCGGCCGGGTTGGCGACCAGCACCAGCGGCTGCACCGCCGTCTTGATGATCGGCTCGAAGCCGTGCAGCACGTCGTAGCCCGCGCTCGGCGACAGCTTCATGACCAGCGGCGCGGTGGTGAACGGGTTCGGCGTGAACAGCAGCGTGTAGCCGTCCGCGGGCGCCCGGCCGACGAAGTTGTTGCCGAGCGCGCCGCCCGCGCCCGGCTTGTTGTCGATCACCACCGGCTGCTTGAGGCGCTGCGACAGCTTGTCGGCGAACAGCCGCGCGATGGCGTCGGTGTCGCCGCCCGGCGGATAGGACACCACGACGGTGATCGGCTTGGTCGGGTAGGCAGCGGCCGTCTGGGCCTGTGCGGCACCCAGCGTGGCGGTGAGCGCGCCTGCGATGGCGGCGGTGACGAAGAGTCGGCGGGCGGATTTCATCGAGGGGGCTCCAGCAAGGGCATGGGGGGTCAGCCAGGGGTCAAACTGTTTGTTTCACATATGGATCAATCGCCCATCAGAGAAACGCACAGCCGTATTCTTCGCTTTTCTGGTTGATCGATCAACTAGGCACAATAGCGTATTGACAAATCAACCGAAATGCTCTGAACAGGTCTTTTCCTGCGTTCAATGAGACGATTCGCCCATTGCCCCTGCCGCGAGCGCACGCACCCGCCCTGACCATGGACCCCAACGAAGAACAAGAAGCCCCCCTGCCACGGACGGCTGCCGAGGGCGAATGCGGGCATGACGCATCGCCCTGGGCCGGTCTGGAGGAAGGCGGCGCCAGCCTGGCGATCGACGATTTCCTGACCACCATGATGAGTCACGCCAGCAACGCGCTGCGCCGCGCCATCACCGTGCCCTACGCCGAGCAGGCCGGCCTGACGGTGTCGGAGTGGCGCATGCTGTCGGTGCTGGCCGAGGCGCGGCAGCTGCCTTTCATGGAGCTGGTGACGCGCGCCGCGGCCGACAAGGCGCAGGTGAGCCGCACGCTGCGACTGCTCGAGAGCCGGGGACTGCTGTCGCTGCACGCCGAGCAGTTGGGCGCGCGCAAGTGGCAGACCTGCCGGATCAGCCCGCTCGGCCAGGCGCTCTACGAGCAGATCATTCCACTGGCACGCCAGCGCCAGGCCGCCGTGATCCGCCAGCTGAGCGCGGACGACCGGGTGGTGCTCTACCGCGCCCTCAAGACCCTGCGCCGCATCGGCGAGGCCGCCGCGGACGCACGCGAACCGAAGTGAGGGGTCAGGCCTGCCAGACGCCGTAGCCGGCTTCGCGCAGCGCGATGCCGAGCTCGACCTCCATCTCGCGCGCCGCTTCGTAGGGCATCGGGTTGTACATCGCGTACAGCGCCGGCAGCAGGCGCAGGCCGTGGTCGCGCACGAAGCCGTTGGCCTGGATGCCGGCCTTGTGCTTGTCGAAGCGCACGTCCGGATCGAGCCCGGTCATGCCGACATAGACGAAGGGCATGCCCAGCCGGTAGTCGGGATTGGCGCGCCGGAAGCGCGCCACGTTCCAGACCCGGTCGTCGAGTTCGACCACGTAGACGTGGTGGTGATGGCGGCTGCGCGCCTTGCGGGCCGGCTTCGCGGGGCCCGGCGCGGGTTCAGGTCTTGCGCTTGACAAGTCCGTACAGGAACAAGAGCACGATCGCCCCGACCACCGAGGCGATGAAGCCCGCGCCCTGGCCCGCCGTGTACCAGCCCATGGCCTGGCCGACGTAGGTCGCGATCAGCGAGCCGGCGATGCCGATCAGCGTGGTGATGATGAAGCCGGCCGAGTCGTCACCCGGTTTGATCGCCCGAGCCACCAGGCCCGCGACGAAGCCGATCAGAATGGTCCAGACGATGCTCATACGAGTCCTTGGAGTTGTGGGAGTGGACGCCCCAGCCCGGCCGGCGGCGTTCGAATCGATGATAGCGGGCCGCGGCCGACATCGCCTGTCGTCCAGCGCCCGCATCCAACCGCCGGCGCTGCTATATAACCGGCAAATGCTCGAGAAGCTCCCTGACGTGATTGGCCACGCCCTGCACGGCGTGCGCGCCGGCCTGGACGAGATCGCCTTCAACACCATCGGCCTGCGTGCCGGCATGGCCTCGATCCGGGTCACCAGCCTGGCCTTCGTCGACCATGCGCCGCTTCCCGATCGCTACACGGCCGATGGCGTCGGCCGCTCGCCGCCGCTCGAATGGGTCGGCGTGCCGGCCGATGCGGCCGCGCTGGTGGTGGTGGTCGAGGACGCCGATTCGCCGACGCCTCACCCGCTGGTGCACGCCCTCGTGGTCGATCTGCCGCCCGCGGACGGCAGCCTGCACGAAGGCGCCCTGCCCAGCGTCGACAACGAAGGCGACGGCAGCCATGCCGGCCTCAACTCCTACCTCCAGGCGGCCTGGCTGCCGCCCGACCCGCCGCCCGGCCATGGCGTGCATCGCTATGCGTTCCAGGTTTTCGCGCTCGGCACGGCGCCGTCGTTCTCGTCCCATCCGGGGCGCGACGAGGTGTTCGAGGCGCTGCGTGCGCATGCCATTGCCAGCGGCCTGCTGATCGGCACCTGCGAACGGCCCGACGGGTCGATCAAGCTGCCGGAATCCGCACCCGCGGGGCCGCTGGTCGCCGGCTGATCGGCAGCGGAGCAACGTTCAGGGCAGCGGCTGCGTGTAGGCCGTCGCCAGCGGCAGCCGCGAGACCTCGCCCAGCAGCGCCGCCAGCTGGGCGGCGCTGGCGTCGACCAGCGCCCGGCCCTTGTCCGCGCTCGCGGCTGCGGCGTTTCCGGCCGCGCCCGCGGGGTTGTAGTCTTCCATCGCCCAGCCGAGCTTCGCGCTGCGGCCGTTGCCGAGGATCGGGTAGTCGGCGGCGCGCTGGCGCGAGGTCGAGCCGAAGTCTCGCGCCGCGCCCATCGCCACCTGGCCGGGTGCCAGCGCCAGCATCATCGAGGTCTCCATCTCGCCGGCATGGACGCCGAAGCGGTGCTCGTCGGCGCTGAACTGCGCACCGGCGTCGCCCAGCGGCAGGTTGAACCAGCTGCTGCTGTAGACGATGAGCCCATGCGCCGCCCGCAGCTCGCGCGCCACGATGTCCATGGCGCCCGAATGCCCGCCGTGGGCGTTGAAGAGCACCAGCTTGCGCAGGCCGGCCCGCGCGACGCCGGCGCCGATCTCGCTCCAGAGCTGGATCAGCGTGGTGGAGGACAGGGTCAGCGTGCCGGGAAAGCGCGCGTGCTCGGGGCTCAGGCCGATCTGCTGGGTCGGCAGGAACAGCACCGGCAGCTCGGCCGGCAGCAGCGGCAGGGTGGCGGCGACGATGCCGTCGACCAGCGCCGAATCGACGCCCAGCGGCAGGTGCGGGCCGTGCTGTTCGGTGGCGCCCAGCGGCAGCACCGCGACCGTGGTCGCCGGATCGAGGGCGGCGAAATCGCGCGTCGTGAGCTGGGACCAGAAGCGGCTGGCAGGGGCTGTCATGCAGTGATCTTAGGGCCAGTTTCCGGCGTCGGGTTCGACGTGAACTTCAGCGCCAGGAAGTCGACCAGCGCCCGCACCCGCGCCGGCACGAAGCGGCCGCTCGGCAACAGCGCATGCAGCGGATAGGGCTCGGTGTCCCAGTCGGGCAGCAGGCGCACCAGGGCGCCCGAGGCCACGTCGCGCTGCAGGTCGAGTTCGGACTTCAGGGTGATGCCGTGCCCGGCCAGGACCCATTCGCGCGCCAGCGAGGCATCGTCGACCACCCGGTCTCCATCGACCCGGACCTCGGTCCAGTGGCCTTGGCGGGCGAAGCGCCACAGCCGCTGGCGACGGCCGCCGCGATGAAAGGTGAGGCAGTTGTGCTGCAGCAGGTCGTGCGGCGTCTGCGGCGCCGGATGGCGGCGCAGATAGGCGGGCGAGGCGCACAGCGCCGGACGGGAGTCGGCCAGCCGCCTCGCCACCAGCCGCGAGTCGGCCAGTGGCCCGTAGCGGAGCGCCAGGTCGACCTCGTCGCGCATGACGTCGAGCGGCCGGTCGCCGACCGACAGCGCCAGCTGGAGGCCCGGGTGCAGCGCCAGGAAGTCATCGAACCAGGGCAGCAGCGTGACCCGGGTCAGGTCGGAAGGGGCCGCCACCCGCACCGTGCCGACCAGCGCGCCCCGATCGGCCTGCACCAGGGATTCGCCCTCGGCCAGCAGCTCGAAGGCGCGCACCGCGTAATCGAGCAGGGTCTGGCCTTGCGGCGTCAGCCGCATGGCCCGGGTCGAGCGCTCGAACAGCCGTGCACCGAGTTGCGACTCGAGCCGCTTGAGCGTCGCGCTGGCCGCCGCCGGCGTGATGCCGAGCGCCGCGGCGGCCGCCGTGAGCGTGCCGCCGCGCGCCGTATGGACCAGCACCTGCAGGTCGGCGATATTTTCAATCCTCATTTGAAAGTGAAGCTTTCTCCAAGGCCCTTATCAATTTCCGATTGCCACTCTACATTGAGCCTGTCGCAACGATCAAGGAACTCCCATGAAAGCCGTCGGCTACCGCCAATCCCTCCCCATCGACAACCCCGCGGCGCTCGAGGACCTCGAGCTGCCGGCCCCGACGCCCGGCCCCCGCGACCTGCTGGTGCGGGTGAAGGCGATCTCGGTCAATCCGGTCGACACCAAGGTGCGCCGCAACGCGGCCCCCGAAGCCGGCCAGGCCAAGGTGCTGGGCTGGGACGCGGTCGGCACGGTCGAGGCGGTGGGCGGTGCCGTCACCCGGTTCAAGCCCGGCGACCGGGTCTACTACGCCGGCTCGATCGTCCGTCCCGGCGCCAACAGCGAGCTGCACACGGTCGACGAGCGGATCGCGGCGCTGGCGCCCCGCAGCCTCGACGACGCCCAGGCTGCGGCGCTGCCGCTGACCACCCTCACGGCCTATGAGCTGCTGTTCGATCGCCTGGGCGTGCCCCAGGGCGGCGGCGCCGGCCAGACCCTGTTGATCGTCGGCGGCGCCGGCGGCGTCGGCTCGATCCTGATCCAGCTGGCGCGCCAGCTGACCCAGCTGCGCGTGATCGCCACCGCCTCGCGCCCCGAGACCCGGGCCTGGTGCCTCGAACTCGGCGCCCATGCCGTGATCGATCATTCGAAGCCGCTGGCCGGGGAACTGAAGGCAGCCGGCTTCGGCGAGGTCGAGATGGTGGCCAGCCTGACGCAGACCGGCCAGCACTACACGCAGATCATCGAAAGCCTCCAGCCGCAGGGCCGGATGGCGGTGATCGACGACATGCCCGTTCTCGACGCCATGCCGCTCAAGACCAAGTGCATCTCGCTGCACTGGGAAATGATGTTCGCCCGTTCGCGCTTCGAGACCGCCGACATGGCGCGCCAAGGCGAATTGCTGGCCGAGGTGGCGCAGCTGGTCGATGCCGGCCGCATCCGCACCACGGCCAACGCGAGCTTCGGCGCCATCAACGCCGCCAACCTGCGCCGGGCCCACGCGCTGATCGAGAGCGGCAAGGCGCAGGGGAAGGTGGTGCTGGCGGGGTTCTAGCTACTTCTTCCTGACCCGCCAGACCGCGTTGCCGACATCGTCGGCGACCAGCAGGGCACCGCTGTTGTCGAAGGCCACGCCGACCGGGCGGCCCTGCGCCTTGTCGTCGGCGGTCAGGAAGCCGGTCAGGAAATCAACCGGCGGACCGCTGGGCCGGCCGCCGATGAAGGGCACGAAGACCACCTTGTAGCCGGCCAGCGGCTTGCGGTTCCAGGACCCGTGCTCGCCGATGAAGGCGCCGTTGGCGAACTCCACGGGCATGGCCCCCGGGCGCGAGAAGGCGATGCCGAGCGGCGCCCGGTGCGAACCCAGCGCGTAGTCGGGCACCACCGCGGCGGCGACCCGGTCCGGCCGCTGCGGGTTCACGCGGGCATCGACATAGCCGCCGTAGTAGCTCCACGGCCAGCCGTAGAAGGCACCGTCCTTGATCGAGGTCAGGTAGTCGGGCACCAGGTCGCTGCCGAGCTCGTCGCGTTCGTTGACCACCGCCCACAGCACATTGGTGTCGGGCTCCCAGGCGAGCGCCGTGGGGTTGCGCAGGCCGCTGGCGAACAGCCGCTTCTCGCCGCTCTTCAGGTCGACCTCCCAGACGGCGGCGCGCCCCTCCTCGGCCTCCATGCCGTTCTCGCCCACGTTGCTGTTGGACCCGACCGTGACATAGAGCTTGGTGCCCTCGCGGTTGGCGACCACGTGCTTGGTCCAGTGGTGGTTGATGCCCGCGGGCAGGTCGGTCACCTTGACCGGCGCCGCCGTGACCTGGGTCTGGCCGTCGGCATACGGCACCTTGACCAGCGCGTCGGCATTGGCGATGAACAGTTCGTTGCCGACCAGCACGACGCCGAAGGGCGAGTTCAGGTTCTGCATGAATACCTGCTTCAGTTCGGCGACCCCATCGTGGTCGGCATCGCGCAGCAAGGTGATGCGGTTGGCGCTCGGCACCCCGGCGCCGGCGCGCTTCATGAACAGGCCCGTGACCCACTGCTTGGTCCGTGCGACCAGCCCGCTGCCGCCGTCGTGGCTGCCTTCGGGCTTCGGCGGCTTGTTGCTCTCGACCACCAGCACGTCGCCGTTGGGCAGCGTGTAGACGGTGCGCGGATGGTCCAGCCCGCGGGCCAGCGCCGTCACCGCGAAGCCGTCGGGCGCGGTCGGGCCGGCGGTGTCGGTCCAACCCACGACCGGCGCGACATTGACGGTCGGCAGCAGGGCCTGGCGCGGTGCCGGCAGGGTCGGTGTCGGCCCGGTCTCGGCTTCCGGCGCCAGCTTGGCGGCGTCGCCGCAGGCGGCCAGCAACAGCGCCGCCGCGGCCGGGGCGAGCAGCGAGCGCCGCACGAAGAGAGATGGGGTGATGGGCAGGTTCATTCTGGTGCCATCCTGCCCGCCCCGCAGCGCCGCGGGTGTCGGCTGTGGGCGCTTTCGGGCGTGGGCCGGCTGCCCCGCAGCCGCGCCGCTACCATCGGGCCATGACCGACGACCTGTTCCGCTCCGATGCCTATCTGCGCGACTGCGAGGCCCTCGTGGTCGCCGCCGACGAAGGCGGCATCGTGCTCGACCGCACCGTGTTCTATCCGATGGGCGGCGGCCAGGCCGGCGACAGCGGCCGGCTGCTGCTGACCGACGGCCGCGAGATCGTGATCGTCGATACCCGCAAGGCCAAGGATGCCGACGGCAAGCCCACCGACCAGATCGTCCATGTCCCGGCCGCGGGCCAGGAGGCCCTGGTCGCCGCGCTGCAGCCCGGCGTGCGCGTCACCGCCGCGATCGACTGGGAGCGCCGCCACAAGCTGATGCGCTTCCATACCGCCACCCACCTGCTGTGCCACCTGGTGCCGCAGCCGGTCAACGGCTGCTCCATCACGCCCGACTACGCGCGGCTCGATTTCCACATGACCGACCCGCTCGACAAGGAGGCCCTGACGGCCGGCCTCGCGCGGCTGGTGGCGGCCGCCCATCCGCTGGTGGTCGGCGCCATCAGCGATGCCGAGCTCGACGCCAACCCGGCCCTGGTCAAGAGCATGAGCGTGCAGCCGCCGCGCGGCACCGGCACGGTCCGCACGATCCGCATCGGCAGCGACGACCAGGCCATCGATTTCCAGCCCTGCGGCGGCACCCACGTGGCGAACACCGGCGAGATCGGCGCCGTGCTGGTCACCAAGATCGAGAAGAAGAGCGCCAACAGCCGGCGCGTGGTGCTGGGGTGGGGGGGATGAGCCGGAACTTCGCCTCGCGCGCCCGCTCCGACTGACGGCATGTCCCTCCTTTCCCGATTCCGCCTCGCGGCATTCCTCTGCGCCAGCCTCGCGGCCTGCCTGCCGGCCGTGGCCCAGCTGTCCGCCAGGACCGGCCCGGTCGTCACCACCCCGCACGTGCGGGCCGAGCTCGTCGCCCATGCCCCCGAGGGCGTGTCGCCCGGGGCGCCGCTCTGGGTCGGCCTGCAGATCGCGCACCAGCCCGGCTGGCACACCTACTGGAAGAACGCGGGCGACTCCGGCCTGCCGACCGAGCTGGCCTGGTCCCTGCCGGCGGGCGTTTCCAGCGGCGACATCGACTGGCCCGTGCCGCGCAAGATCCCGATCGGCAACCTGGCCAACTACGGCTACGAGAACACCGTGCTGCTGCCGGTGCCGCTCAGCGTCGGCGCCGACTTCAAGCCGCAGCCGGCGCTCACCGGCGCCGCCGAGATGGAAGTCCGGCTCAAGGCCTCCTGGCTGGTGTGCAGCAAGGAGTGCATTCCCGAAGACGGGGAATTCCTGCTCAAGCTGCCGCTGCAGGGCTCGACGGCGCTGCACAAGGCCGATTTCGATGCCGCGCTCGCCGCCCGGCCCGCCGCGCTGGCGCAGCCGGGCCGGATCGCCATCGACGGCGACAAGCTGCAGGTGCGCCTCGACGGCCTGCCCGCCGCCGCCCGAGGCAAGACCCTGGAGTTCTTCCCCGAAACCGCCGAGGTGATCCGCACCGGCGCCGTGCTGGGAAAGGACTGGACCCAGGCCTGGCAGGGCGATGCCTGGACCGCCACCGTGCCGCTGGCCGACCAGCGCAGCGCCAGCCCCGCCGTCATGCCGGTGGTGGTGGCGCTCGCCGAAGCCGATCGCCAGCCCGGCCAACCGGCCGCCTGGCGCGCCGAGGCGCCGGTGGCCGGCAGCTGGCCGAGCGTCGCGGCGCCGGCCCAGGTGTCGCCGGCCCTGACGGCCGCGCTCGCGGCCAACGCCGCGCCGCCCGCGCCGCGACCGGCACCGCCCTCGGCCGGCTTCGTCGCCGCCCTGCTCGGCGCGTTGATCGGCGGCCTGCTGCTGAACCTGATGCCCTGCGTCTTCCCGGTGCTGGCGATCAAGGTGCTGGGTTTCACGCGCCATGCCGACGACCGCCGCGCCCACCGGCTGGCTGCCCTGGCCTACACCGGCGGCGTGATCCTGTCCTTCCTGGCCCTGGGTGGCGCGATGCTCGCGTTGCGGGCCGCCGGCGCCCAGCTCGGCTGGGGCTTCCAGCTGCAGTCGCCCGCGGTGGTGGCGGCCCTGGCCGCGCTGTTCACGCTGATCGGGCTCAACCTGGCCGGCCTCTTCGAGTTCGGCCGCATGGCGCCGGCATCGATCGGGGCCGTGCAGGCCCGCCATCCGGTGGCCAACGACTTCCTGTCGGGCGCGCTGGCGGTGGTGGTCGCATCGCCCTGCACCGCGCCCTTCATGGGCGCCTCGCTGGGGTTCGCGATCGCCCTCCCCGCCGGCCAGGCGCTGCTGATGTTCGCGGTGCTCGGGCTCGGCCTGGCGCTGCCCTACCTGGCGGCCGGCTTCGTGCCCGCCGTGGCCCGGCTGCTGCCCCGGCCGGGCGCCTGGATGAACACGCTGCGCCGCCTGCTCGCGTTCCCGATGTTCGCCACCGTCGCCTGGCTGGTCTGGGTGCTGGGCCAGCAGAGCGGCATCGACGGCGCCGGCGCCCTGCTGGGCCTGCTCGTCTGCCTGGCGGCGATCGCCTGGAGCCTGACCCTGCGCGGCCGCACCCGCCTGGTGCTTGCCAGCCTGACCGTCGCCCTCACGGCCGTGCTGGCGGGCGCCATCGGCGGTCACGTCGTGCGGCCACTCGAACCGGTCGCGACGGCGGCGGGCCAGCGCTGGCAGCCCTGGTCGGCCGAGCGCGCCAGCGCCCTGGCGGCGGCCGGGCAGCCGGTGTTCATCGACTTCACGGCGGCCTGGTGCGTGACCTGCCAGTACAACAAGCGCAGCACCCTGGCCGACGCCGAGGTGCTGGCCGACTTCGATGCCCGCCGGGTGGCGCTGCTGCGCGCCGACTGGACCCGGCGCGACCCGGCCATCACCGAGGCCCTGACGGCGTTGGGCCGCAGCGGCGTGCCGGTCTACGTGCTGCAGGCGCCTGGCCGGCCGCCCGTGGTGCTGACCGAGATCCTGGGCAAGAATGAACTGCGCGAAGCACTCGCCCGGCTTTGACCCCGGGCCCTAACGGGTTGTCACATGGACATGAAGAATCCGTTCTAAGCTGTCGCAGTTATTGAGTATTTATTCAGGAGTCCCAGCCGACATGTCCACATCGTCCACCTCCGGCTCTCGTTCCTACCGCGCCGCGCGCGATGCCCGCGCGGCCCTCAGCCGGGCTTCGCGGCGCGCCATCATGACCGCCGCGGTGGCGCTCGGCGCCACCTTCATGCTCAACGCCCAGGCCGCCGCGGCGCCCGCGGTCGGCCAGCCGGCACCCGATTTCGTCGCCGTCGACACCGCCGGCACCTCGCACCGCCTGTCGGATTTCGCCGGCAAGTTCGTGGTCCTCGAATGGACCAACCCGGGCTGCCCCTTCGTCGGCAAGCACTACGGCAGCGGCAACATGCCCGCCACCCAGAAGGCCGCCACCGCCAAGGGCGTGGTCTGGCTGTCCATCAACTCGACCGAGCGCGGCCACGGCGACTACCTGAAACCGGAGGCGCTGGCCGCCTGGATGAAGGCGCAATCGGGCGCCCCCACCGCGCTGCTGATGGACGAGGACGGCGTCATCGGCCGCACCTACGGCGCGCGCACCACGCCCCACATCTTCATCGTCGACCCCAAGGGGACCCTGGTCTATGCCGGGGGCATCGACAGCATTCCCTCGGCCCGCACCGAAGACATCAAGACCGCCACCAACTACGTCAACCAGGCCTTGGGCGAGGCCTTCGGAGGCAAGGCGATCAGCGCCGCCGCGACCCGCCCCTACGGCTGCTCGATCAAGTACAAGACCTGAGCCCGCGGGCCGGCCCGGCCCCCGCCCGGACTCCCCTGCGACAATCGGGGGATGCCTTTCGCCCCCCTGAAGAACGACACCTTCCTGCGCGCCTGCTGGCGCCAGGCCACCGACCACACGCCGGTCTGGTTGATGCGCCAAGCCGGACGCTACCTGCCCGAGTACCTGGCGACCCGGTCCAAGGCCGGCAGCTTCATGGGCCTGGCCACCAACGTCGACTACGCAACCGAGGTCACGCTGCAGCCGCTCGAGCGCTTTCCGCTCGATGCCGCGATCCTTTTTTCCGACATCCTGACGGTGCCCGACGCAATGGGGCTGGGCCTCTCTTTCGAGGCCGGCGAAGGCCCGCGCTTTGCGCGGCCGGTGCGCGACGAGGCCGGCATCGGGGCCCTGGCCGTCCCCGACATGGACAAGCTGCGCTACGTCTTCGACGCCGTCGCCTCGATCCGCCGCGCGCTCGACGGCCGGGTGCCGCTGATCGGTTTCTCGGGCAGCCCCTGGACCTTGGCCTGCTACATGGTCGAAGGCGCGGGATCGAGCGACTACCGGCAGGTCAAGACGCTGCTCTACAGCCGCCCCGACCTGATGCACCGGCTGCTCGCGGTCAATGCCGATGCCGTGGCCGCCTACCTCAACGCCCAGATCGACGCCGGCGCCCAGGCCGTGATGGTGTTCGACAGCTGGGGCGGCGTGCTGGCCGACGGCGCCTTCCAGGCCTTCAGCCTGGCCTACACGCAGCGCGTGCTGTCGCAGCTGCGCCGTGACGGCGCCGACGGCCGGCCGGTGCCGCGGATCGTGTTCACCAAGGGCGGCGGGCTCTGGCTCGAGGACATGCAGCCGCTGGCCTGCGAGGTGCTGGGCCTGGACTGGACCGTGAGCCTCGGGCAGGCCCGCGCGCGGGTCGGCGAAGGGCCCGGCGGCAAGGCGCTGCAGGGCAACATCGACCCCAACGTCCTGTTCGCGCAGCCGCGCCAGATCGAGGAAGAAGTGGCCAAGGTGCTGAACAGCTTCGGCCGCCCGCACAGCGATCCCGACAGCACCGGCCCGACCCACATCTTCAACCTCGGCCACGGCATCAGCCAGTTCACGCCGCCCGAGCATGTCGCGGCCCTGGTGGCGGCGGTGCATGCGCAGTCGCGGATGCTTCGTGCTTGAGCGTTTTGTTATGACTTGTAAGTACCTGAGAACGGCTGTCCGGCATTTGTCAAGCGCCAAAAGCGTAAGGAGGGACTGACTTATGCACAAAACGGCTGTTGCGGTGCGCAAAATCCGCCGAGCCGCGATCTGGCCTGCTCCTAAAGCGATAGCGAAGCTAAGTCATTGATTCATATAGGGTTTGAACTTTGCTTTTTTTCCGGGCATTCCAGCCGGAGCCTTGATTCTCAAGGGTTCGCGCGGTGTCGAGCCCTGATATCAACAAAGTTATCCACAGAAACTCTGGATGTCCCGCAAAGCACTGGAAAATCAACGACTTATGCTGTTTTGCTCAACTTCGCTTTAACAAACGTGCCTAGCCGGAAGCTGCCTTGAATTGGTGCATCGACGTCGCCGTACAAACTCCGGCGCACAGTGCACTAGGGGATGTACTTAGCTACAAAAGCCCTGTGGCTGTGGCGCCGGGGGCACTGGTGCGGGTGTCGCTGGGCCGCCGCGAGGTGCTGGGCGTGGCCTGGGCGGTGCGCAGCGCCGACGAGGACCCGGGCTCGGAGATCGAACTCAAGCCGGTGACCGGCGTGCTCGACGCGCTGCCGCCGCTCGGCGACGGCTGGCGCGACCTGGTCGCCTTCGCCGCCCGCTACTACCAGCGCTCGCTCGGCGAAATCGCGCTGGCCGCCCTGCCGCCGCAGCTGCGCGACCTGAGCGCGGTCCAGCTGGAGCGGCGACTCAAGCGCCAGGCGCCGCCGGCGGCGGCCGCCGGCGGCGGCGAAGCGGCCGCCGCCGTGGTGGCCCTCACGCCCGAGCAGACCGAGGCACTGGCCCGCTTCGAGGCCGAGCCCGGCCCCTTCCTGCTGTTCGGCAGCACCGGCAGCGGCAAGACCGAGGTCTACCTGCGCAGCGTGGCGACGCTGCTGGCCCGCGAGCCGGCGGCGCAGGCGCTGGTGATGGTGCCGGAGATCAACCTGACGCCGCAGCTCGAGGCGCGTTTCAAGGCGCGCTTCGGCGCCGACGCGGTGGTCTCCCTGCACAGCGGCATGACCAATCCCCAGCGGCTGGCGAGCTGGCTGGCGGCGCACGGCGGCGCGGCGCGCATCGTGCTCGGCACCCGGATGGCGGTGTTCGCCTCGATGCCGGCCCTGCGCCTGATCGTGGTCGACGAGGAGCACGACCCCAGCTACAAGCAGCAGGAGGGGGCGCGCTACTCGGCCCGCGACCTGGCGGTCTGGCGCGGCCGCCGCGAAGGCGCCAAGGTGATCCTCGGCTCGGCCACGCCCTCGCTCGAAAGCTGGCACCGCAGCCGGCCGGCCGAGGGCGAGGATGCCGGCGGCAGCTACCGGCGGCTGGCGATGCCCTCGCGGGTCGGCGCCGGCGCGCTGCCCGCGGTCCGGCTGGTCGACATGAACCTGCAGCCGCCCAAAACCGTGCTGTCGGGCGCGCTGCTCGACGCCATCGGCCAGCGGATCGCGCGCGGCGAACAGAGCATGGTGTTCCTGAACCGGCGCGGCTACGCGCCGGTGCTGGCCTGCGGCGACTGCGGCTGGAAGAGCGAATGCCCGCACTGCAGCGCCTTCCGGGTCTTCCACAAGATCGACCGCACGCTGCGCTGCCACCACTGCGGCTTCACCGAGCGCGTGCCGCGCGCCTGCCCGGCCTGCGGCAACCCGGACATCGCCCCGGTCGGCCGGGGCACCGAACGGCTCGAGGAGCATCTCGGCGAGCTGTTCGCGCCGGTCCGGCGCCCCGACGGCAGCGCGGTGCGCATCGCCCGCATCGATGCCGACAGCACGCGCAAGCAGGGGGCGCTCGAATCGCAGCTGGCGGCGGTCCATGCCGGTGAGGTCGACGTCCTGGTGGGGACGCAGATGATCGCCAAGGGCCACGACTTCCGCCGCATCACGCTGGTGTCGGCGATCAACCCGGACGGCGCGCTGTTCTCCAGCGATTTTCGGGCGCCCGAGCGGCTGTTCGGCCTGCTGATGCAGTCGGCCGGCCGGGCCGGCCGCGACGCCGCCTATCTGACGGCGCAGCAAAGCAGCGCCGAGATGTGGATCCAGACCCATCATCCGCAGCATCCGCTGTTCGCGGCGCTGCGTCGCCATGACTATGCGGCCTTCGCCCAAGGCGAACTGGCGGACCGCGCCGCCGCCGGCATGCCGCCCTTCGCCTTCCAGGCCCTGCTGCGCGCCGACGCCCGCAGCCAGGAGGCCGCGCAGGCCTTCCTGAACGCCGCCAGTGAGGCCGCCGAGGCCCTGCCCGGCGCCGACCGGGTCACGCGCTATCCGGCGGTGCCGTTGACGATCCAGCGGGTGGCGAACGTGGAGCGGGCGCAGATGCTGATCGAGAGCGGCTCACGGGCCGCCTTGCAGAAGCTGCTGGCCGGGTGGCAGCCGCTGCTGCACGGGCTGCGCAGGCAACCTGAGGGGAAGGGCGTCATCCGCTGGCTCGTGGACGTGGATCCGCAGAGTATCTGAGACCTTGCGGGACAGACCAAGAAACTGCGCAGCAGTTTTTGCTCTGTCCTCGATCCGAGAACTTTGCGGGACAGACCAAGAAACCGCGCAGCGGTTTTTGCTCTGTCCCCAACTGGCTAGGTCTCTGTCCCCAGACTAGAAGAATCAGAGCAACCCGACCGGCTCCTTCCCCATCTCCACATACTGCAGACCCGATCGGCGGCGTCTGACCGCCCCCGGCAGGGCGAACATCAGCAGGCTCAGCAACGCCGCCGCCAAGGCGGCACCGGTTCCGAGCGAACCGCCGAACCAAAGCCAGCCGACAGCGGCCAGCCACACCATCCACAGCACCGTGCGCGTCCAAGTCGTCATGCCACTCTCCCGATCCATGCGCCCACTGTAGCAGCGCTAAGGAATACCTAAGCATTAGTCAAACGGAATACTTCACACTATCTGCTTCTGCGAAGCCCCGTTGTAGGAAATACTCTGCAACAACAGTTGACGAAGCGCCGACGCGCTGTCCAAGCTATGGTCGCAGCGGGACCTACTGCGGGGTCTTGCGAAAGGGTCACTTCGTGAAGACGCTATCAGGGACTTTGTGGGGCCTTGTACTGGCTGGCCTGACCGCCGGCGCGCCAGCGGCGGATCTGGAGCTCGAGGGCAACCGCCTGCTGGTCAGCGGGACGCTCGACGGCAGCGCGGTGAAGGATTTCGAAACCCAACTGGCCGGCGGCCAGGTTCGCACCGTGGTGTTCGAGAACGCCTTGGGCGGCTCCGCCGAGGTGGCCGGCGACTACGCCCGCGCGATCCAGGCGGCAGGCGTCAATACCGAGGTCAAGGGCCAGTGCCAGGCCGCCTGCGCCTATGCCTTCCTGGCGGGCAAGGAGCACCGCTTCGGACACGGCTTCCAGGTCCACGCACTGCTGATCCCGGTGGTCGGACGCCCGCAGCCCGCCGAACTCGTCACCCGCTGGCGCGGCGACGAGGCCCAGCACACGCTGGCCGAGTTCACGACCCCGGCCGGCGGGACCGCCGCCCACAGTGCGCCCGATCCGGCGGCCGCGCCGACGAGCGCGCCCGAGGACGGCGCCAAGGACCGGTGGCAGCCCAACCAGGGCGTGCTGTTCACCTCCTCGCCGACGCTGTTCGGGCGGGTCCGCAACACCTTCTATTGCGACGGCACGCAGGGGCGCGACCTCTCACGCTGCGAGCTGCTGCCCGACGCCGATCCCTACAAGCTCGGCGTGCTCACGCCCTGACCCAGCCAGCCGGCCGCCAGCGGAAAGCTGAAGAACGCGGCCACGGTGGTCCACAGGATGATGCGGGCGATGCGCCCGTCGTCGGCGCCGAAGCGCTCGGCCAGCATCGAGACATTGCTGGCGCTGGGCAGTGCGGCCGCCAGCACCATCGCGACCAGCGCCGGCCCGCCGAGCGGCACGCCGAGCGCCCGCACGCCATGCGCCAGGGCCCACACCAGCAGCGGATGCGCCAGCAGCTTGATCGCGACCACGGGCAGCACGTCCGCCAGCGCCGCCTGGGCCGGCGGCTGCGAGCGGCCGGCCGCACTGCCCAGGGCCTGCGCGACCGCCGCGCTGGCCCGGTGCTCGCGCGCCAGCACCGCCGACCGGGCCAGGACCGCGCCGATCGTGAACAGGGCCACCGGCGAGGCCGCCTCGGCCAGCATCGCGACCGTGCGCTCGATCGGGCCCGGGAACGTGAAGCGGGTCGCCGACGCCAGCACGCCCAGCAGGATCGACCAGGGCATCGGGTTCTGGAAGATGCCGCGCAGCGCCTGCCGCAGGGCCTTGGCGGCGCCATGCCCGTCGGCGCCATCGAGCCGCGACAGCGCGATGCACAGCGACGAGGTGACCACCATGTCGAAGGCCATCGTGATGATCGTGGTCGATGCCGCCTGGGCGCCGAGGATCGCCACCAGCAGCGGCACGCCCATGAAGCCGGTGTTCGGAAAAGCGGCCACCAGGGCCCCGAAGGCCGCATCGTTCCAGCCGATGCGCCCATTGCGGCTGAGCGCGACCGTGGCGCCGACCACGATCAGCGCGCTCAGGCACCAGACCAGCGCCACGCCGCCGTCCAGCAACTGGCCGATCGGTGCACGGGCGCCGAAGCGAAACAACATGCAGGGCAGCGCGAAATAGAGCACGAAGGCGTTCAGCCCCGGAATCGCCGCCAGCGGCAGCAGGCCGCCGCGGGCCGCGGCATAGCCGGCGGCTATCAAGGCGAAGAAGGGAACGGTGACGAGGAAGATCTGCAGCACGCGGCGATTGTCCATGCGCGGCGCGCCTACCACAGTCGGGCGGCCCGGGCGGCCAAGAGGCCCCCGTATCATTCCCGGTTCCCGCCTCCGAACTCCCCATGTCTTCCGGTCTCAATCTCGCGCAACAAGAAGCCGTCAACTACATGCACGGCCCCTGCCTGGTCCTTGCGGGCGCGGGCTCGGGCAAGACCCGCGTGATCACGCACAAGATCGCGCGCCTGATCCAGGCCGGCCTCGAACCCAAGCGGATCGCCGCCATCACCTTCACCAACAAGGCCGCCTCCGAGATGCGCGAACGCGCCAAGGGGCTGATCGGGCGCGATGCCAAGCAGGTGGTGGTCTGCACCTTCCACGCTTTAGGCGTGCGCATGATGCGCGAAGACGGCGCGGTGCTGGGCCTGAAGCCGGCCTTCAGCATCCTGGACAGCGACGACGTCACCAAGATCCTCAAGGACGCCGGCGGCACCACCGATGCCGCCACCGCGCGGATCTGGCAGTGGACCATCAGCAAGTGGAAGAACATGGGCCTCAACGCGGCCCAGGCCGAGGCCCAGGCGGCCGACGACAACGAGCGCATCACGGCCCGCATCATGGCGCGCTACGAAGAACGGCTGGCGGCCTACCAGAGCGTCGACTTCGACGACCTGATCGGCATGCCGCTGAAGCTGCTGCAGCAGCACGACGAAGTGCGGGCCAAGTGGCAGGCGGCGCTCGGCCACGTGCTGGTCGACGAATACCAGGACACCAACGCGACCCAGTACGAGGTGCTGAAGGCGCTGGTCGGCGAGCGCGGACGCTTCACCGCGGTCGGCGACGACGACCAGTCGATCTACGGCTGGCGCGGCGCCACGCTCGACAACCTCAAGAAGCTGCCGGTCGACTACCCGAACCTCAAGGTCGTCAAGCTGGAGCAGAACTACCGCAGCACCAGCGCGATCCTGCGCGCCGCCAACAACGTGATCGGCCCGAATCCCAAGCTGTTCCCGAAGACGCTGTTCAGCGAACTCGGCGAGGGCGAGCCGGTGCGCATCGTCGATGCCGACAGCGAGGCCCACGAGGCCGAGCGCACCGTGGCGCGGATCCAGAGCCTGCGCGCCGGCGACGCCACCACGCAAGGCCCGCAGCACAAGGAGTTCCGCGACTTCGCGATCCTCTACCGCGCCAACCACCAGGCGCGGGTGTTCGAGCAGGCGCTGCGCAAGGCGCAGATCCCCTACAAGGTGTCGGGCGGCCAGAGCTTCTTCGACCGGGCCGAGATCAAGGACCTGTGCGGCTGGTTCCGGCTGTGGGTCAACAACGACGACGACCCGGCCTTCCTGCGCGCCGTGACCACGCCCAAGCGCGGCATCGGCCACACCACGCTGGCCGCGCTCGGCACCTTCGCGAGCCAGTACAAGCTGAGCCTGTTCGAGGCCCTGTTCAGCCCCTCGCTGCCGAGCGTGATGCCCAAGCGGGCGCAAGAGGGCCTGCATGAATTCGGCCGCTACATCAACGATCTCGAGTACCGGGCCCGCCGCACCATGGGCGCCGAGGACGCGCGCGCCTTCCTGGCCGAATGGCTCAAGGAGATCGACTACGAGAAGCATCTCTACGACGGCGAGGACAGCGAGCAGGCCGCGGCCAGCCGATGGACCAACGTGATGGAGTTCTGCGACTGGATGTCGCAGCGCTGCGGCGGCACCATCGACGACGCCTCCGGCGCCACGGTCGAGAGCGAGCGCAAGAGCCTGCTCGAAGTCGCGCAGACGATCTCGCTGCTGTCGACCATCAGCGAGCGCGAGCAGGACCAGAACGTGGTCACGCTGTCGACGCTGCACGCCTCCAAGGGCCTCGAATGGCCGCACGTGATGCTGGTCGGCGTGACCGAGGGCCTGCTGCCCTTCAAGCTGGACGACGACGGCGGCCGGCAGGAAAAGATCAGCGACGACACGCTGACGCGGCTGCAGGAAGAGCGCCGGCTGATGTACGTGGGCATCACGCGGGCCCAGCGCAGCCTCGCGGTGAGCTGGACCAAGCGACGCAAGAAGGGCCGCGAGATGGTCGCCGCCCAGCCGAGCCGCTTCATCGCCGAGATGGCGCTCGACAAGAAGACCGCCAAGGAAGACCCGCGCGAGAAGCTCAAGGCGCTGCGCGCCGAATTCGCGCGCAAGGTGCAGGACAACGCCGCCGCCGCCGCCGCGGCGGCCGCCTCGGCGCCATGAAGGGCTTGCGCAGGGCCTGGCTGGCCGCGGCCTGCATCGCCTTCGCCACCTTCGCCGCCGGCGCCGCGGCGCAAGGCGGCCCCGCGGCCTGCCCCGCCAGCGCCTCCGAGCTGCCGCTCCAGGCGCTGTTCGGCGATTGGGAAGCGCGCATCGACGGCACCCAGGGCGTGGCAAAAGTCAAGCTCAACCAACATCCCGACTACGCCGGGGTGCGCGGCACAATCACGCGGGACGGCGACGGTGCGCCCGCCAAGGTGTCGCAGCTGGCTGGCGACATCGACGACGACGGCATGCTGAGCCTCGACGAATCGCTGGACGGCCACGCCATCAGTGGCGTCTGGCTCGGCGCGCTGCAGCCGGGGTCGTGCGGTCGGGAGTTCAAGGGCGTCTGGCGCGACGCCGCGAACGACAGCACGCATCCGTTCGTCCTGAACAAGATTGGCAATTCGGCAACTGATCGATGAATCAACGCACCCTTCTATTCACCGCTCTTTTCACCGGCCTCGGCGCCACCGGCGCCCTGGCCCAGGCGGTGGACAAGCCGCCGAGTCCTCTGGCCGAATCCGAACTGACCTGGCAACAGTGCCAGCGCCTCGCCGGCAGCGGCAACAACGAGGCGCGGCTCGCCTGCTTCGACCGCTGGGCCCAGCAGCAGACCCTGCCCGCGGCCGCGGTGCCGACGGCGCCGTCGGTGCTGGTCGAGACGATGCCGCCGGTGGACGCCACCGTGCCGGCCACGCGGGTGGTCACGATCACGACCGAGGACGGCTGCCGCGACCGCCAATACTCGCTGCTGTCGCGCTTCTGGGAGCTGGAGGCCGGCAGCAGCTGCGGCACGCTGGGCTTCCGCGGCTACCGACCGCTCAGCGTCGGCCTCGGCGTGGCCGCACGGGAGCCCGAAACGGCGACCTCGCCGGCGCCCAACCACACCGGTGTCGACCGGCCCTACCAGGCGCAGGACATGCGCATCGGCCTGTCGCTGCGCACCAAGCTCGCGCAGGGGCTGCTCACCGGCGACGATCCGGTCAAGAAGGACGGCCTCTGGTTCGCCTACTCGCAGCTCTCGACCTGGCAGGTGTTCAACGAAGATCTGTCGCGCCCGTTCCGCACCACCGACCACGAGCCCGAGGTGATGTACAGCTACCCGCTCGACTACAAGCTGCCGGGCGGCTGGCGGCTGCGCTACACCGGCGTGGGGCTGGTGCACCAGTCGAACGGCCAGGACCTGCCCTATTCGCGCAGCTGGAACCGGGTCTACCTGATGGGCGGCGCCGAGCTCGGCGACCAGTTCACGATCACCGGCCGGATCTGGTCGCGCGTCTCCGAGAACGCCGCCAACGACGACAACCCCGACATCACCAAGTACCTGGGCAACGCCGACATCCGGCTCACCTGGCAGATCGACCGCTTGAACCAGGTCGTGGCCTATGCGCATGGCGGCAAGGGCGCGGTGAAGCTCGAATGGCTGAAGGTCATCGGCGACCCGGTGAGGAGCAACCTGCGCCTGCAGACCCAGCTCTTCTACGGCTACGGCGACACCCTGGTCGACTACAACCGCAAGCGCACGGTGTTCACCATCGGGCTGGCGCTGGTCGACTTCTGAGCGCCCGCGAGGCTCAGGCCGGCGCCGGGCCGCCCCAAGGCGGCCTGCGGCCCCCTCGGGGGGCAGCGACCCACACGCAGTGGGGGAGCGTGGGGGCTCTTCAGTGCGGCACCTCGGCCGCCGCGCTTGAGGCGGCGCGGCCCGGGCTGCGGATCAGCAGCAGCAGCGGGATCGCGGCCAGCGTGACCGCCATCATGATGCCGAAGTCGGACAGGTAGCCGATCAGCACGCCCTGGCGCGTGACCTCGCCGTTCAGCATCGCGAGGCCGGCCGGGCTGGACGGGTTCAACAGCTGGGGCAGTCCGGCGAGGCCGTGGTTGCCCGGCCCCACCGTGGCGGCGAGCGTCGCATGGGCCCGACCCGAGTTTTCGGTCAAGAGGGCCTGCACGATCGAGATCCCGACGCTGCTGCCGATGTTGCGCAACAGGCTGAAGACCGGCGTGCCCTGGTTGCGCAGCCGCGGCGCCAGGGTCGCGAAGGCCGCGGTCGACAGCGGCACGAAGGTGAAGCCGATGCCCAGGCCCTGGATGAAGCCCGAGACGATGATCAGCGAGCTGTCCATCTCGAGCGTCAGGCGCGTCATCTGCCAGAGCGAGAACGCGGTCAGGCCGAAGCCCACGGCCATGATGGCGCGGACGTCGACCCGCTGCACCAGCCGGCCGACCACGATCATCGCGATCATGGTGCCGATGCCGCGCGGCGCGGTCACGGCCCCGGTGTAGACCACCGGGTAGCCCATCAGCCCCTGCAGGAAGCTCGGTAGCAGCGCCATCGTGCCGTACAGGATCATGCCGACGATGAAGGCGAACAGCAGGCCGGTGACGAAGTTGCGGTCCTTGAGCAGGTCGCGGTTGAAGAAGGACACGCCCTGCACGGTCCAGGTGTGGACCACAAAGAAGGCGAAGGCGATCAGCGCCGCCGCGGCCTCCAGCCGGATCTCCCAGGAATCGAACCAGTCGAGCTGCTCGCCGCGGTCGAGGAACAGCTGCAGCATGCCGATCGCGAGGCTCAGCGTGACGAAGCCGAAGATGTCGAGCCGCTCGCCCTGCGGCCGGCTCTCGGGCAGGAAGCGCATGATGCCCCAGAGCGCGAAGATGCCCACCGGCAGGTTGATGAAGAAGACCCAGCGCCAGTCGAAGTTCTCGGTCAGCCAGCCGCCCAGCAGCGGCCCGAGGATCGGCCCGACCATGATCCCGGCGCCCCAGATCGCCATCGCCTGGCCGACCTTCTCGCGCGGATTGATGTCGAGCAGCACGGCCTGCGACAGCGGCACCAGCGCGGCGCCGAACACCCCCTGCAGCAGCCGGGCGGCGACGATCTCGACCAGCGAGTTCGCCAGCCCGCAGAGCGCCGAGGCGATCGTGAAGCCGATCACCGAGACCATGAAGACCTTGCGCCGTCCCCAGTGGCCGCACAGCCAGCCGGTCAACGGCAGCGCGATCGCCGAGGCCACGATGTAGGAGGTCAGGACCCAGGTGATCTGGTCCTGCGAGGCTTGCAGGCTGCCCTGCATGTGGGGCAGCGCGACGTTGGCGATGGTGGTGTCCAGCGCCTGCATGATGGTGGCGAGCATGATCGACACCGTGATCAGCCCGCGATGGGCGACGCCCGGAGCGGGGTTCATCGCAGCTCCTCGGTCTGCAGCGACAGCAGGCCCTCGCGGGCCTTGGCGAGCAGGGCGACCAGCTGGGCCCGTTCGGCCGGCGTGAACTGCGCCAGCGCGCGCGCCTGCAGGCCGTCGCTGAGGCCGAGCGCGGTGTCGAGCGCCTGTTCAGCGCTGGCCGCCGCGCGGACCAGGCGCACGCGCCGGTCGCTCGGGCTGTCCTGGCGATGGATCCAGCCGGCCGCCTCGAGCCGGTCGCACAGGCTGCCGACCGCCATGGCGCTCAGGTCCAGCCGCTGCGCCAGCTCGACCTGCGACATCGGCGCCTCGTCGCCATGCATCGCCAGCGCGCCGAGCACCCGGCACTGGGCCCGCGACAGGCCGATGCGTTCGCGCGCCAGCCGGTCGAACTGCTCGCCGTAGAGCTTGGCGACATCGTTCACGAGGAAGCCGAAGCGCTGGCTGAAGTCTCTTTTCATAAGGGGACTTATTATAAATAGGCTTAGCAGTTCGTGCAGCCCGTCCAGCGCGACAATCCGGCGATGACCTCCTCCCTGCCCACTCTCTCGCTGCTCGAAACCCGCGTCCTCGGCGTGCTGGCCGAGAAGCAGCGCACCGTGCCCGACAGCTATCCGCTGACGCTCAACGCGCTGGTCGCGGGCTGCAACCAGAAGACCAGCCGCAATCCGATCCTGGAGGTGACGGACGCCGAGGCCACGGCGGCGCTGGACAGCCTGCGGGGCTACAGCCTGGTGTCGGAGAGCAGCGGCGGGCGGACCTTCCGCTATGCCCACAACATCGACGGCGTGCTGCGGATTCCTTCGCAGTCGATCATCCTGCTGACCGTGCTGATGCTGCGCGGGCCGCAGACCGCGGGCGAACTGCGCATCGCCTGCGACCGGATGCACAACTTCGCCGACATCTCGGCGGTGGAAGGCTTCCTCGACGAGATGGCGGAACGCCCGGCCGGCGCGCTGGTCGTGAAGCTGGCGCGGCTGCCCGGGGCGCGCGAGAGCCGCTGGGCGCACCTGCTGAGCGGGACGCCGGCGGAAGATGCGGCGAGTCCGTCGGCTGTCGCGGGTGGCAGCACCGATGTGTCGCTCGGCGAGGTGGCGGCGCTGAAGGCCAACGTGGCGCGGCTCGAGGCCGAGGTCGCGGGACTGAAGGCGCTGGTCGCGCGCATCTGCTCGGAGCTCGGCATCGACGGCTGAGGTGGCGGGGGCGCCGCGCGGCGCTCAGCCCTTCACGCACACCACCTGCTTCAGGGTGTGGACGACCTCGACCAGGTCCTGCTGCGCCGCCATCACCGCATCGATGTCCTTGTACGCGGCCGGCGTTTCGTCGATCACGTCGCGGTCCTTGCGGCATTCGACGCCTTCGGTCGCGGCGCGGTGGTCGGCCAGCGTGAAGCGGCGCTTGGCCTCGCCGCGGCTCATCACGCGGCCGGCGCCGTGCGAGCAGCTGTCGAAGCTGTCGGCATGGCCCTTGCCGCGCACGATGTAGCTGCGCGCGCCCATGCTGCCGGGGATGATGCCCAGCTGCCCGGCCTTCGCGCTGACCGCGCCCTTGCGGGTCACGTAGACGTCCTCGCCGAAGTGGTGCTCCTTCTGCACGTAGTTGTGATGGCAATTGACCGCCTCGACGTGGCTCTGGAAGCTCTTGCGGATCACCGTCTTCGCGGCCTCGATCACGCGCCGCATCATCACTTCGCGGTTGACGGCCGCGAACTTCTGCGCCCAGCCCACCGCGCGCACGTAGTCGCCGAAGTAGCGGCTCCCTTCCTCGAAATAGGCCAGGTCGCGGTCGGGCAAGTTCACCTGCTGGCGCATCGCATCCTGCTTGGCCAGTTCGATGAACATCGTGCCGATGAAGTTGCCGACGCCGCGCGAACCCGAGTGCAGCATGAACCACACGAAGCCCGCTTGGTCGAGGCAGACCTCGATGAAGTGGTTGCCGGAGCCCAGCGTGCCCAGGTGCTGGATGTGGTTGGTCTTGGCCAGCTTCGGGTAGTCGCGGCACAGGGCCGTGAACTCGGGTTCGAGCGGCGCCCATGCGGTGTCGACCGACCCCGGCGTCTTCTGCCACGCCCCGGGATCGCGCGCGCCCGGCTTGCGGCCGTGCGGCACGGCACGCTCGATGGCCGAGCGCAGCGGGCCCAAGTTGTCAGGCAGGTCAGTGGCCACCAGCGTGGTCTTGCAGGCGATCATTCCGCAGCCGATGTCCACGCCCACCGCGGCCGGGATGATGGCGCGCAGGGTCGGGATCACCGAGCCCACGGTGGCGCCGATGCCGACGTGCACGTCGGGCATGGCCGCGATGTGCCTGAAGACGATCGGCAGGCGCGCCGCATGGCTCAGCTGGCGTCGGGCCTCGTCTTCGACCGGCACGCCGCGCGTCCACATCTTGATGGGTACGCCGCCACCGACTTCTTCCTCGATGTAGTTCTTGTCGTTCATGGTGCTTCTCCTTGTGCGGCCGTCGCGCATCACGCCACGTGCAGCTCGCCGCGCCGCAGGCGCGAGCCGATGCGCTCGATGCGGCGCCAGCCGCTGTTGTCGTTGAGGGTGATCCAGCGCCGCTCCTCGGAACGGTAGAACCAGTCCTTGTCCTGCTGGTAGTACACCTGTGCGCCGCTGGCTTCCCAGATGTTGGCGATCTCGTTGCTGTGCGCGCGCTGCTCGTCGAAGTCGGTGGTGGCCTTCTGGCCCATCTCGCTGTAGAGCGCGTTGAGCTGCAGCAGCAGCGCGGCGACCTCGGCCGGCATGCGCTCGGCGGCCAGGCCGATCTTCACCGCCTCGTCCAGCAGGATCGGATAGTTGTGCGAAGGGTACTTGCCGTTGAGTGCGCCCGCAATCGCCTCGGCCTTGGCCTCGTCGGCGACGTGGTAGGCCAGCAGTTCGCGGCACAGCATGATCGACAGCGACTCGGCCCGGTCGACCGCGCCGATCACCAGCGGATGCACGTACTGGAACAGCGACTTGTAGGCGTTCTCGGGCACCTCGCCTTGCTGATCGCGCCACAGGCGGATCACGCGCTGCAGCTCGTCGAGGCTGACGCCGACGCGGTCGTTGTCCCGGTCGACCGGCGACAGCGAGTGGTTCAGCGAGGTGTCGACCGCGGTGAGATAGGCTGTCGGGCCCATCAGGATCTGGTCCGCGCCAAGCGCCACCATGGTGGCGGCCGACGCGCACTCGAGCGGCACCAGCGCGACCAGCCGGCGGCAGTGCTGCCGCAGCAGGTTCACCAGCCGCAGCGACACCTGGCCGCTGCCGCCGCTCGACTTCAGGAACAGGTAGATCACCTCGTGTTCTCCGAGCCGCTGCAGCACGTGGTACATCGCGACCACGTCGCTGTGGCACACCGAGCCGCGCGGGCCGTTCCAGTAGGCGATGAGCGGCGCACCGAGCTGCTCGGCCAGCTGGGCGATCAGCGCCTGCGTCTTGCCGAACAGCACCGGAGGCTGCTTGATCTTGACCGGCATCTCGATGGCCGGGAGTTGTTCGTTCTTCATGTTGTTCTCTTTCAGTTGATGGGGCTGCTCAGCGCAGCCTCGGACGCCGTGGCGCCCGAGCCGCGCCAGCGTCAGCTCAGCCGCGATCCCTTCGGCAGGCGCGCGGCCAGCCACTCGTGCACGTCGGCGCGGATCTGCCGGCCCTCGAGCAGGAAGCCCTCGAAACGGCTCGGCACGTAGGGCAGGTAGACCAGCGGCATGCGCGCCTCTTCCGGCGTGCGGTCGGCCTTGCGGCCGTTGCACGCGCCGCAAGCGGCGACGAGGTTCATCCAGGTCCAGCCGCCGCCGCGCGATTCGGGCACGATGTGCTCGCACTGCAGATCGCGCTCCGTGAAGCGCTGGGCGCAGTAGGCGCAGGTCATGCGGTCGCGGCGCAAGAGCTTGCGCTTGCTGAAGGCCGGTGCGACGTCGAACAGGTTGACGCGCGAGGCGCCAGCCAACGCGATGATGGGATGCACGTCGATGACCGACTGGCGGCCACGCGCGACACTGAAGCCGCCGCGCAGCGTGGCCAGCGGACCATCGCCATCGACCCATGCGACCGAGCCCGTGGCCACATGCAGCGCCGCGTGCTCGAGCGAGATCCACGCCTGCGGCGTGCCCTGGATGTCGAGTTGCAGCACGTGGCTGTGGTGTGGGTGCATGGGTGGCCTCCTTTCATGGCCGGGTCGGGGGAAATGGTTGGGAGAATGGGGTGCACGAACGGAATCGAACCGTCGTCAGCGGGATCACGACCAGCGGCTCTGCCATTGAGCTACGCGCACCATGATCACCACTCGCCCAGTTCTCTCACGCGTTGGTCGAGATCCATGCGCCCGAGGCGATCCGGCGCCTGCCGGCGGAAAATCAGGGCGCCGAGACGCCTTGCCACGGCGAGAGCCAGCGGATCGCGTGGCTTGGCTGGCCGCACGACGATCGTGCGAATGGGGGTGTTGCATGTGCGCATGGCGGCTCCTGTGATGAAGTTGAGTTGGCGTTCCGCAGGGGAGTCGAACCCCTGACTTCCTCCTGGACAGGGAGGCACTCTGGCCACTGAGTTAGCGGAACAAGGTCTGGTCCGTGCGGCAGGTTTCGAACCTGCGGCCTCGTGCTCCCAAAGCACGCGCGCTGCCTGCTGCGCCACACACGGCAAAACTGAAGATGGCGTCTCGTGCGGGGGTCGAACCCGCGATCTTCGGGATGAAAGCCCGATGTCCTTGGCCACTAGACGAACGAGACAAGAAGAGAAAGTTGGTGCCCCAGGGGAGAGTCGAACTCCCAGGATTCCGCTTCTGAGGCGGACACGTCTGCCGGTTCCGTCACCGGGGCCTTGAACGATCCATTTCGGTTGTGGCCTCACGCGATGAGCCACGCGTTGCGCGCGCGGCCCCGTCGACATCGCTGCACAGGGGTGATCAAGCCCCTGCACATCCCGCCAGGCCGTCCACGCGGCTGATCCCTGGCGGTGGGGTGAAGTCACACCCGAAATGGAGCGGGCACCGGGCGCAAGTCCCGGGGTCCGCATCGTGCGAAGCGGCGATCCGGTCCAGTGTCCGGTCGCGCCTCGCGGCAAATTCTTAAGGAGCATCCACCGGATTCAGACCACGGTGCGTGCAGCGCGATCACTGCAGAAAAACAAAAAGGCCCGGAACCTTTCGGTGTCCGGGCCTCTGCAATAGAGAGCTTGGAGGTACGCGCCTACGCGCTCCCTCCACCCGGTGGCACTTGATCCTCATACGCCTTGGCCCACAAGCTGGCTTGCGTGGCGTGCATGGGGTTCAGGCGCAGATCGAATTTCGACGGCAGGTTGCCGAGGTCGTGGCACGACGAGACGCACACGAACGTCCGGCCCGATGCGGGTCGAATGCTGGTGTGGCTCAGAGCTGCGTTCACGTTGGTTCCTGCTTGCGTTGATGAAATTCGTGCGGCTTGGGCCGCGAAGGAAGTGGACTGTAAATAGTCTTTACTGCGGCGTCAACAGGCTCGACAATCTTTTCCTGTCTCGTTGTTGTTGTTTTTGAACAGTGCTCCCTCTCACCGTCATCCGTCGCCGCAATGCGCTGCTGCTCCATCGGCGCTTTCTCGAACAGGCGATCGCCGCCGGCCTGCCAGCCAAGGGCCTCGACCAGGCCTTCGCGAAGAAGCTCGAGATCTCGCCCAGCATGTGGAGCCAGATCAAGAGTTCGCGGCCCATCGGCGACATCCTTGCGCGGCAGATCGAGCGGCACTGCGATGTCGATGCCGGTTGGCTCGACAAGGAGGACCTGGTCGCCGATGCGCCGGATCCCGCGGAGGAGCGCTTCATCGCCGCTGCGCGGCGGGCTTGGCGAAGGGCCAACGCGAAGGGGAAGCGGGAGCTGAGTCGGTCGCTCCGAACGATCACGCTCGGACAAGCGCCTTTGCCGCAACGAGAGTGACGGCCCCGCGTGTCTGTCTTGGCGCTCGCGCAAATTCGGGCCGCATCCTATACTGCGCCCGTCATGTCAAAAAAGGCGTGATCGGGCTTGGACTCCCGTTTGAAATCACTGCGACGAAAGCCGCAGTCACCCCGCAGGTCTGCGGCTTTGTCGTTCGTGTCTCCAGTTTTGGCGGCTCGATGGGCAAGCGCAAGCTTGGCCGGTTTTCATGCAAGTGGTTTCCCGGTAGTCCAAACCCGTCGAGCCGCCGCCCCCGCTTGGACTCGAGGGCGTCGGTTTTAGACAGACCGAAACCCTTGGAGGCCCATTCATGGCTGTTTCCACCCCCGCGTTCGCTCAATCCTCCAGCCGCTCCTCGGCTCGCACCATTCGCGATCCAGTCGCCACCGAGGCAATCGCACCGCGCCCGCACAGCGCAGCATCGCTCGCCTTCAAGGCGCAAGCCGAACTGGACCACTTGTGCGACGTCCAACTCGCCTACGCCTGCATCGAACAGCTGCTCGATCCGGACCGCTCGAGTGACGACGAGGAGATCCAGATCCACGCCACGCGCAGTCAGTTCAGCGCCCTTTTGAGGCTGCTCAACGGGGAATTGAAGCAGCGTCTCGAGTCTGTCGATGCCGCGCTGCAGTCGGTGCGCGACGCCTTGAAGAGCGGTGCCTGACAGGCACTTCCTCCGGTTGACCCAAGACGTGGCGTTCCGTTATTTATGCAGTTGTTGATTTTTATATAAAAAAAGCAACATACTGCGACATGGCCAGCCACTCCCAAAGCACCCAGGAAGACGCCATCCTCGCGCTGGCAGCTGAGCACCCGCTGCTGCGGGCACGCGAACTGCGCGAGCGCGGGCTGCCGACGATCGCACTCAGCCGACTGGTGGGCGCCGGCAAGCTCGAACGCGTCGCTCGCGGCGTCTACAGCCGGCCGGGGCGCGCAATCAGCGAGCATCGCTCGTTGGCCGAGATTGCGCTGCGCGTCCCGCGCGGTGTGGTGTGCCTGCTGTCGGCGCTGCGGGTGCACGGGATCGGTACGCAAGCCCCCTCCGCGGTTTGGCTGGCCCTTCCATCCAACGTGCCCGCCCCACGCATCGACCAGCCGGCCCTGCGCGCGATCCGCATGTCCGGTCCGGCGCTCACCGAAGGCATGGAGCATCTGCTGATCGACGGCGTGCAGGTTCCAGTCTTCAACGCGGCGAAGACCGTTGCCGACTGCTTCAAGTACCGCAACAAGATCGGCTTGGACGTGGCCCTCGAGGCACTGCATGACGGCTGGGCGCAGCGCAAGCTGACCATGGACGCGCTCTGGCACTACGCGAGCGTCGATCGGGTCGCCAATGTGATGCGCCCCTATCTCGAAAGCGTCACCCTATGAGTCGCAATGTCGCCGCGTCTGTTCGAGCGCGCCTCAAGCAAATCTCGGACTTCTCGAAGCAGGATTTCAACCTCGTCCTCACGCGCTATGGGCTGGAACGGTTGCTGTACCGGCTGTCCATGTCTCCCCATGCGCCGAACTTCCTGCTCAAAGGTGCGCTGCTGTTCTCGCTCTGGTACGACCATCCGCACCGGCCGACGCGAGACGTCGATCTTCTGGGCTTCGGTCCGGCCGACATCGACTCCGCTGTTGGAGCGTTTCGCGAGATCTGCCGGATCGCAGTTGACGACGGCATCATGTTCGACATCGGATCGATCAAAGGGGCGGAAATCCGTGCAAACAGGTCAAGCGCAACCTCGAGCGGCCACGCACCGAAGCACCGAGCCTGCGAGCTTCGCGGCTTTCGTCGCATGGCTGACGGCGCAAGGGGCGAAGCGCCAGGTGATCGCACTGATGGCGGAATTCGCCGCAATGGCAGGATCGCGCCGCATCGAGTTCCGGCACCTCACCCTGCCACAGATCGACAGCATCGCCGGCGAGAACCGGACCATGTGGGGTTAGCAGCACGGCGGAAACACGCGCGTTGAGAGCATCAGCATCCGCCAAAGATGCATGATCTGGTGCGCAGGCTGCGGGCGTTAGCACAGCCGGATGGCTGCCTGCACGTCTTCACCACGCGCGACGGCAACCCGTACACCCGTACACCGACCGGCTTCGCGTCGACATGGCAGCGTGCGATGGCCAAAGTGCTGGAAGTCAAGGTGATTCCTCACAGGTTCACGCCACGACCTTCGGGCCTACTACACGACCCAGCACAAGGCGCAGTATGGGGTCCTGCCGGAGTTGCACGCCGACACGAAGACGACCGCAAATATCTGTGATCGCTCTCGCGTGTCGTCGCGGTAAGGCCTCAACTCACAGGCCGCGCTAGGCTAGCCCTGACCACGCTGCTGGTAGCGGCCGCTCCTTGCTGGGTCCGCCGAAAGCTTCCCAGATGGAACCGTTTCGGAGCGTCCGTCGACCCTGCACTCCGCCTCGAACGAACAGATCTCGCAGGGCAACTCGATATTCGATTTGATCGGCCTCCGGGATCCGCCAAGCGCTGTGAATCTCCGCATGCGCAGGATTGCCCTCAAGGGCAGCATCCGCTACGCAGTAGCTCTGCTTCCCTTCTCGCGGAAGAAGTTCACGTATGTCGCTTGTGGCGGCTTCAACCACCCCTAGCCAAACACGGTCATCGGCACCAGTCAGGTCTTCGACACACTTGACCAGTTCCGCGTCTGACGCGACTTCAAGGCGCTGCACCGACGCGCCGCGGGTGGCTATGTGTGAGAAGAAACTGGTCTTCAGCTCAAGTCGTTTGAGATGCACGTGCATTGGCACACACACCATGCGAACGATGGTTTCACTCGACTGCACGATGCCGGGGGAGTGCGGCGACAAGGATTCTGACTCGCACGCGCAGTCGGGCTTGCTGTCCACGATCAACCCTACGCGGTCTAGATCGCTTTCAGTTGCCACGTTCAGCTCAGCGCAGGTCTGCGCTTGCGTACTCATGCCGAGGGCAGCAGCACTCCGAGCGCCGCGGGGATCGACGCTCCATCCAAAGCGACGACGCCCTTGTGTTTGTTGGCGCCCACGGCAAAGTAATAGGCGACAACGCCGTTGGCAAGAAACTCCAACTCGCCATAGGACCCCTCGCCGGACCAGGCAAGTCCTGCACGGCCACTGGCGTGAAGAAGCGGCTCAGGCATCTCAACATTTTCGGGCAAGAGGCAGACGAAGTTGCCCGCAGCACGCAATGAACTGATGACAGGCGCTGCTGCTCCTTCACCATCCCAATTCGCCTTGTACTGCTCCAAGCCGCGAATAGAAGCAATCAGATGCTCCTGTTCGGTCGTCGCTCGCGAATACGCCTGCTTCTCTTCGGGCAAGACATCCTCGACATAGAGGAACAGGTGTCCGTCGGTCGTGGCGTCCTGCCAGTACGAGGAACTTCCAAACTGGGAGCGAAATTGGTCAGTCCCAGTGCGCATGTTGGCGGTCGCTTCTGCATGCGATGGCACAGCCGTGACGAAGCAACTCGCTGCGATCGCCGCGAGTGCTTTCGTCCTGTAGTCGGAGGTGGTGCTAGCCTGCATTTGCGTTCATGCCTACGCGAACAGCGTATTCGTCACTAAGTATTTCAGAGAATACACGTTTTAGCTCAGTGTGCAACGCCGGAAATGATTCACTCGCGACACCCATCGCACTCTTGCAGTCAACTTTTCGCGGCTTGTAGCCTGGCTGGTTGAAGCGATCTGTGATGACGGTGCTTATCCGCACAACACGATGAGTATCAAGGGTGCTCGGCGGCCGATGCATTGCCTCGTCGATGCAATCGATGTCGACAACCTCCAACCGCTTCGCCTCCGGAGAGGCTGTGCGGAACTGGCCCGAATGACAGTGCCAAAGATCATCTGATTCCAAACTGCGAGGAGCTAGGTACGGTGAACCTGGTCTGAAAAGCGGGCCGGGGCGACACTTGTCGGGGCGACCAGTCCAAAGAAATTTGTCGATATAGTGCAGCGCGAACGCGGATACAGACGCTTCGCCCAAGACGGGAAGGATCTCAGATATGTAGGTTTGAGCCTCTGTCCAGATGGCGTCCCACCGCGTGTAGGCCTGAGTGCGAAACACCAAAGACTGCCTGTCTAGTCTCAACTCGCGCAGCACAACCCCAGCTTCATCGGTGGCAAAACGCACATGTCCGTCGGCCGGAGCGTTCTGCGTTTGGGCCATGGGAATGACACCCCCGGGCCCAAACTGAAACCCGACGCCTCGGATATCGTGAAACCCCTTCAGCTTCGACTGAAAGCTCGCCATAGCACCGATGCCTGCGCGAATCGCCTCGTCAGACAGCGGCTGTTCAAACTGGATAGTGGCCACCAACTGCTCGATCGCATGCGCGTCGTGCAGTGGCTCAAAACGGTCCTGAGCTCCCTCAGTTGCCATCGTTACTCCTCGGAACTTCCTCGTGTGCCAACGAGGTTACCACCGCAACATTCGCCATGAATTCCCACCACGGGAATAAAACGACAAAGGCGCTACAACTTTGAAAGTTGTAGCGCCTTGTGGAATTTGGTGGCCTGGGGCGGAATCGAACCACCGACACGCGGATTTTCAATCCGCTGCTCTACCAACTGAGCTACCGGGCCTTGGTGTGCAGCCCGCGATTATACAGCGCTTCTGCGCCCTCGCGAAAGATCGACGCCAAGTTGCTTGAGTTTTCTGTACAGATGGGTGCGCTCGAGCCCGGTCTTCTCGGCCACGCGGGTCATCGAGCCGTTCTCCATCGCGAGGTGGAATTCGAAGTACGCCTTCTCGAAGCCGTCGCGCGCATCGCGCAGCGGGCGGTCGAGGTCGAAGCTCTGGGTCGACTGCGGACCCAGGTCGGCAGCCGGCTGCATGGGTGCGGCCGGCACCAGCGCGCTGTCGCCCACCGTCGTGACGACGGCGGCGAAGCTGCTCGCGGGCGGCACCACGCTGGCCGCGGCGCGGCGGGCGCTTTCGCGCGCCAGGCCCTGCTCGACCGCCTTCAGCAGCTTCTGCAGGGTGATCGGTTTCTCGAGGAAGGCAAAGGCGCCGATGCGCGTGGCATCGACCGCGGTGTCGATCGTCGCATGGCCGCTCATCATGACCACCGGCATGCTCAGCAACCCGGCCGCCGACCACTCCTTGAGCAAGGTCACGCCATCGGTGTCCGGCATCCAGATGTCGAGCAGGACCAGGTCGGGACGGGCCCGCTGTCGCGCGGCGCGCGCTTCGGCCGCGTTCTCGGCGAGCTCCACGTTATGGCCTTCGTCATTGAGAATTTCGAAGAGCAGGTCCCGGATGCCCAGCTCGTCGTCGACCACGAGGATGTTTGCCATGTGTGCTTGAGTTGTGCGCGTTGTAGTTAGAGTAATCAGTTCGTTTGCGGATCCATGCCCGCCCGGCGCCGCCCGCGCTCAGAGAAGGGTGGATGACTTCGAATCTTCGGTGTGAGCGACCGCTCCCTGCGGCTGTGCTGCAAGCGCGAATGATAACGAGACTTGCGCACCCGCCACAGCCCCCTCGACCATGCGGTTCGAAAGTTCGATCCGGGCGCCGTGCTCGTCCGCGATCTTCTTGACCACCGCCAGGCCCAGCCCGGTGCCCTTGGCCTTGGTCGTGACGTAGGGCTCGAAGGCCCGCTTGAGGATGTGCTCGGCGAAACCGGCACCGCTGTCCTGCACCGTGAGGCGCACCCGCTGGCCGGATTCACCAAGCCGGGTGCGGATCACGACCTCGGCGGCCTGCCCGGTCCGCCCGGCATTCGCCTCGGCCGCGTCCTGGGCGTTTTGCAACAGGTTGTGAATCACCTGCCGGATCTGCTGCTCGTCGGCACGGATCGGCGGGCAGCGCTCGTCGAGCTCGGGGCGCAGCGCCACCGTCGCGTTCTCGTGCGGATAGAGATGCAGCACGTCCAGAACCAGCGCGTTCAGGTCGACCGGCCGGAGGTCGGCGGCAGGCAACCGCGCATAGTCGCGAAACTCGTTGACCAGCCTCTTCATGGCATCGACCTGGTCGACGATGGTCTTGACCGACTTGGTGAGGATCGCCTGCTCGGGCTGGGCGACCTTGCCCGAGAGCTTCATCTCGAGCCGTTCGGCCGAGAGCTGGATCGGCGTCAGCGGGTTCTTGATCTCGTGCGCCAGCCGCCGCGCCACTTCGCCCCAGGCCTGCGCGCGCTGGGCCGAGACGATTTCGGAGATGTCGTCGAACACCAGCAGCCGCTCGGCGCCCGGCAGCTCGGCGCCGCGGGCCACGATGTTGATCGTGTCCTGCCCCATGGCGTCGCCGCCGGCATGCAGTTCGAAGGCGTGCTGCCAGTGGTCGAGGCCATGCTGCAGCCGCTCGACCTCGAAATCGTCGAACTGCTGCTGCACGTTCTGCGCGAATTCCGCCAGGCCCGGGACCTCGGCCAGCTGCTGGCCTTCGAAGGCCGCCAGCGGCGCCCGCAGGACGCGGGTCGCGCCCGGGTTGGTCGAGCGGATGAAGCCGCGGGCGTCGAGCACGATCACGCCCGAGGTCAGGTTGTCCAGGATGGTCTGCAGGTTCGAGCGGGCGGCATCGAGCTCGCCCATGGTCTTCTCGACCACGCTGCGCGCATCGGCCAGCTGCTGCGTCATGACCGCGAAGGAACGCGTGAGCCCGCCGAGCTCGTCGCGGCCCTGGAGCACCGCGGTGGGCCGCAGGTCGCCGGCGGCCACCTGGCGCACGCCATCGGCCAGCACCAGCAGCGGCCGGGCCAGCTGGGTGCCGAACAGCACGGCCAGCAGCACGGCACCGAAGACCGCCAGGAACAACGTCAGGGTCAGCGTGCCGATGTACATCCGGCGCAGGCCCTCGCGCGCCAGCGCCCGCTCCTGGTACTCGCGGTTGGCCTCCTGCACCGCCAGGGCATTGCTCACGACCGCCGGCGGCAGCGGCTGGGTGACCTGCAAAAAGCGCGGCTCGGTGTTGAACTCGAAGCCCTGGCTCTGCACCAGCGCCAGCGCCCTGACGCTGGCGACCGGTGCCGGCGCACCCGGCATCGGCGTCTCGTCGAGTCCCTCGATGTGGGCGACGGCGCGATCGCCGCGGACCTGCCGCAGCTGCTGCTGGTTCGGCCGCTCGGGGCTCAGCTGGAAGCGCGAGGCGCCCGCGCTGGCCACCAGCTGGCCGCTGCCGGTCCAGAGGATGACGTCGGTGGCGCCCAATTGGTCGCGGATGCGCTCGAGCACCAGCCCGGCGCGGGCGTCCGGCACGTTGGCCAGCTGCGCGCTGGCGGTGCGTGTCTTGTTCGCGAGGTCGTCGGCCAGCGAGTCGAGCGTGGCGCGCCCCAGGTTCAGGCCGGCGTCGAGCGCCCCTTCGACCTTGACGTCGAACCAGCTCTCGATCGAGCGGGCGACGAACTGGTAGGAGACGACGTACACCAGCAGGCCCGGCACCACGCCGACCAGCGCGAAGATCATGGCCAGGTTGATCAGCAGCCGGCTGCCGAACTTGCCCTGCCGAAGCCGGCGCAGCAGCCGGAACGCGACCCAGCCGATGACGATGACCAGCACCGCCGCCACCACCACGTTGATGCCGAACAGGCGGGTGTAGTTGCGCTCGTAGAGGGCCCGGTTGTTGGTGGCCTGCGCCAGCAGGAACATCAGCACCAGGCCGATCGCCGTGACCAGCGCGGCCACCACCCCGATGGCCCAGCGGATGGCACGCGATCGCCGCGCCGCCGGCGACGCCCGCGGCGCGACCCGCGGGTCGGTGCTCACTTCGACTTCTCCAGCGGCAGCCGGGCGTTCTTCTCGACCGAGATGTTCCAGTCGCTCTGGCCGACCGCGCCGATCTGGAACGGCCGCGGCAGCTGGGAGGTGTCGAGCCGGAAGCGGAAGCTCACGGCATGCGAGGGGTCGTCGCCGATCTCGGCCAGGTCGCCGAGCCGCAGCCGGCCGACCCGGCTGATGACCTCGAGCGCATCGGCCAGGGTGTCGAAGTTCTGGTTCAGCGAGACGCCGAAGCCGGAATTGGTGATGGGAACAGGGGACACGTTGAGGCGCCATCGGCGGGTCAGGGGCTGGTAGGCCAGCCGCATGTAGCGCGCCGCCTGAGCCACTTTGAGATCGGTCCAGTACCAACGTTCCCGGTACAGCTCGGCTTCGGCCACGAAATAGATCGCGATGCCCTTCTCGAGCACCTCCTCGACCACCGGCGCCAGGTCGAACTGGACCTGGGCCGTGAGGTAGACGCCGTCGTCGGCCTGCTCCAGCCGCAGCTGCGTGATCGCCGCGTTGCGCGAGTCGGCCCGTGCGGTGCCGGTCAGCCAGGCCGACAAGGCAACGACGAGGATCAGGAGCGCAGCCAGCCGCACCGGCCAGCGCCTTTCAGCGGGGCAGCTTTTCAAGCAGCGCGTAGAAGAAACCGTCGTGGTCACCCAAGGCATTGTCCGGGACGCCACGCGCATTCCCGCCGCTTTGGGGCAGCAAATGGCCCGGCGAAGGCAGCAAACGGGCATCGGTGTTGTGTGCAAGGAACGCCTCGATCTGGTGCGCACCTTCCTCGAAAAACACCGAACAGGTGCAATACAGCAGGCGCCCGCCCGGCCGGACCAGCGGCCACAGGCCGGCCAGCAGCATCGCCTGCTGGAGCGCCAGCTGCTCGATGTCGCTTTCGCGCCGCAGCCAGCGCACGTCGGGGTGGCGGCGGACGATGCCCGAAGCGGTGCATGGGGCGTCGAGCAAGATGGCATCGAAAGCCCGGCCGTCCCACCAGTCGGCCGGGCGCGAGGCGTCGGCGACCACGACCTTGGCGCCGAGGCCGAGCCGCGCCAGGGTCTCGTCGATGCGCCGGGCGCGGACCGGATCGACTTCCAGCGCCGTGACCTCGATGGCCGCACTGCCGGCCGCCTCGAGCAGGTGCGCCGTCTTGCCGCCCGGTGCCGCGCAGGCGTCCAGCACCCGCAGCGGCGCATCGCGGCGCAGGTCGAGGCCGGACAGCAGCAAGGGGGCGGCGACCTGGGCCGCCGCATCCTGCACCGAGCATTCGCCCTCGGCGAATCCGGGAATCTGGCTCACCGGCCGGGCCCGCGCGAGCTGCAAGCCGCTGGCGGCGACCGGCACCGACGCCAGCTGCGCGGCCGCCAGGCCCTGGCGGAAGGCGGCGACGCTGGTCTTGCGCAGGTTGACGCGCAAGGTCATCGGCGCCTGGTTGTTGTCGGCCGCCAGCACGCGCTGCCAGTCGCGCGGATGCTGGCGCTTCAGCCGCTCGATCCACCAGCGCGGGTGGTTCCACTGCGCGACCGGTTCGCGGTCGGTGATCGACACCAGCTCGTCGCGCTCGCGCAGGAAGCGCCGCAGGCAGGCGTTGACGAAGCTGGCCTGGGCCCGGGTTCCCGGATTGCGCTTGGCGGCCTCGACCGCCTGGTCGACCAGCGTGAAGGGCTCGTAGGGCGAACGCTCGCCGTCCCAGGCCAGGGCCAGCGCCGTGCACAGCAGGGCGTCGGCCGCCGGCGGCGGGGTCCGCTTGGCCAGCTGGCGCCGCAGCGCCTCGGCCCGGCCGAGCCAGCGCAGCACCTGGAAACCCAGCGCCTGGACGCCCGGACGCAGGCCCGGCTCGACGGCCTCGAAGGCGACCGAGCCCGACACGCCGGCGCGGATCGAGGCGAGCGCCGCGGCGGTCAGCTGCAACTGGCGCCACAGCGGCGGGGAAGCCTGTGGCGAATCGGAAATGGGGTCTGAATGATCTGGCAACTTGGGTCGATGGTAAGGGCGCTGGGGACAAGGAGGGCGGCGTCGCCGGCCGAGCGGCTCAGCGCAACGGGGCCGCAGGCCGCAGCTGCATGATCCACGCCACCATGAGCGCTGGAAACTGGCCGATCGCCGCGTTGTACTGCGCCACCGCCAGGTTGAACTGGCCGCGGGCGATTTCCGCCGCGGCGGAAGGCTCGGGCCAGGCGATCGGTGCGCTGTCGGGCAGCAGCTCGTCCTTGCCGTTCAGCGGCGCGGGACGCGACAGTGTGCCGTCGGCCTCGAAGCTGACGACCGCCTCCGGATGCAGGCGCTGCCAGGCCGCCACCATCACGTGCAGGGCGGTGCCCAGCGCGGCGATTCCGGCCGGGTCGAGCGCCCGCAGGCGGGTGGCGGCCAGCAAGGTGGCGAGCTGGCCCGAGGCCGCCTGCAGCGAAGCATCGGATGGCGGTTCGGCTCCCGCTGCATCGGTCGTATCGGCCTCGGCCGCACGCGCCTGCACGAACTCGACCTGCCGCACCAGCGCGGCGTCGAGCGTCGCATAGGCCTGCAGGGCGCCCGAACGCAGCCGCATCAGCCGGTTGTAGGCGCCGACGAACCAGAACAGCGCCAACGCGCCGCCGATCCAGAACGGCAGGGAGTCCGGCATGCCGTTCATGGCGCGGGCTTCCGTGCCAAAGAAAAAGCCCCCGATCCGCGGGCGGAAAGGGGGCTTCGGATTCCGGTCATGGCCGGAGATGCTAACCAGTTATTCGGTCGCGGTGCCTTCGCTGGCATCGACCGTGGTGATCGCCTCTTCGGTCGCGCTGCCGGCGCCGGCCAGTTCGGCCGCTTCCGACTCGGCGATCGCGCGGCGCTCGGCCTCGTCCATCGCGTCCTTGACCTTGCGTGCCTGGTGGTACGCCATGCCGGTGCCCGCGGGGATCAGGCGGCCGACGATGACGTTTTCCTTCAGGCCGCGCAGTTCGTCGCGCTTGCCCATGATCGCGGCTTCGGTCAGCACGCGCGTCGTTTCCTGGAACGATGCGGCGCTGATGAAGCTGTCGGTCGACAGCGATGCCTTCGTGATACCCAGCAGCAGGTTGGTGAACGTCGCGGGGATCTTGCCAGCGGCGCGCAGGGCGTCGTTGGTGTTGAGCATCTCGCTGCGTTCGACCTGTTCACCGGCGATGTAGTTGGTGTCGCCGACGTTCTCGACCACGACCCGGCGCAGCATCTGGCGAACGATCACCTCGATGTGCTTGTCGTTGATCTTCACGCCTTGCAAGCGGTACACGTCCTGCACTTCGTCCACGATGTAGCGCGCCAGTTCTTCCGAACCCAGCAGGCGCAGGATGTCCTGCGGGTCCGCCGGGCCGTCGACCACGCTCTCGCCCTTGTTCACCACCTGGCCTTCGTGCACCAGGATGTTCTTTTCCTTCGGCACGAGGTCTTCCCAGACGGTGCCTTCGGGATCGGTGATCTGCAGGCGGATCTTGCCCTTGGTCTCCTTGCCGAACGACACGGTACCGGTCATCTCGGCCAGCATGCCCTTGTCCTTCGGCGAACGGGCTTCGAACAGCTCGGCCACGCGCGGCAGACCGCCGGTGATGTCGCGGGTCTTCTGGCCTTCGACCGGTATCCGCGCCAGCACTTCGCCGGGGCCCACGTCCTGGCCGTCACGCACCTGCACCAGCGCGCCGATCGGGAAGCCGATCGTCACCGAGTGGTCGGTGCCGGGGATCTTGACCTCGGCGCCCGAGGCGTCGATCAGCTTCACTTGCGGACGCACGACCTTGGCAGCGCCGCGGCGCTTCGGGTCGATCACGACCAGGGTCGACAGGCCGGTGACTTCGTCCACCTGCTTGGCGACCGTGAGGCCTTCCTCGACGTTCTCGAACTTCGTCTTGCCGGCGAATTCCGTGATGATCGGGCGGGTCAGCGGGTCCCAGTTGGCCAGCACGTGGCCGGCCTTGATGGTCTGGTCGGCCTTCACTGCCAGGATGGCGCCGTACGGCACCTTGTGGCGTTCGCGCTCGCGGCCGTGCTCGTCATGGATGACGATTTCGCCCGAACGCGAGATCACGACCAGCTCGCCCTTGCTGTTGGTCACGTAGCGCATCGTGGCGTTGAAGCCGATCGAACCGTTCGACTTGGCTTCGACGCTCGAGGCCACCGCCGCACGCGACGCCGCACCACCGATGTGGAAGGTCCGCATCGTCAGCTGCGTGCCGGGTTCGCCGATCGACTGGGCGGCGATCACGCCGACCGCTTCGCCGTTGTTGACCAGGCCGCCGCGGCCGAGGTCGCGGCCGTAGCACTTGGCGCAGATGCCGAAGCGCGTGGCGCAGGTCAGCGCCGTGCGCACCTTGACTTCGTCGACGCCGTCGGCTTCGAGCGCTTCGATCAGGTCTTCGTCGAGCATGTCGCCGGCGTTGGCCAGCACCGCACGCGTTTCCGGGTGCAGCACGTCCTCGGCCGCGGTGCGGCCCAGGATGCGGTCGCGCAGCGATTCGATGACTTCACCGCCTTCGACGATCGCGCGCATCACGGCACCTTCGTGGGTGCCGCAATCCTGCTCGATCACGACCAGGTCCTGCGTCACGTCGACCAGGCGGCGCGTCAGGTAACCCGAGTTAGCGGTCTTCAGCGCCGTGTCGGCCAGACCCTTTCGGGCACCGTGGGTGGAGATGAAGTACTCCAGCACGTTCAGGCCTTCGCGGAAGTTCGCCGTGATGGGCGTCTCGATGATCGAGCCGTCCGGCTTGGCCATCAGGCCCCGCATGCCGGCCACCTGGCGGATCTGCGCGGCGGAACCGCGAGCGCCCGAGTCGGCCATCATGTAGATCGAGTTGAACGACTCCTGCTCGACTTCCTTGCCGTGGCGGTCGGTGACGGTCTGCTTCGACAGCTTGGCCATCATGACCTTCGACACTTCGTCGCCGGCCTTGCCCCAGATGTCGACCACCTTGTTGTAGCGCTCGCCGGAGGTCACGAGACCGGAGACGTACTGCTGCTCGATCTCCTTCACTTCCTTGGCCGAGCGGTCGATGATGCCGTGCTTTTCAGCGGGCACCAGCATGTCGTCGATCGCGATCGAGATACCGGCCTTGGTCGCCAGGCGGAAGCCGTTCTGCAGCAGCTTGTCGGCGAAGACGACGGTCTCTTTCAAACCGCACTTGCGGAACGAGACGTTGATGAGCTTGGAGATCTCCTTCTTCTTCAGCGCCTTGTTGATGTTCGAGAACGGCAGGCCCTTGGGCAGGATCTCGGACAGCAGCGCACGGCCCACGGTCGTGTCCACCAGCGAGGTCGACGGCACGAACTCGCCCGTTTCCTTGTCCTTGGTGTACTCGGTGATGCGGACCGCGACCTTGGCGGTGAGCTCGACCACGTTGGCGTCGAGCGCGCGCTGGACTTCGCCGATGTCGGAGAAGACCAGGCCCTCGCCCTTGGCGTTGATGCGGTCGCGGGTCGTGTAGTACAGACCCAGCACCACGTCTTGCGAAGGAACGATCGACGGTTCGCCGGAAGCCGGGAACAGCACGTTGTTGGAGGCCAGCATCAGGGTGCGGGCTTCCATCTGCGCTTCGACCGACAGCGGCACGTGGACGGCCATCTGGTCACCGTCGAAGTCGGCGTTGAAGGCCGCGCAGACCAGCGGGTGCAGCTGGATCGCCTTGCCTTCGATCAGGATCGGCTCGAAGGCCTGGATGCCCAGACGGTGCAGCGTAGGCGCACGGTTCAGCATCACCGGGTGTTCCTTGATGACTTCTTCAAGGATGTCCCAGACCACCGGCGTGCCGGATTCCACTTCCTTCTTGGCCGCCTTGATGGTGGTCGCGATGCCCATGGCTTCGAGGCGCGAGAAGATGAAGGGCTTGAACAGCTCGAGCGCCATCAGCTTCGGCAGGCCGCACTGGTGCAGCTTGAGCGTCGGGCCCACCACGATGACCGAACGGCCCGAGTAGTCGACGCGCTTGCCCAGCAGATTCTGGCGGAAGCGGCCGCTCTTGCCCTTGATCATGTCGGCCAGCGACTTCAGCGCGCGCTTGTTGGCGCCCGTCATGGCCTTGCCGCGACGGCCGTTGTCCAGCAGCGAGTCGACCGCCTCTTGCAGCATCCGCTTCTCGTTGCGCGCGATGATCTCCGGCGCCTTCAGTTCGAGCAGGCGGCGCAGGCGCGAGTTGCGGTTGATGACGCGGCGGTACAGGTCGTTCAGGTCCGACGTGGCGAAGCGGCCGCCGTCCAGCGGCACCAGCGGACGCAGGTCCGGCGGCAGCACGGGCAGCACTTCGAGCACCATCCAGTTGGGCTTGATGCCCGACTTGCGGAAGGCTTCCAGCACCTTGAGGCGCTTGGAGTTCTTCTTGACCTTGACTTCGGAGCCGGTCAGGTCGCCGCGAAGCTTCTCGATCTCGCTGTCGATCTCGATGCCTTCGAGCAGGTCCTTGATGCCTTCGGCGCCCATCTTGGCGACGAATTCATCGCCGTATTCCTTGCGCTTCGCGTCGTAGTCGTCCTCGGACATGATGCCGAACTTCTTCAGCGGGGTCATGCCGGGGTCGGTGATCACGTAGGCTTCGAAGTACAGCACGCGTTCGATGTCGCGCAGGGTCATGTCGAGCACCAGGCCCAGACGCGACGGCAGCGACTTCAGGAACCAGATGTGGGCGCAGGGTGCGGCCAGGTCGATGTGACCCATGCGCTCGCGACGCACCTTGGTCTGCGTGACTTCGACGCCGCACTTCTCGCAGATCACGCCGCGGTGCTTCAGGCGCTTGTACTTGCCGCACAGGCACTCGTAGTCCTTGATCGGGCCGAAGATCTTGGCGCAGAAGAGACCGTCGCGCTCGGGCTTGAAGGTCCGGTAGTTGATCGTCTCGGGCTTCTTCACCTCGCCGAAGGACCACGAACGGATCTTCTCGGGCGAGGCCATGCCGATGCGGATGGCATCGAAATGCTCGTCCGGCGTGAATTGCTTGAACAGGTCGAGTAATGACTTCATGTGACTCTTTCCTTGTTGGCTTATGAGCGTTCGAGTTCGATGTCCAGGCCCAAGGAACGAATTTCCTTGACCAGCACATTGAACGATTCCGGCATGCCGGCTTCGATCGAGTGTTCGCCCTTGACGATGCTTTCGTAGACCTTGGTACGGCCCACCACGTCGTCGGACTTCACCGTGAGCATTTCCTGCAGCACGTAGGCGGCGCCGTAGGCTTCCAGGGCCCACACTTCCATTTCACCGAAGCGCTGGCCACCGAACTGGGCCTTGCCGCCCAGCGGTTGCTGCGTGACCAGCGAGTACGGGCCGGTCGAGCGGGCGTGCATCTTGTCGTCCACCAGGTGGTGCAGCTTCAAGAAGTGCATGTAGCCGACGGTGACCGGACGCTCGAACTGGTCGCCGGTGCGGCCGTCGTACAGGTAGGCCTGGGTGCGGGTATCGGTCAGGCCCTTGAGCTTGGCGATCTCGTCCGGGTAGGCGAGCTTCAGCATGCCGCGGATCTCGTCTTCCGAGGCACCGTCGAACACCGGCGTGGCGAAGGTCGCGCCGCTCGACAGGTTGGCCGCCATCTCGAGCACGTCGGAGTCGCTCAGCTTGCCGAGGTCTTCCTTGCGGCCCGAGCCGTTGTACATCTCTTCCAGGAACTTGCGCAGCTCGGCCACCTTGGCCTCTTGCTGCAGCAGGTCGCCGATGCGCTGGCCGATGCCCTTGCCGGCCCAGCCCAGATGCACTTCGAGCACCTGCCCGACGTTCATCCGCGAGGGCACGCCCAGCGGGTTCAGGCAGATGTCGCACGGCGTGCCGTCGGCCATGTGGGGCATGTCTTCGACCGGAACGATCTTCGACACCACACCCTTGTTGCCGTGGCGGCCGGCCATCTTGTCGCCGGGCTGCAGGCGGCGCTTGACGGCCAGGTAGACCTTGACCATCTTCAGCACGCCCGCGGGCAGCTCGTCGCCCTGCGTGAGCTTCTTGCGCTTTTCTTCGAACGCGAGGTCGAAGCTGTGGCGGGTCTGCTCGAGCGAGTTCTTGATCGATTCGAGCTGGGTCGCCACTTCGTCTTCCGCCGGGCGGATGTCGAACCAGTGGAACTTCTCGATCGACGTCAGGTACGCCTTGTCGAGCTTGGTGCCCTTGGCCAGCTTGTTCGGGCCGCCATTGGCGACGCGGCCGGTCAGCAGCTTCTCGATCCGGTCGAAGGCGTCGGCCTCGACGATGCGCAGCTGGTCGTTCAGGTCGAGGCGGAAGCGCTTGAGCTCGTCGTCGATGATCTGCTGGGCGCGCTTGTCGCGCGTGATGCCTTCGCGGGTGAACACCTGGACGTCGATCACGGTGCCCTGCGAGCCCTGGTCGACGCGCAGCGAGGTGTCCTTCACGTCGGAAGCCTTCTCGCCGAAGATCGCGCGCAGCAGCTTCTCTTCAGGCGTCAGCGTGGTCTCGCCCTTCGGCGTGACCTTGCCCACCAGCGTGTCGCCCGGCTGCACTTCGGCGCCGACGTAGATGATCCCGGATTCGTCCAGGCGGTTGAGCTGCTGCTCGGCCAGGTTCGGGATGTCGCGCGTGATTTCCTCGGCACCCAGCTTGGTGTCGCGGGCCATCACGACCAGTTCCTCGATGTGGATCGAGGTGTAGCGGTCTTCGGCGACCACGCGTTCGGAGATCAGGATCGAGTCTTCGAAGTTGTAGCCGTTCCAGGGCATGAAGCCGATCAGCATGTTCTGGCCGAGCGCGAGCTCGCCCAGGTCGGTCGACGCACCGTCGGCCACGACGTCGCCCTTGGCGATCTTGTCGCCGCGCTTGACGATCGGACGCTGATGGATGTTCGTGTTCTGGTTCGAACGCTGATACTTGATCAGGTTGTAGATGTCGACGCCGACTTCACCGGCCGTGGCTTCGGCGTCGTTGACGCGAACCACGATGCGGGTCGCATCGACGTAGTCGACGATACCGCCGCGGGTGGCCGTGACCACGGTGCCCGAGTCGACCGCGGAGACGCGCTCGATGCCGGTACCGACGAACGGCTTTTCGGGGCGCAGCACAGGCACGGCCTGACGCTGCATGTTGGCGCCCATCAACGCACGGTTCGCATCGTCGTGCTCCAGGAACGGAACGAGCGAAGCAGCCACCGACACGATCTGCGCCGGCGACACGTCCATGTACTGAACGCGCTCGGCGCTCACCAGGATCGATTCGCCGGTTTCACGCGCCGACACCAGGTCGCCGGTCAGGCGGCCGTCCTTGTCCAGGGCCGCATTGGCCTGGGCGATGACGTACTTGCCTTCTTCGATGGCCGACAGGTAGTCGATGTCCATCGTGACCTTGCTGTCGACCACGCGGCGGTACGGCGTCTCGATGAAGCCGTATTCGTTCAGGCGGGCGTACAGGGCCAGCGAGTTGATCAGGCCGATGTTCGGGCCTTCGGGCGTTTCGATCGGGCACACGCGGCCGTAGTGGGTGACGTGCACGTCGCGCACTTCGAAGCCGGCGCGTTCGCGGGTCAGACCGCCCGGGCCCAGGGCCGAGACGCGACGCTTGTGCGTGATCTCGGACAACGGGTTGGTCTGGTCCATGAACTGCGACAGCTGCGAGGCGCCGAAGAATTCCTTCAGGGCGGCCGAGATCGGCTTGCTGTTGATCAGGTCGTGCGGCATCAGCGGCTCTTGCTCCGCTTGACCCAGACGTTCCTTCACGGCCTTCTCGATACGGGCCAGGCCGGTGCGGTACTGGTTCTCGGCCAGTTCGCCGACGCAACGCACGCGGCGGTTGCCCAGGTGGTCGATGTCGTCGACTTCGCCGCGGCCGTTGCGCAGGTCGACAAGGATCTTGACCACGGCCAGGATGTCCTCGTTGGTCAGCACCATCGGGCCGGTCGATTCGTCGCGGCCGACCTTGGCGTTGAACTTCATGCGGCCGACGCGCGACAGGTCGTACGTGTCCGGGTTGTAGAACAGGCGCTGGAACAGGGCCTGCACTGCGTCTTCGGTCGGCGGCTCGCCGGGGCGCATCATGCGGTAGATCGCGACGCGGGCGGCGAATTCGTCCACCGTCTCGTCGATGCGGAGCGTCTGCGAGATGTAGGCGCCCTGGTCGAGTTCGTTGGTGTAGATCGCTTGCACGTCCTGCACGCCGGCCGTGCGCAGCTTCTTCAGCAGCGCTTCGGTCAGCTCGTCGTTGGCCTTGGCCAGGATCTCGCCGGTGTCGGGGTCGACGATGTTGCGGGCCACGACGCGGCCGACCAGGAAGTCTTCCGGCACGCTGATGTGCGTGGTTTCAGACTGCTCGAGTTCGCGCGTGTGGCGGGCCGTGACGCGCTTGTCCTTGGCGACCACGACCTTGCCGGCCTTGTCCGTGATGTCGAAACGGGCCACTTCGCCGCGCAGGCGTTCGGCGACGAACTCCATCTGCGCGCCGCTGTCCATCAGGCGGAAGTTGTCGTTGACGAAGAAGTTCGCGAGGATCGATTCCGGGTTCAGGCCGATCGCCTTCAGCAGGATCGTGACCGGCATCTTGCGGCGGCGGTCGACGCGGAAGTACAGCATGTCCTTCGGGTCGAACTCGAAGTCGAGCCACGAGCCGCGGTAGGGAATCACGCGCGCCGAGAACAGCAGCTTGCCCGAGCTGTGGGTCTTGCCCTTGTCGTGCTCGAAGAACACGCCGGGCGAACGGTGGAGCTGCGACACGATGACGCGCTCGGTGCCGTTGATGATGAACGAGCCCTTGTCGGTCATGAGCGGCACTTCGCCCATGTAGACCTCTTGCTCCTTGACTTCCTTGACCACCTTCGACTGCGAGGTCGACGACTCACGGTCATAGATGATCAGCTGGACCTTGGCACGCACGGCCGAGGCGAAGGTGAGGCCACGGGTCTGGCACTCGCGGACGTCGAAAGCGGGCTTCGCGAGGTTGTACTCGAGAAACTTCATCTCGACGAAACCGTTGTGCGAGACGATCGGGAACGCTGCGTCGAAGGCAGCCTGGAGGCCTTCCACGGTCCGTTTCTGGGGCGCGATGCCGGCTTGCAGGAACGCGGTGTACGCGTCTTTCTGCATTTGCAGCAGGTAGGGGATTTCGACGACGCTGTCGCGGTTGCCGAAATTCTTTCGGATGCGCTTGCGTTCGGTGTAACTGTACGTGGACGTTTGGGCCATGAGAGCTCCGGAGCTTGAGATCTTCAGCGACGTGGTGAGGTGCGCGAGCACCACTCTCCTTGGCGGCTGGCCACTACCAGCCCTGGCGGACGGCGATGCGTTGCACATCGCCCGAACCAAGGGGGTCTTCTGCAGTCGGGGTCAGAAGACACTCAAAAATCGTCTTGTTTTCGCGTCAACAAGCCGACTTTTGGGTGCGCTCTGAAAGCGGCAAAGGCTGGAGGGCCTTGCAGCACCTCCAGCCCTCTGGGGAGACTGAATTACTTCAGTTCCACCTTGGCGCCAGCTTCTTCCAGCTTCTTCTTGGCGGCTTCGGCGTCAGCCTTCGACAGGCCTTCCTTGACGGCCTTGGGAGCGGCTTCCACCAGGTCCTTGGCTTCCTTGAGGCCCAGGCCGGTGATTTCGCGCACGGCCTTGATCGCCGACACCTTGTTCGCGCCAGCTTCCATCAGCATGACGTTGAATTCGGTCTGCTCTTCAGCCACGGCGGCCACGGCGCCGCCGCCGGCTGCGGGAGCCGACATTGCAGCGGCGCTCACGCCGAACTTCTCTTCGATGGCCTTGACCAGGTCGTTGAGTTCCAGGACCGTCATTGCGTCGAGCGCGGTCAGAAATGCGTCTTTATCGAATGCCATTTTTGTTTCCTAACAATTGGGTTGAATTTGTCAAACGCAAGGCTCAGGCAGCCTGCGCTTCTGCGGCGGGAGCTTCCGCCTGTGCTTCGCCACCACCACGCTTCTCGGCCAGCGCCGCGAGCACGCGGGCGGTACGAGAGATCGGGGATTGCATCAAGCCCAGCAATTGCGCCAGCAGCACTTCCTTGGAAGGGATGTTGGCCAGTTGCTTCACGCCTTCGACGTCCAGGGCCTTGCCACCGAATGCACCGCCGCGAATCACCAACTTGTCGTTGGTCTTCGCGAAGTCAGCCACCACTTTCGCGGCGGCCACGGCGTCTTCGGAGAAGCCATAGATCAGCGGACCGGTCATCTGGTCGCCGATGATCTCAAACGCGCTACCAGCGACAGCACGGCGTGCCAGCGTGTTCTTCAACACGCTGAGGGTCACACCTTTGCTGCGTGCATCGGTACGCAGTTTGGTCATATCGGCCACCGTGATGCCACGGTATTCCGCCATCACGAGCGTTTGAGCTTTTGCGGCGAGGCTGGTCACATCACTGATGACCGCTTCTTTCTCACTGCGATTCAGACTCAAGGTCTACTCCTTTTCAATGCGATCCTCGGCGGGAGCCTCGGATCGCGCTTCATGCAGCGACCAACTGTTCGGAACAAAAACACAAATTCCTTGCAGTGGGGTCGCCATCTGCGCTGGCTGCCCGGCAAAGGCCGGGTGATTAAGTGCAGGCGGCCTGCACACCAGCGGTCTTGGATGGCCCGGGGCAACCTGAAGAGCTGCCCCGACCCACCACATCCGCCTCACCTTTCGACGGGCGAGGCAAATCTCATATCAACGCTCAGCTCGCGGCGATGGTTTGCGTGTCCACGCGGACACCCAGACCCATCGTCGACGACACGGCCACCTTGCGCAGGTAGACACCCTTGCTGGTCGCCGGCTTGGCCTTGACCAGGGCGTCGATCAGCGCGGCGAGGTTGCCTTGCAGCTTTTCGTTGTCGAACGAACGGCGGCCGATCGTGCCGTGCACGATGCCGGCCTTGTCGACGCGGAACTGGACCTGGCCAGCCTTGGCGTTCTTGACGGCGGTCGCGACGTCGGGCGTCACGGTGCCGACCTTCGGGTTGGGCATCAGGCCGCGCGGGCCGAGGATCTGGCCCAGCGTACCGACCACGCGCATCGCGTCCGGTGCGGCGATCACGACGTCGAAGGGCATGTCGCCAGCCTTCACCATCGCAGCCAGGTCGTCCATGCCGACGATGTCGGCGCCGGCGGCCTTGGCTTCTTCAGCCTTGGCGCCCTGGGCGAACACGGCCACGCGCTTGGTCTTGCCGGTGCCGTTGGGCAGCACGACGGCGCCGCGAACGACCTGATCCGACTTCTTGGCGTCGATGCCGAGCTGCACCGCGACGTCGATGGACTCATCGAACTTGGCGGTGGCGGCGTCCTTCACGAGCACGATCGCATCGGCCAGCGGGTACAGCTTGTTGCTGTCGACCTTGCCCACGAGGGTCTTTTGCTTCTTGGTGATCTTGGCCACTTACACGCCCTCCACATTCACGCCCATCGAGCGGGCCGAGCCGGCGATGGTACGAACCGCGGCGTCCAGATCGGCGGCCGTCAGGTCCTTCATCTTGGCCTTGGCGATTTCCTCGAGCTGTGCGCGAGTGATCTTGCCGACCTTGTCCGTGTGCGGACGTGCGGAACCCTTCTCGAGCTTGATGGCCTTCTTGATCAAGGTGATCGCCGGCGGCGTCTTGATGATGAAGGTGAAGCTCTTGTCGGCGAACGCGGTGATGACCACCGGCAGCGGCAGGCCCGGCTCGACGCCTTGGGTCTGCGCGTTGAACGCCTTGCAGAATTCCATGATGTTCAAACCGCGCTGGCCCAGTGCGGGACCGATCGGCGGTGAGGGATTGGCTTTACCAGCTGGGACTTGCAGCTTGATGAAGCCGACGATTTTTTTCGCCATGCTTTTCTCCTTGCGGGTGATGACGCCTGGGCTTGTTGGCCTGGGCTCCCCGGGGGTTAAACGACTCTGGAATCAAGACCCTGCGCCGAGTCGAAAAAGCGCAAGACCAAAAACGGGCGCTAGGTTTTTTCGACCTGAGCGAATTCGAGTTCGACAGGCGTCGCGCGGCCGAAGATCATGACCGACACGCGCACCTTGCTCTTCTCGTAGTTGACTTCCTCGACCGTGCCGTTGAAGTCCGTGAACGGGCCTTCCTTGACGCGGACGAACTCGCCGACGATGAACTCGACCTTGTGGCGGGGCTTCTCGGTGCCCTGCTGCATCTGGCCGACGATGTCCTCGACTTCCTTTTGCGAGATCGGGGCCGGGCGGTTCTTGGCGCCGCCGACGAAACCGGTCACCTTGTTGGTGTGCTTCACCAGGTGCCAGCTCTCGTCGTCCATGATCATCTCGACCAGCACGTAGCCCGGGAAGAAGCGGCGCTCGGTGGTGCGCTTCTGGCCGTTCTTGATCTCGACCACTTCTTCGGTCGGCACCAGGATGCGGCCGAACTTGCTTTGCATGCCGGCGCGGTTGATGCGCTCGAGGATGTTGCGTTCGACGGCCTTTTCCATGCCGGAATAGGCGTGCACCACGTACCAGCGCAGGTCCGGGTTGGCGGCGGGCGCCAGCAGCGGATTGATTTCCGGCGTGGCTTCTGCTTCGACGGCTTCGTCAGTCATTATTTTCTCCAGCCCAGAATGAGGTCGAAAAACACCCATTCGAGCGTCTTGTCGGTGAGCCAAAGGAAGATGGACATGATCGCCACGAAGGCGAACACGTAAGCCGTCATCTGGATCGTTTCCTTGCGGGTCGGCCAGACGACCTTCTTGACCTCGCGCCACGAATCGCGGCCGAAGGCCCACAGTTGGCGGCCGCTCTCGGAGCTTCCGAAAGCGCCCACGGCAGCAGCCAGGCCCACCAGCAAAGCGACCCACTGCACCACGGCACCCTGGCGCGCGAGCAGATAGAACGCCACGATGGCGCCCACCGCCAGCACGACGGCCGCGGCCAGCTTGGCCTTGTCCGCATTGGTGCTCACGGTTTCGATTTGAGAAGTGGCCATCTTGGGCTATGTTCCTGCGGCCTTGCGGCCTTCAAATTCAATGCGTCATTTCAGACGCCGAAGCCCGTCAGGACGTGACGGGCTTGTTTGCGGAGCCACCTAGGTGGCAGGGGCAGTAGGAATCGAACCTACAACCTTCGGTTTTGGAGACCGACGCTCTGCCAATTGAGCTATACCCCTGTGGAATCCTTGATCAGATGTCGAGGATCTTCGCCACGACGCCCGAGCCCACGGTGCGGCCGCCTTCACGGATGGCGAAGCGCAGGCCTTCTTCCATCGCGATCGGGTTGATCAGCTTGACCGTGATCGACACGTTGTCGCCCGGCATGACCATTTCCTTGTCCTTCGGCAGCTCGATCGCGCCCGTGACGTCGGTCGTGCGGAAGTAGAACTGCGGACGGTAGTTGTTGAAGAACGGCGTGTGACGGCCGCCTTCGTCCTTCGACAGAACGTACACCTCGGCGGTGAAGTGCGTGTGCGGCTTGATCGAGCCCGGCTTGCACAGGACTTGGCCACGCTCGACTTCTTCGCGCTTCGTGCCGCGCAGCAGCACGCCCACGTTGTCGCCCGCTTGACCTTGGTCCAGCAGCTTGCGGAACATTTCCACGCCGGTGCAGGTGGTCTTGACCGTCGGGCGAATGCCCACGATTTCGATTTCTTCACCGACCTTGATCACGCCGCGTTCGACCGCGCCCGTCACCACCGTGCCGCGGCCCGAGATCGAGAACACGTCTTCGACCGGCATCAGGAAGGTACCGTCCACGGCGCGCTCGGGCGTCGGGATGTAGGTGTCCAGCGCTTCGGCCAGCTTCATGATGGCGCCTTCGCCCAGCTCGCCCTTGTCGCCTTCCAGCGCCAGCTTGGCCGAGCCGTGGATGATCGGGGTGTCGTCGCCGGGGAACTCGTACTTGTCGAGGAGTTCGCGGACTTCCATCTCGACCAGCTCCAGCAGTTCCTTGTCGTCGACCATGTCGCACTTGTTCAGGAACACGATGATGTAGCCCACGCCCACCTGGCGTGCCAGCAGGATGTGCTCGCGGGTCTGGGGCATCGGGCCGTCGGCGGCCGAGCACACCAGGATCGCGCCGTCCATCTGGGCGGCGCCGGTGATCATGTTCTTCACGTAGTCGGCGTGGCCCGGGCAGTCGACGTGCGCGTAGTGGCGGTTGGCCGTTTCGTATTCGACGTGCGCGGTGTTGATCGTGATGCCGCGCGCCTTTTCTTCAGGAGCCGCGTCGATCTGGTCGTAGGCCTTCGCTTCGCCGCCGAACTTGGCCGACAGCACGGTGGCGATCGCCGCCGTCAGCGTCGTCTTGCCATGGTCCACGTGACCGATCGTGCCCACGTTGACGTGCGGCTTCGTGCGGGTGAATTTTCCTTTTGCCATTTTCTCGACTCCGAAAAATAACTAGATCAACACACTGACATGGGGTTGCAACCGGCCGGCTGCAACCCCAAAACTGGTGCCCATTGCGGGAATCGGACCCGCGACCTCTCCCTTACCAAGGGAGTGCTCTACCACTGAGCCAAATGGGCGATATCAAAAAACCTGCGCTTCGCGCTGACCTGGACCTCTGGAGCGGGAGACGGGAATCGAACCCGCGTCATTAGCTTGGAAGGCTAGGGTTCTACCATTGAACTACTCCCGCATCGTGACACCCACCGGGTGCCGCAACGGTCACAGTCAAGCGCTCTGCAAAATCCATTTTTCGCTGGTGGAGAGGGCTGGATTCGAACCAGCGTACTCGTAAGAGGGCAGATTTACAGTCTGCTGCCATTAACCACTCGGCCACCTCTCCGGCGAACCTCGGAATATAGCACGAGTAGCAGGGCTGGTCGATCGCAGGCCTTCTACCGGGGCTCATTTCCCGAGAGCCTTAGATTTTCGCACGAAATCAGGCCCCTTCTTGCCCCGACCCCAAGGTTTCTGCTTCGCGCCAGGCGCGCGCCTGCCCGAAATGGCCGCAGCCGATGAAAGGCAGCGGGGGCCGCAGGGCCGACAGAGGCGAAGGATGGTTGGCCACCAATATTTTGTGACGACTTGTATCGATCAGGGCCCGCTTGGTCTGGGCATGCGCGCCCCACAGCATGAAGACCACAGGCCGGTCGCGCTCGGCCACGTGGCGGATCACCGCATCGGTCAGCGCCTCCCAGCCGCGTCCCGAATGGCTGGCGGCCTGGCCCTCCTCCACCGTGAGGCAGGTGTTGAGCAGCAGGACGCCGTGCGTGGCCCATTTCGCCAGGCTGCCGCCCGGGTTCGGGAAGGCCGGCGGCGGCGTGCCGAGGTCGCGCTGCAATTCCTTGAAGATGTTGCGCAGCGACGGCGGCAGCGGCACGCCGGGCGCCACCGAGAACGCCAGCCCCTCGGCCTGGCCGCGGCCGTGGTACGGGTCCTGGCCGAGGATGACGACCCGGACTTCCTCGGGCGGTGTCAGTTCGAGCGCCCGCAGCGGCTGCGGCGGGAAGATCACGGCGCCGGCGTCGAGCCGCTCGCGCAGGTAGGCCAGCAGCTTGACGCCGACCGGGCCGGCGAAGAACCCGTCGACCAGCGGCTGCCAGCCCGGCGCGACCGGCCAATCGGCCGGATCGGCCGTGGCGAGTTGGCCGTGCAACCTCATCTGAAAAGCTCGGCCAGCGCCTCGCCCGGCTCGTCCGCCCGCATGAAGGTCTCACCGACCAGGAAGGCGTGGACGCCAGCGGCGCGCAGCCGGGCCACCTCGTCGCGGGTCGCGATGCCCGACTCGGTCACCAGCAGGCGATCGGCCGGCACCTGGGCCCGCAGGTCGAGCGTGGTCTGCACCGACACCTCGAAGGTGCGCAGGTTGCGGTTGTTGATGCCGATCAGCGGCGTGCGCAGCTTGAGGGCGCGCTCGAGCTCGGCGCCATCGTGCGCTTCCACCAGCACCGCCATGCCGAGCCCGGCCGCGATGGCTTCGTAGTCGCGCATCTGGGCATCGTCGAGGCAGGCGACGATCAGCAGGATGGCGTCGGCACCCATCGCGCGCGACTCGTAGACCTGGTAGGGGTCGACGATGAAGTCCTTGCGCAGCACCGGCAGCTCGCAGGACGCCCGGGCCTGCTTCAGATAGTCGACGCCGCCCTGGAAGAACTGGCGGTCGGTGAGCACCGACAGGCAGGCTGCGCTCACCTCGCCGTCGCCTTCGGCGTAGCTCTGGGCGATGTCGGCCGGGATGAAGTCGGCGCGCAGCACGCCCTTGCTCGGGCTGGCCTTCTTGACCTCGGCGATGACGGCGGCCGCGCCGGCGGCGATCTTGGCGCGCAGCGCGCCGACGAAGTCGCGCGTCAGCACACGGCTCTCGGCATCGAAGCGCACGGCTTCCAGCGGGCTTTTCTTCTTGGCGGCGGCGATCTCCTCGCGCTTGACGGCGACGATCTTGTCCAGGGTGTTCGACATGTTCCGTGTCCTCCTCAGGCGGCCGCGGTGGCGGCAGCGAATTCGGCCAGCTTGGCCTTGGCCGCGCCGCTGTCGAGCGCGGCCCGGGCGCGCTCGACGCCGGCGGCGATCGAATCGCTGACATTGGCCGCGTACAGCGCGGCGGCGGCGTTCAGCACGACGATGTCGCGCGCCGGGCCCGGCTGGTTGTCGAGCACGTCGAGCAGCATCGCCTTCGACTGCTCGGGGGTCTCGACGCGCAGGCTGCGGTTGCTCGACATCGAGAAGCCGAAGTCCTCGGGGTGCAACTCGTATTCGCGGACCTCGCCGTCCTTCAGTTCGCCGACCATGGTGGCGGCGCCAAGCGAGACCTCGTCCATGCCGTCGCGGCCGTAGACCACCAGCGCATGCTCGGCGCCGAGGCGCTGCAGCGCCCGCACCTGGATGCCGACCAGGTCGGGGTGGAACACGCCCATCAGGATGTTGGGCGCGCCGGCCGGATTGGTCAGCGGGCCGAGGATGTTGAAGATGGTCTTGATGCCGAGCTCCTTGCGCACCGGGGCCACGTTCTTCATCGCCGGATGGTGGTTCGGCGCGAACATGAAGCCGATGCCGACATCGGCGATGCACTTGGCGATCTGCTCGGGCTTCAGGTTGATGTTGATGCCCAGCGACTCGAGCACGTCGGCGCTGCCGGACTTGCTGCTGACGCTGCGCCCGCCATGCTTGCTGACCTTGGCGCCGGCCGCGGCGGCGACGAACATCGTGCAGGTCGAGATGTTGAAGGTGTGGGAGCCGTCGCCGCCGGTGCCGACGATGTCGACCAGGTTCGTGGTGTCCGCCACCGGCACCTTGGTCGCGACTTCGCGCATCACCTGCGCGGCAGCGGTGATCTCGCCGATGGTCTCCTTCTTGACCCGCAGACCGGTGATCAGCGCCGCCATCATCACGGGCGAGCATTCGCCGCTCATGATGAGGCGCACGATGTGCAGCATCTCGTCGTGGAACACCTCGCGGTGCTCGACGGTGCGCTGCAGGGCTTCCTGGGGAGTGATGGGCATGGTGCTTGTCTCTCTAGTGGGTGGCTGGCGGCGCCAGCGGTGAATCGGAAAGCGCGAGGCGAAGACCGAAGCCGACGAACAGCGCGCCGGCGCCGCGCTGCAGCCAGTGCATGCCGCGCTGCACCAGGCCGACGCGGCGCGCGGTCCAGCCGGCCGCGAGCGCCCACGCCACGTTGACGAAGATCGCATTGAAATTGAACAGCACGCCCAGCAGGAAGAAGGCGAGCGCCTTGTCGTCGGTGCCCGGCGCGATGAACTGCGGCACGAAGGCCAGGAAGAACAGCGCCACCTTGGGGTTCAGGGCGTTGGTCCAGAAGCCGCCGAGGAACACGCTCCTCGCGCTCGCCGGGGCGGCCGCTTCCAACGCCGGTGCGGCCTCGGAAGCGCGCGAGAACAGCATCCGCACGCCGACCCACAGCAGGTAGGCCGCGCCAACCCACTTGAGGACGGCGAAGGCAGTGTTGGAGGCGGCCATCAGGGCGCTCAGGCCCAGCGCCGCGGCAACGATGTGGACGAAGCAGCCCGCCGTGATGCCGAAGCCCGCGAGGATGCCGGCTCGCGCGCCCGAGCGCAGCGAATGGCTCACGATGTAGAGCACGTCGGGCCCCGGCGTGAGGTTCAGCAGCAGTCCGGCGGCGACGAACAGCAGCAGGGAATGGGCGTCAGGCACGGAAGAAGCTCCGGATCGCGCCGATCGCGCGGTCGATGCCGGCAGCGTCGACGTCCAGGTGGGTGGCGAAGCGCAGCCGGTAGAGGCCGGTGGCGAGCACGCCGTGTTCCTTCAGGTGGGCCAGCAGCTCGCCGGAGCGCGAGCGCGCCGCCCCCGTCAGGTCGACGAACAGCAGGTTGGTCTGCGGCGCCTCGACCTGCAGGCCGTCGATGCCTTGCAGGCCTTGCGCCAGCCGCTGTGCCAGCGCATGGTCGTCGGCCAGGCGATCGACGTGGCGTTCGAGCGCATGGGAAGCCGCCGCGGCCAGCAGCCCGGCCTGGCGCATGCCGCCGCCGGCCATCTTGCGGATGCGGTGGGCGCGCGCGATGAACTCGCGCGAACCGCACAGCGCCGAGCCGACCGGCGCGCCCAGGCCCTTGCTGAAGCAGACCGACACGCTGTCGAAGCAGCCGGCGATGCGGCGCGCCTCGGCGCGCACCTCGGTGCCGAGCGCGGCCGCCTGGGCGGTGGCCGCGTTGAAGAGCCGGGCGCCATCGAGGTGGCGCGCCAGTCCCTTGCGCTGCGCGAGTTGCGTGGCCTGCTCCACATACGAGAAAGGCAGCAGCTTGCCGCCGAGCGTGTTCTCGAGCGCCAGCAGCCGGGTGCGGGCGAAGTGGGCGTCGTCGGGCTTGATCGCGGCCTCGATCGCCTCCAGCGCCAGCGTGCCGTCGGGCTGGTGGTCGAGCGGCTGCGGCTGCACGCTGCCGAACACCGCCGCGCCGCCGCCTTCCCAGCGGTAGCAGTGCGCCTGCTGGCCGACGATGTATTCGTCGCCGCGCTGACAGTGCGAGAGGATCGCGCAGAGGTTGCTCTGCGTGCCGGTGGGCACGAACAGCGCCGCCTCGAAGCCGAGCATCTCGGCGATCTGGCGCTGCAGCGCATTGACGCTGGGGTCGTCGGCGAAGACGTCGTCGCCGAGCGGCGCCGCGAGCATGGCTGCGCGCATGGCCTCGGTCGGCTGGGTCACGGTGTCGCTGCGCAGGTCGACGACCTTGGACGAGGGATGGCTCATTGGCGTCACTCCAGGAAGTTCTTGAGCATCGCGTGGCCATGCTCGGTGAGGATCGATTCGGGGTGGAACTGCACGCCTTCGACGCGCACCGCATGGGCGAAGCCGGTGTGGCGCACGCCCATGATCTCGCCGTCGTCGGTCCAGGCGGTGAGCGCGAGCGTCTCGGGGCAGCTTTGGCGCTCGATCGCCAGCGAGTGATAGCGGTTGACGCTGAACTTCTCGGGCAGGCCGGCGAAGACGCCCTCGCGGGTGGTCGTGATCTCGCTGACCTTGCCGTGCATCAGCTGCTGGGCGCGGATGATCTTGCCGCCGAAGGCGGCGCCGATCGCCTGGTGCCCGAGGCAGACGCCCAGAATCGGCAACTTGCCCGCGAAGGCCTGGATCGCCGCCACCGAGACGCCGGCCTCGGCCGGCGAGCACGGCCCCGGAGAGACCACCAGCCGGTCGACACCGCCGGCGATGCGCTCCTGCAGGCCCTCGAGCGTGATCTCGTCGTTGCGATGCACCTCGACATCGGCGCCGAGCTCGCCGAAATACTGCACCAGGTTGTAGGTGAAGCTGTCGTAGTTGTCGATCATCAGGAGCTTCATGGCTTGACTCCGATCCGGTGCACGCCCTTGACCACCGGGAACACGTTGAAGTTGATCAGCAGGCCCAGCCGCAGCCCCGACAGCCGCACGGCCGCCTGGGCCTGCGCGCGGTGCAGGTCGGTCAGCGCGTCGACCGCCTTGAGCTCGACCACCACCGACTGCTCGACCACGAAGGCGGCGCGGCAGACTTCGCCCAGCGAACGGCCCTTGTAGCTGGCCGCCACCGGCACGTCGCGCTGGAAACCGATCTCGCGCTCGGCGAGCTCGATCTCGAGCGCGGCGGCGTAGACCGCTTCGGGCAGGCCGGTGCCCAGCACCCGCTGTACCTCGACCGCGGCGCCGATGATCTCGTGGGAGAAGTCGTTGTTGTTGTTCTCGTCGCTCATCATTCCAACCCTTCTTCGACCAGTTCGGCAGCCCGCAACAAGGCCCGCGCCTTGGCCTCGGTCTCTTTCCATTCGAGTTCGGGCACCGAGTCGGCCACCACGCCGGCCGCGGCCTGCACGTGCAGCATCTGGTCCTTGACGATGCCGGTGCGGATCGCGATCGCGACGTCCATGTCGCCGGCATAGCTGATGTAGCCGCAGGCGCCGCCGTAGAGGCCGCGCTTGGTCGGTTCGAGCTGGTCGATCAGCTCCATCGCGTGCACCTTGGGCGCGCCCGTGAGGGTGCCGGCGGGGAAGGTGGCCTTGAGCACGTCGATCGCGGTCATGCCGTCCTTGAGCGTGCCTTCGACATTGCTGACGATGTGCATCACGTGGCTGTAGCGCTCGACCGCGAAGGCCTCGGTCACCTTCACCGTGCCGGTCTTGGCGATGCGGCCGATGTCGTTGCGCGCCAGGTCGATCAGCATCACGTGCTCGGCGCGCTCCTTGGGGTCGTTGATGAGCTCGACCTCGGCCGCCTTGTCGAGTTCGGGCGAGGCGCCGCGCGGCCGGGTGCCGGCGAGCGGGCGGATCGTGATCTTCTGCTCGCCTTCGCCGGTGTGCTCCTGCCGCACCAGGATCTCGGGCGAGGCGCCGACCACGTGGAAATCTCCCAGGTGGTAGTAGTACATGTAGGGCGACGGGTTGAGCGAACGCAGCGCCCGGTACAGCGACAGCGGCGACTCGGTGTAGCGCTTGCTGATGCGCTGGCCGACCTGCACCTGCATGAAGTCGCCGGCCGCGATCAGCTCCTTGGCGCGCTCGACCGCCGCCAGGTAGTCGGCCTTGGCAAAGCTGCGCTGCGCCGGGTGCGCCTGGCTGGCCTTCACCTGCGGCGCGCTGACCGAGTATTTGAGCTGGTCGCGCAGTTCGCGCAGCCGGCGCTTGGCGTTGGCATAGGCCTCGGGCTGGGCCGGGTCGGCATAGACGATCAGGTAGAGCTTGCCCGAGAGGTTGTCGATGACCGCCAGCTCCTCGCACTGCAGCAGCAGGATGTCGGGGCAGCCCAGGGTGTCGGGGGGGCAGCTCTTCTCGAGCTTCTTCTCGATGTGGCGCACGGTGTCGTAGCCGAAGTAGCCGGCCAGGCCGCCGCAGAAGCGCGGCAGGCCCGGACGCAGCGCCACCTTGAAACGCTGTTGGTAGGCCGCAACGAAATCGAGCGGGTTGCCATGGGCTTTTTCCACGACTTTGCCGTCCGTTACAACCTCGGTCAGGGCGTCGGCGCCGAAGCCGCTGGCCCGCAGCAGCGTGCGCGCCGGCAGGCCGATGAAGCTGTAGCGGCCGAAGCGCTCGCCGCCCACCACCGATTCGAGCAGGAAGCTGTGCTTGCCACTGTCCTTGGTGTAGGCCAGCTTGAGATAGAGGGAAAGAGGCGTTTCGAGGTCGGCAAAAGCCTCGACCATCAGCGGGATGCGGTTGTAGCCCTGCGCGCTGAGGCTCTTGAATTCGAGTTCGGTGATCACGGGTGGGGTCTCCGTCGGCCAGCTGACGCTTCGATGGTCGCTGGCGGGGTCATTCTGGTTGGCCGGTTCAGGTGAACTGAAGGCCGCGGGCGCACGGCGTGCGCCGTGCAATCAGACAGGCAACGACGATGGCGTGCGCCAAGGCCAGGCTCCCCGGCTGCCTTGACCTGTCTGAATGACGTGATGAATGAACATGTGAATCGGGAGTTTAGCCCAGGGACAAGCCACATACAAAAAGATACATTGGGGTTCTTTAAATAATTCGTGCGGCCTACGGAGACCCTGATGCCCTTCTTCCACCTGCGGCGCCTGCTCGCGCTGTCCACCCTTGCGCTCGCGTCCTTCGCGGCATCGGCCGCCCAGGTCGACGTGGCGGGGGTCAAGCTCGACGACACCCTCGACCTGCGCGGCAGCAAGCTGCTGCTGAACGGCGCCGGCGTGCGCTACAAGGCCGTCTTCAAGGTCTACACCGCCGGGCTCTACCTCGGCAAGAAGGCCGACACCGTCGAAGAAGTGCTGGCCGCACCGGGGCCGAAGCGCGTGACCATCACCATGCTGCGCGACATCGATGCCAACGAGCTCGGCAAGCTGTTCACGCGCGGCGTCGAGGACAACTCGCCCAAGAGCGAGATGTCGCAGCTGATCCCCGGCCTGCTGCGCATGGGGCAGATGTTCGCGGACCAGAAGATGCTGAAGGCCGGTGACGGCTTCACGGTCGACTGGATCCCGGGCAGCGGCAGCCTGGTCACGGTGCGCGGCGTGCCGCAGGGCGAGCCGATCAAGGAGCAGGCCTTCTTCAATGCGCTGCTGCGCATCTGGATCGGGCCGTCCCCGGCCGACTACAAGCTGAAGGACGCGCTGCTGGGCAAATCATCCTGAGCGCTCAATTCGAGCAGCGAGTCGACGAACCCGTCGGCGTCCACGCCGCGCACCGGCTCGCCATGGTTGTACCCGTAGCTGACCAGCACCACCGGGCAGCCGGCCGCGCGCGCGGCCCGGGCGTCGTTGCTCGAGTCGCCCACCATCAGGGTGCGCGCCGGCAGCGTGCCCAGCGCCTCGCAGGTCTTCAGCAAAGGCAGCGGGTCGGGCTTCTTGCGCTCGAAGGCATCGCCGCCAAAGACCTGCACGAAGTAGCCGTCGAGGCCCTTGGCGGCCAGCAGCGGCAGCGCAAAGGCGGTCGGCTTGTTGGTCAGGCAGGCCAGGCGCAGGCCCCGCGCCCGCAGCGCCGACAGCCCGGCGGCCACGCCTTCGTAGACCCGGGCATGCGCCCCGTTGATCGCGAGGTAGTGGTGCTGATAGCGGTCCCAGGCGCGTTCGTAGAGCGCCGCGGCGGCGCCGACATGGCGCAGCACGGACGCGATCAGGTGCTCGGAGCCCTTGCCGACCATGGCCTCGACGGCCGGCGCCTCGACCGCCGCCAGCGACAGGTCGCGCAGCATGAGGTTCAGGGCGACGACGAAATCGCCGAGGGTGTCGACCAGGGTGCCGTCGAGGTCGACGATCGCGGCGTCGAAGCGGGAAAGGTCGATGGGTTGAGGTTTCACGCGCCGGATCATAGGGGTCCGGCGACAGCAGCAGCGATGCGGGAAAGCCGCACGCGCCCCGATTCAAGCCTCGGTGACAGTCTGGGCCGCGACCACCGCCTCGGTGCGATTGCGCACATTGAGCGCGCGGAAGATCGCCGCCAGGTGGATCTTGACCGTGCCCTCGCTGATGCCGAGGGCGCGGCCGATGAGCTTGTTGGGCTTGCCCTGCGACAGCAGCTGCAGCACCTCGACCTGGCGTTCGGTGAGCACGTTGCGCAGGTGCTCGAGCGTCTGGGCCGTCGCGGCACCCGATCCGCGCTGGACACCGTCGGCGGCGCCGACGCCGGGGATGCCGGCGACCACGCCGGGCGGCAGCGACGACAGCATCATCGGCGGCACGTAGACGCCGCCGGCCAGCACCAGCCGCACCGCCGACAGCATGACCTCCGGCGAATAGGCCTTGGGAATGAAGCCGAGCACGCCGCGCTCGAGCACGCTGCGCATCACGGCCGGGTCTTCGTAGCCCGACAGCACGATGACCGGCACGGCCGGCAGGCGGCGGCGGACCTCGTCGATGTGGGCCTGGCCCTCGGCACCGGGCATGTTCAGGTCGATCACGGCCAGGTCGAGGTCGTCGCTGGCGCTGGCGAGCAACTCGTCGACGCTCATGGCCAGGACGAAGTCGATGCCGGGCTCTAGTTCCGACAGCTTGGCCTTGACCGCCTCGATGACGAGCCGGTGGTCGTCGGCGATCAGGATTTTCATGGCTTTCCCCAGCGACTTGGATGGATACGGGCCCGCCGACGATAACGGTGAACGAGGCGCGCATCAAGGCGGATTTCGTTCCCCGAACGACATAGCTCCCAAGCGATATGGCGCCGGCGCGCGGCGATGACGGAATATTTCGCATCCAAGAACGAGCGGAGACAAGGTCATGTGCCAACGATGCAGGCGCAACCGCAGGGCTCCGATCGGCAGCCACGCCCCGGCGTGAACAAGCCTGGCCGCGAGGGCTGAATGGCTCGCCTGCTCGACACTTTTTCCAGCTTCGTGTCGTTCGGGCTGGGCCTCGATGCGTCGATCGCGGCGGACCGTGCCGAGCCCGGCTGCGAGAGCGCCCGGCAGCAGGCGCTGAACCTGCTGGAAGAGGCCCGGACGGCGGCCCTGGCGCTCGGCCGCCCGGCCGCGGCGGTCGAGTCGGCCCGCTTCGCGATGGTCGCCTGGATCGACGAGATCCTGGCGCGGCACCCCGGCTGCAAGAACGCGGGCGGCTCGCCGCTGCAGCTGCGGCTGTTCAATTCCAGCAATGCCGCCAGCGAGTTCTTCCATCACCTGTCGACGCTCACGGTCGACGACGACGAGGTGCGCGAGGTCTACTGGCGCGTGCTGGCACTCGGCTTCAAGGGCCAGTACTACTTCGAGAACGACGACAGCGGCGAGCTGGGCAAGCTCAAGGCGCTGCACGCCGAGCAGCTCGCGCTGCAGCCGGCGCCGATCGACGGCCTGGCCCAGGCCCCCATCACGCCGCAACCCGATGGCCTCCCGGACCCGCCCGGCCCGCGCGATCCGCTGTGGCGCCGGCGCGCGCTGCTGCGAACCTGCGCGGCGCTGGCGCTGCTGGTCCCGCTGGCCTACGCGCTCTGGTTCATGTTCGCGGGGCTGAGCGAAGCGCCGCTGACGCTGGGCCAGCGCATCGACCTGCAACTCCAGTCCTATGCCTGCGCGGACCTGTCGGCCACGGTGGCGCCCGATGGCCAGGCGCGGGTGCAGGGCTTCGTCTCGAACGCCGAGGAGATGGCGCAGGTGCAGCAGGACGTGCGCGCCCTGCCGGGGGTCAGCGCCGCAGAGTTCGACCTCCAGCTGCGGATCTGGCCGCACTGCGAGGTGCTGGCCCTGCTCAAGCCCTACCAGGCGCGCAACCGCGAGCTGGCCCTCGGGCTGGCGATCGCCACGCCGACGGCACCGACGGGCCGCCTGCGGGAAGGCGACCGGGTCCTGATCGAGGTCACGAACGCGCGGCGCGACGGCTACCTGTGGGTCGACTACTACACGGCCGACGGCGCCGTGCTGCACCTGAACGCGGGGCCGGTGCAGCTGCGCCTGACCGCCGGAGAGACCATCGAGCTCGGACGCGACATCCCGTCGAGCTGGCTCGCGGCGCCGCCCTTCGGCACGGTGCTGGTGACCGCGCTGTCCTCTCCGATGCCCTTCGCCCAGGCGTCGGAGCGGCCGCCCTTCGAGCTGGCCTCGGCCTACCTGCAGCGGCTGCGCGAATCGCTGGCGGTGGGCGAATTCGGCGCCCGCGCCGTGGCCGAGATGGTGTTCCTCGAAACGGTGCCGCGCTGAGGTTCTGAACCAGCTCAGTCGTCGTCGCGCACGCGATGCTGCGCGGTCAAGGTCTGCTGGGTGCCCGGCGGCACCGCCTCGTAGTGCGACAGCACGATGGTGTAGCGGCCCTGGCCGCTGGTCATGGCGTTGAGCCGCGACTGGTAGCTGGCCAGCTCCGACATCGGCACCTGGCCCCGGACCACAACCGTCCCGGCGCCGCCGTTCGCGGTGCCCGTGACCAGCCCGCGGCGCGAGGACAGGTCGCCGGTGACGTCGCCGATGGCGTGGTCGGGCGCGGCGATCTCGATCTGCACGATCGGCTCCAGCACGATCGGCCGCGCCGCCCGGATGGCGGCCATGAAGGCCTTGCGTCCGGCGGTCGCGAAGGCGATGTCCTTGCTGTCGACGCTGTGGTGCTTGCCGTCATGCACCACCACCCGGACGTCGACCACCGGGTAGCCGGCGATCGCGCCCGTCGCCAGCACCTCGCGCACGCCCTTCTCGACCGCCGGGATGAACTGGCCCGGGATCGCGCCGCCCTTGACCTCGTCGGCGAACTCGAAGCCGGCGCCGCGCGCCAGCGGCTCGATGCGCAGGAAGACCTCGCCGAACTGGCCGGCGCCGCCGGTCTGCTTCTTGTGGCGGTGGTGGCCTTCGGCCGGCGCGGTCACGGTTTCGCGGTAGGCGATGCGCGGCGGCCGGGTCTCGACCTCGAAGCGGTAGACCTCGCGCAGCCGCTCGAGCATCACCCGCAGGTGCAGCTCGCCGAGGCCGTAGATGATGGTCTCGTTGGTGGCCACCACGTGCTCGACCCGCAGGCAGGGGTCCTCGGCGACCAGCTTGCCGAGGATTTCCCAGGCCCGCTGTTCGTCGCCGTGGCGCTTGGGCTCGACCGCCAGGCCGTGCACCGGCACCGGGAAGGCCAGCGGCGCCAGGTGCACGTGGTCGTCCTCGGCGGCGTCGTGCAGCACGGCGTCGAAGTGGATCTCGTCGACCTTGGCCACCGCCACGATGTCGCCCGGCAGCGCCCGCCCCACCTCGACGTAGTCCTTGCCCTGCAGCATGAACAGGTGGCCGACCTTGAAGGGCTTGCGGCCGTCGCCCACATAGAGCTGGCTGTCGCGCGTGACCGTGCCCTGGTGGACGCGGAAGATCCCGAGCTTGCCCACGTAGGGGTCGACCGTGACCTTGAAGACATGCGCCAGCACGTGCAGCGACGGGTCGGGCCGGGCCTGCATCGGCTCGGCCGCAGCGCCCTCTCCGAGCAGGAAGTCCGGCGGATTGGCTTCGGTCGGATCGGGCAGCAGCTTGACGACGACGTCGAGCAGCTCCGTCAGGCCGGCACCGTTGCGCGCCGAGACGAAGCAGACCGGGATCAGGTGGCCTTCGCGCAGCGCCTGCTCGAGCGGCGCGTGCAGCTCGGCGGCATCGACGTCGCCCTCGGACAGGTAGCGGTCGACGAAGGCCGCATCGACCTCGACCACCTGCTCGACCAGCGCCCGGTGCGCGTCCTCGACGCTGCCGATGTCGGACTGCCCCTCGCGGTTGAAGAAGCAGTCGACGACCTGCGTGCCACCCGCGGCCGGCAGGTTGAGCGGCAGGCATTCGCGCCCGAAGGTCGACTGGATCTGCGCCAGCAGGCCGTGCAGGTCGACGCCCTGGGTGTCGATCTTGTTGACGATCACCATCCGCGCCAGGTGCCGCTCGGCGGCATAGGCCATCATGCGCAGGGTCATCGGCTCGATCCCGGTGGCCGCATTGACGACCACCGCCGCGGTCTCGACGGCTTCCAGGGCCGGCAGGCTCTGGCCGAGGAAGTCGGCGCCGCCGGGCGTGTCGATGAAGTGGACCCGGGTGCCGGCATGCGTCAGGTGCATGACCGAGGCATTGAGCGAATGCTGCATGCGGCGCTCGAGGGGATCGTGGTCGCTCACGGTGCTGCCGCGCTCGACGCTGCCGCGGGCGCCGATGGCACCCGCCTTGTGCAGCAGGGCCTCGGCGAGCGAGGTCTTGCCGGCGGCGGAGGCGCCGACGAGCGCCAGGGTTCGCACCGCTTCCATTTCGGCCGTCTGGCCGTTCGTTCGGCTTGGCATGGGCTGTCTCCTCGGCGCCTGGGCGGCGGCCCAGCGTACGGGATCGGCCGCTCCGATGCAAGCCGGACGCGCCAGCCGCCGCTTGCCGGACAATGTCGGCCATGGGACCGCCGATCGCCTCCACCCCCGACAGCACGGGCTACCAACGCCGCGAATTCATGGTCGTCAAGATCCCGGTCGTCGAGGACGTGGACGACCGCTGGCACCAGCGCGAGGAACGCATCGACCAGGCACTGCGCGCCGACGGGCTGGGCTCGGTGCTCGGCTGGGGCGACTCGCTCGGGGAGCCGACGCGGCGCGGCCGGCGCCGCGTCGCGTTCACCCGGGTCGACATCGACATCTCGGACATCGCCGCCGGACGGGCCCTGCTGCAGGCGGCGCTGCCGGCGATCGGCGTGCCGCCGGGCACCGAGATCCACTACTCGATCGCCCGGGTCCGCTTCGCCGACATCTACGCGCCGCCCGAATGGCTGCTGGAGCGCCCGCAGGACTAGTCCCGCAGGCCGACTAGTCCTGCAGGGCGGCGACCTGCTCGGCGTAGGCGGTCTCGATGCGCTGCAGCCGGGCCTGGCGCGCGGCCTCGCTGACCCACTGCGCGTTCAAAGCGCTCTGCCGGGCGAGCTGGTATTGCAGCCGGGCCGCCGGCAGCAGCGCCTTGTTGTCGGCGGCGACATAGCCCAGCGACGCCCGCAGCGACTTGAGGACCTCGCGCTGGGCCTCGGCGCGCGGACCCCGCCCGCGCCCGTAGCCCACCAGGAAGGCGCGCAGCTTCTTCTGGAGTTCCGGCGGCACGTCGCTGCGCACCAGCACCTGGGCCGGCGGCGTCGGCTCCGACTGCCAGATCACCTGCAGGCGCCCGGCCTCGGCCGGGAACTGCGCGCGGAAGCGCTCGAAATCGGTGGTGTTGTTGGTCGCCACGTCGGCGTCGCCGTTGGCCACTGCCAACGCCGTGGTCTGGTGGGTGCCGACGATCTCGCTCTTGAAGCGGGTCTCCATCGCGATCCGGTTCGGCAGGAAGAGCTGGACCTGCGGCAGGATGAAGCCCGACACCGACCGGCTGTCGCCGCGCGCCAGGCGCCATTGCTCGGGCCGGGCCAGCAGGTCGGCGAGCGGGTCGGGCGGCCCGCCCTTGCGCACCAGCAGCACGGCGCGGTGGTCCGGCGTGCCGCCATGCCGCTCGACCTGGGCCAGCACCACCATGCGGCGCTGGGTCACGGCATCGAGCGCGAGCTGCGCCGACAGCAGGCTCAAGTCGACCTGGCGCTGCCGGATGGCCTCGCCGAGCGCCTCGTAGGTGGTGGCCGAGTGCACCGTCACGGGCCGGCCCAGCGCACGGCTGAGCTCGGCCAGCAGCGGGGTCCAGCTTTCGCGCGACTCGACCACGCCGCCGACCGGCAGCACGCCGAAGCGCAACTCGGCCGGCGCGGCCTGCGCCGCGGCAGCGGCGTGCCAGCCGAGCGCAGCGGCCAGCGCCACGCCCGCGATCGCCAGGGCGCCTCGTCTCAGCATGCCGTCACGGTGCCCCCGAACGCAACGCCGCCACCTGCTCGGCATAGGTGGCTTCGATGCGCTGCAGCCGCGCCTGGCGCGCCGCCTCGTTGACCCACTGCGAGGTCATGGTGCTTTGCCGCGCCAGCTGGTAGGCCAGCTTGGCGGCCGGCAGCAGCGAGCTGTTGTCGGCCGCCACGAAGCCGGCCAGGTCGTGCAGCGACTTCAGCACCGCGCGCTCGCTGTCGCCGCGCGGGCCCTTGCCCCGCGCGTACTCGACCAGGAAGAGCTGCACCTTCTTCTCGAACTCGGGCCCGTAGCCGCGCCGGATCACGATCTGCGCATGCGGAATCAGTTCCGACTCCCAGATCACCTGCAGCCGATCGGCTTCGGCCGGGAACTGCAGCCGGAAGCGTTCGAAGTCGGCCGTGTTGTTGGTGGCGACGTCGGCCTCGCCGTTGGCCACCGCCAGCGCGGTCACCTGGTGGGTGCCCACCACCTCGCTGCGGAAGCGGGTCTCCATCGCGATGTGGTTGGGCAGGAAAAGCTGCAGCTGCGGCACGATGAAGCCCGACACCGACCGGCTCTCGCCGCGCGCCAGGCGCCAGCCTTCGGGCTCGGCCAGCAGCTCCTTGAGGGTGGTGCGGGGGCCCGACTTGCGCGTCAGCAGCAGCGCGCGATAGCCCGGCAGGCCGTCATGGCGCGTCACCTGCGCCACCACCTTCATGCGCCGCAAGGTCACGGCGTCGAGCGCCATCTTGCCTGACAGGAAAGCCATGTCGACCTGGTCGCGCTGGATCGCCTGCTCCAGGGCCTCGTACGAGGTGACCGACAGCATGGTGACCGGCCGACCGATGGCGCGCTGCAGGTCCGCCAGCAGCGGTTCCCAGTCGTTGCGCGACTCGAAGGCCCCGCCCAGCGGCAGGATGCCGAAGCGCACGGGGGTGCCGGCGCCGGCCTCGGCCCCGCCGGCCGCCTGCGCCGCCGCCCCGAGCTGCCAGCCCAGGGCCAGCGCGAGTCCGGCGCGCAGCATCCAGGCCGCCACGCGCGCCGCACCGGCCCGGAACCGATCCGGCCGGGAAACCGCGACAACAGGGGAAGCGCAGAGGACGGGAGCCTGCATCTTTTTCTGGACCGCATCGGCCCGACGAGCCGAATGGGCTGGTCAAGCGAGTGCTGACTACAACACAATTAGAAACCAACTTAAGCAGTAAACGTGTCATTTTCATTGATCCATGCGCAACGGGGTGCCGCTCAGTGGCTGACAGCCGCAGCCGTTCCAGCTCCTCGATGAGCTGGTCCTTCCGCGCCCTGCGCCTGCTGGCCGGTCTGACACTGGCGCAGCAGCTGGTCCTGCTGGCGCTGTTGCCGGCCACCGTGGCGACCCTGGGCGCGATCGCGGTGCTGACGCGCCAGCACCTGGAGAACCTGACCGCGCTGATGCGCGCGAACGCCCAGACGGTGGCGCTGCAGGTCGCGACCGTGGCCCAGTCGCAGATGCAGCACATGGACCGCCGGGCGCTGCAGCGCACCGCGTTGTCCGGCAGCTTCCAGCCGCACGTGCAGCAGGTGCAGATCTGGTCGGAAGAAGGCGAGATCGTCGCCAATGCCGAAACCATGGACCGGCAGCGCGGGGAGGGGGTGCAGGTGGTCGCCCCGATCACCGGCGATGACGGCAGGCACAACGGCAAGGTGATGGTGGAGATGAGCCTGGAAGCGGTCGCGAGCGCCAAGCAGGCGGTCTGGCTCAATGTCGTGATCGTCCTGGGCGCCAGCCTGGCCGGGGTCGGGCTGGCCGGCTGGTGGGCGGCGCGGCGCATCAGCGCGCCGATCCAGGCGCTCGGCGAGGCGGTCGACCGGCTCGGCGCCGGCGAGGACGCGCAGGTCGAGATCGAGGGTTCGGCCGAGGTGCGGCGGCTGCAGCACGGCTTCAACCTGGCGGCCCGGGCGCTGCTGGACAGCCGCAACCAGCTGGAGAGCCGCATCGTCAACGCCACCGCCGAGCTGGCCAGCAAGAACCAGCAGCTGGAGGTCGCGAGCCAGGCCAAGACCCGTTTGCTGGCCGCCGCCAGCCACGACCTGCGGCAACCGCTGCATGCGCTGACCTTGTTTTCGGACGGCCTCGCCAAGGGCGAGACCGATCCGGTGCGGCTGCAGCGCATCGGCCACATCCGGGAGTGCGTCGAGTCGCTGGACCGGCTGTTCTCCGAACTGCTGAACCTCTCGCAGCTCGACGCCGGCGTGCTGCAGCCGCAGTGGACCGACTTCGCACTCGACACCCTGTTCGACGAAATCAGCCGCAACTTCCGGGCGGTGGCCGAGCAGAAGAACCTGCGGCTGGTGGTGCGCAAGACCGAGGCCTGGGTGCGCTGCGACTACGTCATGCTGTCGCGGATCCTCAACAACCTGGTCTCGAACTCGCTGCGCCACACCACCGAGGGCGGAATCCTGGTCGGCGCCCGGCGGCGCGGCAAGGCGATCCGCATCGACGTCTGGGACACCGGCATCGGCATCGCGGCCCATCACCAGCCGCGGGTCTTCGAGGAGTTCTACCAGGTCGACCCGCAGGGCCGGCAGGGCGGCAGGGAATCGCGCGGGATGGGGCTGGGCCTGGCCACGGTGCAGCGGCTCGCGGCCCTGCTCAACACCCGGGTCGAACTCATTTCCCGGCCCAACAAGGGCACCTGCGTGCGGGTGCCGGTGCGCGCCACGGCACCCGCGCCCAGCCTGCCGGCGCCGCCCGCGCAGCCGTTCGGCCCGCCGGCCGATGACGATGCCGGCCTGGCCGACATGGTGGTGCTGGTGATCGACGACGAGCGCACCATCCTTGAGGGCCTGCAGGTCGTGCTGGCGAACTGGGGCGCGCGGGTGCTGGCGGCGCAGAGCCGTTCCGAAGCCCTGGCACTGGCCGACGCCTGGGACCGGCCGCCCGACATCGTCGTGAGCGACCTGCTGCTGCAGGGCGGGGACAACGGGCTCGACGTGATCGCGGCGCTGGAACGCCACCCGCGCGGCATCGGGCCATCGACCGCGCGGCTGCTGGTGACCGGCGAGACCAAGCCCGACCGTTTGCGCGAAGTCGCCAGCGCCGGCGTCGCGGTGCTCTACAAGCCGGTCTCGCCACGGGTGCTGCGCCAGGCCATCAACATCCAGCTGGCCGCGGTGCGCAGCGCCGCCGCGGCACTGTAGGCGCCCGCCGTCGGACGCGCCCGTACGTCGTCCGGCATAGACCGACAGGCTGCGGATTTTCACCTGCGTTTCCCACAATGCGGCAGGCCGCGGGGCGACATAAGCCCTCTGCCTTATCGCGCCGAAACAGCCGGCTCCGTACATTCATTGGACCTCTCACCCCTGCGGAAGCAGTCCCGATGTTTGCCTGCCGTTTCCCTACGCTGCTTCGAGCGCAGCGCGCCCTTGTCGCCGTGTTCTGTGCAGCCTGGCTGTGCGGCGGCGCGCAGGCGGCCGGGCTGACGGTGCTGATGGCCGACGAGACCGCCGCCCATGCCGAATTCGTGCGCCAGCTGCGCGACGCCCAGGAGGCCGACAGCCGGTTCGACCTGATCCACCTGGCGGCCGGCGAAAGCAGCCTCGACGAGCACGCGCCCGGCATCACGATGGCGGTCGGCATGAGCGCGGCGCGCTCGGCGATCGAGCGGCCCGGCCAGGATCCGCTGGTGCTCGCGATGCTCAGCCGGCTCGACTACGAAAGCCTCAAGGCCACGCCCGCCCTGCGGCGGCCGGAGCGCCAGATCGGCGTGCTGCTGCGCGAACCCGCGATGGCCGACCAGCTGGCGCTGATCGATGCACTGCTGCCGGCGAAGCGCCGGGTGGGCGTGGTCGCCACCGCCGAGTCGGAGCCGATCGTGAGCGAATTGCTGCGCGCCGGCCAGGGCTGGGACCTGCAGGTCGAGTACGCGCCGGACGCCAAGTCGCTGGCGGTGGTGCTGCGCCTGCTGGTGTCGCGCAGCGACGCACTGCTGGTGCTGCCCGACAAGATCGGTGACAGCCAGGCCGCCACGCTGGCGGTGCTGCGCGCCGGCGCCAGTGCCGGCCTGCCGGTGTTCGGTACCAGCGATGGCCTGGTGCGCTCGGGTGGCCTCGCCGCCATGGTGGCGACGCCGGCACAGCTGGCCCGGCAGGCGCAATCGCTAGGTCGCAAGCTGGAGGCGTCCGGCACGGCCCCCGGCGTGCGGGTCGAGGTCGCCGCGCCGGCCACGGTCCGCGTGAACACCACCGTGGCGCGCGGCCTCGGCCTGCGCCTGCCCGACGAACGCGAACTGACCGCGCGGGTGAGCGCCCTCCGATGACCGCCCCGAGCCACCGCCTCGCCGCCCCCGCGCCGATCGTGCGGGCCAGCGACCCGCCGGTTGCGGAGCGTCGGGCGCTGGTGGTCGGCGCCAGCCTGCAGCGCGACCTGTTCCGCCTGGGCGTGGTGCCGTGCGTGGCGGTGGCGCTGGCGCTGACCGCATGGTTCACCCAGGGCCGGCTGGCGACGCTCGAAGCGGCCTTCGATGCCGAGGGCGAGGCGGTGGCGCGCCAGGTGGCGGCGATGTCCGACTTGAGCTTATATGCCGGCGACCTGCCGGCGCTGCAGAACGTCGCCAACGCCGCCCTGCGCGGCGGCCAGGTGACGCGGGTCGAGATCAGCAACAGCGCCGGCATCTACGTCACGGCCGGGCCGAAGACCGCGCCGCTGGCCCAGCTGCGCATGTTCACCGCGCCGGTCACGCTGCGCGAGGCCTCGCGCGCCAACGCCTTCGCGCCGGCCGGGTCGACCGCCTCCGGCGAGACACCGATCGGCCTGGTCCAGACCTTCCGCGACACCACCGCCTACGATCGCGAACGCACCCGCTCGCTGATGGCCGGCATCGGCGTCGCGATCATCGCGCTGCTGGCCGCCTGGGCCTGGGTGCGCCATACGGCGCGCGCGGTCGCCCAGCCGCTGCGGCGGATCTCGCGCACCGTGGCGGCGCTGGAATCGGGCCGCTTCGACGCCCGCTGCAACGTGGTGGCCGAGGACGAGGGAGAGCGCGAAGCCGGCGCCCGCGACCGTCGCGCCCGGCACGAGTTCGCCAACCTGGCGCACGACATCAATCGCCTGGCCGAGCGGCTGCAGCGCAACCGCCAGGCGAGCGAGGAGCGGGTGCGCGAAGCGACCGCGGTCGCACTGCAGCGGATGGCCGAGGCCGAGCAGGCGGCACTGTCCCGGGCCCGGTTCCTGGCGGCCGCCAGCCACGACCTGCGCCAGCCGCTGCACGCCATGGGCCTGTTCATCGACGGCCTGTTGCCGACCGCCTCGACGCTCCAGCGGCCGGCTGTGCTGCGGCTGCAGGAAGCGACCGAGTTCATGGGCGTGCTGCTCGACGACCTGCTGGAGATCTCGCGGCTCGACGCCCAGGTGCTGACGCCGGCGATCAGCGGCGTCTCGCTGGCCACGCTGTTCGACCAGCTCGAGGCCCGGCACGCCGCGCCCGCGGCCGCCGCCCGGGTGCAGTTGCTGTGGCGCGATCGCGGCCTGGCGGTGCGCAGCGATGCCGCGCTGCTGCTGCGGATTGTCGGCAACCTTGTGAGCAACGCGGTGCACCATACGCCACCCGACGGCACGGTGCTGGTGACCGCGCGCCGGCGCGGCGACGCGGTGCGCATCGAGGTGCGCGACAACGGAGTCGGCATCGCGCCGATCCACCAAACCCGCATCTTCGAGGAGTTCTACCAGGTCGCGAACACCGAGCGCGACCGGCGCCAGGGCTTCGGCCTCGGCCTCGCGATCTGCTCGCGCATCGCGGCCCTGCTCGGCGCCCGCATCTCGGTGCGCTCGGCGCTCCAGGCCGGCAGCACCTTCGCGATCGAATTGCCGCTGGCGAGCCCGCGCGAGGTGGTGCCGGTGGCGCCCGAAGCACCGGCGTCGGCGCCGCTGGCGGGCCTCCACTGCCTGGTGGTGGACGACGATCCGGCGATCCTCGAGGGCAGCCGGACCTTGCTCGCGCAATGGGGCTGCCAGGTGGATTGCGCCTCCAACCAGGCCGAGGCCCTGGCGCAGCTCGGCACCGGCGGCGCGCACTTCGACGTCGTGCTGTGCGACCTGCAACTGGCCCACGACGAGGACGGCATGGAAGTGCTCGCGGCGGCGCACCGGCTGCAGCCGGACGCGCTGCCGGTGCTGGTGTCGGGCGCCACCGGGCCCGAGGCGCTGCAGCGTTTGCGGCAGGGCGGCGTGCTGCTGCTCACCAAGCCGGTGGCGCCGGCCAAGCTGCGGGCGCTGCTGTCGACCCGGCGCAGCACTGTCATGGCCTGACTTGAATTCGAAAGCATTCCTTGTCGAATCAACTTGTTGGTTGGCTGTGACATAGCGCCCGAATAGCGCATGCGCCAGCACGACGATTCGCCATGTTTAATGCACGCCATTGATACCATTTGTATCTTTACCCCGGTCCGCAGGCTGCGGAAAGGATGAGTTGGGACACATGGAACCGATGCACTGGGAGTACATGGGCGCGCTGGGCGGCGTGATCGGCATCGGCTGGCTGGTCGTGGTGCCGATGTACCGTGGCTGGAACCACCTCAACGACAAGATGACCGCCCGCGTCAAGCGCAGCGTCCGAATGATGTCCGAGTGCGAAGAGCGAATGAACCCGATGACCACCGGCGCCGAGGCCGGTCCGACGGGCTCGCGGCTTCGCTGAGCGCGTCAGCCCGGCGCGCGGCCCGGCGCCGTCAAGACCGGGTCCATCGCGGTTCCGAGCCCGAAACGCACGCTCTCGCCCTCCACCGTCACCGCACAGCCCAGCCCGTCGGCCAGTGCCTGCAGCGCGATGGCGTCGATCGCGAGCGCGCGCGGCGCCCGGTGGGCGCCGGCGATGGGCTCGACCGGCGCCGCGGCGCCATGGCTGGCCACGAAGCGCAGCCCGTCGCCGCCCACGGCCTCGACCCGGATCTCGCCCAGGTTGGGCACGCTGTCGTGCAGGTGGCCGAGGGCGCCCAGCGCCATGTAGCGCAGCGCCGCGGCGGCCGGAAAGCGCGGCTCGCCTTCGACCGGCGCGAGCCCCTCGCCGAGCCTCAGCCCGATGCCGTTGAGCTCGAACGCCACCCGCATCAAGGTCGTGCACTGGGCCACCAGTGCGCTGCGCGTGATGCCGTCGTCATGGGTGGCCAGCTCCCAGTCGCGCAGCGAGCGCACGCCGCTGGCCAGCGCCGCCACCTGGTCCTCGATCAGCGCCACGCGCTCGGCCATGGCGGCGGCATCGGGGGCGACCTCGGCCACGTTGGCGAGCTGGCGCTTGAGCAGCAGCACGCCCATCCGGATCACCGACACCGGGGCCGCCATCTCGTGGCGCAGCGCCGGCAAGGCGCGGGTCAGCAGCTCGTGGCGCACCCCTGCCGCCATCCAGCTGCGCGCTCCGGGCGAAGACTTCATCGAGCCGTCATCCCGCCAGCGGCCGCGCCAGGATGCGATCGAGGACGTCGAAATCGATCGGCTTCTGCAGGTGGTGGTCGAACAGCCCCGCGGCGTCGCCGGCCTCGTCGGCGGCGTAGCCCGAGATCGCGACCAGGAGCGGCGGCTCGCCGCGGGCGCTGGCGCGCAACTGGCGCGCCACCTCGGTGCCGGGAAAATCGGGAAGGGTGAGGTCGACCAGCGCGGCGTCGAAGCGCTGCTGGGCGGCCACATCGAGCGCCTGCTGGCCGGTGTAGGTGCAGCATGCCGTGTGGTCCTGCAGCACCAGCAGCTCCTGCAGCAGGTCCGCCGCGGCGTGGTTGTCGTCGACGATCAGGACGTTCACTTGCAAATCTCCACCAAAGCAAAGTTCCAGAGTATCGGGCTGGCAAGCGCAATGGCGGTGTAGGACGCCGCCCCGCACCGTTCAGGCCGCCGGCGTGTCGGCGCTCAGCGGCAGAATCACGCTGAAGGTGGCGCCCTGCCCCGGCGCACTCGCCAGTTCGATCTCGCCGCCGTGCGAGCGCACGATCTGGCGCGCGATATAGAGGCCCAGCCCCAGGCCCGGGGCCTGCCGGCGGCTGTCGTCGGTGCGCTCGAACTGCTCGAAGATCCGCGCATGGTCCTCGGCCGCGATGCCCGGGCCCTGGTCGCTGACGCTCATCCGCGCGCGGCCCCCCTCCTGGCGCACGCTGACCTCGACCTGCTTGCCGGCACCGTAGCGCAGGGCGTTGGTGATCAGGTTGGTCAGCACCTGCTCGATGCGGAACTCGTCCCACACGCCCGGCACGCCGGCCGGCGCTTCGAGGCGGATCGGTGGGCCCACCGCCTCGGCCTGCTGTGCCAGGCTCTCGACCACGCCGCGCGCCAGCTGCGCGAGGTCCACCGGCCGGGGCTGGATCGACAGGGCGCCGCTGCGCATGCGGGTGACGTCGAGCATGTCGTCGATCAGCCGAACCATGTTCTGGATCTGGCGCTGGTCGCGCTCGATCATCGCCGGCAGGCGGTCAGGCGCGAAGGGCGCCATGTTGTTCTTCGACAGGTGCAGCTTGCGCACCTGGGTCTCGAGGTAGAGCGTGTTGAGCGGCGTGCGCAGCTCGTGAGAGACCATCGACATGAAGTCGTCGCGCATGCGCACCGCGCGCTCCAGCTCGCGCTGGGTGCACTGCAGCTGCTGCACCAGCGCCTCCTGCCGGCGGTGCGACACGGCCAGTGCGTCGATCTCGTGCTTGAGCGCCTTGCGATGCCGGTACAGGTCGACGAAGACGCTGACCTTGCTGCTCACCGTCTGGGCATCGAGCGGTTTCTGCAGGAAGTCGACCGCGCCGCTCTCGTAGCCCTTGAAGGCGTAGTTCATCTCGCGCCCGGCGGCGCTCACGAAGATGATCGGGATGTGGCGCGTGCGCTCGGTGCCGCGCATCATCTCGGCCAGTTCGAAGCCGTTCATGCCCGGCATCTGGACGTCGAGGATGGCGAGCGCGAACTCGTGCTCCAGCAGCAGCGCCAGCGCCTGCTCGGCCGACGACGCCTGGTACACCGGCCGCCCCGGGCCGCGGATCAGCGCCTCGAGCGCCAGCAGGTTTTCCGGCAGGTCGTCGACAATCAGCAGCTTGCTTTCGACATCAATGGGCATGGGCAGCATCCAGTTCCAGCAGAAGCGCGCGGATCTCGCGCAGGGGTAGCACGAAATCGGGCGCGTGGGCGGCGATGGCCGCGCGCGGCATGGTCGGCACCAGGGCCTCGGCCGGGTCCTGGACCACCGTCAGTCCGCCGGCCTGGTGGATGCGCAGCAGGCCCTCGGCGCCGTCTTCGTTGGCTCCGGTGAGCAGCACGCCGGCCAGCGCCGGGCCATAGGCATCGGCCGCCGAAGCCATCAGCACGTCGATGGCCGGCCGCGAGAACAGCACAGGCGGCTCGCAGCTCAGCGAGAAGCAGCGGTCGCGCTCGATCGACAGGTGATAGCCGGGCGGCGCGAAGTACAGCGTGCCCTGCGCCACCGGCGCCTTGTCCTCGGCCTCCAGGACCGGGAACGGCAGCCGGTGGCGGAAGATCTCGGCCAGCCTGCTTTCATGGGCTTCGGGCAAGTGGATCACGACCGCGGTCGGCAGCCGCCAGCTGGCCGGCAGGTCGCCGAGCAGCGCGATCAGCGCGTCGACGCCACCGGCCGAGGCACCGACGACCACGGCCTCGATCCGACGCGGCGGCAGCGGACTGGCGGTCATGCGGCAACCTCCGTGCTTCGCACTGCGGTGCGAGCCCCCTTCGGAGCGGCCGGGCGGGGGCTCATGAGGCCTTCCGGTAGATGCGCTCGGCGCGCGCCAGCACCCCGAAGCGCTCGGCATAGCCGGAGAAGTCGATGCTCTCCTTGGCGCCGAGGCCGAGAAAGCCGCGGTGGCACAGCGACTCGTGGAACAAGCCCAGCGCGCGGTCCTGCAGGGCCCGGTTGAAGTAGATCAGCACGTTGCGGCAGGACACCAGGTGGGTCTCGGCGAACACGCTGTCGGTCGCCAGGCTGTGGTCGGCGAAGGTCACGTCGGCGCACAGCGAGGGATCGAAGCGGGCGGCGTCGTAGGCCGCGGTGTAGTAGTCCGAGAAGGCGCGCTGGCCGCCGGCGCGCTGGTAGTTGGCGGTGTAGTTGCGCACCGACTCGAGCGGAAAGATGCCCTGGCGGGCCTTCTCGAGCGAAGCCGGATTGATGTCGGTCGCATAGATGCGGGTGCGCTCGAGCAGGCCTTCCTCGCGCAGCAGGATGGCCAGCGAGAACACCTCCTCGCCGGTGCTGCAGCCCGCCACCCAGACCGTCAGCGACGGATAGGTGTGGAGCACCGGCACCACCTGGCGCCTGAGCGCCAGGAAGTAGGCCGGGTCGCGGAACATCTCGCTGACCGGGATCGTGAGGTATTGCAGCAGCTGCGCGAACAGCGTCGGGTCCCGCAGCACGCGCTCCTGCAGCGCCGAGATGTTCGGCAGGCCGAGCTGGCCCAGCGCATACAGCACGCGCCGCTTTTGCGAGGCGCCGGTGTAGTCGCGGAAGTCGTAGCTGTACTTGAGGTAGATCGCCTCCATCAGCAGGCGCAGCTCGATCTCCGTGGCGCTCGGCGGATGCAGCGCGCGTTGCACCGGGTCCGTCTTCACAGCCGCTCCATCTTCGGCATCCACACGCGCAGCAGCGAGAACAGCCGGTCGAGGTCGACCGGCTTCGCCAGGTAGTCGTTGGCGCCGGCCGCCAGGCACTGCTCCTGGTCGTCCTTCATGGCCTTGGCGGTGACCGCGATCACCGGCAGTTTCTCGAAACGCGGGTCCTGGCGCAGCCGGCGCGTGGCCTCGAGGCCGTCCATCTCCGGCATCATGACGTCCATCAGCACCAGGTCGATGTCCTCGACCTGGTCGAGCTTTTCGAGCGCCTCGCGGCCGTTGCGGCCGATCTCGACCGTGGCGCCGCGCTGCTCCAGAGCGCTGGTGAGGGCGAAGATGTTGCGTACGTCGTCGTCCACCAGCAGGATGCGGCGGCCCTCGAACACCCGGTCGCGGCCGCGCGAGGTCTTCAGCATGCTCTGGCGTTCGCTCGACAGGTCGGCCTCGACCTTGTGCAGGAACAGCGTGACCTCGTCGAGCAGGCGCTCGGGCGAGCGCGCGCCCTTGATGATGATCGAGCGCGAATAGCGCAGCAGCTCGGCTTCCTCGTCGCGGGTCAGGTTGCGCCCGGTGTAAACGATCACCGGCGGGAACGACACGATCTCCTCGGTCGCCATCCGCTTGAGCAGCTCGCTGCCCTGCATGTCGGGCAGCCGCAGGTCGGTGATCATGCAGTCGAAGACGCGGCTGCGCAGCAGCGCCAGCGCCTCCCCGCCCGACGCCACCGCGGTGATCACGACGTCGTCATCGGCGATCAGCTTCACCACGCTGTCGCGCTGCAGCGCGTCGTCCTCGACCAGCAGCACCGCCTTGACCTTCTGCGTCAACTTGTCCTCGAACTTGCGGAACACGGCCTTCAGCTGGTCGCGCGTGGTCGGCTTCAGCGCATAGCCGATCGCGCCCATGTGCAGCGCCGCCTCGGCGCTGTCCTGGGCCGACACCACGTGGACCGGGATGTGGCGGGTCAGCGGATCGTCCTTGAGGCGCTGCAGCACGCCGAGGCCGGGGCTGTCGGGCAGCCCCATGTCGAGCAGGATCGCGTCGGGCAGGAACTGGGTCGCCAGGCTGAAGCCGTCGGCCGCGCCATGGGCGATCAGGCAGCGGTAGCCGAGCTCGTGCGCGAGGTCGTAGAGGATGTGGGCGAACTGCGGTTCGTCCTCGATCACGAGCACCCGCCGGGCCTGGTCGCGCGGCAGGGCGCGATCGTCGGCGAACTGGGGCGCGGGGATCGCCGCCGCGACCGGGGCCGCAGGGGCCGGCGGCGCCGGCGGCAGATCGGCGCGGGCCGGCGCAGGGGGCGCCTTGGGCGCCGCCGTCGCTTCGGCCTGCGGCGACCGCGCCGGCAATTGCAGCGTGAAGGTGCTGCCGGCGCCGGGCACGCTGTGCACGTTCAGCGTGCCGCCGAGCAGGCGGGTCAGGTCGCGCGAGATCGACAGGCCCAGGCCGGTGCCGCCGTAGCGCCGGCTGGTGGTGCCGTCGGCCTGGCGGAAGGCTTCGAAGATCACCTCCTGCTGGTCGGCCGGGATGCCGATGCCCGAATCGGACACCGCGAAGGCGGCTCCCCCATCGGCCGTGCCCGACACGGTCATTGCGACCTCGCCACGGTCGGTGAACTTGAGCGCGTTCGACAGCAGGTTCTTGAGGATCTGCTCGACCCGCTGCCGGTCGGTGACCAGCGAAGCCGGCGCGTCGGGACGGATGTCGAGCCGGAAGCCGAGCTGCTTCTGCCCCGCCAGCGGGGCGAAGTTCATGCGCAGGCTCTCGCCGAGCCTGGCGAGCGGCACATGCTCGGCCACCACGTCGAGCTTGCCGGCCTCGACCTTGGCGATGTCGAGGATGTCGTTGATCAGCACCAGCAGGTCGTTGCCCGAGGCGTAGATCGATTCGGCGAACTTCACCTGCTCGGCGTCGAGGTTGCCCCGCGGGTTGTCACCCAGCAGCTTGGCCAGGATCAGCGCGCTGTTGAGCGGCGTGCGCAGCTCGTGCGACATGTTGGCCAGGAACTCGGACTTGTAGCGGCTCGCGCGCTGCAGTTCGTCGGCCCGCTCCTCGAGGTCGCGCTGGACCCGGCGCAGCGCGGCATTGCGCTGGTCCAGCGCCTCCGTGCGCTCCGAGAGCTGGCTGTTGGTCTGTTCAAGTTCGGCCTGCTGGTTCTCCAGCGTGGCCTGCGAGGCCCGCAATGCGCGCGACTGCTCCTCGAGCTCCTCGTTGGCGGTGCGCAGCTCTTCCTGCTGGACCTGGAGTTCCTCGTTGAGCTGCTGGGTCTCGGCCAGCGCGTCCTGCAGTTGCTGGCGATAGCGCACCGCGCCGACCGCGCTGCCGATGGTGGCGGCCACCAGGTCGAGCAGCTGCAGGTCGCGCTCGTTCGGCGGGCGCGGCAGGCCGAGCTCGATCACGCCGTTGACGACGCCGTCGTTCTGGACCGGCAGCAGCACCGCGGCCGCCGGCGCCATCTCGCCAAGCCCCGAATTGACCTTCAGGTAGTCGGCCTGCACCGGCTCGACCCGCAGCAATCGCCGCTCCGACGCCGCCTGCCCGACCAGGCCCTCGTTGGGAGCGAACACCTGTGGCGAGGCCTCGGCCGCGGTCGAGAAGCCATAGCTCGCGATCCGGTGCAGCGCGCCATGGCGCTCGCGCAGGTACATCGCGCCGACCAGGCTGCCGACATGGCGCGAGAAGAAGGCCAGCACCTTGCGCCCCATCTCCTGGGCGCCGGGCTCGCCCACCAGTTCGGCACCCAGCTCGGTCTGGGCGCTGCGCAGCCAGGCCTGCTGCCGCAGCGTCTCGGCATGCGCGGCCTGCTCGCCCAGCGCCGCGTCGTAGCTGTCCGACAGGCGCAGCAGCTGGCGCCGGCCGAAATAGGCCAGCAGCCCGGTGGAGGCCAGGGTGAACAGCACGAACAGCGCGACGATCGCGATGCTGGTGCTCGTGACCTCGTTGTTGCGCTGAAAGCGCAGGTTGCGCTCGGTGTCGACGAAGGCCGCGAACTCGGCGCGCATGTCGTCGGTCAGGCGCTTGCCGCGGCCCAGGCTCACCGCCTGCTGGTAGTCGCCGCCGTTGCGCCGCAGGGCGATGGTCTCGCGGGCGAAGTCGTTCCACGAGGCCTGCAGCGCAGCGATGCGGTCGACCCGCGCCGCCTGCGCGGGGTTGTCGGACACCAGGGCCTTCAAGGCGCCGAAGTCGTCTTTCACGCGCGCCAGGGCGCTGTCGTAGGGCTCCAGGAAACTCTCGTCGCCGGTGATCAGGAAGCCCCGCATGCCGGTCTCCATGTCGATGCTGCGGCGCTGCAGCTCGGTCGCGCTGCCGGTGACGCGGTCGGTGTGCTCGACCCAGCCGATCACCGACAGCAGGTAGAGGATCAGCCCGACGAAGACCACGGCCCCGACCACGCCGCCGATCAGCGGCAGCTTCAGGTTGCGGCTGAGCAGGCGCTGGAATTCCTCGGGGTCGATCGCGGAGGGAGTTTTCATGGAGTCGGAGATGGACGAAGCAAAACCCGAGAAGCGTGCCAGACCCGGCGGCCGAGCCCTGTCGGATAAGGCCGCGAACTGGGCCGCCGCGCCTTGCGATGCGGCAGCGCCGCGCTACCCTTGCCCCATGGACATCTTCGACGAACCCAAGATCGACTGCCACAACCACATCCTCGACCCCAGGCGCTTCCCCTATGCGAGCGACACGCACTACGCGCCGGCGGGCCAGGAGACGGGCTCGGCCGATCTCTTCCTGGCCGTGATGGCGGCCCATGGCGTGCAGCGGGCCCTGGTCGTCGGCCCCAACTCCGGCTACGGCACCGGCAACAACGCCTGCCTGCTCGACGCCATCGCGCGCAGCCAGGGCCGCATGAAGGGGATTGCGGTGGTCGACAACGGGATCGCGCTCGACGCACTGGCCGAGCTGAAGGCGCAGGGCATCGTGGGCGTGGCCTTCAACCCCTCCTTCCTCGGCGTCGATTACTACCTCGGTGCCGGCGCGCTGATCGGCAAGCTGCGCGAGCTCGGCCTGCTGCTGCAGGTGCAGGTCGAGCGGGACCAGCTGCCCGCCCTGCTGCCGCTGCTGGCGGACGCCGGCGTGCCGATCCTGATCGACCATTGCGGCAAGCCCGATATCGCGGCAGGCCTGCGGCAGCCCGGCTTCCAGGCGCTGCTCGGCCTGGGACGATCGGGCAAGGCCTGCGTCAAGCTGTCCGGCTTCGCGAAGTTCTCGGGCCAGCCGCATCCGCACCAGGATGTCTGGCCCTTCGTGCGGGCCCTGGCCGAGGCGTTCACGCTCGAGCGCTGCCTGTGGGGCTCCGACTGGCCCTACCTGAGGGCGACCGAACGAATCGACTATGGCCTACAGCTGAAACTGATGGAGCAGCTCTTCCCGGATGCCGGCGAGCGCCGGAAGCTGTTCTGGGAAACGCCCCGACGGCTTCTGGGATGGACCGACTGAGTCGCGCGGCGCTGGAAAGGAACCGCCATGGACCCCACACCCCTCCACTCTCCCCCGGGCCGCTCGCTCAAGGCGATGTGGGCCACCATCGGCGCCCTCGCCGTGGCGGTCGCGGCGCTGGGTGGCGTCCTGCTGTACCAGCAGGCCCGCAACGCGGACTCGGCGCCGACTTCACCGGTGGCCGCGGCGCCGCCGATGCTGGCGCCCGCGCCCGATGACGGCAAGCCCGGACTGGTGCCGGCCGCGCCGCCACCGCCGGTCGTGGCGCAGGCGCCCGCCCCCGTTCGCGCGCCCGACGTGCTGCCGCCACCTGCCGCGCCGGCAGCAGCCCCCCCGGCGCCGCGCCCGGTGCCGGTCTGCGCCACCTGCGGCCACGTCGAGTCGGTCCGCCCCGTGCAGCGCCAGGTTCCGGCCACGGGCGTCGGCGCAGTCGCCGGCGGTGTGCTGGGCGGCGTCCTGGGCCACCAGATCGGCAATGGCAACGGCCGCACCGCCGCGACGGTGATCGGCGCGGTGGGCGGCGGCTTCGCGGGCAACGAGGTCGAGAAGCGCTACCACACCGCCACCGTCTACGAGGTCGGAGTGCGGATGCAGGACGGATCGCTGCGCACCGTCGAGACCGCCACCGCGCCGCCGGTCGGCAAGGCGGTCACGCTCAAGGGCAAGCTGCTGCAGCCGGCCGACGGCCACAAATAAGGTTCAGGCCGGCACCGCGTCGACGTTGGCCCGGTCCCAGTGCCGGTGCTTCGCGATCGCGGCGACGAAGTCCTGCGCCACCTGCTGCGCGGCGCTGGCATCGCCCAGGTTGGTGACCGGGGTCGCCGCCACGACCACGCCCGACGGCGCCGCCTTCGGGTCGGCGCCGATGCCCAGCGTGGCCAGCAGTTCGACCCCCTCGCCCACGGTGCAGATCGCCTTGCAGTGCTTGTAGGCCTCGAGCACGAAGTGCACCGCGTCGCCGTTGGCTGCCAGCGTTCGGGCGCCCTCGGCCCCGGCCGGCACCAGCACGGCGTCGAACATCACCGATGGCATGTTGACGAAGGTCGCATCGACATCCAGCTGGCGCTTCGAGGCGCTGGCGACCGTGCCGAGCCGCGGTCCGACCAGCTTGCACTGCGCGCCGGCCTGCTCGATGCCCTCGCGGATCGCCTTCAGCGACGCCGAGTCGACCCCGTCGGCGACCAGGATGGCGACCTTGCGGGTCTTGATCGAGCCGTTGCCGGTGTCTGCCATGCTGAGCGCCCGCGATTCGTCGATCGGCATCGTGAAGCGGTGGGCCCGGAAGCCCGCGCGCCCGGCCGCGGCCTTGGCGTCGGGCGCGTTGATGCCCAGCACCTCTGCCACGCGCCGCGCCAGCTTCTCGTCCACGTGCGCCAGGTTGTCGACCATGCGCTGGCGCACGGCCGGCACCTCGACCTTGGACAACTCGAAGCGGAAGGCCGCGATGATGTGCTCCTTCTCGGGCGCACTCTGGCTGTTGAAGAAGAGCCGGGCCTGCGTGAAGTGATCGTCGAAGGACGGACTGCGCCGGCGCAGCTTGGGCGGCTCCAGTTCCTCCGGGAAGGACTGGAAGCCGGCGCTGGCGCCATCGACCCGGAACTCCTTGCCGTCGCCCAGCGAATTCGGCTCATACGCCACCTGGCCGCGCGCGATGGTCTGCCGGTGCATGCCGTCGCGCTGGAAGTTGTGGAAGGGGCAGACGCCCTTGTTGATCGGCAACTCGTGGAAGTTGGCGCCGCCCAGGCGCGAGATCTGCGTGTCGGTGTAGGAAAACAAGCGCCCCTGGAGCAGCGGGTCGTTCGAGAAATCGATGCCCGGCACCACGTGGCCCGGATGGAACGCGACCTGCTCGGTCTCGGCGAAGAAGTTGTCCGGGTTGCGGTTCAGCACCATGCGGCCGATGCGCTGCACCGGCACCATCTCCTCCGGAATCAGCTTGGTCGGATCGAGCAGGTCGAAGCCGAAGGCATGTTCCTTGTCCTGCGGGATCATCTGCACGCCGAGTTCCCATTCCGGGAAATCGCCGGCCTCGATCGCCTCCCACAGGTCGCGCCGATGGAAATCGGCGTCCTTGCCGGCGATCTTCTGCGCCTCGTCCCAGGCGAGGCCGTGGATGCCCAGCTTGGGTTTCCAGTGGAACTTGACGAAGTGGCTCTCGCCGCGTGCGTTGACGAAGCGGAAGGTATGGACGCCGAAGCCCTCCATCATGCGCAGGCTGCGCGGAATGGCGCGGTCCGACATGGCCCACATCAGCATGTGGGTGGTCTCGGGCATCAGCGAGGCGAAGTCCCAGAAGGTGTCGTGCGCGCTCGCCGCCTGCGGCATGCCATGGTGCGGCTCCGGCTTGACGGCGTGGACCAGGTCGGGGAACTTCATCGCGTCCTGGATGAAGAACACCGGGATGTTGTTGCCCACCAGGTCGTAGTTGCCTTGCTGGGTGTAGAACTTGACCGCGAAGCCGCGCACGTCGCGCACCGTGTCGGCCGAGCCTTTCGATCCCGCCACGGTCGAAAAGCGCACGAAAACGGGCGTCTTCACCGCCGGATCCTGCAGGAACTCGGCCGCCGTGAATTGCGACATCGACTTGTAGACCTCGAAATAGCCGTGCGCTGCGGACCCCCGGGCATGCACCGCACGCTCGGGAATGCGCTCGTGGTCGAAGTGCGTGATCTTTTCCCGCAGGATGAAGTCCTCGAGCAGGGTCGGCCCGCGCGGCCCCGCCTTCAGCGAGTTGTGGTTGTCCGGCACCTGCAGGCCCTGGTTGGTGGTCAGCCGGGCGACGTTGTCGCTGGTGAAGGCAGCCAGTTGGTCCTGCTTGGCCTGGCTGCCGTCGCCCGGCTTCGGGCGACGGCCGGCGGCCGCCTTGTTCTGTTGCGTCATCGGGGTGTCCTCGGGTTTTCGCAGAACGAGGGCCGGCGACCGGGCCGCGGTCCATACTGCGGGTGATGCCTCAGCTTAAAGTCGGGCCGGCGCGCAGCACGTAGTGGGCGCGCGCTCCCGGCTGTCGGCGCTGCGAGGCGATCACGGTAGGACCGCACCGACGATCCCTCGCGATGGCCTACGCGGTTTCGGGCGGCCCTGCCCACGCGACGCCGCGGTGCACTTCCTTACGATGAAGTACGTCCCGGCCGGCATCAAACCTGCTTTACCAGTTTTTCTCCACCAAAGGTCCGCGCACCATGCTCATCAGAATCGGATTCGACATCGAGCTCGGGGTCACGGCGCCGACGGCCCTCATCTACATGCTGCAGCTCCATCCTTCGCGCGCAGCCGACCTCCAAGGCAGCGAGCAGCTCACGATCAGCCCGCCGCTGCGCACCGACCACTACACCGACAGCTTCAACAACCACTGCGCCCGCGTGGCGGTGCCCGCCGGCGTGAGCCGCGTGCGACTGCGCAACGAAGCGGTGGTGTTCGACACCGGCTGGCCGGACCCGGTGTGCCTCGGCGCGATCGAACATGCGCCCGCCGACCTGCCGCTGGAGACGCTGCAGTTCCTGCTGCCGAGCCGCTATTGCGAGGTCGACAGCGAACTGCTGCAGTTCGCCTGGGCCCAGTTCGGCGGCGTGCCGCAGGGCTGGCAGCGGGTGCAGGCGATCTGCGACTTCGTGCACAGGCACCTGCGATTCGACTACCAATGCGCCCGCGCCACGCGCACCGCGCTGGAGGGCTTCCGGGAGCGTGTCGGCGTCTGCCGCGACTTCACGCACCTGGCGATCACGCTGTGCCGCTGCATGAACATCCCGGCGCGCTACGTCACGGGCTACCTGGGTGACATCGGCATTCCACCGGTGCCGTATCCGATGGACTTCAGTGCCTGGTTCGAGGTCTACCTGGGCGACCGCTGGCACACCTTCGATGCCCGGCACAACACGCCGCGCATCGGAAGGGTGGTGATCGCGCGGGGCCGCGACGCGGCCGACGTGCCGATCACGATGGTGTTCGGCGTCAACACGCTGCAGCGCTTCGAGGTCACGACCGACGAGGTGATTGCCTAACTCGCACTGAAGTGCGCCCCGGCCATCACAAACGGAATCACCAGTTCGGGAACCAGGTACGCGAGCCAGACCCGGCGCGGCTCGGGCAGGCCCACCTTCGAGATCGACAACAGTCGGCCCAGGCCCGCGAGCAGCACGCCCAGGGCGATCAGGTAGACCAGGAAGCCCTGCTGGCGGACCGTGACGCCGGCCCAAAGGCAGATCAGCCCCATCGAGAAATAGACGCCCGCCATGAAGCGGTGAACGTTGTCCAGGCGCGGACTGGTGTCCGGTTGGCCGAGCACCATCTGCACGGTGCCGCCGAACAGGGCGATGGCGGCCACGAGGAACAGGCAGGCACGCACGATGACCTGGCTGACGAGGAGGGGGGCGTCGGGCGTCATGGAGCCTCTTTCTGGTGATCCGTTGCCGCATTCTGCCCAAGGCTAAGATCCGGCGAACCCCACTGCAGAGGAAGGTGCCGGATGCTGCGAACAATCCTGGCTTCGAGCCGCTACATCATGATCGTCCCCGTGATCGGCACCTTCCTGGGGTCGATGGCGCTGATCCTGTACGAGGCCATGGCGCTGTACGCGAGCTTCATCGACACCATCCGCGACGGCACCGTCTCGGCCAAGGCGGTCAAGATCTTCGCAGTCGGCATCGTCGAGGCGGTCGACGTCTTCCTGATCGCCATCGCGGTCTACATCATCAGCATCGGCCTCTATTCGCTGTTCATCGACGACAAGCTGCCGCTGCCCAAGTGGCTCGAGGTCCACAACCTCGAGGACCTCAAGGGCAACCTGGTCAGCGTGGTCATCGCGGTGCTCGCCGTGCTGTTCCTGCGCGAGGTCGTGGCCTGGGACGGCACCAGCGCCATCGCCGCGTTCGGCGCCGGCATGGCCCTGGTGATCGGCGCCCTGACCTTCTTCCTCGTCAAGAACAACGCCCGCCGATGACGCAAGGCCCGCCCCGCGAGCGCAGGCCACGGGCACCGACGGCGAGCGCAGCCTCGTCGACTTCGCCCGCCGGCACTTCGATCGTCACCTCGATCGGACCCGGCGCAGCGAAGGCCTCGACCCCGGCATCGATCCGGCCGAGGACGTGGAAGCCGCCGCTGATGGCCTGCCCGTCCTGGCGATAGAGGATCGCCAGGTCGGGGCCGGGCGCCCAGCAGATCATGTCGCCGACCTCGTAGGCCTGGGTCCGCGTGCCGCTCGCCGAGACGGCCGAGGGCAGCGGGCCGAATTTCTCGCGCCTGAACAGGTCGTGCAGCGTGAGCGTCAGCGGCAGCATGGCGACGAACTCCTGCGCCGCCCGGTTGTCCGCCAGGGTGGCCGGGATCACCTGGCCATTCAGCTTCAGATGGATCTTCATGTCTGGCCTCCCCGGCCCAGCTGGAGCTCGCGCAGGCGCTTCACGTCGCGCGCGGGGGGCGAGCCGAAGAAGCGGCTGTATTCGCGATTGAACTGCGACTGGCTCTCGTAGCCGACCCGATGCCCCGCCGTGGCGGCGTCGACGTTCTCGCTGATCATGATGCGCCGCGACTCCTGCAGCCGCAGCTGCTTCTGGAACTGCAGCGGACTCATCGCCGTGACCGCCTTGAAGTGCTGGTGCAGCGACGACACGCTCATGTGGACCTCGTCCGCCAGGTCCTCGACCCGCAGCGCCTGCTGGAAGCGCTGCGAGAGCACGCTGATGGCCTGGGCGATGCGCTGGCTGTGGCTGTCGACCATCGCCATCTGGGCCAGCCGCCAGCCGTCGGGCGCCTTCAGGAGCCGGTACAGGATCTCGCGCGTGATCAGCGGCGCCAGCGCCGGCACGTCCTCGGGCGTGTCCAGCAGCCGGGTCAGGCGCAGCAGCGGGTCCAGCAGGGTGGTCGACAGGTCGCCCGTGAAGATGCCGCGCGGCGAGCGCCGGTTCGGGAGCGCGGCGTCGAGCTGCAGGTCCAGGCCGAGCGCCGCGATGTCCTTGACGTCGAAACTCAGCCGCAGGCCGAGGTACGGCGCCTCCGGCGAGGCGTCGACCACCTGGCCCGACACCGGCAGGTTCTGCGCCACGACCAGGTACTGGCTGCTGTCGTAGATGTAGACGTCTTCGCCGAGCAGGACCCGCTTGCTGCCCTGCGCCAGCACGCAGAACGCCGGCTCGTGGATCGCATGCACCGGATGCTGCATCTGCGAAGCCCGGGCCAGCAGGAGGCGCGGTATGGCGGTCTGATGGGCGCCGTCGACGACGGTCATCCGGTCGATCAGCGCGGCGAGTTCGGCCCGCATCACGGTGGTCTGAAGTTGCTCGACGGGGCGCTCGCCATGCAGCGATCGAGGGGTGGAAGTGAACATGGAGCGAAGCTTAGGCATCTCGCGCCCGCTTGTCTCGGCCCGGGCGCGTCTGCCGGACCATCGTGCAAACATCCTCCAGAATCCTGCAAGCCGAAGGCTTCGCGGCGACGCGGCAGCCTGGGGCGACAATCGGCGCGTCGTTCGAAATCACCGCCAAGATGCCGCCCCCACAGTACCTGTTCCTCAGCCTTGCGGACCCTGCGTCGTCGGGCGGCCCTGCGCGCGTGCTGAATGCCGCGGGCCGATGGGCCCGGCAGGGCAGTGCGCGATCCCCCCTGCTGGCGTGGCCCGCGACCGAGGCGCCTGCCGCGCAGGCGGCGGCCGAGCGCGCGTCCGCGGCGCGCGGCCGCGCCGTCGCCGTGCTGGCGCGAGCGGATGCCGACGCGGTCGAAGGCAGCGACATCCAGCTGTTCGACGATGCCTTCGAGGCGGCGCTGCTGGGGCCCGCCGCCCACAGCGAGGCCAAGGCCCGACGCCTGCGCACCGAAGCCGAGAAGCTCGATGCGTTCTGCATGATCGTGCGTGCCGCCTCGGCCGCACCGGACCAGCAGGCCTTCGCCCAGGTCGGTCGGGCGGCGTCGAAGGCGTTGCAAGCCAAGTTCGGCGGCGGATCGATCACGTCCGCATTCGCGTGGCTGGCCGGGCCGGCGGGGCAGGCAGCGCTCGAGAGCCTCCTCACCGGCGACATCGAGCCCACGGGCGGGCTGTCGATCGCGCAGATCGTCGAGGCCGCGCGGCTCGCGCAGCAGGCGGAGCAGCTGCGCGAGAACCGCTGAGGGGCCTCAGCCCAGCGGGTCGAAGCCGGGTGCCTGGCTCATCTCGGAAGGCTTGTAGATCTTGTGCTGCGCCGCCGGGCCGCCGGCGTCCGTGACCACCAGCAGGCGCCAGAGGGGATCGCGCGCCGAGGCCGTGCGCTCTTCGCCGGTGAGCTTGAAACCCGGCAGGCCCGAGGCGGTGCCTTTCACCGCGACCTTCAGCAAGGTCACGCCCTTGGCGTTCGACACCTCGAGGTCGAAGCCGATCTGCTGGGCGCTGACGTCCTCGGCCTTGTAGCCGTAGCCGCCGAAGTGACGCTTCACGTAGTCGAGCGCGGCGGCCTGGAGCTGCTCCGGCGAAGCGGCCTGCGCCGCCGCAGGGGCCGCCTCGGCCGGAGCCGGAACACCGCCACGCGCCTTGGCGGCCTGCACTTCGGCCTCGGTGGGCAGCCAGCCGCGCGGGCCGCGGACCAGCACCGCCAGCAGCTGGTCGGGCTCCCAGGAGGCGACGTGCCATTCGTCGTCGTCGCGCACCCGGGTCGACACCTTGGCGCTCTTGTTGGTCTCGAGTTCGGCGATCGGCACCCGGTTGGTCTGCACGACCGCCCTGAAGCCCTGGCCGGCGTCGAGGGTTCGCTTGAGCAAGGCCAGCCGGTCCTTGGCGCGCTGGACCTGGTTGGCCGTGCGCGCGCCGCCGCTCGCGCGGTGCTGGGTGTCCAGCGACTCGAGGTAGAACCAGCGTCCACCGGCGCCGACGCTGACATATTCGGCCCAGATGGTGGCGATGACGTTGTCGCCGGTCGCCATCCAGGCGTACTCGTAGGGCTTGTCGCGGGCATCGAACACGCCCATCTTGGCGACGATCTCGACCGGGGTGAGCCGTGGTCCTGACAGTCGCTTCTCATCGATGACAGCGAGTACCTGGGGGTCGACTTCCTTGTCCATTCAGTAGGCTTGTGGCGAGTTGGGGGGGTTGGCAGTATGCCGCATCACCCATGGATGGCGAGTTCCCTTGCCTCCCGTTCGGCGTCCGTGTCCCTCACCGCCTGGACTCGCTCGATGGCCTCGATGTAGCGCGCGGGAAGCCCGCTTTGCCTGGCCCCGGCAAGCACGTGCCGCAGGTACCAGGTGTAGGGCCTCAGCGCCGAATTCTTTCGGGTCGCCAGGTAGGTCAGCGCCAGGACCTCCCCCGAATCCGTCCGGACGCTGATCTGGACGGCGTCGTAGCCGTTTCCGAGGCCTTCCGCCTTGTCGAGCGCCTGGCGGTCGCGACCGGCGATCTGGAACAAGGCGCCATGGACCGCGTCGAGCGGCGCATCGGTGCGCTCGCAGTCGGCCTTGCCCGAGCCATCCCTGCCGACCTTGTCGAAAACCAGGCGATAGCCCGCCACGCTGCCCGAGCCCTTCCGCTCGGCGGACGGCGCCCGGTCCGCGGCGCGGAGGCGCTCCCCGCTCATGTTGGAGCCGTAGGCAAAGTAGACGAAGGGGGCCGGGTCCATCCCGCGAAGTCGTGGGCCGTCAGCGCACCGTCGACATCACGGTGGCGCGGCAGCGGGGCTGCTCGGATGGCTGCAGCAGGCGGCAGTTGTCCAGGGCGCGCTGCTGCATGTCGCTCAGCCGGGGCTGGTTGCGCCGTGGCGGCGGCGGCTGGTGCCATTGATTCGGGGGCGGCCGGTGCCAGTTCTGCTGGTGCGGTGGCCGGTGCCAGTTCTGGTTGTGATTCCAGCGCTGGCCGCCGCCGCGCTGCCAGCCACGCTCCCACATGCAGCGCTCGAAGTTCACGCCCCGCCGGTCGCACGCCCTGAGGTCGCGGTCGAACTGCGGGCTGTTGTGCCACTGGGCCGAGGCGGGCCCCGCGGTCAGGAACCCGGCCATGGCCAGGAGCAGGGTCGGGATCACCTTGTTCATGCCGCGCAATATTGCATCCCCGCGCCGATTGCGCAAGGCGGTCGAAGAGCTCGCATCAGGCCGGCACGTAGCCCAGCTTCTTCATCGCCGGCCCCAGCGCCTTGCGGCTCTTCTCCATGCCGTCCCAGGGACCATTGCCGACCGCCAGCCGTTCGGCGATGTTGCGCACCGTCCATTGCGATGCGCTGCGCAGATCGGGCAGTTCGTCCCATGCCAGCGGCACCGACACGCCGAGCCCCGGACGCGAGCGCGCCGACCAGGCGCTGGCGGTGGTCGCGCCGAAACCGTTGCGCAGGTAGTCGACGAAGATCTTGCCGACGCGATTGCGCGGCCCGCTCTTGGCGACGAAGCGCTCCGGGATGGTGGTCGCCAGGTGCTGCACGACGGCCTGCGAGAAGCCCTTGACCGCATCCCAGCCGTGCTGCCGCTTGACCGGCACCAGCACGTGCAGCCCCTTGCCGCCGCTGGTCTTGAGAAAGGCCGGCAGGCCGAGCTCGGCCAGCAGCGTCTGCACCAGCATCGCCGCCTCCTGCATGCGCGCCCACGGAACGCCCTCGCCCGGATCGAGGTCGAAGGTCATGCGGTCGGGCGTGTCGATCGCCTTCGACGTCGCGTTCCAGGTATGGAACTCGATCACGTTCATCTGCGCCGCCGACAGCAGCCCGCGCGCGGTGTCGATCTGCAGCAGCGGATCGTGATCGCGGTCGAGCGACGGGTCGAGCAACTTCACGCCCGGCAGCTCGCTGTGCTGCGCATGCTTCTGGAAGAACAGCTCGCCGCCGATCCCCTCGGGCGCCCGCACCAGCGACACCGGCCGCCCCTTCAGGTGCGGCAGCATGAGTTCGGCCACCTGCTCGTAGAACGCCACCAGCTCGCCCTTGGTGGTGCCGCTCTCGGTGTCGATCACGCGCTCGGCGTGGGTGATGCGCATCGCCATGGACTCCTTCGCTCCTCTTTCGTGGCCGTCGGCGCCCGCGGGGGCGGCCTCGGGCGGCTCGGCGCGCTCGCGCCGGATCTGCGCCGCCGGCTTGTCGCTGCGCAGCCCCTGGAACACCGGGTGGCGGATCCGGCCCTCGCGGGTCCACTCGCCGAAGGACACCTCGCACACCAGCACCGGCTTCACCCACTGCGCCCTCACTCCGGCGGGCTTCTCGCCGAACGGGCAGGTGTCGCTGGCCTGGCGGTCGAGCCGCGCCTTGATGTCTGCCAGCCGGCTCTCGTCGAAGCCGGTGCCGACGTTGCCGCAGTAGACCAGCGTGCCGGCATCGTCGCGCACGCCGAGCAGCAGCGCGCCGAAGCCCGAACGCGATCCCTTGGGCGCCGTGTAGCCGCCGATCACGAACTCCTGGCGGCGCTGGTTCTTGAGCTTGATCCAGTCGGGCGAGCGGCGCGAGACATAGATCGATCCCTTGCGCTTGCCGACGATGCCTTCGAAGCCCAGCTGCGCCGACGAGGCGAGCAGGTCGCGCGGCGCGGCGTCGAAGACCTCGCTGAGACGCAGCTGCGCCGGCGGCCGGCTGCCGAGCAGTCGCGCCAGCCGGGCGCGGCGCTCTTCGAGCGGCACCGCGCGCAGGTCGACGCCGTCGAGGAAGGGGGCGTCGAACAGCCAGTAGACGATGTCCGACGTGGCGCCGCTGTCGAAGGCGTTCTGCAGCGCCTGGAAGTCGGGAGCGCCATGCTCGCCGGCGACCACGATCTCGCCGTCGAGCCAGGCCGAAGTCGTCTTCAGCCTGGCCAGCGACTTGGCGAGCGTGGGCAGCTTCGAGGTCCAGTCGTGGCCGTTGCGCGTGAAGCACCGGACCTTGTCGCCGTCGATGCGGGCCAGCAGGCGATAGCCATCGAACTTGAGCTCGTAGAGCCAGTCGCCGGGCGTGGCGGGTGGCGCCGAGGCGAGAGTCGCGAGCTGCGGGGCCAGCGCTTCGGGCAGGGCCGCCTTGCGGCCCTCGCTCTTCGCGGCGCTCTTCTTTGCGACGCCCTTCTTCGCGGCCGGCGCCTCGCGCCGCACCGGGTCGTCCACGCCGCGGCCGCTCAGCACGCTGTCGGGCTCGGCCTCGACAACGTCGTAGTCGGCCAGCGGGCGCGCCTCGCCATCGCGCTCCTTGATGAGCAGCCAGGGCACCTGCTTCTCGCCCTCGCCGCGCATCCGCACCAGGGTCCAGTGGCCGCGCAGCTTGTCGCCGCGCAGTTCGAACTTGAGCTTGCCTTCGGCCAGCGCCGCGCGCGCATCGCCCTCGGCCGCCCACTGGCCGCGGTCCCAGACGATCACGCTGCCGGCGCCGTACTGCTTGGGCGGGATCGTGCCTTCGAAGCTCGCGTAGGAAATCGGGTGGTCCTCGACCTGCACCGCCATGCGCTTGACCGTCGGATCGAGGCAAGGCCCCTTGGGCACCGCCCAGCTCTTCAGCGTGCCGTCGAGTTCGAGGCGGAAGTCGTAGTGCAGATGGCTTGCATGGTGCTTCTGAACGACGAAGGAGAGCATGCCCCGCGCCGACTTGCCGCCGGTGCGCGGTTCGGGCGTCTTCTTGAAATCGCGCTTGCCGTGGTAGGGCGCCAGGGCATCGCTCGCACGAGTGGCTGCAGGCATGGGGGTTCTCCAGTCTGGCACGTTAGTGTGCACTGGAGAACCCGCCTGTAGGAACGCGCCCCGAGTCGGAGCCCGGGCCTCAGCCCCGCTTGGCCACCAGCGTCAGGATGTCGTAGCTCGCGACCAGGTCGCCATCCTGGTTGGTCACCTCGACATCCCAGGCGACGACGCCTTGGCCGACGCCGTTGGCGTCCTTCTTCTGCCGATCGATCTTGCGCTTGCAGGTGAGGCGCGCGCGGATGGTGTCGCCGATGCCCACCGGCTTGACGAAGCGCAGCGTGTCGAGGCCGTAGTTCGCCAGCACCGGGCCGGGCGCCGGCGAGACGAACAGCCCGGCCGCCGCCGACAGCACGAAGTAGCCATGCGCGATGCGCTTGCCGAACGGGCTTTCCTTGGCCGCGATCTCGTCGAAGTGCATGTAGAAGTAGTCGCCCGAGATGCCGCCGAAGGCCACGATGTCGGCCTCGCCGACGGTGCGGCGGTGGGTCAGCAGCGAGTCGCCGATGGCCAGGTCCTCGAAGTGCTTGCGGAACGGATGCAGTTCGGATTCGTTGAGCTTCGCGCCGCGCATGTATTCGCCGGTCACGGCGGCGATCATGCTCGGCGAGCCCTGCAGCGCGGCGCGCTGCAGGTAGTGCTTGACGGCGCGCAGGCCGCCGAGCTCCTCGCCGCCGCCGGCGCGGCCCGGGCCGCCGTGCTTCAGGAAGGGCAGCGGCGAGCCATGGCCGGTCGATTCGGCCGCGGCCTCGCGGTCGAGCACCAGCATGCGGCCATGGTGGGCGGCGGCGATCGGGATCGCCTTGGCCGCGGTCGCCGGGTCCTTGGTGACCAAGGTGCCGACCAGGCTGCCGCGGCCGCGCGCGGCCAGCGCCAGTGCTTCGTCGAGGCCGTCGTAGGCCATCAGCGTGCTGACCGGGCCGAAAGCCTCGATGTCGTGCACCGCATCGTTGCCCATCGGGTCGCGGGCCAGCAGCAGCGTGGGCGAGAAGAACGCGCCTTCGGCCACGCCCTCGCCCTGCGGCGCGAAGCCGTCGCGCTCGCCGTAGACCAGTTCGGCGCCCTGCATCAGCAGGCGCACGCGCTCGGCGACGTCGGCCTGCTGCGCATGCGAGGCCAGGGCGCCCATGCGCACGTCCTCGCGCGCCGGGTCGCCGACCACGGTCTTGGCCAGCCGCGCGCGCAGCTTCTCGGCCACCGCGTCGATGTGCTGGCGCGGCACGATGGCACGGCGGATCGCGGTGCACTTCTGGCCCGACTTGACCGTCATCTCGCGCGCCACTTCCTTGACGAAGAGGTCGAACTCCTCGTCGTCGGGCGTCACGTCCGGTGCAAGGATCGCGCAGTTGAGCGAGTCGGCCTCGGCATTGAACGGGATCGACTGGCGCACGATGTTCGGATGCACGCGCAGCTTGGCCGCGGTGTCGGCCGAGCCGGTGAAGGTCACGACGTCCATGCCGTCGAGCCGGTCGAGCAGGTCGCCGGTGCTGCCGATCACCAGCTGCAGGCTGCCTTCGGGCAAGAGGCCCGAGCGGTGCATCAGGCGCACCAGCGCTTCGGTGAGGTAGCTGGTCGAAGTGGCCGGCTTGCCGATGCAGGGCATGCCCGCCAGGAAGCTCGGCGCCCATTTCTCGAGCAGGCCCCAGACCGGGAAGTTGAAGGCGTTGATGTGGACCGCCACGCCGCGCCGCGGCACCAGGATGTGAGTGCCCGCGAAGCCGCCCTTCTTGCCCAGGGGCATCGCCGGGCCTTCGTGCACCAGGTTGCCCGAGGGCAGCTCGTTGCCGCCGATGCCGGCATAGGCGGCCAGCGTGCCGGCGCCGCCCTCGATGTCGACCCAGCTGTCGGCGCGGGTGGCACCGGTGTGGGCCGAGACCGCGTAGAGCTCTTCCTTGTGCTCGGCCAGGTACTTGGCGAGCGCGCGCAGGCGCTGGGCCCGCTGCTGGAAGTCCATCGCCAGCAGGTTGGCGAGGCCGACCGTGCGGGCATGCTGGAGCGCCTCGCCGAAGTCGATGGCCTCGGCATGCGTGCTGGCGACCGGCCGGCCGTTGACCGCGCTGCGCAGCGCTTGCGCTGCCTGCGTGCCGAGCCAGCGGCCGCCAATGAAGCTTTGAAGGATTTGGGTCATAGGGTTCTCCAGGAAGGAAGAGACGAGGCCGGCGCCGGGAGCGTGGGGGTCATGTCACGGCGCTCTTGTTGCCGAGGCCGAGGTAGGTGTCGATGATTCGCCGGTCGTGGAGCAGGTCCTGCGCCGGGCCGGTCAGCGCCACGGCGCCGGTCTCCAGCACATAGCCGCGGTCGGCGACCTGCAGCGCGGCGCGCGCGTTCTGCTCGACCAGCAGCACCGAGACGCCATGCGCGCGCAGCGACGACACCACGTGCAGCACCTCGCGCACGATCAGCGGCGCCAGTCCCAGCGAGGGCTCGTCGAGCATCAGCAGGCGCGGCCGCGCCATCAGCGCCCGGCCGATGGCGAGCATCTGGCGCTCGCCGCCCGACAGCGTGCTGGCGAGCTGGGCGCGTCGTTCCTTGAGGCGCGGGAAGATCGCGAAGACCTCCTCCATGCGCTCCTTCTGGTCGCGCTTGCCGGTGCGCCAGCGGTAGAAGCCGCCGAGCAGCAGGTTGTCCTCGACCGGCATCTCTCCGAACAGCTCACGCCGCTCGGGCACCAGCGCCACGCCGCGCGCGACCATCGCCTCGACGCTCGGCCGCGCGATGCGCTCGCCCGCCAGGCTCAGGCTGCCGCTGGATGGCAGCAGGCCCATCGCGGCGCACAGCAGCGTGGTCTTGCCGGCGCCGTTGGGTCCGATGACGGTGACGATCTCGCCTTCGTTCACCTGCAGCGCGACCTGGTGCACGGCCTCCACCGCGCCGTAGGCGACGCTGAAGTCCCGGAGTTCAAAAAGCGCTGTCATGCAGTCACCGCCATCGTTTCTTCGTCGCTGCCGCCCAGATAGGCGTCCAGCACACGGGGATTGGATTGCACCTGGGCCGGCGTGCCCTCGGCGATGACGGCACCGAACTCGAGCACCGTGATGCGGTCGGCCAGGTTCATGACGAACTCCATGTCGTGCTCGACCACCAGGATGCCGAGGCCTTCCGCGCGCAGTTGCGACAGCAGTTCGGCCAGCGCCTGCTTCTCGAGGTGGCGCAGGCCCGCGGCCGGCTCGTCGAGCAGCAGCGCGGCCGGCTGGCCGGCGAGCGCGCGCGCGATCTCGACCACCCGCTGCTGGCCCAGCGCCAGCGAGGCGGCCGGCGCGTCGGCATGGGCGCCGAGTCCGCAGCGTTCGATCTGGCGGCGGGCTTCGGCCAGCAGCGCGGCCTCTTCGGCGCGGTCGAGGCGCAGCATCGAGGCGATCCAGCCGCGATGGCCGCGCCGGTGGGCGCCGAGCGCGACGTTCTCGAGCACGCTGCGGTTGCCGAGCAGCCGCACGTGCTGGAAGGTCCGGCCCAGGCCGCGCGCCGCGAAGTCGCGCGAGGGCTTGCCGGTCATGGCCGCGCCGAGCAGGCGCACTTCGCCTTCGGTCGGGTCGTCGACACCCGAGATCATGTTGAAGAAGGTGCTCTTGCCGGCGCCATTGGGGCCGATCAGCGCATGCACCTCGCCGGCCTTGAGCGTCATCGCGACCGCGTTGTTGGCGACCAGGCCGCCGAAGCGCTTGGTCACGCGGTCGGCCTCGAGCAGCAGTTCGCCGGCGGCCGGCAGCGTGCGGGCGTCCAGCGCCGCGATCGCCTTCGCCGGCTTCACCGGCTCCGGCTTCAGGAAGCGGCCGCTCACGCGCGCCAGCGTCGGCCAGAGACCGTCGGCGAAACGCTGCAAGACGAACAGCATCAAGAGGCCGAAGACGATCACCTCGAAGTTGCCGCTGGCGCCCAGCAGCTTCGGCAGGATGTCCTGCAGCTGCTCCTTGACCAGCGTGATCAAGGTCGCGCCCAGCACTGCGCCCCACAGGTGGCCCGAGCCGCCGACCACCGCCATGAACAGGTATTCGATGCCGATGTTGATGTTGAACGGCGTCGGGTTCACGAAGCGTTGCAGGTGCGCGTAGAGCCAGCCCGACAGGGCCGCCAGCAGTGCAGCGAGCACGAACACCTTGACCCGGTAGCGCGCCGTGTCGACACCCATCGACTCGGCCATCACGCGGCCCGACTTGAGCGCCCGCACGGCGCGGCCCTCGCGCGAGTCGAGCAGGTTGTGCAGCGCCCACAGCGCCAGCAGCAGCACCGCCCAGATCAGCGGGCCGAGCGCCCGCGGCGACGCCAGCGAGACGCCGAAGACGGTCAGTGCCGGGACGCCCGTGATGCCGGTCTGGCCGCCGAGGAACTCGAGGTTGCCGAACAGGAAGTAGAGGCTCAGGCCCCAGGCGATGGTGCACAGCGGCAGGTAGTGGCCCGAGAGCTTGAGCGTGATCGCGCCGAGCCCCCAGGCGACCAGGAAGGTCAGCAGCAGGCCGAACAGCAGTCCGACCCATGGCAGCAGTGGCGCCGGCAAGATGCCGCCGAGCGCGGCGGCGGCGGTCGGCGAGGTGCAGACCCAGGCGGTGGCATAGGCCCCGACCGCGACGAAGGCGGCCTGGCCGAAGGAGGTCATGCCGCCGACGCCGGTGAGCATCACGAGGCCGGCCGCGACCAGCGAATAGAGCGCGATGTAGCTGAACAGCGTGACCGTGAACTCGGGCAGCCAGGGCCAGCTGAGCGCCAGCGCGGCGATGCAGAGGAGGGTGAGGTGGCGACGGGTCATTCCTCGTCCTCCACATGGCGGCTGCGCAGCGATCGCCACCAGAGCACAGGGATGATCAAGGTGAACACCAGCACTTCCTTGAAGGCGCTGGCCCAGAAAGAGGAGAAGGCTTCGAGCTGCCCGACCAGCAGCGCACCCAGCAGCGCGATCGGGTAGCTGCCGAGGCCACCGACGATGGCGGCCACGAAACCCTTGAGGCCGATCAGGAAGCCGGTGTCGTAGTAGACCGTGGTCAGCGGCGCGATCAGCAGGCCCGAGACCGCGCCGATCAGCGCCGAGAGCGCGAAGCTCAGGTCGCCCGAGAGGTCGGTCGGAATGCCCATCAGGCGTGCGCCGACCCGGTTCATCGCGGTGGCACGCAGCGCCTTGCCGACGATCGAACGCTCGAAGAACAGGAACATCAGCACCACCAGCACGAAGGCGACGCCGACCACCACCAGCGACTGGCCGCTGATCGGCACGCCGCCGATATCGAAGCGCGCTTCCGAGAACGCCGGGGTGCGCGAACCCTCGGCGCCGAAGAACAGCAGGCCGAGGCCGACCAGCACGCCATGCAGCGCCACCGAGACGATCAGCAGGATCAGCACCGTCGCGTGGGCCAGCGGACGGTAGGCCAGCCGGTAGAGCAGCGGCCCCAGCGGCGTGATGAGGAACAGCGTGGTCACCGCCTGCAGCGCCAGCGACGAGGGGCGCAGGCCCAGCACCAGGCCGGCCGCGAGCACGGGAAACAGCACCGTCCAGACCAGCGTCGACTTCCAGTCGACCGTCGCCCCGCGCTTCCAGCGCCAGGCCTCGACCACCAGCGTCATCGCGGCCAGCGCGACCAGCAGCCACAGCGTGGCCGGCACGCGCCCGGCGGTCAGCGCCGCCATCGACAGCGCGCCGAACGCGACCAGTTCGCCCTGCGGGATGAAGATCACCCGCGTGACTGAAAACACCAGCACCAGGGCCAAGGCCATCAGTCCGTAGACCGCGCCGTTGACGATGCCGTCCTGCCCCAGCAACAGGGCAATCTGCAAGTCCATTCAAGTCTTTCCAGTGTCGAGATGCCGTTTCTCAGCTGGCAACCTCGAGGCCAGCGAAGCGAGGCCCGTTGGTGGAACACCGCGGAACCGGCTTTGCCGGGCCGCTGGTGTTGCCCCCGGCAGGGGGTGGGCGGCTACACGAAGTGAGCCAACCTGGGGGCGAGCGTCAATTCGCGGGAGGGATGTATTTCCAGGTGCCGTTCTCGACCTTGACCATGACGCGTGCGCGCTGGTCGAGGCCCAGGTGATCGTTCGGCGTCATGTTGAACACGCCGTGCGCACCCGGCAGCTCCTTGACCTGCTCGAGCGCATCGCGCAGCGCCGCGCGGAACTCGGGCGTGCCCGGCTGCGCCTTCTTGAGCGCCACCGGCACCGCGGCGGCCATCAGCAGGCCGGTGTCCCAGGCGTGGGCGCCGAAGGTCGACACCGAGCCCTTGCCGTTGGCGGCTTCGTAGGCGGCGACATAGGCCAGCGCCGACTTCTTCACCGGGTTGCCCGCGGGCAGCTGCTCGGCCACCAGCACGGGGCCGGCCGGCAGCAGCGTGCCTTCGACGTCCTTGCCGCCGACACGCAGGAAGTCGGCGTTGGCCACGCCGTGGGTCTGGTAGATCTTGCCGGCGTAGCCGCGTTCCTTGAGGCTCTTCTGCGGCAGCGCGGCCGGCGTGCCGGAGCCCGCGACCAGCACCGCATCGGGCTTGGCCGACATCAGCTTGAGCGTCTGACCGGTGACCGAGGTGTCGGTGCGCGAATAGCGCTCGTTGGCGACGATCTGCAGCTTCTTGAGCTCGGCGGCCTTGGCGAATTCCTGGTACCAGCCTTCGCCGTAGGCGTCGGAGAAGCCGACGAAGCCGACCGTCTTCACGCCGTTGGCGGCCATGTGCTCGGCGATCGCGAGCGACATCATGATGTCGTTCTGCGGCGTCTTGAAGACCCAGCGCTTCTTGGCATCCATCGGCTCGATGATGCGGGCCGAGGCGGCCATCGAGATCACCGGCGTCTGGCTCTCGGCCGCGACGTCGATCATCGCCAGCGAGTTCGGCGTGGTGGTCGAGCCCAGGATGATGTCGACCTTGTTCTCGGAGATCAGCTTGCGCGTGTTGTTGACCGCGGCCGTGGTGTCGCTGGCGTCGTCGAGCACGATGTAGTTGATCTTCTGGCCGCCGATGGTCTTGGGCATCAGCGCGATCGTGTTCTTCTCGGGGATGCCGAGGGAGGCGGCCGGGCCGGTGGCCGACACGGTGACGCCGACATTGATGTCGGCCTGGGCCAGCGCCGAGGCCAGCAGCATCGCGGCAAGGGCGATCGGTTTGAGTAGTTTCATTCGGGTTGTCTCCGGTTTTTCGAGGGGGTTGAGGATAAGCGGGAAGCGTGGGCGTCAGTCGTCGATGGCCGTCACGCGAACAGGCGTTTGCACGGCGGGCAGGCCGCCGAGAAAAAGGTCGGCCACCACCGGCGCCATCGCGTCGTAGTCGAGCTCGCCGCCGGGGCGCATCCAGATGAACATCCAGTTGATCATGCCGAACAGCAGCATGGTCAGCGGCTTGGCCAGCGCGGCCTGCTGCAGGTCGGGCCGCAGTTCGGCGACCACGCGCGCGAAGCCCGCCACCACGGTGCGCTGCGTGCCGAGCACGCGCTCGCGGTCGTCTTCCTCGAGGAACTTGACGTCCTCGGTCAGCACCCGATGCGCGTGCTTGGCGCCGGCGTATTCCTCGACGAAGCGGCGGATCAGTTCGCGCAGCCGCGCGGCCGGCGCCAGGCCCTGCCGCTCGACGTCGCTCACCAGGTCCTCGAGGCGCGAGACGTGGTTCTCGGCGATGCTCACGAGCAGGCTGTATTTGTCGCGGTAGTAGTGATAGAGCAGCGCCTTCGAGAAGCCGCAGGCCTCCGCCACCTGGTTCATCGAGGTCGCCGAATAGCCGCGGTTGGCGAACAGCAGCGCGGCATGCTCCAGGATCATGTCGCGTTGGTCGTCGTATCCGGCAGCTCGTCCTCGGGCCATGGCTTCCTTCGGGGGTGTTGGTTCAGCGTTCGTCAAATGACAGCACCACGCGCTCGGTCAGCGGGTGGGCCTGGCAGGTCAGCACGAAGCCGGCCGCCACTTCATTCTTGTCGAGGGCGAAGTTTCGCTCCATGCGGACCTTGCCTTCGATCACCTTGGCGCGGCAGGTGCCGCAGACGCCCGAGGTGCACGAGAAAGGCACTTCCATGCCGGCCGCCGAGGCGCAGTCGAGGATACTCGGCTGGTCCTTGCGGAATTCGATCTCGCGCTGCAGGCCGTCGCGCACGATGACGATCTTCGCCACTTCGGCGTCGCCCGGTTTCGCCTCGTGGATCACTGCGCCGACCGGTGCGCCTTCGGGCGCGGCAACCCCGAAGCGCTCGATGTGGATGCGCTCCTCGGGCACGCCGGCCGCGAGCAGCGCGGCCTCGGCCTCGTCGTTCATCTGGAACGGGCCGCAGATGTAGGCATGGTCGATGCTGCCCGCCGGCACCACGCTCGACAGGAATTCGCCGAGCTTGGCGCGGTCCATGCGGCCCATGTTGAGCGGCGCGTCGGTCGGCTCGCCCGAGAACACGTGGTGCAGCACCAGGCGCGACATGTAGCGGTTCTTCAGGTCCTCGAGTTCTTCCTTGAACATCGTGGACTGCAGCTTGCGGTTGCCGTAGATGAGGGTGAAGCGCGACTGCGGCTCGCGCGCCAGCACCGTCTTCATGATCGACAGGATCGGCGTGATGCCGCTGCCGCCGACGATGCCCACGTGCTGGCGCTTCGACTGCGGCTCGATCGGCACGAAGAAGCGGCCCTGCGGCGCCATCACGCTGATGGTGTCGCCGGGCTGCAGCTTCTCGTTGATCCAGTTCGAGAAGGTGCCGCCCTTGACCTTGCGCACGCCGACGCGCAGTTCGCCGTCGTCGACGCCGGCGCAGATCGAGTAGGACCGGCGCAGGTCCTGGCCCTCAATGTCCTTGCGCAAGGTGAGGTACTGGCCCTGGGTGAAGCCGAAGGCCTCGCGCAAGTCGGTCGGCACGTCGAAGGAGACGATGACGGCTTCGTCGGTGTCGGGCTCGACGGCGCGCACGCGAAGCGGATGGAAGATGACGCTCATGGGAGGCCCGTCAGATCGGTTTGAAATGTTCGAAAGGTTCGCGGCAGCTCACGCAGCGGTACATCGCCTTGCAGGCGGTGGAGCCGAAGGCCGACAGCCGCTCGGTGTTGCTGCTGCCGCAGCGCGGGCAGGCCACCGCATCGACCCGGCGGCCGAAGAAGCGGATCGGCACCGTGCCGTCGGCCGAGGCCGGTCCGGGCGGTGCGATGCCGTACTCGGACAGCTTGCGGCGGCCGTCGGCGCTGATCCAGTCGGTGGTCCAGGCCGGTGCGCGCTGCAAGGTGACATAGGCCGGGCCGAGGCCGGCCTGGTCGATGGCGGCCAGCACGTCGTGCTCGATCACCTCGGTCGCCGGGCAGCCCGAGTAGGTCGGCGTCAGCACGACCTCGAGCCGGTCGTCGTGCTCGATCACGTCGCGCACGATGCCGAGGTCGCGCACCGACAGCGCCGGCACCTCGGGGTCGAGCACGGTGCCGAGCACGTCCCAGGCCTGGGCGCAGCGCGTGTCGGCCGCGGCGGGCGCAGTCACCACACGCCTCCGGGGAAGCTGCGTTGCAGGTGCTGCATCTCGGCCAGGATGTAGCCCATGTGCTCGGTGTGGACGCCCTTCTTGCCGGTGCTGCGGAAGGCTGCTTCCTTGGGCTCGACCAGCGCGGCTTCGCCGAGGATCGTGCGCATCTCCGCACGCCAGGGCGCCTCCAGCTCGGACCAGCGCGGCCCCAGGCCGGCGGCGGCCGCGTCCTCGTCGACCGCGTCGGACTCGAACATCTCGGGCGTGTAGCGCCACAGGTCGGCCAGCGCCGCTTCGATGCGCCGGCGCGATTCCTCGGTGCCGTCGCCCAGGCGCACCACCCAGTCGGCCGCATGCTGCTGGTGGTAGCGCGCCTCCTTGACCGCCTTGCCGGCGATGCCGGCGAGCTCGGCATCGGAAGAGTCGCGCAGGCGCTCCCACAGCAGCTTCATCAGCGTCGCGACCATGGCATTGCGCAGCACCGTGAAGGCGAAGTCGCCTCGCGGCAGCTCGACCAGCGTCAGGTTTCGGTAGTCCTTCTCGTCGCGCAGGAAGGCCAGCTGGTCCTCGTCATGGCCGAGGCCCTCGATGCGGCCGGCGTGCGTCAGCACGGCGCGGGCCTGGCCGATCAGGTCGAGCGCCATGTTCGACAGGGCGATGTCCTCCTCGAGGATCGGCGCGTGGCCGGACCATTCGGCGATCCGCTGGCCGAGGATCAGGCAGGTGTCGCCGAGGCGCAGCAGGTACTGCACGGCGGGCGTGGATTCGATGGCGATGGAAGCTTGCATGGTCAGGCGCTCACATGTGGTCCACGGAACCCGGCAGCTTGTAGAAGGTCGGGTGGCGGTAGACCTTGTCTTCCATCGGGTCGAAGTACATGTCCTTGTCGGCCGGGTCGCTGGCGACGATCTGGTCGGAGCGCACCACCCAGACGCTGGTGCCTTCCTGGCGGCGGGTGTAGACATCGCGCGCCATCTGGATCGCCATCTTGGGGTCGGCCGCGTGCAGGCTGCCGCAATGCTTGTGGTCGAGGCCCGAGCGGCTGCGCACGAAGACCTCCCAGAGGGGCCATTCGGCGGCGGAGGCGGGGGTGGGGTTCGTCATGTCGTCTTTTCCTTGCAGATGGGGCGCTCAGGCCGCCAGTGAGGTGGGTTCGGCGCGCTTGGCGGCATGGGCGAGCGCGGCCTCGCGCACCCAGGCGCCGTCTTCCCAGGCCTTGACCCGGGCGCCCAGGCGCTCGCGGTTGCAGGGGCCGTCGCCGCCGATCACGCGCCAGAACTCGCTCCAGTCGATCGGGCCATGGTCGTGGTGCTGGCGCTCCTCGTTCCACTTCAGGTCGGGGTCGGGCAGGGTCACGCCGAGCACCTTGGCCTGCTCGACCGCGGCGTCGATGAACTTGGCACGCAGGTCGTCGTTGGTGAAGCGCTTGATGCCCCAGCGCATCGACTGCGCCGAGTTGGGCGACTGGTCGTCCGGCGGGCCGAACATCATGATCGACGGCCACCACCAGCGGTCGACCGCGTCCTGCACCATCGCCTTCTGCGCCTCGGTGCCGTTCTGCATCATCGTCAGCAGCGCCTCGAAGCCCTGGCGCTGGTGGAAGCTCTCCTCGCGGCAGATGCGGATCATGGCGCGCGCATAGGGCGCGTAGGAGCAGCGGCAGATCGGCACCTGGTTCATGATCGCGGCGCCGTCGACCAGCCAGCCGATGGTGCCCATGTCGGCCCAGGTCAGGGTCGGGTAGTTGAAGATCGAGCTGTACTTGGCGCGGCCGCTGTGCAGCGCGTCGACCATCTGGTCGCGCGAGGTGCCCAGGGTCTCGGCGGCCGAGTAGAGGTAGAGCCCGTGGCCGGCCTCGTCCTGCACCTTGGCCAGCAGGATCGCCTTGCGCTTGAGGGTCGGCGCGCGCGTGATCCAGTTGCCTTCGGGCAGCATGCCGACGATCTCGGAGTGCGCGTGCTGGCTGATCTGCCGCACCAGCGTCTTGCGGTAGTGCTCGGGCATCCAGTCCTTGGCTTCGATGAAGCCGCCTTCGTCGATGCGGGCGTCGAAGCGCTGCTCGAGCTGCATCTCTTCGGCGGAGCGGATCGGCTTCTTGGCGTCGCCGGGCTCCTTGCCCATCGTATCCATCGCTTGGGTGTACATGGTGATCCTTTCAGGCGCGGGGCCTTATTTCGGTCGCTGGTCGACGACGCGCCGGGCCTTGCCGGTCAGCGTGCGTTCGATGGTGTCGGGGGTGAGCACGTTGACCGTGGTCGAGATGCCCACCAGGGTCTTGATGCGCTGCTGCAGCCATTGCGTGATCTCGCGCAGCTCGGCGGCATCGGTGCCCGCCGCGGCCTGCGGCTGCAGCTCGCACTGCACCACGACCGTGTCGAGCAGGCCGTCGCGCGCCACGTTGATCTGGTACTGGCCCGAGAGCTTGGCGTGCTGCAGCACGATCTCCTCGATCTGGGTCGGGAACACGTTGACGCCGCGGATGATCAGCATGTCGTCGGAGCGGCCGACGATCTTGCCCATGCGGCGGAAGCTGCGCGAGGTCGGCGCCAGCAGGCGCGTGAGGTCGCGCGTGCGGTAGCGGATGATCGGCAGCGCCTCCTTGGTGAGCGAGGTGAAGACCAGCTCGCCCTCCGAGCCGTCGGGCAGCACTTCGCCGGTCTCGGGGTCGACGATCTCGGGGTAGAAGTGGTCTTCCCAGACCACCGGACCGTCCTTGCTCTCGATGCATTCGCTGGCGACACCCGGGCCCATGACCTCCGACAGGCCGTAGATGTCGACCGCATCGATGCCGGCCTTGCCTTCGATCTCGCGCCGCATGGCCTCGGTCCAGGGCTCGGCACCGAAGATGCCGACCTTGAGCGAACTCTCGCGCGGGTCCAGCCCCTGGCGCACGAACTCCTCGATGATCACCTGCATGTAGCTCGGCGTGACCATGATCAGGTCGGGCCGGAAATCGCGGATCAGCTGCACCTGCTTCTCGGTCTGGCCGCCCGACATCGGGATCACGGTGCAGCCCGCGCGCTCGGCGCCGTAGTGGGCCCCGAGGCCGCCGGTGAACAGTCCGTAGCCATAGGCCACGTGGATGATGTCGCCACGGCGCCCGCCCGCGGCGCGGATCGAGCGCGCCACCAGGTCGGCCCAGCGGTCGATGTCGCCCTGCGTGTAGCCGACCACGGTCGGCTTGCCGGTGGTGCCCGACGAGGCATGGATGCGCGCCACCTGCTCGCGCGGCACCGCGAACATGCCGAAGGGGTAGTTGTCGCGCAGGTCCTTCTTGGCCGTGAACGGAAACTTCGCGAGGTCGCTCAGCTGCTTCAGGTCGGACGGATGAACGCCCTTGGCATCGAAGGCCTGGCGGTAGTGCGGCACGTTGTCGTAGGCGTGCTGCAGGGTCCAGCGCAGGCGCTGGAGCTGCAGCGCCTGGATCTCGTCGCGGCTGGCGGTCTCGATGGCGTCGAGGTCGCCGGGCTGGGGTTGCTTGACGGGCATGTGGTGTCTCCTCTGGCGGTTCGGTCGGCGGCGTGTCAGTCAGCGACCGCCGGCTTGCCCTTGATGGTGTAGGAGCGGCCGCGGAACATCGCGATGCGCTCGCCGTGCTGGTTGGTGATCTCGCTGTCGTAGACGCCGGTGCGGCCGGCCTTCGACAGCTCGAAGCTGCGGGCCGTGAGCACGTCGCCCTCGCGCGCCGGCGCCACCAGGTCGATCGAGAAGCCCGAAGCCACCGTCAGTTCGTTGTACGAGTTGCAGGCGTAGGCAAAGGCGGTGTCGGCCAGCGCCGCCAGGAAGCCGCCGTGGCAGGTGGCGTGGCCGTTGAGCATGTGGCCCTGCACCGTCATCGTGACCGTGGCCTGGCCCGGCGCGACCTCGGTCACGTCGATGCCCAGGCCGCGCACGGCGGGATCGTTGGCGTACATGCGCTCGCGGACCCGTTCGGCGGTCTGCTGGGGGGTGCGGTCGGAGGTGTCGGGCATGTCTGTGGGGCTTGCGTTCATCGGTCGGTGAAGACGGGGGCGCGCTTGGCGCCGAAGGCGGCCACGCCCTCGAGGTAGTCGTGGGCGCTGCCAAGCTGCGACTGCAGCGCGGCTTCCATGTCGAGCGCCTGGTCGAGCGTGAGCGCCTGCGCGCCGTCGATCGCGGCGCGGGTCGCGGCCAGCGCCTTCGCGGGCATCGCGGCCAGCCGCTGGGCGAGCTTGGCGCATTCGTCGGCCAGGGCTGCGTCGTCGACGCATTTCCAGATCAGGCCGATGCGCTCGGCCTCGGCCGCGGGCAGCTTGTCGCCCAGCATCGCCAGGCCCAGCGCACGGGCGCGGCCGACGATGCGCGGCAGCAGCCAAGTGCCGCCGGTGTCGGGCACCAGCCCGATCTTGGCGAAAGCCTGGATGAAGCTGGCCGACTGCCCGGCCAGCACGAAGTCGCAGTTCAGCGCCAGGTTGGCGCCCGCGCCTGCCGCCACGCCGTTGACCGCGGCGATCACCGGCACCGGCATCGATTTGAGGCGCTGCACCAGCGGCTTGTAGAGCGTGTTGATCGCCACCGCGAGGTCCTTGGGCGGCTCGCCCGGCGCTGCGGGCGCGACCATCGGGTCGGCCAGGTCCTGGCCGGCACAGAAGCCGCGGCCGGCGCCGGTCAGCACCACGCAGCGCACTTCGGGGTTGGCGGCAGCGGCGTCGAGCCCCGCGCGCAGTGCCTGGTGCATGCCTTCGGTGAAGCTGTTGAGGGCGGCGGGCCGGTTCAAGGTCAGCGTCAGGACCGGACCCTGCTGGGTCGCGAGGACGAGGGAGTCGGACAAGCTGTGTCTCCTGTCTGGGTTCTTGGCGTGGGGCTGGGGGTCTTGACCGGTCTCAAAAGTATCGTTGACCGACCGGTCGGTTAATCATAGGATCGGAAAAAGATTGACGCAAGTCAAAAGTGCCAAGGGATAACCCTTAGGGCCTGTCCCTCATTCAAACAACGGAGATTCGCGATGCCTTGTTATTCCATCGAAGGCGTGGTGCCGGTCATCGACCCGAGCGCCTACGTGCACCCCACCGCGGTCCTGATCGGCGACGTGATCGTCGGCCCCGACTGCTATGTCGGGCCCTGCGCCGTGCTGCGCGGCGATTTCGGCCGCATCGTCCTGGAGCGCGGCTCGAACGTGCAGGACACCTGCGTGGTCCACGGCTTCCCGGCGCACGACACGGTGGTCGAGGAAAACGGCCACATCGGCCACGGCGCGGTGCTGCACAGCTGCATCGTGCGGCGCGATGCGCTGGTGGGCATGAACGCGGTGGTGATGGACGAGGCGGAGATCGGCGAGGCCTCGATCGTCGCCGCCTGCGCCTTCGTGCCGGCCGGCCGCAAGATCCCGCCGCGCTCGCTGGCCGCCGGCATGCCGGCCAAGGTGATGCGCGCCCTCAGCGACCAGGAAGTGGCCTGGAAGCTCGAAGGCACCCGCACCTACCAGGCGCTGACCTTGCGCAGCCTGGCCAGCATGCAGGAAGTGGCGGCCCTGACCGCGGTCGAGCCCGAGCGGCCGCGCGTGGCGGCGCCGGACGTCAAGCCGCTCATCGCGACGAAGCGCGGCTGAGGGCTGGCGCGGGCCGGGTCAGGTCGCGGTCGCTCTCGACCGCGAAATAGAACCACTCGGTCCCCGGCAAGGCCTCGGCATTCGGGAACACGATGAACCCGTCGCGTTCGGCGTGCAGCATGCTGCCGTCCTCGCGCACGCCGATCGGCTCGCCCCGCGCCACGGGGTCGAAGGTGGCCCACTCGCGGACGAACTGGTCTTCGGCGTGCAGCCGGTCGACCACGCTGACCAGCCGCAGCAGCGAAGGCGCCCGCGGAGGCGCCGCCGCCGGGTCGGGCTCGATCATGCCCAGCAGCCGCAAGGTCGAAAGGATCGCCCGCCGGGCCACGTCGGGCGCCGCCGGGTCCTGGTGCTGGCCGCATTCGAGCGTCACGCCGTAGCCGCCGCGGCTGCGCATGTATTCGTTGGTGCCCCAGCCGAAGGCCAGCGCCGCCTCGTCGGCGGCCTGCCCGCGCTGCGCCAGCCCGGCCGCATAGATGTCGAGCCAGCCCTCGACCACCCGGGGCGTGCCGAGGTGCAGCGCCAGCTGCCCTTCCTCGAAGGCGCGCGCGAACGGCTCGAGCGGCCCTTGGTTGTCGCGCGGCCCGATCATTGCGAAGGCCTCGCCCTCGCTCTGGAACGAATGCAGGTCGAGCAGCACTTCGTGGCGATCGAGCAGCGGGCACAGCAGGTCGGTGATGCGGGCCTCGTAGTCGGCCGGCTCGGCGCCTGGCGCGGTCGGGCGGAACAGCCGGTTGAGATTGCGCTCGCCCTCGCGCCGGAGCAGCCGCCGCGCCAGCGGATTGGCGACCGGCACCAGGGTCAGCTGGCCGCGCAGAAGCTGGAGCGAACCGTCATCCAGCGCGGCCACGACGCGCTCGATGCCGGCGGTGCCGCAGGTCTCGTCGCCGTGCACCCCGCCGAGGACGATCAGCCGCGGCCCCGGCTGCAGGCTGGCGTAGCCATGGATGCGAAGGAGGTCGGTGGAGGCGGTCATTTCGCTGTCCATCCTACAGGCCCGCGAAAGCCGGTCCTACCGCGTTCTCCCCGGTACCGTGAGACAAACGAAGGCACCACAGGAGCAAGCGATGGCCACGAAGAACAATCCCGCGAAGACCGATGCCCAGGGTTCGAAGGATGCGGGAGGAGGCAATACCCAGGTCGAGCAGGAGGGCGAATCGGCGCCGCGCCTGCCGCACGAGCACGACCAGTCGTCCGACAGCCAGAAAAGCGCCGACGGCGCCCCGCCGCGCGTCGGCCGCCAGGCGCACGAGGACCTCGAGCGCGGCCTGGTCGACACCGACAAGGGCCCGGTGACCGACCGGGTCTACAACGACAAGCTCAAGCCTTGACGGCGGTGGCGAGTTGATCGCGCATCGCCCGCACCACGCCCGCATAGTCCTTGGCATTGAAGATCGCGCTGCCCGCCACGAAAGTGTCGGCGCCCGCGCTCGCCACCTGCGCGATGTTGTCGGCCTTGATGCCGCCATCGACTTCGAGCCGGATGTCGCGACCGGTCGCGTCGATGCGCTTGCGCGCGTGCTCGATCTTCCGCAGGGCGGAATCGATGAAGCTCTGGCCGCCGAAGCCGGGGTTCACGCTCATGATCAGGATCAGGTCGATGTCGTCGATCACCCAGTCGAGCGCTTCCAGGCCCAGGCCCGGGTTGAACACCAGACCGGCCTTGCAGCCCGCCGCCTTGATCGCCTGGATGCTGCGGTGCACGTGCGGCGAGGCGTCGGGATGGAAGCTGATGTAGTCGGCGCCGGCCTGCGCGAAGGCCGCGGCCAGGGCGTCCACCGGCTGGATCATCAGGTGGACGTCGATCGGCACCGGCTGGCCGTCGGGCGTCTTCGCATGCGGCTTGAGCGCCTGGCAGACCATCGGCCCGAAGGTCAGGTTCGGCACATAGTGGTTGTCCATCACGTCGAAATGGATCCAGTCGGCGCCAGCGGCGATGACGTCGCGCACCTCGTCGCCAAGGCGGGCGAAGTCGGCCGAGAGGATGGATGGGGCGATTCTGAAGGGGCTGCTCATGGGTCCGGATTGTCGCAGCAGGGGCGGCGGCTTGCAGCGCCACAGGAGCCTTCCGTTACTATCCCTGCGATGTCCACGCTACCGATCAGTGTCCAGGTCGAGCCACGCTACCTGCCAGACCAGTCCTCGCCCGAGGACCGGGTCCACACCTTCGCCTACGCCGTGACGGTCACCAACAACGGCCCGGTGGCGGCGCAGCTGATCGCGCGCCACTGGATCTTCGCCGACGCCTCCGGCCACACGCAGGAGGTCGACGGCCTCGGCGTCATCGGCCAGCAGCCCCTGCTGGCGCCAGGGGAATCGTTCCGCTACACCAGCGGCTGCCGGCTGCAGGCCCCCAGCGGTACCATGCACGGCAGCTTCTTCTTCGTCACCGAGCGCGGCGAACGCTTCGACGTTCCGATCCCCACGCTGGTGCTGGAAGCCGACGCGGGCGACATGCCCACTTCGCGCGTGCTGCACTGAGCACGCTTTTCTCTTTCGCGCCATGAACGCCTTGCGCGCTCTGGATCTTCCGCGGGGGGCGATGCCCCCCTCAAGCTGAACCGATGACGTCTTTCCTGCCCAATGATCTGCTGGGTTTCTGGTCGGAGTGGGTGCGGCCCTCGGCCGGCCTGCCGACCGTGCTGTGGTCGTTGCTGCTGGCCACCGCGGCCGCGGCCGGCCACCTGGTGCAACGCTACATGGGCCTGCCCAAGGTGGTCGGCTATTCGATCGTCGGCACCGTGGTCGGCTTCGCCGGCTTCGAGGGCGCGATCTGGCCGCTGCAGGGCATCAGCCTGTTCCTGCTCGAGCTCGGCGTGGCGATCGTGCTGTTCGAGGCCGGCGGCCGCCTGCCGCTGCGCTGGTTCCGTCACAACCCGATGGTGCTGGTGCAGAGCCTGCTCGAGTCGACCTTGACCTACTTCGGCGTCTTCTGGACCCTGCACTGGCTCGGCATCCCCGACCCGGTGGCCAATCCGATCGCGCTGATGGCGATCGTCGCCTCGCCGGCGGTGCTGAGCCGGGTCGTGATCGATACCCGGGCCTCGGGCCCCGTGACCGAGCGCGCGATGACGCTCGCCACCCTCAACACCTTCTACGCGCTGGCGCTCGGCTATGCGCAGGCCGGGCTGATCGAGCACGCGCCCACCGGACTGCTCGAGAAGCTCAACCCGGTCGGCGTGGTGCTCGGCCTGTCCTTCGTGGTCGGCGCGCTGATGGCGCTGTCGCTGCGCTCGGCGCTGCGCGTCATGAGCCCGACCAGCGAGAACACCTCGATCCTGCTGCTGGCGATCATCGCCGCCGGGGCCGCGCTGGCGGCGCACTTCGGCGGTTCGGCGCCGCTGGCGGCCCTGATCGGCGGCGTGCTGCTGAAGGCGCTGAACCCCAAGCCCTGGGCCTGGCCGCGGCAGCTCGGCACCGCGGCCTCGCTGCTCACGATGCTGATGTTCGTGCTGGTCTCGATCGTCGCCGCCCAGGCCGACTGGAGCCTGCCGGTGGCCAGCGTGGTGCTGAGCGTGATCGGCGTGCGCGCGGTCGCCAAGATCGCCGGCGTCGCGATCGCCAACCCGGGCAGCGGCGCGAGCTGGAAGCAGGCTTTCTGGGTCGGCTGCGCGATGTCGCCGCTGTCCTCGATCGCGCTGCTGATCACCTCGGCCTTCGTCACCGCCTCGCCGCTGCTGGGCGCGATGATCACCCAGGTCGCATTGCCTGCGATCCTGCTGATGGAGGTGCTCGGCGCGGTGCTCGCGACGGTCGCCATCCACGCCGCCGGCGAGAGTTCCACGCCGTGGACCCCCGAAGCCTTCGGCACCGTGGAGGACACGCAAAGATGAGTCATCGCACGATCGATCCCGCCACCGGCTCGCCGGCCAACACGCCCGCCAGCCGGGTGGTGCCGCTCGAGCCCTTCAACAAGTCGGTGGCGCTGTCGCTCGGCGTCGAGCTCGAGCTGCAGCTGGTCAACACCCACGACTACGACCTCGCGCCCTATGCCGAGGACATGCTGCGGCTGATGGCGCAGACGCCGCTGCCGGGCAGCGTGGTGCCCGAGATGACCTCGAGCATGATCGAGATCTCGACCGACGTCTGCCATTCGGCGCAGGACGTGATCGCCCAGCTGACGCCGATCCGCGACGCGCTGGTGCGCAACGCCGACAAGCTCAACATCGCGGTGGTCGGCGGCGGCACCCATGCCTTCCAGCAGTGGCACGAGCGGCGCATCTACGACAAGCCGCGCTTCCGCGAGCTGTCCGAGCTGTACGGCTACCTGTCGAAGCAGTTCACGATCTTCGGCCAGCACGTGCACATCGGCTGCCCCGATGCCGACGCGGCGCTGCTGATGCTGCACCGCATGTCGCGCTACATCCCGCACTTCATCGCGCTGTCGGCGTCGTCGCCCTTCGTCCAGGGGCAGGACACGCAGTTCGATTCGGCCCGGCTCAATTCCGTGTTCGCGTTCCCGCTGTCGGGCCGCGCGCCCTTCACCCTGTCGTGGCGCGAATTCGAGAACTACTTCAAGCGCATGACCCGCACCGGCGTGGTCCGCAGCATGAAGGACTTCTACTGGGACATCCGGCCCAAGCCCGAGTTCGGCACCATCGAGATCCGCGTCTTCGACACCCCGCTCACGGTGGAGCGGGCCGCCGCGCTGGCGGGCTACGTGCAGTCGCTGGCCGCCTGGTTCCTGCAGGAGCAGCCCTTCACGCCGACCGAGGACGACTACCTGGTCTACACCTACAACCGCTTCCAGGCCTGCCGCTTCGGCCTCGATGCGCTGTATGTCGACCCGGCCAGCGGCGAGCACATGCCGCTGCGCGACCATATCCTCATGACCATGACGCAGCTCGAATGGCACAGCGAAGCCCTCAACGCCACGCAGGCGCTGGGCGAGCTGCGCACCAGCGTCGAGGCCAACCGCAACGACGCCCGCTGGCTGCGCGAGAAGCAGGGCAAGGAACGCCTGCTGGCCGAGGTGGTGCGGCAGGCCGCGCTGCGCTTCCGCAGCGCGACGGTGTGAGCACGGCATGAGCGGCACCGGCGAATTCGATCTCATCGCGCGCTACTTCACGCGCCCCGCGCGGCGCTCGCCGCTGGGCGTGGGCGACGACTGCGCCCTGCTGGCGCCGGCCGCGGGCATGCAGCTCGCGGTGTCCACCGACATGCTGGTCGAGGGGCGGCACTTCCTGCCGACGGTCGACCCGGCGCGTCTCGGCCACAAGGCGCTGGCGGTCAACCTCAGCGACCTGGCGGCCTGCGGCGCCAGGCCGCTGGCCTTCACGCTGGCGCTCTCGCTGCCGGCGGTCGACGCGGCCTGGCTGGAGGGCTTCTCGCGCGGCCTGTTCGCGCTGGCCGATGCGCACGGCTGCGAGCTGGTCGGCGGCGACACCACGCGCGGCCCGCTCAACCTCTGCATCACGGTGTTCGGCGAAGTGCCGGCCGGCGCGGCGCTGCTGCGCTCGGGCGCGCACGCCGGCGACGATGTCTGGGTCAGCGGCACGCTGGGCGATGCGCGCCTGGCGCTCGAAGTCTTCCGCGGCACCCTGGCGCTGCCGGCAGAATCGTTCGCGTTGGCGCGCGGCCGCATGGAGCAGCCGACGCCGCGGGTCGCGCTCGGCATGGCGCTGCGCGGCATCGCCACCGCGGCGGTCGACATCAGCGACGGCCTGGCCGGCGACCTCGGGCACATTCTGAAGGCCAGCGGCGTCGGTGCGCGGCTCGACGCCGATGCCGCCGCGAAGCTGCTGGCGACCGTCGATTCGGCAGGCCTGGATGTCGACCTGCGGCGCGCCTGCGCACTGGCCGGCGGCGACGACTACGAGCTCGCGTTCACCGCGCCGCCGGCGGCGCGCGCCGCGGTCGAGCAGGCGGGCCGCGCCAGCGCGACGCCGGTCGCACGCATCGGCGCCATCGAGGCCGAAGCGGGCCTGCGGCTGGTCGATGCGCAAGGCGCAGCCGTGACGCAACGCTTCGCGTCGTTCGACCACTTCGCCTGAAGCACGGTCAGGCGCGGCGCCGGGCCTGCACCGGCACTGCCTCCAAAACCGCGAACGCGGAATCGATCTCGAGATCGTTCAGCACGCAGGTCAGGCCCCGGTACAGCTCGTTCGGCGACACCGGCTTGTGCAGCAGCGGCACGCCGCTGGCACGGGCTTCGCGCAGGCGCTGCGGCGCCGTGTCGCCGGTGATCAGCAGCGCCGGCAGCTGCTCGCCGAACTCGGCGCGCAGCGCCGCGATGGCCTCGGCGCCGGTGCGCAGCTCGCGCAGCCGGTAGTCGCTGATGACCAGTCCCGGCGGATGAGTCCGGGCGAGCGCCTGGGCGTCCTCGATCGAATCGGCTACGTCGCATTCGCAGCCCCAGGCGGTCAGCAGCTGCTTCATGCCGGCGCGCACCGCTTCGTCGTCGTCGATCACCAGCACCCGCACGTCGAACACGCGCGCATGCCCGGCCGCCGCCTCCAGGCCGCCGCTGGTCACGCCCGCCTGCGCCATCGGCAGTGCCAGCCTGAACACGCTGCCGCGCAACGGCACCGACACCAGCGACAGCGAGTGGCCGAGCGCGCGTGCCAGGCCCTGGGCGATCGCCAAGCCCAGCCCCAGGCCCTTGCGCCGATCGCGCTCGGCGTTTCCGAGCTGATGGAACTCGCGGAAGATCTCGCTCTGCTGGGTCGGCGCGATGCCGATGCCGGTGTCCCAGACTTCGAGCAGCAGCTCGCGGCGGCGCGAGCGGCAGGCCACCAGCACACCGCCGCTGTCGGTGTAGCGGATCGCGTTCGACACCAGGTTGCGCAGGATCAGCGCCACCAGCGCCGGATCGGAGCGCACCGCCGCATGGGTCTCGCGCGAACGGTAGACGATGCCCTTGGCGTCGGCCTGCGGCGCCAGTTCGTTCTCGATGCGGTTGAGCAGCGGCTGCAGCTGGAAGTCCTGCATCTGCGGCTCGACCACCCCGGCCTCGATGCGCGAGAAGTCGAGCAGGGTGTCGAGCATCTCGGCCGAGGCGTGCCAGGTGGCCCGGGCGTTGGCCAGCGCGTCGTACTGCGCGGCCGACAGCTTGCTGCGCGCCAGCACCTCGAGGAACAGCCCCTGGGCGTGGATCGGCTGGCGCAGGTCGTGGCTGGCGGCGGCCAGGAACTTGGACTTCGCCAGGTTGGCCTCGTCGGCCTTGAGCTGGGCCGCCTGCGCATGGCCGGTCTCGATCCGCAGCCGCTCGATCAGCTCGAGGTTCTCGAAGCGCAGGTCGATCGCCGCCCGCGCCGCCCGGGCGCCGTTGCGCGCCTGGCCGAGCAGGGTCGCCACGTACAGCACCCCGGCCGCCCCGAGCGCATTGAAGGCCGGGTCGCCCAGCAGCACCAGCTTGGCCGCCAGCACGGCCAGCTCGATCGTGCCGAAGACCACGAACACCGGCAGCACCGGCGAGAGCGAAGACATCGAGCTGCCGGCCACGCCCGCCAGCACCGCGATGACCAGGATGCTGCCGGCCGTCGAGGTGCTGCCCAGCGTGACCCAGCCCAGGGCGCCCCAGGCGGCGGCGTCGATGCCGTTGAGCACCATCTGCCGCCAGACCAGCCGGGGCGCGCGCTCGAACGAGATCTCGCGGGCCAGCGTGCGGCGGGCATCGCGGGCGCAATACAGCTTGATCAGGATCACGACGCCGGCCCACAGCCGCAGCGCCAGCGCATTGGTGTCGTTGGCCAGCACCCAGACCAGCAGCAGCGCGACCCCGATCGTCGGGCCCACCGAACTGCCGATGTTGCCGAGCTGCAGCCGCAGCTGCTCGACCAGCGTGCGCCCGTCGGCCAGGCGCAGGAACCCCGTCATCAGCCGACCAATCCCCGGCGGCGCGCCGCGAAGCCGGCCTCGGAGCGGCTCGACACCTGCAGCGCCGCCAGCACCGCCTGCACGTGGCCGCGCACCGTGTTCTCCGACAGCCCGAGGCGGCGGCCGATGACCTTGTTCGGCAGGCCCTGGCACAGCAGGTCCAGCACCTCGAACTGCCGCGGCGTCAGCAACTGGGGCGACCCGCCGCCCTCGCCGGCCGTCGCTTGTGCGGCGGCGCCGGCAGGCTCGCCGCGGCGCAGCTGCTCGATCACGGCCAGGATGTTGTCGGCGGTGTCGGCCTTGGAGACGAAGGCGGCGGCGCCGCGCTCCAGCGCCATGCGCACGTTGTGCGGGCCGGCGTCGGACGACAGGATGACCACCACCGCCTCGGGCCACTTGCGCTTCACCAGCGCGATGCCCTCCAGGCCATTGAGCCCGTGCAGCTGGATGTCGAGCAGCACCAGGGCCGGGTCGTCCATGCCGGCGCGCAGCCCCTCTTCGAGCGAGCTCGCCTCGGCGACTTCGAGCTCGGGAATGCCGGAGGCGAGCACCATGCGAAGGCCGCAGCGGAACAGGGCGTGGTCGTCGATGAGGAGGATGCGGGCCGGGAGCATGAGGCGCCGATTCTGCGCGAAGTCGGACCGGTCCAAATGGACTATTTACCAGCGGCGCCCCAGGAGCGACCATCGATGTGCCGAAGCTCTCTCCGTTGACGAACCCCCGCCTGCCGCCACGCCGAATGAAGCCCCTGATCGACATCCAACGCATCGGACCGGATGCCTTCCGCCACCGCATCAGCGCCCAGGGCGGCGCGGTTCAGGAAGAGAGCCGCAGCTTCGCCGCGCTGGAGCACTGCCTGCGCGACGCCGGCGAATCGCTGGGCCGCTACTTCCAGCAGGTGGAACTCAAGTTCGACGGCCTGTTCCTGGGCGCCTGCGCCGTCGACGCGCTGCGCAACACCCCGCTGGCCGTGGCGCGCCGCATCAGCCAGCACTTCCAGCCGGCCTGACGGTCGGCCCGGCGACGAAGCGCCAGGCCAGCAGGGCCGCGAGCGCGGGCGCCAGCGCAAAACTCCCGAACAGCCAGCCGGCGGCCGATTGCGCGCCCGCACTGCCGCCGGGCGTGGTCAGCCCCGCTGCGTTCGCCACCAGCCCGGCCACCGCGGCACCGATCGCCATGCCGTAGAGCTGCACGGTGGTGATCGACGCCGAGGCCAGGTTCTCTTCGCCGCGCGGCGCCAGCGTCAACACCCGCGTCAGCAGATGCGGCCACCCCATGCCGACGCCGAAGCCGGTGGCGCCCAGCGCGAGCGCCATGCCCAGGGTCTGGGTCGCCGGCGCCCATCGCGCCACCGGCACCAGCAGCAGCAGTCCGATCAGGCCGGCCATGCTGACCAGCGGGCCGAAGCGCAGCATGCTGTCGGCCCGCGGGCCGCTGCGGCCGGCGGACAGCAGCGAGGCCGCGCTCCAGCCGCCGGCCATCGCGGCCGTCAGGTAGCCGGCGGCGAGCGGCGAATGGCCGTGCAGCGTCTGCAGGAAATACGGCACGAAGATCTCGGTGTCGGTGCCGATCAGGAGCAGCGCCACGCTGGCGTAGATCGCACCGAAGGCGGTGAAGGGGGCACAGGCGCCGGTCGGCAGCAGGCGGACCTTCGCTCGCCGGTCGATCCGCACCAGGGCCAGGCCCAGCGCCAACCCGAAGATCACCATGCCCACCTGCGCGTACAGCGTGTCGAACAGGCTGGCGGTCGCCACGCTCAAGGCCGAAGCGATCAGCAGCAGGATCTGGCCGATCGGCAGGGCGACGCGTGGCGCGCCCGTCTCGCCCGGGCTGCGCGCCGGCAGCTGCAGGCCGGCGATCAGTGCCTGCCCCAGCGCCACCGGCAGCAGGGCCCAGAAGGCCCAGCGCCAATGCCCCAGTTCGGCGAAGATGCCGCCGACCGCCGGCCCGCACAGGGTCGCGACGCCCCACATGCCCGACACCAGCGCCACGGCGCGCGGCCACAGCCGGGCCTCGAACATCAGGCGGATCAAGGCATAGCCCAAGGCCGCCAGTACGCCGCCGCCAAGCCCCTGCACCGTGCGTCCGGCCAGCATCCAGGCCATGTCCGGGGCCGTGGCGCAGCCGATGCTGCCCAGCACGAATACGGCCAGGGCCGCGAGGTAGCTGCGACGCGGCCCGAACTGCTGCAGCAGTCGCACCGAGAGCGTGGCCCCGAGGATCGACGCCGCCACGAACAGCGTGGTGTTCCAGGCATACCATTCGACCCCGCCGATCTCCCGCACCACCGAGGGCAGGACGGTGGTCACGATGTGGACGTTGACAGCATGCAGCGCGACGCCGCCGGTGACGGCGACCGCGCGCCACGCGTTGCGGCCCGAGAAAAGCTCGGCCCACGAGGCGGTCGGGGGCGGGAGGGCGGCGGTGAACGACGAGGACATGCAATCGGCTCCCTGGCGGCAATTATCAAAGTAATGACTTTCATATTAGCAGCACACCTCAATTAAGCAAGTAAACTCTTGGATAACATGACGCCGAGCGCCACCACCGCCGATCGCATCCTGCTGCTGCTCAAAAGCCGCGGCCCGATGTCGACGGCCGCGCTGGCGGCCGCGCTGCAGACCACCACCGAGGCGGTGCGGCAGCAGGTGCACAAGCTGGCGGAGGCCGGCCTGGTGCGTGGCGTCGCCGAAGCGCCCTCAGGCGTCGGACGCCCGGGCCAGGCCTGGTCGCTGAGCGCCCGCGGCCACGCCCGCTTTCCGGACCGGCACGCCGAACTCACGCGCCAGCTGGTCGACACGGTGCGCGAGGTGTTCGGCGAAGCCGGGCTGGAGCAACTCATCGCCCGCCGCGAAGAGGCTTCCCGCGCCAGCTACCTGGAAGCCTGCCGGGACCTGCCCGAGCTGGCGCCGAGGCTGCGGCGGCTGGCCGCGCTGCGCGACCAGGAAGGCTACATGGCGCGGCTAGAGGCCGATGGCGACGACTGGCTGCTGATCGAGGACCATTGCCCGATCTGCGTCGCCGCCGAGGCCTGCCAGGGCTTCTGCCGCTCCGAGCTGGCGCTGTTCCGAGAAGTGGCCGGGCCCCAGGGCCAGCTGCGCCGCGAGGAGCACCTGATCGCCGGCGCGCGCCGCTGCGTCTACCGGATCACGCCGGTCACCGGTGCGCAGCCAAAGATGGGCGACACTGCGGGTTGATGCCAACCGCTTCCGATTCCCCTGCCGCCGCGCCCCCGTTCCGCCCGACTTTGCGCTTCCTGTTCGCGCATCCGGCGCACCTGATCGCCCTGGGCTTCGGCTCCGGGCTGCCGCACCGGGCGCCCGGCACCGTCGGCACGCTCTGGGCCTGGGTCGCGTTCCTCGTGATGGAGCGCTGGCTGTCGAGCGCCGCCATCGGCTGGGTGATCCTGGCGTCGCTGCCGATCGGCTGGTGGGCCTGCACCGTGACCGCCCGCCACATGAACATCGCCGACCCCGGCTGCATCGTCTGGGACGAGGTGGTCGCCTTCTGGATCATCCTCTGGCTGGTGCTGCCCGGCGGGCTGCTGGCCCAGCTCATCGCCTTCGGGCTGTTCCGCTTCTTCGATGCCGTGAAGCCGGGCCCGGTGGGCTGGGCCGACCGGCTCTTCAAGCCGCGGGCGTCGGCCGATGGCACGGGCACGACCGGCTGGGGCGCCGCGGGCTTCGGCATCCTGTTCGACGACCTGGTGGCGGCCTTCTGCACGCTGCTGGTGATCGCCGCCTTGCGCGCATGGTGAATCCGATGAACGACCACCCGACCCCCTTGTCCGATCTCGACGTTTCCGCCCTGGTGCTCCAGCTCGCCGATTTGCTGCCGCAGAAGGGCTGGATGATGGCCACGGCCGAAAGCTGCACCGGTGGCCTGATCGCCGGCGCCTGCACCGACCTCGCCGGCTCCAGCGTCTGGTTCGAGCGCGGCTTCGTGACCTATTCGAACGAAGCCAAGAACGAGCTGCTGGGCGTCGACGCCGCGCTGATCGAGGCCCATGGCGCGGTCAGCGAGCCGGTGGCCCGGGCGATGGCCGAAGGCGCGGTCGCCCGCTCGCGGGCCCAGGTCTCGGTCGCCGTCACCGGCGTCGCCGGACCCAGCGGCGGCTCGGCCGACAAGCCGGTCGGCACCGTCTGGTTCGGCTGGTCGGTCGATGGCCGCACGCGCACCGAGCGCCGCCGCTTCGATGGCGACCGTGCGGCGGTGCGCGCGGCCACGGTGCACTACGCGCTGCAGACGCTGGTCGAGCTGCTGCGGGCGCCCCCTTGATACGATGCCGCATGTCGCCCACCGAACAGACCCTTCGCCGCTTCTACGACGCCTTCGCCCGGCTCGACGCCGACACCATGGCGGCCTGCTACGCGCCGGACGCGCGCTTCGACGACGAGGCCTTCTCGCTGCGCGGCGCGCGCGAAGTCGGCGGCATGTGGAAGATGCTCTGCAGCGGCACCCAGGCCAAGGGCGCCTCGGTCTGGAAGCTCAACTACCGAGACGTCGAGGCCGATGCCGCCGGCGGCAAGGCGCACTGGGACGCGCACTATCTCTTCAGCGCTACGGGCCGCATCGTCGACAACGCGATCGACTCGCGCTTCACCTTCACGCCCGAGGGCCTGATCGCCACCCAGCGCGACCGCTTCGACTTCTGGCGCTGGTCGCGGCAGGCGCTGGGCGCACCCGGCCTGCTGCTGGGCTGGTCGCCGATGCTGAAGAAGAAGGTGCGCGCCACCGCGGCGGCGAACCTCCAGGCCTTCCTGGCCCGCAACCCCTGACCCCACCACGGACCCGTCCATGACCGACATCACGATCGCCGACCACCCCGCCGAGCACCGTTACGAAGCCCGCATCGGCGGCGAACTCGCCGGCTACTGCGAATACAACCTGCTGAGCGAAGCCATCATGTTCACCCACACGGAAGTGCTGGAGGCCTTCGAAGGCAAGGGCGTCGGCTCGGCGCTCGCCAGGCACGTGCTCGACCAGGCCCGGGCCGACGGCAAGCACGTGATCCCGGTCTGCCAGTTCATCGCCGGCTACATCCGCAAGCACCGCGACTACGCGGACCTGGTGCGCCCCGACGTGCAGCGGGCCTTCAAGATCTGAGGCCGGGCGTCAGTCGCAGCGGTAGCTGACCTCGGCCGCCTGAACGCGCGCTGCCGCGCCGTCCAGGAAGCGGGTCGGGGCGCCGAAGTTGCGGCAATAGGCCTCGGCATCCTGCGCGGTGGGCGACTTGAAGACGCCATCGCCGAGCCGGGTCACGCGCGGCACCGGGCGCGACGCACAGCCGGCGGCGAGCACCGCCGCCACGGCCAGGGCGCAGAGCTCAGTCTTGATAGAACACCTCGACCTTGCCCTTGAGCTTGATCAGCAGCGGCTTGCCCTTGCGGTCCAGCGTACGGCCCGCGGGCACCTTGATCCAGCCTTCGCTGATGCAGTACTCCTCGACGTCGGAACGGTCCTTGCCGTTGAAGCGGATGCCGATGTCGCGCTCGAAGACGGCGGCGACGTGGTGCGGGCTGCTCGGATCGATCGACAGGTGGTCGGGCAGCGGGGGAAGGGGCGTGTTTTCGGTCATGTCTTGAATTTTGCCTCGTCGTTCTTTCGCTCCAGCAGCCTGACCAGCGTGTGCAGCACGCGGTTGACCGGCGTCGCCACGCCCAGCAGCGCGCCGCGCTGGAGGATGTAGCCGTTCAGGTGGTCGATCTCGCTCGCCCGGCCGCGCGCCAGGTCCTGCGCCGTGGACGAATACTGCGTCGGCATGGTCTCGGCGATGCGGCGCACCGCGAGGTCCAGGCCGGCCGGCAGCCGCACGCCGTCGGCCTGGGCGACCGCGACGCACTCGGCCACGATGTCGCGCAGCACCTCGGCCACGCCGACCCCGGCGACGATCCTGCCGTAGGGCAGCTGAGTGATGGCCGACAGGGCGTTGTAGGCGCAATTGAGGATCAGCTTGGCCCACAGCGCGCCGCGCACGTTGTCAGAGATCTCGACCGGGACCCCGGCCTCGGCCAGCGCCTGCACCAGCGCGCCGCTGCCGGACGACGGCTCGATCACGAGTTCGCCGCGCCCGTGGTGCTTCACGTGGCCCGGCCCGGCCATCTCGGTGGCGACGTAGACCACCGCCGCGGCCACCTCCTGCGGCAGCACGCCGCGCAGGCGGTCGGCGTTGTCGACCCCGTTCTGCAGGCACAGCACCAGCGCCTGCGGCTCGAGCCACGGCGCGAGCAGTGCACCGGCGGCCTCGGTGTCGGTCGACTTGACGCAGAACAGCACCAGTTCCGCGCCCTTCGCGGCGCTGGCCTCGGTGCTGGCCGCCAGCTTGATGCGTTGGTCGAAGTCCGCGGTCTCGAGTCGCAGCCCCAGGGCCCGCACGGCGTCGACATGCAGCGCACGCCCGATCAGCACGACTTCGTGGCCCTGCCGCGCGAGCATCGCGCCGTAATAGCAGCCGACCGCGCCGGCGCCCATGACTGCAATCTTCATCCCTGCCTCCAATCGATGACACCGCTACGAAGACACCCGGCCCGGCCGCGGCGCGGGTGCCGGCAGCATCGCAAAGCCGAGGGTCGCGGCCAGCAACAGGGCGGCGATGGTCGCCAGCACCGCGGTGAAGGGTTCCATGCCGTGCGCCACCGCGATCGATGCCGCGACGCCCGTGATCCACTGCATCAGCGCCACGCCGAGGAACATCGCCATCGTGAAGACCGCCATCGCGCGGCCGGTGATCGCCGCCGGGTACGCGGCCCGCACGTCGGCGTACTGCCAGACGATGAAGCCCGAAAGCAGCCCGATCGCGATCGTGCCGCCGACGTCGACCCAGGCTTCGGTGAAGAAACCGATCGCGGCGAACAACGCCGCATAGGCCAGGCTGCAGCCAATGATGCGGCGCCGCCGCACCGGGCCCTCGCGGTCGAGCCGGCCGAACAGCGGCGGGCCGACCAGCGAGATGACCGAGACGATCAGCGCGACGTTGCCGCTCTGCACCAGCGTGTAGCCGTGGCGCTCGATCAGCAGCGGACCGAGCCAGAGGCCGCGCAGCGAGATGAAGGCCGCGTAGGTCACGGCCCCCAGCACGAGGATGCCGAGCGTGTGCGGCAGCGCGAACAGCGCACCGAACTGGCGCAGCGCCGCGAGCGCCGACTCCCGCGGCTGGCCGCCCGGGCGCGCCGGTTCGCGCACCCAGTGCCAGATCGCCAGCCAGGCCAGCACCGAGACCGCGGCGAGCACGACGAAGCCCATGCGCCAGGAGTGCTCCTGCACCAGCCACGCGAGCGGCGTGCCGGTGATCAGCATGCCGACGCCGCCGATGCCCAGCACCAGGCCCGACACCGAAGCGAAGCGCGCGGCCGGGAAATGGCGCGCGATGAACACCGTGCAGACCAGGAAGGCCGGCGCGCAGCCGACGCCGATCAGCACCTGGCCGGCCACCAGCAGCGCGTAGTCCTTCGAGACCGCAGACAGCAGGGCGCCCACGATCGCGAGCGGAAAGGCGGTCAGCACGGTGCGGCGCACGCCGTGCAGGTCGATGCCGATGCCCATGAACAGCTGCATCGCGCCGAAGGAGAAATGGAAGGCGGCCGAGAAGATGCCGAGCGCCTGGGCCGACAGCCTGAACTCGGCCTGCAGCTGGCTGGCCATGATCGCGCCGACGGTGCGGTAGGCCTGGCTCAGCGCAAAGGCGGTGCACAGGGCCAGCACCATGGCCCAGGCGGCGCGCAGCGTCAACGCCGGCGGCGCCAGTCCTGCGGCGGCCGTCTCAGCCGGCACCGTGGCACTTCTTATATTTTTTTCCGCTGCCGCAGGGGCAGGGGTCGTTGCGACCCGGCGTCGCCTCCTTGCGGATCGTCTCGACGCGCGGCCCCATGCTGCGCCACAGCTGGCGCAGGTCGTACACGGCCCAGATCGCAGCGCCGAAGTCGTCCACGCGCTGCTGGCTGACGCTGGGCGGGCCGTCCTCGGCGTACATCGAGAGCGCCGGCTTGCCGGTGTCGTCCTCGGTCAGCGTGACGATGGCGTCGAGCGCCTCGTCGAGCATCCCGGCCGCCTCCTTGTCGCGCGGCGGCGCCCAGTCGTCGGGCCAGTTCTCGACCGCGTACATGAAGCCCAGCGCCCAGACCTGGGCGAAGGACGGGATCGCCTCGCCGGCCATCTCGGCGCGCTCCTCTTCCGGCAGGGCGGCGATCGCGCCGCGGGTGTCGAGCACCTCCGGCTGCCAGGTGCGTTCGTCGTCGAGCGACTCCACGTCGGCGTCGAGGCCGGTCTCGATCTCGCGCCAGCGCCGCTTCCAGCGCCAGACGAATTCCATGTGCTGCGCCGGCACGAAGCCCTCGCCGAGCAGCACCGGCCAGTATTCGGCCGGCTCGATCGGGCGCCGGGTGCAGACCAGCGCGGCCATGAAGCCCTCGCAGAACTCCCACTGCGGCGTCTCGTCGTCCTGCTCGCGCAGGGCGTCGAGGACCTGGTCCTGGGCGTCGAAATCGTCGGGGCCGAGCGGGGGGGCATCGGGCGTGGCGGGGGTCGGGGTGTCGGGCTGGGTTGTCATGGCGTTACAAATGCAGCCCTCTATGATGCAGCAAGGCTTGCGGAGACCCACTATTTCGACACCGATGATTTCGCCGTTCCCGGCGCGCTACACCGCGTTCGCGCTGTCCGCGGCCGGCGCGGTCGCCAGCCTGGCGGCCGTGCTGATGGCCCCGCAGCTCTGGGCTGCCTGGGTGGCGCTGGCCGTCTTCGGCCTGCTCACCGGCACCGGCGTGCACGACCTGCGCCAGTCCCGCCACGCGATCCTGCGCAACTATCCCGTCATCGGCCACCTGCGCTTCCTGCTGGAATACATCCGCCCTGAAATGCGGCAGTACTTCATCGAAAGCGATGCCGAGGCGGCGCCGTTCTCGCGCGCCCAGCGCTCGCTGGTCTACCAGCGCAGCAAGGGCGAACCCGACAACCGGCCCTTCGGCACCCAGCTCGACGTCACGGTCTCGGGCTACGAGTGGATCAACCACTCGATGCAGCCGACCCAGCTGGTCGACCACGACTTCCGCATCGTCATCGGCGGCACACCCAACCCGGCCTCGCCCGCGGGCGAGACCTGCACCCAGCCCTACAGCGCGAGCGTGTTCAACATCTCGGCGATGAGCTTCGGCGCGCTCTCGGCCAACGCGATCCTGGCCTTGAACCAGGGCGCCCGCCTCGGCGGCTTCGCGCACGACACCGGCGAGGGCTCGATCTCCTCGCACCACCGCGTGCACGGCGGCGACCTGATCTGGGAGATCGGCTCGGGCTACTTCGGCTGCCGCAACGACGACGGCTCCTTCAGCGAGGAGCGTTTCATCGCCAACGCGCGCGACCCGCAGGTGAAGTTGATCGAGATCAAGCTGAGCCAGGGCGCCAAGCCCGGCCACGGCGGCGTGCTGCCGGCGCCGAAAGTCACGGCAGAGATCGCGGCCGCGCGCGGCGTGCCGGTGGGCGTGGACTGCATCTCGCCGTCCTCCCACAGCGCCTTCTCGACGCCGGTCGAGATGATGCATTTCATCGCCCGGCTGCGCGTGCTGTCGGGTGGCAAGCCCACCGGCTTCAAGTTCTGCCTCGGCCACCCCTGGGAATGGTTCGCGATCGTCAAGGCGATGCAGCAGACCGGCCTGACGCCCGACTTCATCGTGGTCGACGGCGCCGAGGGCGGCACCGGCGCGGCGCCGGTCGAGTTCAGCGACCACGTCGGCGCGCCGCTGCAGGAGGGCCTGCTGCTGGTGCACAACACGCTGGTCGGCGTGGGCCTGCGCGAGCGCATCAAGATCGGCTGCGCCGGCAAGGTGATCACCGCCTTCGACCTGGCACGCATGATGGCGCTGGGCGCCGACTGGTGCAACGCGGCGCGCGGCTTCATGATGTCGCTGGGCTGCATCCAGGCCCAGGCCTGCCACACCGGCTTCTGCCCGACCGGCGTGACCACCCAGGACCCGGTGCGCCAGCAGGCGCTGGTGGTGCCGACCAAGGCCGACCGGGTGCGCAACTTCCACCGCAGCACGCTGCATGCGCTGCAGGAGCTGGTGCAGGCCGCCGGCCTCGACCACCCGCAGCAGATCACGGCCCACCACATCGTGCGGCGCATCTCCGACACCGAGGTGCGGCTGCTCAGCAACCTGGTGATGCAGGTGCGGCCCGGCGCGCTGCTCGGGCCGCTCGACGGCCAGCACAACGTGTTCCGCACCTACTGGCCGCTGGCCAGCGCCCAGAGCTTCCAGCCCCTGGCCCTATGAATCCCGTCCGACGAGGCGCATCCACGCGCGTACAGATGCGCAAGAGCATGGCCTCCGCGCCGGCGCCGCTCGAAGCCGGCGCACCGCCGCTGCCCGAGGACTACGCCGAATTCCTGCGCCTCACCTTGCCGCAGCAGGAGAAAGCCGTGGCCAGCCACCGTTTCGGCAGCGAGCGCGTCTGGCTCAAGAAGGCCGGACCGCGCCACGGCAAGCTGCGCTACCACCTGCTGGCGGCGATCGCCGGTGCGCTGCGGCTCGACGTGCTCAAGCCGGTGCCGAATCCGGGCGGCGAGGCGGCGATCGCGATCGAGGCCGAGCGGCTGCGCGAGCTCGGCGCCGCCGGGCTGCGGGTGCCGGCGGTGCTGGCGCAGCAGGCCGACGGGCTGCTGATCTCCGACCTCGGGCAAAGCGGGCGCCCGCCTGTGGTGCTGCAGGAGCGGCTCGACCAGGCGGCGGCCGCCGGGCCGGCGGCGCTGCTGGCGACCTGGCGCGAAGGCCTGGCCGCGATCGCGCTCGTGCATGCGCGCCAGACCTACCTGAGCCAGGCCTTCGACCGCAACCTCGTGCAGTGCCCCGACGGCACCATCGGCTACATCGATTTCGAGGACGATCCCGGCGAGACGCTGCCGCTGGCCGAATGCCAGGCGCGCGACTGGCTCAGCTACCTGCACTCCACCGCGATGCTGGTCGACGCCGCCTCGCCGCATGCGGCCGCCGCGCAATGGCACGAGGTGCTGGACCAGGCCAGCGAGGACGTGCGCGACCGGCTGGCGATCGCGGCGGGGCGCATGCGCTGGCTGCGGCACCTGCCCGCGGGCCGGCGCTGGGGCCGCGACACGCAGCGGGTGCGGGCCGTGGCGCGCCTGCTGGCGCGCTGGTACGGGAGCTAGAACGCAGGCGACACCGCGACGCCGCGGGCCGCCAGCCGCTTGCGCATCGACAGCACCGCGCGGTCCTTGCTCAGCAGCCGCGCGCCATGCGCCACGGCGAGATCGATGAAGACCTGGTCGTCGGGATCGCTGCACACGCAGGGTGCGCGCGGCGGCGCGCCCTCGATCCGGCGCGTGCGGGCATCGAAGGCCGCCAGCACCGCGTCGGCCTGCCGCCCGCTGGCCTGCAGCCGGCGGGCGATCAGCGGATAGCCGAGCACCCGCGCCAGTTCGTCGCGCATCGCGGCGGTCGCGATCCATTCGAGCGCGCCGGCCGCCAGCGCTTCCACCAGCGGCGCCTGGGCCGGGTCTTCGAACACCAGCAGGTCGAGCGCGATGTTGGTGTCGATGACGACCCGCACCGGAGGCTCAGCCGCGCTTGGGGATATTGAGCCCGGCCACCACCGCGGGGCGCTTCAGGAAGGCCTCCAGCACGCGGCCCACGTTCGGGAAATCGGCAAAGCCGACCAGATCGCCGGCCTCATAGAAGCCGATCAGGTTGCGCACCCACGGGAAGGTTGCGATGTCGGCGATCGTGTAGGCATCGCCCATCAGCCAGGCGCGGCCGGCGAGGCGCTGCTCCAGCACGCCGAGCAGGCGCCGCGACTCGGCCACGTAGCGGTCGCGCGGTCGCTTGTCCTCGTAGGCCTTGCCGGCGAACTTGTTGAAGAAACCGAGCTGGCCGAACATCGGGCCGATGCCGCCCATCTGGAACATCAGCCACTGCAGGGTCTGGTAGCGTCCGGCCGCATCCTGCGGGATCAGCTGGCCGGTCTTGTCAGCCAGGTAGACCAGGATCGCGCCCGATTCGAACAGCGCCAGCGGCTCTCCGCCCGGACCGTTCGGATCGAGGATGGCCGGGATCTTGTTGTTCGGGTTGATCGAGAGGAAGGCCGGCGACATCTGGTCGTTGGTCTCGAAGCTGACCAGGTGCGGCTCGTAGGCGAGCCCGGTCTCCTCGAGCATGATCGACACCTTGACGCCGTTGGGCGTCGGCAGCGAATAGAGCTGCAGGCGGTCGGGGTGGGTGGCGGGCCATTTCCTGGTGATCGGGAAGGCGGACAAATCGGTCATGAAGGTTCCTGTGTCGGGCGCCGGCGGCCCGGGGTGGGCCGCATTCTGTCTCAAGCGGCCTTGCCGCGTGCGGAGCCCGCCACCATGTCGAACCGGAACAGCCGGCACTCGATCGGCCCGTTCCACATCGGCACCCGGCGCGACTCCTTCAGGCGCATGCGCTTGGGCAGCTGCAGCTCGGGCGTCAGCACCCAGGCGGTCCAGCCGGCGTAGTTCTTTTTCCAGTGGCTCGCGAGCTGGACGAAGAACTCGCCGCCGTCCTCGGTCTGCGCATCCTCGCGGCCGCGGGCCACGCCGCCGACTTCGATCCGCTCGCCATAGGGCGGGTTGAGCACGATCACGCCCGATTCGGCCGGCGGCATGCGCTGCAGGGCATCGCCGCCGCGGAACTGGATCGCCGATGCCACGCCGGCGCGCTCGGCGTTGCGCTCGGCGAAGTCGACCATGCGGTGCGAGACGTCGGAGCCGAAGATCGCCGGCGGCTGCGGCGGCGACGCCGGCACCGACGCGGCCTTCAGGGCCGACCAGACATGGGGCTGGAAGGGCAGCAGCTTCTCGAAGCCGAAGCGCCGCAGCGAGCCGGCGGCGATGCCCGAGGCGATCTGCGCCGCCTCGATCGCGATCGTGCCGCTGCCGCAGCAGGGGTCGTAGAGCGGCTGCGCGGCCACCGCGCCGGTTTCCGGGTTCCACCAGCCGCTGGCCGCCAGCATCGCCGCCGCCAGGGTCTCCTTGAGCGGCGCATCGCCCTTGTCCTGGCGCCAGCCGCGCTTGAACAGCGGCTCGCCCGAGGTGTCGATGTAGAGCGTGCAGGTGTCGGTCGTGAGGTGGGCGAAGACGCGGCAGTCGGGCCACTGGGTCTCGATGCTCGGGCGCACCCCGCCGGCCTTGGCGCGGAAGCGGTCGGCGATCGCGTCCTTGATGCGCAGGGTGGCGAAGTTCAGGCTCTGCAGCGGGCTGTGCTGGGCCGTGGTCTCGATCTTGAAAGTCTGCTTCGGCGTGAACCAGATCTCCCAGGCGACGCCGCTGGCGATCGCGTAGAGGTCGTTCTCGCTGCGGTAGGGCGCATGCGCGAGTTCGATGAGCACCCGCTGGGCCAGCCGGCTGTGCAGATTGAGATTGAGCGCGTCACGCCAGTCGGCGCGCACCCGCACGCCGCCGCGCAGGGTGAGCAGGTCCTGCCCCATGCGCCCGGTCAGCGCATGCACTTCCTGCGCCAGGAAATCCTCGACGCCGGCGGCGCAAGGGAGAAAAAGCGAGAGATCGTTCACGCCGCGATTGTCGCCTCGACAGGGCCCGGCCAGCCGTCGGCTGTTCTATAGTCGACCGGCCGATGAGCTTCTCGCCCACCCCCGCACACCCCGAGGCCGCCGGCGCGGACCGATTCGCCATCCGCTGCGAGGTGCTGCGGCTCAGCGCCCAACCGAGCGGGCCGGTGCTGTGGGTGCAGTTCCTGCTCGACTGCGGCGTGGCGGCCCTGTTCGCCTGGCAATACTCGGTGCCGCACGCGGCCGCCTGGCTCGCGCTGATCGCGGCCACCACCGCCTGGCGCGGCTTCTTCCCGCAACGGCTCCCGGTGCCGCTGACCGCCGACAACCTGCAGCCGGCGCTGCGCCAGCACACGCTGCGCATCGCGCTGCACGAGGGCGCCCACGGGCTGGCCGGGATCCTGCTCTTCAACCCGCAGGATCCGACCTCGCAGCTGATGATCGGCCTGGTGGTGATGGCGATGACGCTGTCCTCGGCCTTCTCGGTCTCCTACCACACGCCAGCGATGCAGCTCGCGATCGCGCTGCTGCTGGCACCGGTCATCGGCATGGGGCTGGCGCTGGGTGCGCCGGTCATGAAGGTGCTGTCGCTGCTCGGCATCGGCCTGCTGGCGATGGTCTGGAAACTGGTGTCGGAACGCTCCCGCCAGCTCGAGGAGAACATCGGCCTGCGCCACAACGAAAGCGCGCTGCGCCAGCAGGCGCTGGCCGGGCTGCGGGAAGCGCAGCAGGCCGAGGCCGAGCGGCTGCGCTTCTTCTCGGCCGCCAACCACGACCTGCGCCAGCCGGTGATGGCGATGGGCCTGCAAGCCGAGGTGCTGCGCCAGCAGCTGCATGCGGGCGAGGACATGGCCCGCGTGATGAACACCGTCGCCGCCCTGTCGCGGGCCCAGCAGGCGCTCGAAGGGCTCACCAACCAGCTGCTCGAAATCGGCCGCATCGAGGCCGCCGCCGACCCGATAGCGCCGGTGGCGGTCGCGCTGGCGCCGCTCTTGAACGAGTTCGCGCGGCAGGCCGGCAGCGGCCGCGTGCGGGTGCGCTGCCCGGCCACGGCCGTGGTCTGGACCGACCTGGTCGCTCTGCGCCGGATCCTCGGCAACCTGGTCGACAACGCGCTCAAGTTCACGCCCCGGGGGCGGGTCCTGCTGGCCTGCCGCCAGCGCGGCGAGAGCTGGCGGATCGAGGTCCGGGATGCCGGCATCGGCATCGCGCCGGAGGCCCAGGATCGCGTCTTCGGCGACTTCGAACAGGTGGGCAACGTCGAGCGCAACCTGCAGCGCGGCCATGGCCTGGGCCTGGCGATCGTCCGGCGGCTGGCGCTGAGGCTGGGCGTCGAGATGTCGCTGCGCTCGGCGCCGGGGCGCGGCTCGGTGTTCGCCTTCGCGCTGCCCGCGGCCCCGCCGGGGGTGCCGCTGGCGCCGACACCGGTGGCGGACGCCGAGGCCGCGCAGGCGCCGCAGCCGCCGCGTCCCGGCCTGGTCGTGCTGGTGGTCGAGGACAACGCCGTGGTGGCGGACGGCATCGCGGCGCTGCTGCGCCTGTGGGGCGCCCGGCCGCAGCTCTGCGGCAGCGCGGCCGAGGCGCTCGCGCTGCCCGACCTGGCGCCTTTCGACATCGCGCTGTGCGACATCCGGCTGCCCGGCCAGCTTGACGGCATCGCGCTGGCGACCGAGCTCCAGCGCCGCCGCCCATCGCTGCCGATCGCGCTGGTCTCGGCCGACATCGACGACGCGACCCGCCAGCTGGCGCACGAGCGCGGCTGGCAGGCGCTGCGAAAGCCCGTGCAGCCCGCCACGCTGCAAGCATTGCTGCGGCGCTTGCAGCGCTGAAGCGCCTATGCTGCCGCCATGTCCCCCGCGCTGCAGTCCTCCCCGGCCAAGTCCCGCGACGCCCCCCGCTACGGGCCGGTGGCGATCGCCCTCCACTGGCTGCTGGCGCTGATGATCCTGACCTCTTTCTGCGTCGGCCTGTCGATGACCGGCCTGCCCTTCTCGCCGCTGCGCCTCAAGCTCTACAACTGGCACAAGTGGGCCGGCATCACGATCCTGGCGCTGTCGGCGGTTCGGCTGCTGTGGCGCCTGTCGCACCCGCCGCCGCCGCTGCCCGCGCCCATCCGCTCGGCCATGCCCGGCTGGCAGCTGGCCGCCCACCGCGGGCTGCACGCCCTGCTCTACCTGCTGTTCTTCGCCGTGCCCCTGCTGGGCTGGGCCTACAGCTCGGCGCTCGGTGTTCCGATCGTCTGGCTCGGCGTGCTGCCTCTGCCGGACTTCGTGCCGGTCGACAAGGATTTCGCCGAAGCGGTGCTGAAGCCGCTGCACGCCCTCGGCGCCTTCAGCCTGGCCGCGGTGGCCGGGGTCCATGCGGCCGCCGCCCTGAAGCACCATTTCATCGACCGCGATGGCCTGCTCGATCGCATGTCGCCCTTCCCACACCGGAATCGCCTGCCATGACCTTTTCATTCCCGGGCCGCCACCTGCTGTGCGCGGCCGCGCTGCTCGCCGCCGCTGCGGCCGGCGCCGAACCGGTCACGCCGGCAAAGCTGCTGCCGGCCCAGAGCCAGATCGTCTTCGTGAGCCGGCAGATGGGCGTGCCGGTGGAAGGCTCGTTCAAGAAATTCGACGCCCAGGTGGCCTTCGATCCGCGCAAGCCCGAAGGCGGCAGCGTGGCACTGCAGATCGAGGTCGCCAGCGCCAGCCTGGGCATTCCGCAGAGCGACGCCGAACTGCCCAAGGCGGCCTGGTTCGACAGCCAGCACTTCCCCAAGGCCGAGTTCCGCTCCAGCACGATCAAGGCGCTCGGCGGCGGCCGTTTCGAGATCGCCGGCAAGCTGACGATCAAGGGCAGCACCCGGGACGCGCTGGTGCCGGTCGAGATCACGCAGTCGGCCGGCCAGTCGACCGCGAGCGGAAGCCTTACGATCCAGCGCCTCGCCTACAAGATCGGCGACGGCGAATGGACCGACACGTCGGTGGTGGCCGACGACGTCCAGGTCCGCTTCAAGCTGGTGCTGGCCGGACTCGGTCCGCTGTGAACCCGCTACCTTCGCCACGTCCATCCGAAAGCTCGTCATGAAGAAAATGCTCACTCTCGCCGCCCTGACGACCGCGGCGGCACTGGCCGGCGCCCAGCAGGCCCCCGAAGCCGCCGCCAAGCCGGCAGGCGGCCCGGTCAAGGGCGCCACCTACGTGGTCGACCCGACCCACACCTTCGTCAACTACGAGATGGGCCACTACGGCACCACCACCAACCGCGGCCGCTTCAGCACCAAGGACGGCAGCATCAAGATCGACCCGTCGGGCAGCACCGGCAAGGTCGACGTCACGATGGACATCAGCTCCATCAACACCGGCGTCGACCTGCTCAACCGGCACCTGATGAGCAAGGACTTCTTCAACGTCGCCGAGTTTCCGATCGCCCGCTTCGTCGCCGGCCAGATCGACTTCAGCGGCGACAAGGTCACGCAGGTCAACGGCACGCTGACCCTGATGGGCCAGACCCGCCCGGTGCTGCTCAAGGCCAACCGCTTCAACTGCTACCTGAGCCCGCTGATCAATCGCCAGATCTGCGGCGGCGACTTCGAGACCACCGTCGAGCGCAGCCAGTGGGGCATCAGCTGGGGCCTGGCCTTCGGCTTCGAGGACAAGGTCCGGCTGCTGGTGCAGGTCGAGGCGGTCAATATTCAGTGAGTCGGCGGACAGCGCGATCGACGTTTGCATTCGCGTTGCATTCACCCATGGTTTTCCTCTAGTCGCAGGCGCCGGATCGCTTGATTTGAATCAAGGCGACCCGTTCACGCGGAGAAGTGGCAAACGTACGCTACACCGTAGTCGATCCTCAGCGGATCGGCTGCAGGGAGGCAGAGGCGCGATCCGGTCACGGATCCACCGCCCCGCCGATATCGTCACACAGCCATAAAAAGGGATTGATCATGAGCGTTGTATTCACCCGCATCGGAACTCCGCTGCCCGGCAAGCAGGCCGAGGCTTTCGAATTCGTCAAGGGCCGCGCCGCCGCAGTCAACAAGGCCTACGGCACCAATGCCGAGGTCCATGTCCGCATCGGCGGCCCGATCGGCCAGATGGTCATGGTGTCGTACCACAAGAGCATCCAGGAACTCGAGGACATCAAGCGCCGCGTCATCGAGGACTCCTCCAGCGGCAAGATCCCGGTGGCACCCGAAGGCATCTTCTCGAGCGTCGAAGACGCCATCTGGCTGACCAAGTAGGCGAGCCCGCCAGCGCGGTCCCGATTCGCCGGCCCGGCTTGCTCCGAAGCGCCGGCGAATCTTCGTTTCGAGCCCACGCGGCCGATCCGGGTCAAGAACAAATCCAGCAGGCCGCCGAGGCCACTGCCACCATTCAGGCGGGGAGACACATGAAATCACAGAGTTCCATGCGGTGGTACGGCATCACCACGCTGTTCGTCGTCGTTGCCATCTCCTACATCGACCGCATCAACATCGCCATCCTGTTCAACAACGCCGACTTCCTGGAGCACATCGGGCTGACGCTCGACGACAAGGGCAGACAGGGCTTCCTGGCCACCGCCTTCATGCTGGGCTACGGCATCTCGGCCTTCATCTTCACGCCCTTCTGCGCCGCGCTCTTCGGGGTGCGCAACAGCCTGCTCGGCGGACTCCTGATCTGGGGCGGGGTGACGGCGATATCGCCCTCGTTCGACAGCTATGGCAGCCTGCTGGCGTCGCGGGTCCTGCTCGGCGTCTCCGAAGGCCCGCTCTTCTCGCTCGCCTCCGCCTACATCAAGGCGCATTTCGAAGACCGCGAGAACGGCAAGCCGAATGCCTTCGTGAACATGGGCACCGGCCTCGGCCTGGCCGTCGGCTTCCCGCTGATCAGCCTGATGCTGGTGCACTTCCAGTGGCAGACCTCGTTCTACCTGCTGGGCCTGATGAACGTCGCACTGGGCATTCCGCTCGTCTTCGCCTTCATCCACATGCCCAAGACCATCGGCAACCAGGCCCGGCCGGAATCCGTCGGCGCCGCCCTCGGCCAGATCCAGGGCATCATCAAGGGCGCCCTCCAGACGCGCCACCTGCTGCTGATCACGGTGCTCACCTCGGCGGCGCTCGCCTACCTGTGGGGCGCCAGCAACTGGCTGCCTGCCTACCTGGAGCAGGCACGCGGCTTCAGCCGCGCGGAAATGGGCTGGCTCGCCTCCCTGCCGCAGTACGCCACGGTGCTGGCGGTCCTGCTCGGAGGCATCCTGCTCGACCGCATCGACCGCCCGCAGGTGCCGCTGGTCTTCATGGCCGCCAGCGTCGGCGTCGCGCTGTCGGTGCTGCTGGCCATCAACGTCGAAGACGGCTATTCGGCCACCTACTGCCTGATCGCCGCCAGCTTCTGCTGGGGCCTGCTGAGCCCGGCCATTCCGAGCACGGTGCAGTACTTCTCCAGGCCGGAACACGTTGCCAGTGCCTTCGGCGTCGTCAATGGCACGGGCAGCCTGGTGGCCGGCTTCATGCCGGCGCTGATGGGCATCGTGATCGGCTCGGTTTCCGCCAACACCGACGGATCGGGCGGCGCGGCCGCCGGATTCTTCGCCGGCTTCGCGCTGCTCATCGGTACGCAGGCGATCGTCTTCGCCTGTGGCGGCATCCTCTGGTGGCGCGAACGCAAGAGAAGCCTTCCGCCCGGTGTCGTGCTGGGCGCATCCGGCTGATGATCGCCAGGTCCCTGGAACCCGCTCGAGTGACAGCCCCCACACAACGCTACCTTGAAATTCTCCGCAACCTGCCTCTGTTCCTGGAGGTCAGGCAGGCGGACCTCGATGCGCTCGTGCCATCGGTTCGAACCGTGCACGCCGAACGCCGGAAGGTGCTCTTCAAGCGAGGCGACCCCTGCGAGGGCTTCCACATGCTGGTGTCGGGCAAGGTCAAGCTGTCCCTGGTGTCTTCGCAGGGCGTCGACAAGCCTTTGGACATCGTCACTGCCGGCGGCAGCTTCGGAGACATCACGATGCTGCTGGAGCGCCCGTACTACCTCACTGCGCAGGCGCTCGAAGACAGCCTGCTGCTCTACCTTCCGCGCGATGCGATCGTGCGGTTGATCGAGAGCGACAGCCGCTTCGCGATGCGCATGCTCGCCAGCCTGTCGATGCGGATGCGCAACGTGGTCGACGACATCGAGTGCTTCTCGCTGCAGCCCCCTGCCGCGCGGCTGGTGACCTACCTGCTGCGCCTGCTGCCACCGGGCAGCATGACGCCCGCCAAGATCGAGCTGTCGATGCACAAGAACGTGGTCGCGGCGCAGCTCAACCTCACGCCGGAGACCCTGTCGCGCCACTTCCGCGAACTGGCCGACCGCGGGCTGCTCAGCCTGGAGGGGCGCACGATCGTGGTCAACGACATCGACCGGCTTGGCGAGTACGTGGCGGATCGAACCAAGCTTTGAGCCGCGGGTCCGGTGGGATCGCCTCGAGGCAGATCCCGCATGTGTTCTTTTATTCCACAGGAGATCATCAAGTGAATTTCTTCAGCGTCTTCTTGCTTGCTGCGTCACTGACGGGTGCAAGCGTTGCCATTGCATCGAGCGATGCGCAGACCCGACACGCGAGTACGACGGGCTCGCCGTGGCTGTCTTCCCGGCTGATCACGCCCCACCTGACAGTCAAGAACGTCGCCGCCAGCAAGCAGTTCTACACGCAGGCCTTCGGCTTCAAGCTGCGCTACGAAAACCTCAAGGATGGCCTTCCCGTGCACGTCGAGATGGACTATCACGGCGAACTGGCGCTCATGTTCGTGCCGGAGAACGTCGGTGGCCGCCCGACATTGGCGCCGATCTCTTTCGCCGACCCCAGGCAGCACACATCCTACTTCTACCTCTACGTAGACGACGTGGATGCGGTGGCTGCACGTGCGAGAGCTGCTGGCGGAACGGTGCTCGAGCCGCCCCGTGACGCCGCCTGGGGGGATCGGTTCGCCCTCATCGCGGACATCAACGGCTACCACTGGGGCTTGGCGCAGACCCGAGAACCAGGCTTCCCCACGTTCGACCCGCGCAAACAATCGTCGAAGTGAGTCAAGTCCGCATCGCCTCCACCTGGGCTCGACGGCCGGCCGGACGTCCTTCTACAGCAGGCTCTCCGGCGCCAGCGGCGCGAGCAGCTCCAGCATCAGGCGGTCCCACAGGTCCGAGTCGGGCTCGACCGTCAGCACCTGGTCGGCCCCGTCTTCCGACGTGACCCATTCGAGCTTTTCGCCGCCCTCGGCGAAGCGCACCCGGTAGGCGCCCTGCTGCTTGAGCACGTCGAGCAGCTTCAGGACCTGCTGCGCCAGCTCGGGGCTGGCGATGAAAAGCCCGATCTCGGTGTTGTGGGTGTCCGAGCGCGGATCGAAGTTCATCGAGCCCAGGAACAGCGAGCGCCGATCGAAGATCGCCGCCTTCGCGTGCAGCCGGCCGACCTGCGAGCCGAACAGCCCGAGCCGCACGCTGCGCTTGGTGCGCGCCGAACTCAATTCGTAGATCTCGACGCCGAGCCGCAGCATGTCGGGCCGGTAGCGCCGGTAGCCGGTGTGGACCACCGGCTCGTCGGTGGCGGCGAGCGAATTGGTGACGACGCTGATGCGCACCCCGCGCCCGCGGATCTCGCGCATGACCTCGAGACCGGCCTTGCCCGGGATCAGGTAGGGCGACACCAGCGTGACTTCGGAGCGCGAGCGCCGCATCTGCTCGATCACGTTGTAGCGCACGCTGTCGACATCGAGCAGCGGCACGCCGCCGTACGACGCGGTCTTGCCGACGACCCGGTCGGGGGCGTCGGCATAGGCCTCGGCCAAGGTCCAGATCAGGTCGAGCCGGGCGCCGTCCTTCAGCTCCGGCCCGAGCGGCGCGTAGCCCAGCACGTCGTTGGGTGCCGGTGGGCGCGGCGCCGGCGTCGTGGCGGGGCCCGTGGCCTGATCGAAGCGCTGCTGCAGTTCCGCCGGCGGCAGCGGGGAGCCGATCACGGTCCCGATCGGCCGCACGTAGGGGCTGTTCCAGAACAGGTCGAACAGGCTGCCGAGGCGCTTCACGAGGGCGCCGGCAACGAAGGTGTCGATATCCAGGAAGTTCGCGCCGGCGGTCTGCGTGAAGTACTGGTTCCCGATGTTGCGGCCGCCCGCCACCGCCATCGCGCCGTCGGCGATGAAGAGCTTGTTGTGCATCCGCCGGTTCACCCGATCGAAGTCGAACAGCGAGCTGGAGAAGCGCTGCAGCATGCTGCCGCGGCCGGCCGGAAACGGGTTGAACAGCCGCAGCTCGAGGTTCGGCGTCGCGGCCAGCGCGAGCAGCAGTTCGTCCTCTCCGGAGGTGTAGAGGTCGTCCATCAGCAGCCGCACGCGCACGCCGCGCAGCGCCGCGTCGCGCAGGGCGCGCAGGAAGTAGCGGCCGGTCTCGTCGTTCTCGATCTGGTAGTACTGGACGTCGAGCGTGCGCTCGGCGCGGCGCGCGAGCTGCAAGCGGGTGTCGAGGGCGAAATCGCCGCCGGGCATGAGTCGGAAACCGCTCAGGTCCGGGTCGGGCGAGGAGGCCTTGGCGATCCGGCCCAGCGTGGTCTCCGCGGAGGCCGCGATCGCGCTCGAGGGCTGGCGCTCGAAGTCGGCCGGCAGCATCGCGCAGCCGCTGGCCAGCAGCATCGTCGCCACCAGCGCCAGGCCGAGCCGCCACCAGCGCGCCAGCAGGCCCGGGCGGTGAAGCATCCCTAGAGGGCCTTGCGCAGATTGGCCGGCGCGATGCGCAGGGCCTCGCGGTACTTCGCCACCGTGCGGCGCGCGCATTCGATCCCCTGCTCCTTGAGCATCTCTGAGATCTGGCTGTCCGACAGCGGCTTCTTCAGGTCTTCGGCGCTCACGAACTGCTTGATCAGCGCCCGTACCGCGGTGCTGGAGGCGTTGCCCCCGGTCTCGGTGCCGAGCGCCGAGCCGAAGAAGTACTTGAGCTCGACCGTGCCGTAGGGCGTCGCCATGTACTTGGCGGTGGTCACGCGGCTGATGGTGGATTCGTGCAGGCCGAGCTCGTCGGCGATCTCGCGCAGCACCAGCGGCCGCATCGCGAGCTCGCCGTGCACGAAGAAGCTCTTCTGCCGCTCGACGATCGCGTTCGACACCCGCAGGATGGTGTCGAAGCGCTGCTGGATGTTCTTGATGAACCAGCGCGCCTCCTGCAGCCGCTGCGACAGCGCCTGGCTGCCTTCGCCCTTGTGCTGCTTGAGCGCGCCGGCGTAGATGTCGTGCACCCGCAGCCGCGGCATGACCTCGGGGTTGAGCATGACGCGGAACCTGGTGTGGGTGCCGTTGCCGATGCGCGTCACGATCACGTCGGGTATCACCACATTGCGCTCGACGTCGACGAAGCGGCGGCCCGGCTTGGGCTCGAGCCGCGCGATCAGCTGCAGCGCCGCGCGGACCTCTTCCTCGTTGCTGCGCGTGAGCGTCGCCAGCCGCTTGAAGTCGCGCCGCGCGAGCAGCTCCATCGGCTGCTTGCAGATCGCGATCGCGGTCATGCGCACCTGCGCCTCGTCGGCGTCCTCGTCGGGCTGCGCCAGGGCGCGCAGCTGGATCGTCAGGCACTCGCCCAGATTGCGCGCGCCGACACCGGCCGGCTCCAGGCTCTGCAGCAGGCCGAGCGCGACCTGGAAGTGATGCACCAGGTCGTCGAACTGGTCGTTGTCGTCGCCGGCCAGGCCCGAGGCCAGCGCCGGCAGCGAATCCTCGAGGTAGCCGTCGTCGTTGAGCGATTCGATCAGGAAGCGCAGCGCCGCACGGTCGGTCTCGCTGAGCCGCAGGCCCAGCGCCTGGCGGTGCAGGAAGGACTGCAGCGACTCCTGGCTGCGCGCCAATTCGGTGGCATCGGTGCGCTCGTCGTCGCCCAGGTTGTTGGTGCGCGCGGGCGCATCGCTGCCCCACTCGCTGTCGTCGGGCGCCATGTCGACCGTGCCGTCACCCTCCCAGTCGGGCTCGCCGTCGACCGCGTCCAGGGTGGCGGGCTCGGCAACCTCGGCGGACACCGCGACCTCGGCGGCGGGCGCCGAGGGGCCGGGCGTGAAGTCGCCGTCGCCATCGCCGTTGAATTCGGCCTGGCGATCTTCGTCGCGCACCGGCGTATCGGCGCTCTCGAGGCCGAATTCCTCGCGCGCGGCTTCCTCGGCCGTGCGTTCGAGGAACGGGTTGTCGTCGAGCATCTGCTCGACCTCCTGGCTCAACTCGAGCGTGGAGAGCTGCAGCAGCCGGATCGACTGCTGCAGCTGCGGCGTGAGCGCCAGGTGCTGAGAGACGCGAAGCGAAAGCCCCTGCTTCATCGAGATTGGGCTCCTACATCCGGAAGTGCTCGCCCAGGTACACGCGTCGTACCTCGGCGTTGTCGACGATCTCCGAAGGCGTGCCTTGTGCCAGCACATGCCCGTCGCTGATGATGAACGCGTGATCGCAGATGCCCAGCGTTTCACGCACGTTGTGGTCGGTGATGAGCACGCCGATGCCGCGCTCCTTCAGGAAACTGATGATCCGCTGGATCTCGATCACCGCGATCGGGTCGATGCCGGCGAAGGGTTCGTCCAGCAGGATGAAGCGCGGCTGGGTCGCGAGGGCGCGGGCGATCTCGACCCGGCGGCGCTCGCCGCCGGACAGCGACAGCGCCGACGAATCGCGCAGGTGGTCGACCCGGAGGTCGGCCAGCAGCTCGCCCAGGCGCTCCTCGATGCGGGCCTTGTCGAGCGGCACCATCCGGCCGCGTTCGTCGGGCTCGGCCTGCAGCTCGAGCACCGCGCGGACGTTTTCCTCGACCGTCAGCTTGCGGAAGATCGAGGCCTCCTGGGGCAGGTAGCTCAGGCCCATGCGGGCGCGGCGATGGATCGGCATGTGGGCGATCGGCTCGCCATCGATCGAAATCTCGCCGGCATCGGCCCGCACCAGCCCGACGATCATGTAGAACGAGGTGGTCTTGCCGGCGCCGTTGGGGCCCAGCAGTCCGACCACTTCGCCCTTCTGCACCGCCAGCGACACGTCCTTGACGACCGTGCGGCTGCCATAGCTCTTCTGCAGGCTGCGCGCTTCCAGCCGGCTGCCCGGCTGGCTGTCGCTGACACTCATCCCGGCTGTTTCGATCACTGCTTGGAGTCTCCGCCCAGCGTGGTGGTGGAACGCAGGCTGTTGCCCGGCGCCGGCGTGGTGGCCGGCGCCGCCGGCTTGGCGCCGGGGGTTGCGGGTGCCGCGGCCGCCTTGGGCGTGAGGATCGCCTTGACCCGGCCGCTCGCCTGGGTCGAGACGCCGGCATTCGGCGGCAGCGACGAACCATTCACCGTGAAGGTGTCGTTGCTCTGGTCGTAGACGATCAGCGGTCCGCTGCTCTCGTCGTTGGGGGTGGCGCCGATCAGGCGGCGCATGACCGCGCGGCGGATGAACTTCACGTTGTCGGCGCGGCTGTCGTATTCGATCACCTCGCCCTCGCCCTCGATCCACTCGTCGGTGCCGCTGTTGCGCTTCTGCTTGAAGTAGGCCAGCTTGCCCGGTTCGGCCGTGACGACGCCGTACTGGTAGCCCTCGGGATCCTGGCGGACGTCGATCCGGGTGCCGCGGATCTGGATCGTGCCCTTGTTGACGACCACGTTGCCGGTGAACACGCTGGTCTGCTTGAGGTCGTCGTAGCGCATGTTGTCGGCCTCGATGTTCATCGGCTTGCTCCGGTCGGCCTGCTCGGCCGGGGCCAGCGATGCGAAACCGGCCAGCGCCAGGGCGAGCATCAGCACGCGCACAGGACGACGGCGGGGGGAAGAGCGTAAGGGAAATGTCATAGAGGCACGAAACTTGCTCTGCGATTGTAAGCGTCCGCGGGACGCCGCCTCGCGCGGCCTTGACGAAAAAGCCCGCGGATGCGGGCTTCGTGAACGGAAATGTGGCGGCGGCGCCGCCCTTCGCTCAGCCCTTGCGGGCTTCCGTGACCAGGAAATCGACCGTCTGCAAGGCGCGGTCGAGCGAGCCGGCGGTGTCGCCGTCGACATACCAGCGGCCGGCCACGCCCAGGGCGGGCACGCCGGCGACCTGGTAGTCGGTCGTCAGCTGGGCGGCGCGCTTGGCCTTGCCGACCACCGAGAAGGACTTGAAAAGCTCGGCGAACTTCTTCGCATCGAGGCCCGGCTGCTTGTCGACCCAGGCCTGGATCGCGGCGTCGCCGGTCAGGTTCAGGCGCTGCTGGTGGATCGCCTGGAAGACCTTGGGCACGAATTCGTCGGCCTTGCCCATGGCCTCCAGCGCATAGTAGAAGCGCGCCTTGGCGTCGGTGTCGTTGCCGACGAAGGGCACCGGCACCCGCCGGAACGCGACATGCGGCGGCAGCTGCTTGATCCAGGGCTCGACCTTCGGCTCGAAGGCCGCGCAGTGCGGGCAGTTGAACGAGAAGAACTCGATCACTTCGACCTTGCCGGCCGGCGCATCGACCGGTGCCGGCTTGCCGAGCACGATGTAGTCGGTGCCGGCCTTGAAGGCACGGCCCTGCGCATGCGAAGGGCTGGCCAGCGGAAGAAGGGCCAGCGAGGCAGCGGCCAAAGAAAAGTCACGACGTTGCATTTGGAAATTCTCCTGTCGGCAGAAAGAGCCCGCGAACCGGGGTGGAGTTCCCCGGGCGCACGAAGTAAAGATCGGTGAAGAGGCCGGCGCCGGGCCGCCCCAAGGCGGCCTGCGGCCCCCTTCGGGGGGGCAGCGACCCACACGAAGTGGGGGAGCGTGGGGGCCATTTTCTAGCGCTGGACGCGGACGAGGGCGGATTCGAGGCCTCCGCTGTCCAGGCGCTCCTTGAGCTGGTCGGCGTCGTCCTTCTTGTTGAACGGACCCGCGCGCACCCGGTAGACCGTGCGGCCCGCCTGCTCGCGCTCGGTCACGCGCGCCTCGACGCCCATCAGCGAGAGCTTGGCGCGCTGGGCGTCGGCATCTTCCTGGGTTCGGAAAGCACCCGCCTGGACGAAGTACATGAAGGGATCGGTCCCGGTGCCGGCCGCCGCCGCGCCGCTGCCCGAGCCGCTGCGCGCCTTGGCGAGATCGCCGATCGGGTCGTTCGAGGGCGGCAGCGCATTGGCTTCCGCCGGCGCCGGCGCGGTCCGCGGCGGCCGCGGCGTGGCGGTGCTGCCGGGGGCCACCACCACCGGCACCGGGGCCGTGGGCGGCGCCGCGGCCGTTGCAGGAGCGGTGGCCGGAACCGGGGCCGCGGTCGCCGGACCACGGCCCGGCGCGCCGGCCTTGCCCGCCAGGGGCGCATTGGGGTCCCAGTCGCGGTTCTTGCGCGCCTCGGCTTCGTCCTGTTCGGCGCCACCGCGCTGGGTCTTGGTCATGAACGGGATCGGCACCTTGGTCACGTAGACCGCGATGCCGAGCGCGATGCCCAGGCCGAGCACCAGGCCGATGATCAACCCGATGACGATGTTGCCGCTTTGTCTTTGTTTCATGGTGGAGAGAGGAATCACATCTTCTGCGGCGCACTGACGCCCAGAACAGCGAGGCCATTGTGCAGCACCCGCGCGGTCGCGGCGACCAGCGCCAGCCGAGCCCGCTTGACCGGCTCGTCGTCGACCAGGATGCGCTCGGCGTCGTAGTAGCTGTGGTAGCTGGCGGCCAGTTCGCGCAGGTAGAAAGTGACGTCGTGGGGCGCGAAATCCTTGGCCGCGGCGGTCAGCATCGCGGGGTACTTGGCCAGTTGCAGCAGCAGCGCCTGCGACGCCGGGCTTTCGAGCGGCGACAGGTCGGCGCCTTCGAGGCTCGCCGGGTCACCGCCCCAGGCCGCCAGCACCGAGCAGATGCGCGCGTGGGCGTACTGGACGTAGTACACCGGGTTGTCGTTGTTCTGCGCCAGCGCCAGGTCGATGTCGAAGGTGTATTCGGTGTCGGGCTTGCGGCTCAGCAGGAAGAAGCGCACCGCATCGGTGCTGGTCCATTCGATCAGGTCGCGCAAAGTGACGTAGCTGCCGGCGCGCTTGCTGATCTTGACCTCTTCGCCGCCGCGCACCACGCGCACCATGGTGTGCAGCACGTAGTCGGGATAGCCGGCCGGGATGCCGACCCCGGCCGCCTGCAGGCCGGCACGCACCCGCGCGATCGTGCCATGGTGGTCGGTGCCCTGGATGTTGACCACCTTGTGGAAGCCGCGCTCCCACTTGGCGATGTGGTAGGCGACGTCGGGCACGAAATAGGTGTAGCTGCCATCGCCCTTGCGCATGACCCGGTCCTTGTCGTCGCCGTAGTCGGTCGACTTGAGCCACAGCGCGCCGTCCTGCTCGTAGGTCTTGCCGGCATCGACCAGCTTCTGCACCGTGGCGGCGACCCGGCCGCTGGTGTAGAGGCTGGACTCCAGGTAGTAGTTGTCGAACCGGACCTGGAAGGCCTTCAGGTCGAGGTCCTGCTCGTGGCGCAGGTAGGCCACCGCGAACTGGCGGATCGAGTCGATGTCCTCGACGTCGCCGCTGGCGGTGTATTCGCGGTCGTCCGAGCGCACGGTCTTTCTGGCCTTGAAGTCGGCCGCGATGTCGGCGATGTACTCGCCGTTGTAGGCCTGCTCGGGCCACTCGGGGTCGCCCGGCTTGAAGCCCTTGGCGCGCAGCTGCGTGCTGGTGGCCAGGGTCTGGATCTGCACGCCGGCGTCGTTGTAGTAGAACTCGCGCCAGACCTTGTCGCCCTGCGTGGCGAGCAGGTTGCAGATGGCGTCGCCCAGCGCCGCCTGGCGGCCGTGGCCGACGTGCAGCGGGCCGGTCGGGTTGGCCGAGACGAACTCGACCAGCACCCGCTCGTCGCGCGCGGGCTGGCTGCCGAAGGCGGCGCCGGCCTGGAGGATCTCGCGCACCACCTGCTGGCGGGCCGCGGTCTTGAGGCGGATGTTGAGGAAGCCGGGGCCGGCGATCTCGACCGCCTCGACCCATTGGGCGAAGGCGGGCGTGGCCTGCAGCGCGGCCGCCAGCTGTTCGGCCAGCTCGCGCGGCTTGCGCTGCAGCGGCTTCGCCAACTGCATGGCGGCGGTGCTGGCGAAATCGCCATGGGCCGCCACCTTGGGCGACTCGAACGCGGCTTTGCTGCCGGCGCCGGGCGAGAGGGATTCGAGCGTGTTCGCGAGCGCCGCGAGCAGCTCCTGTTTGACCAATAGCATCGCGGGATTTTACCGGGGCCAAAAGGCGTACCCGTAACGAACGTCATCCAACAGTGAACGTCGGCCGTTAGGATGAACAGCCCCGGGGCGGGGGAACACCGTGTCAACCGACTTTCCAAGGACTCCTACATCATGAAAAAGCTCCTTTCCCTGCTGGCTCTGGGCGCCACCCTGTCGTTCGGCATCGCGCACGCTTCCCCCTGCGACACCCAGGCGGCGGACAAGAAGCTGAGCGGCGCGGCCAAGACCAGCTTCGTCAAGAAGTGCGAGAAGGACACCGCGGCCGCCGCCGCACCGGCTTGCGCCGCCAAGGCGATCGACAAGAACGGCAAGCCGCTGGCCGGCGCCGCCAAGACCAGCTTCATGAAGAAGTGCGAAGCGGGAGCTTGAGCTCGCCCCCAGGTTGCCCTGCACTTCGTGTCAGGGCGCCCACCCCCTACCGGGGGCAACACCAGCGGCCCGGCAAAGCCGGTTCCGCGGTATCCCTGGCCTGATGCGCAGCGCTACTTGCCGAAGCCGCGCGCCAGGAACACCGCCGCCAGCGGGATGACCGCGATGATGTGCGCCTGGATCATCACCAGCTTGCGGGTCTTGCGGATCTCGGCCTCGGCCGGCAGTGCGCCGGTGGTGCGCAGCGCCTGGCGCCAGCGCAGGTAGCGAATCGCCGGAAAGATCGAGATCACGCCGACGATGACGAACAGCGTGAGCTTCAGGTGCAGCAGCGGATTGGTCCAGTACCAGGCCGTGCCCTTCATGCCCCACCAGGTGCGCGCCACGCCGGTGGCGATCACCGCCACCGCGGCGGTGCCGTAGACCCTGTCGACCTTGGCCAGGCGCTCGACCACCGCGGCGTTGAGCCACTCGACGCGGCACAGCGCGGCCTCGCTGGCGATGAAGACCACCATGGTCAGGATGGCCAGCAGGTGCAGATAGGCAAGGATGGCTTCGAGGGTCATCGGGGGTTTCCTTCTTGTGGTTCTACGGCGCCGCGATTGTGCCGCCCCAGAACTCCGGCCGGGCGTACTGGGCCTTCAGGAAATCCAGCCACAGCCGCACCCGCAGCGGCAGGTGCTTGCGCTGCGGGAACACGGCGTAGATGCCGTTGGGCGGCGCGGCGAACTCGTCGAGCAGTGGCACCAGCAGGCCGGCATCGATCTCGGCCTCGACCTCCCAGGTGCTGCGCCAGGCGATGCCGTGGCCGGCCAGGCACCAGTCGTGCAGCACCTGGCCGTCGGAGCAGTCGAGCGGACCGGTCGGCTTCAGGTAGATCACTTCATGCTCGCCGCCGGCCGCCGGCACCCGGAAGGCCCAGCCGCGGGTTTGCGAGGCGTCGCTCGACAGGCTCAGGCAGGCGAAGCGCGCCAGCTCCCCCGGATGGCGCGGGGCCCCGTGGCGGCGCACGAAATCGGGCGTAGCAACGCAGCGCCGACGGTTGTCGGCCAGCCGCAGGCTGACCAGCGACGAGTCGGGCAGGTCGCCGACCCGCACTGCGCAATCGAAGCTCTCGCCCGCCATGTCGACCAGCCGGTCGCTGAGGTTCAGCGAGATCGTGACCTCGGGGTGCAGTTCGTGGAAGCGCGGCACCAGCGGTGCCACGTGGCGGCGGCCGAAACCGGCCGGCGCGGTGACGCGCAGGTGGCCGCTGGCCTTGACGCCGCCGGCGCTGACGCTGGCCTCGGCGTTCGCCAGTTCGACCAGCAGCCGCTGGCAGTCTTCCAGGAAGGCGCTGCCTTCGTGGGTGAGCGCGATCCGGCGCGTGGTGCGCACCAGCAGCTTGACGCCCAGCCGCTCCTCGAGCGCGTCGATGCGCCGGCCGACGATCGCCGGCGCCACGCCCTCGGCCTTGGCCGCCGCCGTGAGGCTGCCGCGGGCGGCGATCGCGACGAAGGATTCGAGTTGCTTCAGGCGGTCCATCGCCGGCGATTATCACGAGCGGGCGCGGTCCCGCGGGGCATGGCCTTCATTCGCCGGCGATCGCGCCCTTCGCCTTGAGCTGCGCGATCTGCGCCTCGCTGTAGCCGACTTCGCCGAGCAGCGCGTCCGTGTGCTCCCCGAGCAGCGGCGGCTGCAGCCGTACGCCCGGGCGTTCGCCGCCGAGCGTGAACGGCATCAGCGGCACCTTCGACAGGCTGCCGTCGTTCATGCGGATCGGCGCCAGGCCGCCGGTGGCATTGAGGTGCGGATCGTCGAACAGCGCCTGCGGCCGGGTGATGGGCGCGAAGGGCAGTTCGTTCTGCTCGAACACGGCGCTGAGCTCGGCCGCGCTGCGGCCGGCCAGGTGCGAACGCAGCATCGGCATCATCCAGTCGCGCGCCAGCACGCGGTCGTTGTTGGTCGCCAGGCGCGGATCCGCCAGCAGTTCCTCGAGCCCGAAGGCCTTGCAGAAGATGCCCCACTGCTTGTCGCTGACCGCCGCCAGGAAGATCTGTTCGCCGTCCTTGACGGTGAAGACGTCGTACACGCCCCAGGCCGAGATGCGGCTGGGCATCGGGTCGGCGGCGCGGCCGGTGGCGGCGAACTGCATCATGTGCTGCGCAACCAGGAAGACGTTGTTCTCGAACAGCGCCGACTGCACCTCGCAGCCTTGGCCGGTCTGGTCGCGCTGGCGCAGCGCGGCCATCGCGCCGATGGCGCCGAACATGCCGCCCATGATGTCGTTGACGCTGGTGCCGGCGCGCAGCGGGTCGCCGGCGCGGCCGGTCATGTAGGCCAGGCCACCCATCATCTGCACCACTTCGTCGAGCGCCGTGCGGTGGTCGTAGGGGCCGGGCAGGAAGCCCTTGTGGCTGACGTAGATCAGCCTCGGGTTCAGCTTCTTCAAGCTGTCGTAGTCGAGGCCGAGCTTCTTCATCGTGCCGGGCTTGAAGTTCTCGCTCACGATGTCGGCGGTGGCGATCAGGCGCAGCGCGGCCTCCACGCCCTCGGGTTTCTTGAGGTCGAGCGCGATGCTCTTCTTGTTGCGGTTGAAGGTCGGGAAGAAGCCCGCGCCCGAGCCGAGCAGGCGGCGGGTGTTGTCGCCGTCGATCGGCTCGACCTTGATGACCTCGGCCCCGAGGTCGCCCAGCAAGAGGCCGCAGGTGGGGCCCATCACCATGTGGGTGAACTCCACGACGCGGATGCCGGCATACGGCAGGGGGGGCTTGGACTCAGACATGGGACTGCTTTCCTTGCGTGAAGCCCTTTGGCAGGCCGGCCTCGGGCGTCATGCCGTAGACCGGTTCGCCCGGCAGGCCGGCTGCGAGCGGCGCGCGGGCCGCGATGAGTCTGGCGAGATCGACGCCGGTGCGGACGCCCATGGCCTCGAACATGAAGACCAGGTCTTCGGTGACCACGTTGCCCGACGCTCCCGGCGCATAGGGACAGCCGCCCAGGCCACCGAGCGATGCATCGAAGGTACGTACGCCCTCTTCATAGGCGGCCAGGCAGTTGGCCAGGCCGAGTCCGCGCGTGTTGTGCATGTGGGCCGCGCCCGCCCGGTCGCCGAGTTCCGCGCGCAAGCGCCTGAACAGGCGGCGCACCTGCGCCGGATTGGCATAGCCGACGGTGTCCGACAGGCCCGATTCGTCGGCGCCCGCGGCGACGCATTGCACCGCAAGCCGGATCACCTCGTCCTCGGGCACCTCGCCCTGCAAGGTGCAGCCGAAGGCGGTCGAGATGCCGGCCTCGAGCCGGACCTGCGGCGCCATCTCGCGCCGGAGCGCCGCGATGGCCCGGACTTCCTCGACCATCTCTTCGCGCGTCTTGCGCACGTTGGCGAGCGAATGGGCAGCGCTGGCGGACACCGGCATGGTGAGCTTGTGGACGCCGGCAGCGAGCGCGGCTTCGGCGCCGCGGCGATTGGGCACCAGCGCCATCACGGTGAGGCCGGGCAGGGTGATCGCATGCCTGACCACCTCGGCGGCGTCGGCCATCTGCGGCAGCAGGCGGGCCGGCACGAAAGAGGCCACCTCGATCTCGCGCAGGCCGGCGGCGTGGAGGGCGTCGATCCAGCGCAGCTTGTGTTCGGTCGGCATGGTGGCCTTGACCGATTGCAGGCCGTCGCGAGGGCCAACCTCGCTGATGAGCACGTCGGGGGCGGGCATCGGGGGGCATCTCCTTCGGGGTGGTGGATTGATAATTCTATCCAATAGAACAATATTCTATACAACAGAATTAAGCCGGCATTTCCGCCTCCTGTCAAGCCGCGCCCGCATGCACTGTATGCCGCTCGGCTGTCAGGTCTGAAGCTTGCAGCGCGGATTTCCCGCGGCGGTGCGCGTACGCTTGCGGTGCACGGACCTCGTCGTTGATTACCTTCGTTTTGGTCACGGATAAAACCCGTTTTCGGCTATTACTCGCCAGACTTGTATCGAATAAAGTGCTGGCAAGCATCTATTCAAGGAGTACAGAACCATGACCGCCCGCACCACCGTCCACGGCCTCCAGGTCGCCACCGAACTGCACCAGTTCATCGAGCAGCAGGTGCTGCCCGCGACCGGCGTCGCCAGCGAGGTCTTCTGGAAGGGCTTCGACGCCATCGTGAGCGAGTTCGCGCCCAAGAACCTGGCCCTGCTGGCCGAACGCGACCGGCTGCAGTCCGAGATGGATGCCTGGCACAAGGCGCACCCGGGCCCGATCGCCGACATGCCGGCCTACCGCGCCTTCCTCGAATCGATCGGCTACCTGCTGCCGCAGCCCAAGGACGTGCAGACCACCACCGCCAACGTCGACGCCGAGCTGGCCCTCCAGGCCGGCCCGCAGCTGGTGGTGCCGATCCTCAATGCGCGCTATGCGCTGAACGCGGCCAACGCGCGCTGGGGCTCGCTGTACGACGCGCTCTACGGCACCGACGCGATTCCCGAGACCGGCGGCGCCGAGAAGGGCAAGGGCTACAACCCGGCACGCGGCGCCAAGGTGATCGAGTTCGCGCGCCACGTGCTCGACCAGGCCGCGCCGCTGGACAACGGCTCGCACAAGATGGCGACCGGCTACAAGGTCGAGCACGGCAAGCTGGTGATCGCGCTGCAGAGCAGCAGCACCGGCCTCAAGGACCCGTCGCAGTTCATCGGCTACACCGGCGAGGCGGCGGCGCCGCAGTCGGTGCTGCTCAAGCACAACGGCATCCACCTCGACATCCAGATCGACCGCTCGACCGCGATCGGCAAGAGCGACGCGGCCGGCGTCAGCGACGTGGTGCTCGAAGCCGCGCTGTCGACCATCCTCGACCTGGAAGACTCGGTGGCGGTGGTCGATGCGGCCGACAAGGTGCTGGCCTACTCGAACTGGCTCGGCATCCTCAAGGGCGACCTGACCGAGGAAGTCGCGAAGGGCGGCAAGACCTTCACCCGCGGCCTGAACCCGGACCGCGAATACACCGGCGCCGACGGCCAGCCGGTGAAGCTGCACGGCCGCTCGCTGATGTTCGTGCGCAACGTCGGCCACCTGATGACCAATCCGGCCATCCTGTACGCCGGCGGCAAGGAGATCCCCGAAGGCATCATGGACGCGGTCATCACCACGACCATCGCCACCATCGACCTGAAGCGCAAGGGCAACTCGCGCACCGGCAGCGTCTACATCGTGAAGCCGAAGATGCACGGCCCGGCCGAAGTGGCCTTCGCGAGCGCGCTGTTCGGCGCGGTCGAGCAACTGCTCGGCCTGCCGGCCAACACGGTCAAGCTCGGCATCATGGACGAGGAACGCCGCACCAGCATCAACCTCAAGGCCTGCATCGCCGAAGCGGCCGCGCGCGTGGCCTTCATCAACACCGGCTTCCTCGACCGCACCGGCGACGAGATGCACACCGCCATGCAGGCCGGCCCGATGCTGCGCAAGGGCGACATGAAGTCCACGCCCTGGATCCAGGCCTACGAGAAGAACAATGTGCTGGTGGGCCTCTCGTGCGGCCTGCGCGGCAAGGCCCAGATCGGCAAGGGCATGTGGGCCATGCCCGACCTGATGCACGCGATGCTCGAGCAGAAGATCGCCCACCCCAAGGCCGGCGCCAACACCGCCTGGGTGCCCTCGCCCACCGCCGCCACGCTGCATGCGCTGCACTACCACCAGGTCAGCGTGGCCGAGGTGCAGAAGGAACTCGAGAAGATCGACGCCAATGCCGAGCGCGACAACATCCTGAACGACCTGCTGAAGGTGCCGGTGGTGCCATCGGTGAACTGGACCGCCGCCGAGCGCCAGCAGGAGCTCGACAACAACGTGCAGGGCATCCTGGGCTACGTGGTGCGCTGGATCGACCAGGGCGTGGGTTGCTCCAAGGTGCCGGACATCCACGACATCGGCCTGATGGAAGACCGCGCCACCCTGCGCATCTCCAGCCAGCACATCGCCAACTGGCTGCTGCACGGCGTGGTCACGAAGGAGCAGGTCAACGCCACCTTCGAGCGCATGGCCGCGGTGGTCGACCAGCAGAACGCCGGCGACCCGCTCTACAAGAACATGGCCGGCCACTTCTCGACCTCGGCGGCGTACAAGGCGGCGCAGGACCTGGTGTTCAAGGGCATCGAGCAGCCGAGCGGCTACACCGAGCCGCTGCTGCACGCCTGGCGCCTCAAGGTGAAGGCCGGCACGGCCTGAGTTCAGGCGCGCATCAGGCCCTGCGCCGCACCCGGCGCCCTGAAGGCGAAACCCGGAAACAGCTCGGCCATCCGCGCGTCCTGCAGGCGCAGGTGCCGCTCGCCGATTTCCGCCAGCACCTGGCGGAAATCGGTGGTCACCGCCAGGTCGCGGCCCTCGTGCAGCGCGCCATCGTCCAGGCCCGGCCAGCGTCCGTGCACGCGGCCGCCGGCCACCCGCCCGCCGAGCAGCCACATCACGTTGCCATGGCCGTGGTCGGTGCCGCCGTTGCCGTTCTGGCGCACCGTCCGGCCGAACTCGGACATCACCACCACCACCGTGTCGTTCCACACCGGGCCCAGCCGCGTCGCAAGGGCCGACAGGCCCTGCCCCAGCGGCCCGAGCCGGTTGGCGAGCTGGCCGCTGGCTGCGCCCTGGTTGGCGTGTGTGTCCCAGCCGCCCAGGTCCATGAAGGCCAGCTGCACCCGCGGGTCGTTGCGCATCAGGGTCGCGAGCCGGGCCGCGTTGTCGGGGAAGCCATTCGGCAACGGAGCGCCGTTGCTGGCGGCCTGCATCTCGCGCTCCAGGCTGTCGCCGTTCATCGAGCGCATCACCTCCTGGTGCGATTGGCGCGACGCCTGGAAGGCCCGCGACAAGGCATCGTCGCCGCCGTAGAGCCGGCCGAAGGCTTCGGCGACCTGCGGCCGGTCGAGCAGCGTCGGCTTGCCGGCGGCGGCCCCCAGCGGGACATTGGCGACGCTGTTGCGGCCCGCGTAGATGCGCGGCAGCACCGGGCCCATGCTGACGGCCCGGGTGGCGCTCGCGCCGCCCGCCGGGTCGGGCGGCAGCGCGCCGAGCAGCCGGTTGAGCCAGCCGTCGGCGGTCGACTTGCGCCCCGGCGTGCCGGATTCCATGTAGTCCTGGGCATCGAAATGCGAGCGCGTCGCATCGGGTGAGCCGCAGGCCTGCACGAAGCCGAGCTGGCCGGCCCGCCACAGCGGCATCAGGGGCGCCAGCGCGGGATGCAGGCCGAAGCGGCCGTCGAGGTCGAGCACCCCGCCATCGTCGCCCGGACGCGCCAGGGCGATGGACGGGCGGGCGGCGTAATAGGCGTCGTCGGCATGGGGCACGACGACGCTCAGGCCATCGACGGCCCCGCGCAGGAAGATCACCACCAGCCGCGGCGGCGCGGCGGTAAGGCTCTCGCCCACCGCGGCCCACGCAGAGGGGCCGATCGGGAGCAGGACGGCGCCGCCCTGGACGGCGAGTTTCAGCAGATCGCGACGCAGCATGGCGGCTCCCGGCAAGTCAGCGGTGCATGAAATCCGGGCTGCCGAGCGCCATCGGCGCCTGCAGCTCGGGCGCGGCCTCGGCCAGGGCGGCACGGGTCTTGGGCGAGATGCCGCCGCCCAGCGTCGCCAGCAGCGCCTGGGCATCGACCGGCTGCGTGGGCGCGGCCGGCAGCCGGCCCGATGCCAGGGCGGTCGCAAAGGCGATGCGGCGCGTGATCGCGTCCGGGTTGAGCCAGGCGTCCTGGGTGTTCTTGTAGCCGTCCGGCGTCTGGCAGCCGTAGAGCGGCATGCCGAGTTGGCGCAGCGTGCCGAGCAGGGGCCGGACGTCGGTCGAAGGCCAGTCGGTGGCGCGGACAGTCGAGACCACGTAGTCGTAGGGCGTCTTGAACTTCTGTCCCTGCACCTTGGGACTGCGGAACTCGGGGCTGGCGAACAGGGTCTCGAGCAGCGCCTGGATGTCGCCGCCGCTCGCCAGGTAGCGCCGGGCGAGGCGGTCGACCAGCGCTGCGGGCGGCTGGTCGGCGACGAAGTACTGCGCCAGCTGGTAGCTGACGTGGCGCGCGGTGGCCGGATGCATCGCCAGCAGGTCCAGCGCCCGCTCGCCCTCGGCCTGCCCCTGGTCGCCGATCCGCTGCCCGAGCCAGAGCTTGTCGCCGCGGTCGTGCCGCCGCGCGTCGAACGCGAAGACCGAGGCACCGGTGGTCAGGCGCGGCGCGAAGGTCCATCCGGTCAGCACGCGGGCCAGCTCGGTCACGTCCTGCTGGGTGTAGCCGCCATCGACGCCCAGCGTGTGCAGCTCCATCAGCTCGCGGGCGTAGTTCTCGTTCAGGCCGCTGGCCCTGGCGGCCGGGCCGGCGCCGCCTGGCGGCTGCGAGCCCGCGGCCACGGACTGCCAGTTGTCCAGGTAGAACAGCATCGCCGGGTGATGGGCCGTGGCCCCCAGCAGGTCGCGGAAGCGGCCCATCGCGTAGGGCCGGATCGCCTCGCGCTCGTAGTTGCCGACCAGCACCCGGTCCAGGCCCTTGCCGACGAAGACGTTGAAGTGGTTGAACCAGAAGTCCACCATCCGCTCCTCGAGCTGGCGCGGACTGCGCGCGGCCCGCCAGAGACGCGCCTGGCCCGATTCGATGTCGAGCTGCCGGAGGGCCTCGCGGCGTGCCGCCCGGGCCTCGTCGCCGCCGTACTTGACCGCCTGCGCCGCCTCGCGGTACCGCGTGATCAGCTCCCGCTGCGACGCCGCGGCCGTCGGCAGGGCGGCGAGCTGCTGCGCGAGATCGGCCGGCAGCGGCAGGCGCTCGGGGTGCAGCTGCTCGTCGATGTAGCGATCGATGCCGACCTGCCGCACATGCGCCAGGTCGCCGGGCGCGGGGCCGTAGCCGAGGCGATTCAGCACATGGAGCGCGTCGGCCTCCGAGGCGCGCTGCGCTTGCGCGGGCAAGGCGGCGAAGGCCGCGCAAGCCAGGGCCCAGGCGATGACGCGAGCTTTCATGGACAACTCCTGCAACGGGGGTGGCTGAAGGGCGACACCTCCACAACGCCGCGTCGGCGGACTCGGCCGACCTTGCCCGTCAAGCTCGGCTGACGGACCGGCGTCGTCAGCCGCCAGGCGCCGGCCGGGCGCGCGCCAGGGTCCGCCCCACCTCGGCCGGGTCCATGCCGTACATCTCCGCGAACTCCGCCACCGTGCGGCCGCTGGCCTCGAAGGCACGCAGCAAGGCCTCGCGCTTGGCGGTGCGGGCACCGACTTCAACGAAGGCCTCGTCGAGCACGGCGTTGGTGACTTCGTCCTGCGTGCGCACGGCCAGCACGTAGTCCTCGCGCGACAGGCCCGAGGCCTCGATGGCCTCGACCAGGCGGGCGCGCAGCTTCGGCCGCAGGTCTTCCGCGGTGCGCGCCTGGCGGCGCTTGAAGACTTCGAGGATGGCGTGGTGCACGTGCTCGGGGGCCACGGGCTCGACCGGCACGCCGTTCAGGTCATGGCGCTGCTCGCCGGCGGCCACCGCATCGAGGTAGCGGGTCGAGCGTGCATGCAGGCCGAGCGCGATCTTGAGGTCCTCCTTCTTGAACACGTCGGGATGCAGGGCCAGCAGCTCCTGGTAGACGCCGAGCTTCAGCGGCCGGAAGCGGGCCCCGAACATCTTCGGATAGAGCTCGAACAGGCGCTCCAGCACCGCGTTGGCCTTGCGAGGCGCGCGCTGGCCGCCCTTGGCCTCGGGGCCGGCCTTCGGCGTGGCGTCGGGCCTGGCGTCGGGCCTGCCCTCGGGCCGGGGCTTGCGCCGTCCGCGGCGGCCTTCCCTGGGGGCGGCGGGCGCGGCCGGTGTGGCGGATGCGGCGGGGGCCTCGGCGGCCTCGGGTGCGGAAACGGTCTCTGTCGTCGGGGTCATCGGAATCTTGGTCAGCGAAGCGAGGGGGCTCGGAAGCCCCGGAATGGCACCTACTGTAATCGTGTCGCGACCCCGAGGTCCCGCGGCCCTCAGGGCGGCCCTTGGGCGGCGTCGGCCTCGGCCCGCAGCCAGCGCACGAAATCCTGGGCGTCCGGGTTGGCCGACGCACGACGCGCGCTGTCGACGAAATAGCCACGGCGCGAGGCCGCACCTTCGCCGAAGGGAGACACCAGCTGGCCGCTGCGCACCAGCGCGCCCACCAGCGGCAGCCGGCCGATCACCACGCCCTGGCCCGCTACCGCCGCGGCGACCGCGTCGGTGTAGAGCGTGAAGCGCAGCGTGTTCTTCATGCGCAGGTCGTTCAGGCCCATGACCTGCAGCCAGGGCTCCCAGTCGACGGTGGGCGTGTTGGCGTGGCCGGGCTCGTCGATCGTGAGCAGGGTCTGGCCCAGCAGGTCGGCCGGTTCGTGCAGCCGCGCCGCGATCTCCGGCGCGCACAGCGGCAGGACGGTTTCCTCGAACAGCGCCAGCCCGGTGCCGCGCGCGATGGGAACGAAGCGCACCGCGACGTCGACCCGGCTGCGCTCGAGGTCGAGCACGTCGAGGGTGGCCGACACCCTTACGTCGACCTCGGGATGATCGGCCGTGAAGCGCGCCAGCCGCGGGATCAGCCAGAAAGAGGCGAATCCCGGCGTGGTCGTGACCGCCACATGCCGTGGCAGCGGCACGCTGCGAACGCGGGCGGTGGCATCGCGCAGCCGCTCCAGGCTCTCGACCACCGCGCGCTGCAGCACGGCCCCGGCCTCGGTCAGCGCCAGCGCCCGATGGCGGCGCTCGAACAGCAGCACGCCGAGCGCTGCCTCGAGCTGCTGGATCTGCCGGCTGACCGCCGACTGGGTCAGGAACAGCTCGGCCGCGGCCTGCGTGAAGCTCAGGCAGCGGGCCGCGGCCTCGAAGCTGCGCAGCAGTTCGAGCGGGGGCAGGTCGGCCGACGATACGGCGCTTTTCGCATTCTCGGGAAGCATGCAACGAGTTCCGAATCACCGTATGACACGGCGGGGCCTGCTCACTATATTCATTCCCATCGCGAATGCAAAGGAGCTCTTCATGGACCCCCGCACCCAACGCCTGAGCCTCAGCCTGCCGAAGATGGCCGTCTTCACGCTGCCCGACGCCCACGAAGTCGACATCGAATGCACCCGCGGCGCGGTCTGGATCACGCTCGACCACGACCGGCGCGACATCGTGCTGGAACCCGGCGAGCGCTTCCGCAGCGACTCGCACCGCCGCGCACTGGTGGCGGCGCTCGAACCGTCCTGCGTGCGCTTCAGCGCCGCCGCGCTGTCGGTGGCCGCCCGGCCGGCGCCGGCCGAGCGGTCGCCTTGGCGACTGTGGGCCCACGGGATGACCCCGGCTTGACCCGGCGCCCCGGGCGTTGAACCATCGACGCTCCGGGCCAGGAAAGGCGCATTCCGTCGCCGTCGTGAACCGACGGCCCGACGCCGTCCGCTCCGGGCCCCCATCTCTCGGAGGAAGGACACACCATGGCAGAGGCATACATCGTGGCCACCGCGCGCACCGCGGGCGGCCGTCGCGGCGGCAGGTTGTCGGGCTGGCACCCGGTCGACCTGGCGGCCCAGGTCATCGACGCGCTGGTGGCGCGCAGCGGCATCGACCCGGCCGCCGTGGAGGACGTCATCCTCGGCTGCGTGAGCCAGGTGGGCGAGCAGGCCACCAACGTCGCGCGCAACGCGGTACTGGCCTCGAAGCTGCCCGAATCGGTGCCCGGCACCTCGGTCGACCGCCAGTGCGGCTCGTCGCAGCAGGCGCTGCACTTCGCGGCCCAGGCCGTGATGTCGGGCAGCATGGACGCGGTGATCGCGGCCGGCGTCGAGAGCATGACGCGGGTGCCGATGTTCACGCCCAATGCGCTGCCGGCCAAGGCCGGCCTCGGCACCTACATGAGCCCGGCGATGCAGCGGCGCTACCCCGGCGTCGAGTTCAGCCAGTTCACCGGCGCCGAGATGATCGCGAAGAACTACGGCCTGACCAAGGACATGCTCGACCGCTATGCCTTCGAGAGCCACCAGCGCGCGATCGCTGCCACGCGCGAGCAGCTGTTCGCCGACGAGATCGTTCCGGTCGAGGTGCGGCTGGCCGATGGTTCCGGCAGCGGCGAGATGCACACCGTCGACGAGGGGATTCGCTTCGAAGCCACGCTGGAAGGCATCGCCGGGGTCAAGCTCATTGCCGAGGGCGGGCGCTGCACGGCGGCCACCGCGAGTCAGATCTGCGACGGCGCCAGCGGCGTGCTGGTGGTCAACGAGCGCGGCCTGAAGGCACTGGGCGTGAAGCCGCTGGCGCGCATCCACCACATGAGCGTGATGGGCCACGACCCGGTGATCATGCTCGAGGCCCCGATCCCCGCCACCGCGCGTGCGCTCGCCAAGGCCGGCATGAAGATCGACGACATCGACCTCTACGAAGTCAACGAGGCTTTCGCACCGGTTCCGCTGGCCTGGCTGCAGAAGCTGGGCGCCGACCCGGCCCGGCTCAACGTCAACGGCGGCGCGATCGCGCTCGGCCATCCGCTCGGCGCCTCGGGCACCAAGCTGATGACCACGCTCGTGAACGCACTCGGCCAGCGCGGCAAGCGCTACGGGCTGCAGACCATGTGCGAGGGCGGCGGCATGGCCAACGTCACGATCGTGGAGCGGCTCTGACATGGGCCCGGTTCTCTACGAGCTCAACGAAGGCATCGCGACCCTCACGCTCAACCTGCCGTCCAAGCTCAATCCGGTCGCGCTGGACCTGCAGCAGGCACTGCGCGAATGCTTCGCGCGGGTGCGCAGCGACAGCCAGGTGCGCGCCGTCCTGCTGACCGGTGCCGGCAAGGCCTTCTGCGTCGGCGCCGACCTGAGCGCGATGCGGCCGCCGGAAGACGGCCAGACCCTGGGCGACCAGACCGCCGACTGGATGCAGACCATGAGCAACCCCCTGATCCAGGAGCTCCGCGAGCTCCCGGTGCCGGTGGTCTGCGCGGTCAACGGCCCGGCCGCCGGCGCCGGCGTCGGCCTGGCGCTGGCCTGCGACATCGTGGTGGCGGCACGCAGCGCCTACTTCTACCTGCCCTTCCTGCCCAAGCTCGGCATCGTGCCGGACCTCGGCTGCACCTGGTTCGTTCCGCGGCGGGTCGGCCCGGCGCGGGCGATGGGCATGGCGCTGCTCGACGAGAAGCTCAATGCCGAAACGGCGGCGCAGTGGGGACTGATCTGGGCCGCGATCGACGATGGCCCGCTGCTGCTCGAGGCGCTGAAGATCGCCCAGCGCCTGGCGCAGCTGCCGGTCCATGCGGTGCACGAGGCGCGCCACGCGATCGAGCGCTCGGAGCGCCACACGCTGGCCGAGCAGCTGCACTACGAGAGCGAGCGCCAGCGCGAGCTGATCGAGCGGCCGAGCTTCGCCGAAGGCGTGATGGCCTTCCTGCAGAAGCGTGCACCGGTCTTTCCACCGCGCGCGACGCCATGATCGAACGCACTCTTTTCGGTCCCGACCACGAGGCCTTCCGCGACGCCTTCCGACGCTTCATGGACAAGGAGATCGCGCCCTTCCACGAAGCCTGGGAAGAGCAGGGGTACGTGGCCCGCGAAGTCTGGAACAAGGCCGGCCAGAACGGCTTCCTGTGCATGTCGCTGCCGGAGGAATACGGCGGCTCGGGCGCCGACCTGCTCTATTCCGTCATCCAGTTCGAGGAGCTCTGGGCCCGCGGCTTCACCGGCATCGGCTGGGGCCTGCACAGCGAGATCGTGGCGCCCTACATCCTGCGCTACGGCACCGAGGCGCAGAAGGCGCACTACCTGCCCCGGCTCGCCAGCGGCGAGATGATCGGCGCCATCGCGATGAGCGAGCCGGCCGCCGGCAGCGATCTGCAAGCGGTGCGCAGCACCGCGCTCAAGCAGCCCGACGGCAGCTACCTGCTCAACGGCAGCAAGACCTTCATCACCAACGGCTGGCATGCCGACCTGGTGATCGTGGTCGCCAAGACCGACCCGGCCGGCGGCGCCAAGGGCACCAGCCTGTTCCTGGTCGAGCGCGGCATGCCGGGCTTCGAGAAGGGCAAGCGGCTCAAGAAGCTGGGCCTGAAGGCGCAGGACACCTCCGAGCTGTTCTTCGACGGCGTGCGGCTGCCGGCCGAGGCGCTGCTGGGCGGCGCCGCGCAGGAGAACCGCGGCTTCGTCTGCCTCATGGAGCAGCTGCCCTGGGAACGGCTGCAGATCGCGATCAGCGCGGTGGCGGCGTCGCAGGCGGCGATCGACCAGACCGTGGCCTACGTGAAGGAGCGCAAGGTGTTCGGCCAGCCGGTGGGCGCCTACCAGAACACCCGCTACACGCTGGCCGCACTGCAGACCGAGGTGCAGGTGGCGCAGGTCTTCGTCGACAAGTGCATCGAGCTGCTCATGGCCGAGAAGCTCGACACCGCGACCGCCAGCATGGCCAAGTACTGGACCAGCGACCTGCAGTGCAAGGTGATGGACGAATGCGTGCAGCTGCACGGCGGCTACGGCTTCATGTGGGAGTACCCGGTAACGCGCGCCTACGCCGATGCCCGGGTGCAGCGCATCTACGGCGGCACCAACGAGATCATGAAGGAAGTGATCGCGCGCGCGATGGGCCTGCCGGGCCGCTGAACCGCCACTGGCGCCCGGCGAGGGGCTGCGGGACAATGCCGCCATGCCCCTCCTCAACGCCTTCTACGCCCAGTCCGGCGGCGTCACCTCCGTGATCAACGCCTCGGCCTGCGGCGTGATCGAGACGGCGCGCCGGCATCCCGACCGCATCGGCAACGTCTACGCCGGCCGCAACGGCATCCTCGGTGCGCTCACCGAGGACCTGATCGACACCGGCCGCGAGTCGGCCGAGGCGATTTCGGCGCTGCGCAGCACGCCCAGCGGCGCCTTCGGGTCCTGCCGCTACAAGCTCAAGTCGCTCGACAAGAACCGGCGCGAGTACGAGCGCCTGGTCGAGGTCTTCAAGGCCCACGGCATCGGCTATTTCTTCTACAACGGCGGCGGCGATTCGGCCGACACCTGCTTCAAGCTGAGCCAGCTGTCGCAGTCGCTGGGCTATCCGCTGCAGGCGATCCATGTGCCCAAGACCATCGACAACGACCTGCCCCTGACGGATTGCTGCCCGGGCTTCGGCTCGGTCGCCAAGTACGTGGCGGTGTCGACGCTCGAAGCCTCGATGGACGTGCGTTCGATGGCTGCGACCTCCACCAAGGTCTTCGTGATCGAGGTGATGGGCCGCCACGCCGGCTGGATCGCCGCGGCCGGCGGGCTGGTGGCCGACCAGGGCATCCCGGTCGTGATCCTGTTCCCTGAGATTCCCTTCGACCAGCCGGCCTTCCTGGCCCGGGTCGACGCGTTGGTCAAGTACCACGGCTACTGCACGGTGGTGGTGTCCGAAGGCTGCCACCATCCTGACGGCAGCTTCCTCGCCGAGCAGGGCACCAAGGATGCCTTCGGCCATGCGCAGCTCGGCGGTGCCGCCCCGGTTGTGGCGCAGATGGTCAAGGAGGCGCTGGGCCACAAGTTCCACTGGGCGGTCGCCGACTACCTGCAGCGGGCGGCGCGGCACATCGCGTCGGCCACCGACGTCAAGCAGGCCTATGAACTGGGCCAGCGCGCAGTCGAGCTGGCGCTGGAGGGACGCAACGCGGTGATGCCGACCATCGAGCGGATTTCCGACGTCCCCTACGACTACCGGCTCGGCACGGCATCGCTCGATGCGGTGGCCAATGCCGAGAAGTTCATGCCGCGCGATTTCATCTCGGACGACGGCTGGGGCATCACAGAGAAATGCCGGCGCTACCTGCTGCCGCTGATCCAGGGCGAGGACTATCCGGCTTATCGCGACGGGCTGCCGGTCTACGTGACGCTGGACAACGTCGCGGTGCCGAAGAAGCTGCCGCCGTTCGAGGTCGCTGGATGAACGCGGTGCAGCGCCCCGATCCGTCGCGCTGTCCGCTGTGCGGCGAGTCCAATCGTTGCGCACTGGAGATCGAGCGCGAGACCGGCCAGGTGCAGCCGGCCTGCTGGTGCATGGAGGTCGACTTCAGCGAGGACCTGCTGGCGCGGGTGCCGGAGGGGCAGCGGCGCATGGCCTGCATCTGCGCGCGCTGCGCCGCGCAGGACGCGCTTCAGGAGTGAGCCCCGTGGGGTACCGGCTACAGCGGCGGCGCGAGGTACGCCGGCGCCTGCGCATGGCCTTCGTAGCCGCCGTATCTGACGCCGGAAGGGTAGTACTCCGCCGAGAACTGAACCTTGCCTGCTGCGTCCTCGCCGGCCACGGTGGCGATGAAGGCCAGCATCAGGTCCATGCCGGCCGAAACCCCTGCTGACGACCACACCTTGCCATCCTGCACATAGCGTTCCTCGACCACGTCGACGTCGCCCAAGGCGCGCAGCCGCTCGAGCGAGGCCCAATGCGTCGTCGCCCTCTTCCCGGACAGCAGCCCGGCCGCATGCAGCACGAAAGCCCCGGTGCAAACGGACAGCACGGCCTTGCAGCTTCCTGCCTGCAGCGAAACGAAGTCGAGCAGCGCCTGGTTCCCGACCTCCCTTCGCGTGCCTTGCCCTCCGGGGACCAACAGATAGTCGAGCGGCGGACAGTCGGCAAAAGCGAGGTGCGGATGGACGATCAGTCCCTTCGCGCACGTCACCGGCCGCGAGGACTCGGCCACCACGATGCATCGTGCCGGCCCGTCCGCCACCTTGCCCCACATGGTCAGCATCTCCCATGGGCCGATGAAGTCGAGTTCTTCGACCTCATCGAATACCAAGACACCAAAGTTCATGCGCTACCTTTCTGAATCTTGGTCCGTGTGTCGGCATCGAGCCTCTTCTCTCCCAGGGCAAAAGTCGCCTTCTGGATATGGCCACCCAGCACCTCGTAGATGCAGAGCATCTCCACGCTGCCTCGGCCTTCCGGAAAGTTGCGTGTCACGAGTTCGTGGTCGGTCACGACGTTTCCCATGACGATCCTCGACAACAGCCGTGCGTGAATATCCGCCTCTGCGAGCCTGACAGCGAATCGCGTTCGGAGTTCGGAATGCCCACGCGCCAAGCGCTCTCCGTTCAACGCGAATTGCTCCGCGTCGACTGCATAGGTTCGCAGGAGTGCCTCCAGGTCTTTCGCGTTGTAGGCATCGAGTTGCGCCTGGACGATGGCAGAGGGAGAGTTCGAGCGCATTGTCTCGGAGCAGCCACCGGAAGAAGCACCGGCCGACTCGAACCCTGACCGACCGCCGAACTGCGGTAGCCCGTCCGAGATCTCGTGCCACGACGCCTTGTCGTCCACGAAGTAGTGCCCCGTCGACACCAAGTGCATTGGTTCGACGATGGCGCCCGCAGAGATGCCCACGATATCCGGATGGCGAGCATCGACCGTGTACAAGTGCGAGCCGAAGCCAGGCGCCGCTCAGACCCTGGTGCGCATCGCGCCGACGATTATTCGGGCCGCAGTGCGCAATCCTGAACCAGGGGAGCATGAGGCGGACTTTTCCGCCTCGAGATCAGACAAGGCAACCGCGAATGGCCGTAGCCTGAGGGCGGCGAAGCACCCATCCATCAGCCAAGCGCATCCAGCGAAATCCCCAAGGCCGCCGCCAGCTTTTTCAGCGTCGCCGTGGAGCCCGCGCGCTTGCCGCCCTCGATCTGGCTGATGAAAAGCTTGCTGACGCCAGCGGCGGCGGCCAAGGCATCCTGCGTCATTGCGCGGTGTTCTCGCCAGGCCCGCACGGGATGAACACCGTCGGCCATCGCGTGCGCAACCGCTGCTGGAAAGCGCACCCCGTCATCGTTTGCAACGGCCCGGTCGTAGGCGGCCACGTCATCCGCATCTTCGACTTCTCCGCGCACCTTCTTCCACAGAGCTGCAGGAACAACGTAGAAGGCCGGCTTTCCGTCCTGCTCGATCACCTGTACTTCGTTCATTTGTGGATGCTACCCCGCGTGCCGCCCGGCGGGATGCCTCAATCCGCCTAGCCTGGAGCCGGAGACTGATCGACCTTGACAACCTCGGGCTCGGGCGCAGCCGGCGCCTCCTCCTTCACCGCCATCGCCGGCAACCCGCCGCGCTCGCGCTGCTCGGTGATCACCTGGTGGATGAACTGAAGCTTGCCGACCGCCGCCCGCGGCAGCACGAAGGGGTAGTAGTCGGGCTGGCCCATGCTGCGCGACAGCTCGTTCAGCACGTTGGTCAGCCGCACCCACCCATTGAGGAAATCAAGGAAGCGGCCGGCCTCGGGGTGCTCGGGCTGCCAGAGGTCCGAAGGCCCGAACAAGTCGCTGGTCAGTTCGACGTTCTGCGCATCGACGCCGAAGCTCAACGCGGTGTCGGCGGTGTCCGCCATGTGCAGGTAGTGGGCCCAGGTCTCGGCCCAGTCCTCCCAGGGATGCGAGCTCGCGTAGCTGGTCACGAAGCGATCGGCCCAGTCGAGCGGCGGACCGTTGTCGTAGTGGTTGCGCAAGGCCGCGGCGTAGTCGTCGCGTTCGTCCCCGAAGAGCTGGCGGAAGCCGTCGACCCACGGTGTCGGCGCCACCAGCAGGTCCCAGTAGTAGTGGCCGATCTCGTGCCGGAAGTGGCCCAGCAGGGTCCGGTAGGGCTCGCGCATCTCGGCCCGGATGCGCTCGCGCACGGCGTCCTCGGCCTCTTCGGCATTCAGCGTGATGACGCCCATCTCGTGGCCGGTCATGACGTGCGGTCCGCCCGGCACATGGCTCAGGAAGTCGAAGGCCAGGCCGTGCCCCGGGTCGCTCAGGCGCGTGACCACGGGCAGGCCGAGCGCGAGGAGCTGCGAGATCAGCCGGCGTTTGGCCAGTTCGAGGCTCAGCCAGAGCGCGCCGTTGCTTTCCACCGAAAGGTCGGGAATGGTCCGCGTCACGCTGCACGACAGGCACAGGCCGGGCACCAAGCCCTCGGTGTTGAAGGCCGGGTCGTCACCCTCGCGCGGCGCCGGCACCATCCAGTTGCAGGCTGCCGGCGTCATGAGGTTGGCGCATCGCCGGTAGGCCTTGCCGTGGACGTCGCCGAAGAGCGTGAAGGTGTCGGCTTCGGCGCCCTCGAAACCGGCCGGCGCGAGCGGCACCACGCCGAGCCGCTCGACCACGTAGCCGAGCGGCGTCAGGCAGGCCAGGCACTGGCTGTTGCGCAGGAACACCGGGCGGCCGCACTGGCACTGGTAGGCCCGGCTCAGTGTCGGCACCTGCAGCTCGGAGGCCAGCGAGCCGCCGGTGTCGGCGCTGTCGGCGCTGCTGCCGTCGGCTTCGAGCGAATCGGCGACGGCGTCTGGGCTGTTGTTCTGGTTCTGGGATTGCATGGCGGTCTGGATCGCGTGCGGAACAGCGGATGATTTTGGCGGCGCGCATAGGGGCGCGGAGCGGTGCAAACGCCGATATCCTTGTAGGACGGCCGAGCGCGGCAATTTCCCTCCTTGATGAACAATCCTCCCCCGCAGTCCCTGAGCAGCCGCTACGGCGAGCGCTACCGCTGGCTCCTGCTCGTCTCGGTCATGGTCGGCGTGATGGCCTCGATCATGTCGTCGACGATCGTCAACGTCGCCATCCCCGGCATGAGCCACCATTTCTCGCTCGGCCAGGAGCGGGCCCAGTGGGTCAGCTCGGGCTTCATGGTGGCGATGACGGTGTCGATGCTGACCACGCCCTGGCTGCTCTCGCGCTACGGCTACCGGCGCACCTACGTCGGCACCATGGTGCTGCTGCTGGCTGGCGGGATGGCCGGCGGACTGGCGACCGATTTCACGCTGGTGCTGGCCGCACGCGTGGCCGAGGGGCTGGCGGCGGGGGTGGTGCAGCCGATCCCGGCGATCATCATCCTGCGCGCCTTCCAGCCCCACGAGCAGGGCCGCGCCAGCGGCATCTTCGGCATGGGCGTGGTGCTGGCGCCGGCCATCGGACCGAGCATCGGCGGGGTGCTGGTCGACCTGTTCGGCTGGCGTTCGATCTTCTTCATGGTGGTGCCTTTCTGCCTGGCGTCGATCTGGCTGGCCTACAAGTTCGTGCCGACCACCGCGCCCGGCGGCGTGGTCGCGGCACGCAGCGAAGGCCTCGACTGGCGCGGCCTGGCGCTCGGCACGGTCGGTACCCTCTGCCTGCTGAACGGCCTGGTCGCGCTGCGCGGCGAGTCGGCCCTGCACGCGACCTTGCTGCTGGCCGGCGCCGGCATCGCCTTCGGCGCTTTCGTTGCCTGGCAGAAGCGCCTGGCCGCGAGCGGCGGCGCGCCGTTGATGAACCTGGCCCTGTTCCAGTACCGCCAGTTCGCGATGGGCAGCGTGGTCGCCTTCATCTACGGCACGGCGCTGTTCGGCTCGACCTACCTGCTGCCGGTCTACATGCAGGTCGGGCTGCAGCTGTCGGCGTCGCACGTCGGCACCATCCTGCTGCCGGCCGGCATCGTGCTGGCGATCACCATCGCCGGCGTCGGCCGGCTGGCCGACCGGCATCCGACCTGGCTGCTGGTGTGCACCGGGCTGCTGCTGCTCGCCGCCTCCTTCGCGCTGATGGTGGTGCTGAAGCTCGACAGTGCGCTGTGGCTGCTGGTGGCCTTCGCGGTCATCGGGCGCATCGGACTCGGCTTCATCCTGCCCTCGCTCAACCTGGGCTCGATGCGCCCGCTGGCCAAGCCGCTGATTCCGCAGGGCGCCAGCGCGATCAATTTCCTGCGCATGCTGGGCGGCGCCGCCGGTGTCAGCCTGTGCGCGATCGTGCTCGAGTGGCGGCTGGCGGCCCATGGCGATTCGCTCGCCAACGTGGCGACCAGCCCGGCGCGGCTGGCGGCCTTCGACGAGGTGTTCCTGATGCTGGCGGGCCTGTGCGCGCTGGCGATCGTCGCGGCCTGGCAGCTGCGGGTGAAACCGCCCGCCGCACAGCCATGAGCCCGCTTCAGTTCTAATAGCCGCCATGTGCCAGCTGCTCGGAATGAACTGCAACACGCCGACCGACGTGACCTTCAGCTTCACGGGCTTCGCCCAGCGCGGCGGCCGCACGGATCACCACGCCGACGGCTGGGGCATCGCCTTCTTCGAGGACCGGGGGCTGCGGCATTTCGTCGACCATCAGCCGGCCTGTGAGTCGCCGGTGGCCGAGCTGATCCGGCGCTACCCGATCCAGAGCCGCAACGTCATCGCCCATATCCGCAAGGCGACGCAGGGCGCGGTCAACCTGCAGAACTGCCACCCGTTCGTGCGCGAGCTGTGGGGCCGCTACTGGGTGTTCGCGCACAACGGCGACCTGAAGGATTTCCGGCCCCGTCTGCACGGCAACTTCCATCCCGTCGGCAGCACCGACAGTGAACACGCGTTCTGCTGGATCATGCAGGAGCTGGCCAAGTCGCATGCCGGCGTGCCGAGCGTCGACGAGCTGACCTTGACCTTGCGCGAACTCGCGCCGCGGCTGGCCGCCCACGGCACCTTCAACTTCATGCTGTCGAACGGCCAGGCGCTGTGGGCGCATGCCTCGACGCACCTCTGGTACGTCGAGCGCCAGCACCCGTTCCTGACGGCCGAGCTGTCCGACGAAGACCTGAGCATCGACTTCGCCCAGCACACCACGCCGAACGACCGCGTCGCCGTGGTGGTGACGGCGCCGCTCACGACCAACGAGCAATGGACGGCGTTCGCGCCGCAGGAGCTGGCAGTGTTCGTCGACGGACGACGCTGCAGCTGAGACCTCAAAAAAGCGTTGCCGCGGATTTTGGAGACAAATAACGGTTCTCGGTTGCATTCAAAGGGCCGTTCCATGCCGGCGTCCTTTCTCCCTGCGTCCCGTCGCGCGCGCCAGCGTGCCCGCCCTCCCGGCAACCTGTTCAACAAGTCGTCCTGGGCCTCGGCCGGCGGCTTTCCGGGCTCGAACTACCTCGTTGTGGGAGCGCCGCGCACCTTCGTGCTGAACGCCAGCGTCGACTTCTAGGTGCTCGGGCGCGAGGGGTCGACGATGACCCGGGCGCTGCCGGACACGCGGACGCTCGCCCCGGCCGCCGGCGAAATTTCCACGCGAAGACGCGAGCGCATGCCCATGTCCTCGCCCTGGATGATCTCGATGGCGCCTTCGTGCGACCAGCCCAGGTCACGCAAATAGCCGCCCAGGGCCGCGGCCGCCGCGCCGGTGGCCGGGTCCTCGTAGACACCGCCAATGGCAAAGGGATTGCGGGCATGGAAGCACCGAGGGGTCTGCGCATGGACCAGGCTGATCGTGCCGATGCCCTCGGCCGTCATCAACGTCCGGCCGGCCTCAAGCTCGTAGCGCATGGCGGCCAGTCGTGCTCGGCTGCGTAGCGCCAGCACCAGATGGTTCAGCCCGGCATTGGCGATCGCCGGAGGAATCCGCGGATCCAGGTCGTCGCGCCGGTACGAAAACAGGGCGAGCGCCGTGTCGACCAGCGCATCGGACGCCGGCCTGCTGGCGGTCGGCGGCGACTGCAGCGCCGCGGCGACCGTCGCCCCCTCGCGGTGCCCCTCGACGCTGATCGCAGCGGCGTTGAGCTGCAGCTTGAAAACCCCGTCCCCGAGGCGCTGCGCGAGGGCCGCACCGAGCGCGATCGTCGCGTGCCCGCAAAAGGCGACTTCGGATTCGGGCGCGAAATACCGGACTCGCCAGCCGTCCTCGGTGGGCGCAGCAAAGACAGTCTCCGAATAGCCGACCTCGGCCGCCACCGCCTGCATGACATCGGCGAGAGGCAACGCGTCGCACAGGACCACCCCGGCGGGATTGCCGCCGACCTGTCCATCCGAAAAGGCGGCAAAGCGCTCGACCTTCATCGCCGGACCTCGGCCTCCAGCGCATCGACGAACATCGCCGGCACGTCGAAGCCGGTCTGTTCGGTGATCTCCTGGAAGCAGGTCGGGCTGGTGACGTTGATCTCGGTCACGGAGTCGCCGATCACGTCGAGGCCGATCAAAAGCAGCCCACGCGGCGCCAGCGCGCGGCCCACGGCCTCCGCGATCTCGCGGTTCTTCGGCGTCAGCGGCTGCGCCACGCCCTTGCCGCCGGCCGCAAGGTTGCCGCGCACCTCGGTGCCCTGCGGGATGCGGGCCAGCACGAAGGGCACCGGCTCGCCGCCGATGATCAGGATGCGCTTGTCGCCGGCCGCGATCTCGGGCACGAAGCGCTGCACCATGAGGGTCTCGGCGCCGTTCTTGTTGAGGGTCTCGGTGATCGAGCCCAGATTGAGCCCGTCTTCGCGGACGCGGAAGATGCCCATGCCGCCCATGCCGTCGAGCGGCTTCAGGATGATGTCCTTGTGCTCGGCGTGGAAGGCCCGCACGGCCGCCGGGTCGCGCGTGACCAGGGTCGGGCTGGTGAATTGCTGGAACTCCATCACCGCGAGTTTTTCGGGGTGCTCGCGCAGCGCGGCCGGCTTGTTGACGACCTTCGCGCCTTCGCGCTCGGCCTGGCCCAGCAGGTGCGTGGCGTAGATGTACTCGGCGTCGAAGGGCGGGTCCTTGCGCATCAGGACCGCATCGAAGCCGTGCAGCGCAGCCTGGCGGCGCGGGGTTTCGGTGAACCAGTCGTCGCCGTTGCCGGTGAGCGTGATGTCGCGCACGCCGGCCGTCACCGGCTGCCCGGTCTGCCAGCCCAGGTCGCGCGGCTCGCAGGCCGAGATGCCATGGCCGCGGCGCTGGGCCTCGCGCATCATCGAAAAAGTGGTGTCCTTGTAGATCTTGAAATGCTCGAGCGGGTCGGCGACGAAGAGGATGTTCACGGGCTGTTCTTTCCAATAGCGGCTTTGGCTTCCTGCTTGATCTTGCACGCAGGCGCGATGTCCTTGCCCGGCGCGGCCTTCTTGCGGCCGAGCTGCTGGATGCCCAGCGCCAGCGCACCGGCCACCACGCCCCAGAAGGCCGAGCCGATGCCCGCCAGCGTGACGCCCGAGAGCGTGACCAGGAAGGTGATCAGCGCCGCCTCGCGGTGCGTCTCGTCGCGCACCGCAGCGGCCAGGCCGCCGCCGATGGTGCCGAGCAGCGCCAGGCCGGCGATGGTGGCGACGAGTTCTTTCGGGAAGGCGGTCAGCAGGCCCGTGACGGCAGCCCCGAACACGCCGATCACGATGTAGATTGCGCCGCAGCTGACCGCCGCCGTGTAGCGCCGTGCCGGGTCTTCGTGTGCTTCGCGGCCCATGCAGATCGCGGCGGTGATGGCGCTCAGGTTCAGCGCGAAGGCACCGAAAGGCGCCAGCACCAGCGTGAACAGGCCGCTGATCGTGATCAGCTTCGACACCGGCATGTCGTAGCCCGCGGCCCGGATCGCCGCCACGCCGGGCAGATTCTGCGAAGCCATGGTGACGACGAACAGCGGCAGCGCGAGACTGACCACCGCCTGCCAGCTGAACACCGGCATCGTGAACACCGGCAGCGCCAGGCTGAAGTGCACCGCACCCCAGGCCAGTTCGCCGCGCGCCGCGGCAAAGGCGATGCCCACGCCCAGGGTCAGCGGCACCGCATAGCGCGGCAGCACCCGCTTGGCCACCAGATAGGCGCCCAGCATCAGCAGCACCAGCGGCAGCGCGGTCTGGGCGGCAATAAAGGCCTGCAGGCCGAATCGCGCCAGCACGCCGGCCAGCAGCGCCGAAGCCAGTGCCATCGGGATCTTGTTCATGACGCGCTCGAACCAGCCGGTGGCGCCGGCCAGCGTCATCAGCAGCGCGCAGACGATGAAGGCGCCGACCGCCTCGTTCATGCCGTAGCCGGCGCCGGCGACCGCCAGCACGGCGGCACCGGGCGTGCTCCAGGCGATCATCACCGGCTGGCGCCACCACAGCGAGGGAAGCACCGAGGCCAGGCCCATGCCGATGCCCAGCGCCCACATCCAGGAGGACACCATCTCGGGCGTCGCGCCGAAGGCCTGGGCGGCCTGGAACACGATCGCCACCGAACTCGTGAAGCCCACCAGCACGGCGACGAAGCCGGCGGTGAAGGCCGAGAGGCTCAAATCCTTGAAGAAACGCATCCGGAATTATGTGACGGCCCGAGTGCGCGATTCTCGGCGCGATCCGAGGCCCAGCAGGCAGGTGGACAAGCTTCCGCGTCGGATCAATCCGGCGCGTGGTGAAGCCCCTGCGCGCCCTTTGTCAGCGATGTCTGATCCAGCGCATCAGAAGACAAGCGAGCCATGTGAACACGGCCACGTTGATAAAGGACAATATGAAAATATACAGCGAGTGCGTCAATTCTGGGTCATCTTCGCTGTTGATCAAGTCTTTCAAATGGGCAATGCAAACCCCGACCCACTCCGGATATTCGGGGAAATATTCCGAATACAAATACCAAACCTTGGCATACGCCAGCGTCGCCACCACCAGCCAAAGGCCCAGCAGCACGGCTTTTTTGGCTCGATTCATCGCGTAACGTTCACCGCGCCGTAGGTCAAGATGTCAACGCCCGAAATGAACGCCTTTGGCGTAGCGATCAAGATGCCGCGCACGACATCGAAATCCGTCGGACGATCAAGCGTGATGCATCCTTCACTGATCCCTCTACCTGCCTTCGGATGCAATCGAAATCCACCTCTTTTCACACCATCGCAGAAGGTCTCGTCGTCAATCCTTCCATCAGCCGCGTACAGGCCAAACCAGTCTCCCTTCACCCAATCCCGAAGCCAACCCAGCCGGCCGCCTGACACTCGGTCAACGATGTAGTATTTGCCGATGGGCAATGCCCCAAAATTAGGCACGCACATGTAGGAGGGCTTGTTGACGTAACCGCTTCGCCCTGAAAAAGCAGGATAAGCGGATGCGCCCATGACCAACTGACTCATTGGTTGGCCATTGAGTCGAAAAGAGCAGTCTTTCAAGAAATCTCCATGGAACAGCGGGGGCATCCTACGCTGCGTCAGAGCACGCGAAAGACGCCCTCATCGGCTTTCAGCCGATTCGTGAAGAGAATCCTAGATTTCTATCTTGGAGCCGAGCTCCACCACCGCGTTGTTCGGCAGCCCCAGGAAGTCCGCCGCCCCGCTCGCGTTGTGGTGCATCTGCGCAAACAGCTTTTCACGCCAGGGCGCCATGCCGCTGCCGAGGGTAGGAATCACGACGTCGCGCGACAGGAAGTAGCTGGTGGCCATCGGCTCGATCTGGCAGCCGCGCAGCCGCGCGTTCTCGAGCGCGCGCGGCAGGTCGATTTCGTTCTTGAAGCCGTAGTGCACCACCACCTGCCAGCAGTGGTGGCCCAGCGCTTCCATCTCGATGCGCTTGTCCATCGGGATCCAGGGCACCTCGTGGTTGCGCACCGTGACGAACAGGTTCTGGTCGTGCAGCACCTTGTTGTGCTTCAAGTTGTGCAGCAGCGCATTCGGCACCACGCCCGGCTCGGCCGTCATGAAGACCGCGGTGCCGTCGACCCGCGCCGGCGGGCTCACGAAGACCGAATCGAGGAAGCCGCGCAGGTCGATGGCCTCGGCCAGCTGGGTCTCGCCCATCAGCCGGCGCCCTTCCTTCCAGGTCAGCATCAGCATGAAGATCGAGCCGCCGATCAGCAGCGGGAACCAGCCGCCGTCGAACAGCTTGAGCAGGTTCGAGGCGAAGAACAGGAAGTCGACCACGAAGAAGGCGCCGGTGGCCGCGATGCACAGGATGAGCGGGTACTTCCAGGCATAGCGGATCACGAAGAAGGTCAGCACCGTGGTGATCAGCATGTCGGTGGTCACCGCGATGCCGTAGGCGGCCGCCAGGTTGCTCGACGAGCGGAACATCACGACCGCCAGCACGATCGCCACGAACAGGCCCCAGTTGACGAACGGGATGTAGATCTGGCCCGCGGTGCGCACGCTGGTGTGCTCGATGTTCATGCGCGGCAGGAAGCCGAGCTGGATCACCTGGCGCGTGACGCTGAAGGCGCCGGTGATCAGGGCCTGCGAGGCAATCACGGTGGCGGCGGTGGCCAGCAGCACCAGCGGCAGCAGGGCCCACTCGGGCGCCATCATGAAGAACGGGTTCTTCACGGCCAGCGGGTTCTCGAGCAGCAGCGCGCCCTGGCCGAAGTAGTTGAGCGTCAGGGCCGGCATGACGACCGAGAACCAGGCGATGCGGATCGGCTTCTTGCCGAAGTGGCCGAGGTCGGCATAGAGCGCCTCGGCACCGGTCACGCACAGCACGGTGGCTCCCAGGATGATGAAGCTGGTGCCCGGGTTCTCCCACATGAAGCGCAGCGCGTAGAACGGGCTCAGCGCCTTGAGGATCTCGGGATGGGTCAGGATCTGCGTCACGCCGAGCACCGCGATGGCGAAGAACCAGGCCAGCGTGATCGGGCCGAAGAAGCGGCCGATGCCCGCCGTGCCGTGCTTCTGCAGCGCGAACAGGCAGAACAGCACGACCAGGGTGATCGGGATCACGTAGTGCCTGAACTGCGGCGACACCACCTCCAGACCCTCGACCGCGGACAGCACCGAGATCGCCGGCGTGATCACGCCGTCGCCGTAAAACAGCGAGGTGCCGAAGATGCCGACCACCAGCAGCACCTGGCGCAGCCGGGGCTTGTCGACCACCGCCTGGGAGGCCAGCGCCAGCATCGCGACCAGGCCGCCCTCGCCTTCGTTGTCGGCCCGCAGCACGAGCACGACGTACTTCAGCGAGACGATCACGGTCAGCGTCCAGAAGAACATCGACAGGATGCCGTAGACGTTGTCGATCGTGAAAGGCACGTGGCCGTGGCCGAACACCTCCTTGACCGCATACAGGACGCTCGTGCCGATGTCGCCGTAGACGACACCGATGGCCGCGAGGATCAGCGCAGCGGAAGAGGATTTAGGGGCGGACACGGAAGGGCTGCAAAGGGTCGGCGGCGTGCAGCACACCACGAGGCGCTGTTGCGGCCCGTTGCGGCCGCTGCATCGGCTCCCACCCTCGTCGTCGTTGTTATGGGGTGGCTATTTTGCCGCCGCGGCGACGGTCTGCAAGTTGCATCGCCAAATCATTCATAGACCTCGGCGTCCGGATCGGTCGCCTCCAGCTCGTAGCTCGCGGCCACCATGGCCAGCCGGCCGATCACGCCGTACATGTAGAAGCGGTTGGGCGCGCTGGCGCCCGGCTTGGCGCCTGGCTGCGGTAAGTGCGCACTTTCAGAGAACGCCAGCGGCACGAAGCTGGCGCCCGGCAGGTTCAGGTTCTCGTCCGGCGCGCGCTCGGCGTGCACCCGGTAGAAACCGCCGACCACGTAGCGGTCCATCATGTAGACCACCGGCTCGGCGACGCCGTTGTGGACCCGTTCGTTGGTCAGCACGCCCTCCTGGACGATCAGGTCGCAGGGCTCCTGCCCTTCCTTGGCGGCGCCGGCCTTGCTGGCCCGCGGCCGGCGGACCAGGGCCTCGATCTCCTTGGCGTCGCGCACCGTCATGACGCCCAGGCCGGGGCTGCCATTGTCGGTCTTGACCACCACGAAAGGCTTCTCGTTGATGCCGTATTCCTTGTACTTGCGGCGCACCTTGGTGAGCAGGGCGTCGACATGGCTGGTCAGGACGTCGATGCCCTGGCCGGTCGCGAAGCTGACCTCGGCCGCCTTGGCGTACATCGGATTGATTAGCCACGGGTCGATGCCCAGCAGCTTGCCGAAGCGCTTGGAAACCTCTTCGTAGCTGTGGAAGTGGTTGCTCTTGCGCCGCACCGACCAGCCGGCGTGCAGCGGCGGAAGCAGGTACTGCTCGTGCAGATCCTCGAGGATGCCCGGCGTGCCGGCCGACAGGTCGGTGTTGAGCAGGATGGTGCAGGGGTCGAAGTGCTTGAGCCCCAGGCGCCGCTTGCTGCGCGCCACCGGCTCCAGGCAGACCGTGTCGCCGTTGGGCAGCTCGATCTTCTTCGGCGACTTGATCGCCGGATCGATCGATCCGACCCGCACGTTCAGGCCGGCCATGTGGAAGATCCGCACCAGCTGGGCCACGTTGGCCAGGTAGAAGGTGTTGCGCGAATGGTTCTCGGGAATCACCAGCAGGTTGCGCGCCTCGGGGCAGATCTTCTCGATCGCCGCCTGCGCCGCCTGCACCGCCAGCGGCAGCATCTCGGGCGTGAGGTTGTTCCAGCCGCCCGGATAGAGGTTGGTGTCGACCGGCGCCAGCTTGAAGCCGGCGTTGCGGATGTCGACCGAGCTGTAGAACGGCGGCGTGTGCTCCATCCATTCGAGCCGGAACCAGCGCTCGATGGCAGGCGTCGAGTCGAGCACGCGCTGCTCGAGTTCGTTGATGGGGCCGGTCAGGGCGGTGACGAGATGGGGGACCATGCGGCGGCCTTGTTGGATTTATGCCTGAGTGAGAGCGGGATTGTAGATTTTGGGGCGGACGCCCCAATGACAAGCTTCCTGCTGCGGATTCTCATGCCAGAAATACCCAGGACGTCGAAACCGCCGGCATCGCGGCGACTTCGTGCGCGACGGAAAGATCGCACCAAAGTTCAGAAGCCTCGGGCGGCGGCGCCACCCCTCGCCAGCTATCCTTTTTTCGACACAGTTCAGGAGGAACACGATGAACGACTCGGCTTTTCAGCACGAGCTTTTGAAGTGCATCAGGGATGCCCAGAACGATGCGAATTTTTGGCTGCGCGGCGGCGACAACCCAGAGAACGAACTCGAAAACCGACTCGAACGCCAATTCGAGGGTCTCAATCGGCGACTGGAGCAGAGCGCCGTCATCGTCGATTCCGTCAGCTTGAAACCCGAACGAGTCGCTGACGACCGCTGGCGCCACTTGGCCGCGCAACTTTCGGGTGGCGCCGTGTGGGCACTGGGCCAGCCTGTGGTGAAGAAGCGATTCGTGATGCCCGGTTCGGCTCCGGGCACATCGATCGCATCGCAGTATCTGTCACGGGCATTTCCCCAGAGGATGCCTGTAAGGATTCTCAAGACAGTAGTCCTCGGGCGAGCCATCGGCCGAGCGTTCCCTGCCGTGGGGGGGCACGATCATCGCCATCGACGTCATCGAAACACTGCTTGTGAAGAGTGTCGATGACGGGTCTCGATGCATGTCCGATGGTGGAGATTTCGGAGGTGCCGGTGCAAGCGGATCTTGGTGAATCCGAGCTTCCGGATTTCGAAACCCTCTACCTCTTCCTCGCGGAATGGTTCCCGGAGAGAGAATTCAACGACGGTTCGCCGAACTGGCGTCTCGAAGAAGACTTGGATTGCTACGGCGACGACGCCTATGACCTTCTCGCAAGGTTTTCCGAGCAGTTCCACGTGGACGTTGCCGGATTCGATCTCTCTGCCCACTTCGCGCAAGAGGGCCACCTCGCCTTCGTATTGCGCAAGCTCTTTCGGCGCAAGAGGGAATTAAAGCCGTCGCCATCGATTCGGGATTTGAAGCACGCCATCGAGACAGGAAAACTCGGCTAGAGAACTCGGAGCCCCGGCAGCGAGCCGCCCCTGACCGAGAACACGCGGGGGCTCAGTTCCGGACTTCTCCTTGACCCAGAACCACGTACTTCAGCGAGGTCAGGCCCTCGATCCCGACCGGCCCGCGGGCGTGGAACTTGTCGGTGCTGATGCCGATCTCGGCGCCCAGGCCGAACTCGAAGCCGTCGGCGAAACGGGTGCTCGCATTCACCATCACGCTGGCCGAATCGACCTCGCGCAGGAAGCGCTGGGCGTTCATGTGGTCGCGGGTGACGATCGCGTCCGTGTGGTGGCTCGAGTAGTGGTTGATGTGCGCGATGGCCTCGTCCACGCCCTCGACCACCTTGATGCTGATGACCGCGGCCAGGTATTCCTCGGACCAGTCCGATTCGACCGCGTCGAGCACCTTGTCGGCCGGCAGGTGCCCGCCCTCGGCGCGCAGGATCTGCGCCGCCACCGGGTCGCAGCGCATCTCGACGCCCTTGGCGGCGAAGATGGCGCCGATCTCGGGCAGGAAGGTCTCGGCGATCGAGGAGGCCACCAGCAGGCCTTCGGCGGCGTTGCAGGGGCTGTACTTCTGGGTCTTCGCGTTGTCGACGATCTTCAGGGCCATGTCGAGCTCGGCCGTGTGGTCGACATAGACATGGCAGTTGCCGTCGAGGTGCTTGATCACCGGCACCCGGGCGTCGCGGCTGATGCGCTCGATCAGGCCCTTGCCGCCGCGCGGGATGATGACGTCGACGAATTGCGGCATCGCGATCAGCTGCCCCACGGCCTCGCGGTCGGTGGTGCCCACCAGTTGCACGGCGTCGACCGGCAGGCCGGCCTCTTCGAGCGACTCGGCCACCAGCAGCGCCAGCGCCTTGTTCGATTCGATCGCCTCCGAGCCGCCGCGCAGGATCGCCGCGTTGCCGCTCTTGATCGCCAGGCTGGCCGCCTCGATGGTCACGTTGGGCCGGCTCTCGTAGATCATGCCGAAAACCCCGATCGGCACCCGCATCTGGCCGACCCGGATGCCGCTGGGCTGCTGCCGCATGCCGATGACCTCGCCAATCACGTCGGACATCGCGGCCAGCTGCTCGCAGCCCTGGGCGACGGTCTCGATGGCCTTGGGCGTCAGCTTGAGGCGATCGACCATCGGCGCCGACAGGCCGGCGCCTTCGGCCCGGGCCAGGTCCTTGGCATTGGCTTCGGCCAAGGGGGCGACCGCGGCGCGCAGGCGGCGCGCCAGCGCCTTCAGGGCCTTGTTCTTGGTGGCGGCATCCGCCCGTGCCATCAGGGCCGAAGCGAGCTTGGCCTGCAAGCCGAGCGTCTGGACGTACTCGGAGACATTCAAGGTATTCATCCCCGGATTGTGCCGCGACGGCCAAAGGCGGCGTGCGCCGAGGGACAGTTATGCACCATTTCTGTGCGCAATCCGCCCATCGCCCGCGCGGTCAACGGGCCCGGGGCGCCGACGCCGCGGGCCCGCAGGCCCGGCACAGCATCAGCGCCAGCCGCTGCAGCGCCTGCCAGCCATTGGCCGGCCAGTCTGGCTGCTTGAGGCCCTTGACGATGCCGTCGACCACGTGCGCGGCGCGCAGCATGCGCGCCAGCGCCCGGTCGTCGAGCCGCGGCAGCACCCGCTCGAAGGCCCGCTCGCGCGGACCCCAGATGCGGTTCTCGCGCAGCGCCATCGGCAGCGGCCGGCCGGCCGCCATCGCGTCCCTGACCCGCTTCAGGGCCCGGATGTCCTCGGCCAGCGTGTAGTGCACCAGCACCTCGGCCTCGCCTTCGGCCTGCAGGCCGTCGAGCATGCGCGCGACGCGCTGCGGATTGCCGGCCAGCACCGCTTCCGACAGCTTGAAGACGTCGTAGCGCGCGACGTTGTTGACCGCGGCCTCGACCTGCTCCCAGCCGAGTTCGCCTTCAGGGTGCAGCAGCGCCAGTTTCTGGATTTCCTGGTGGGCGGCCAGCAGGTTGCCCTCGACCCGGTCGGCGAAGAACTGCAAGGTGCGCTGGCCTTCCTCGCCGGCCTTGACGCGCTGCCCCTGCAGCGCCAGCCGCTGGGCGATCCACTGCGGCAGCGCGGCGCGCTCGACGGTGTCGACCTGCAGGCTGACGCCATGGTTCTCGAGCGCGGCGAACCAGGCGCCGCTGCGGGTCGCCTTGTCGAGCCGGGGCAGCAGCACCAGCGTCAGGGTGCTGTCATTGCCGGCTGCGGCCTCGGCGATCTGCTGCAGCGCGGCGCTGCCGTCCTTGCCGGGCTTGCCCGACGGGATCCGGATCTCGACGATCTGCTTGTCCGCGAAGAGGCTCAGCGAACCGCCCGCCGCCAGCACCGCGCCCCAGTCGAAATGGGCACCGGCGACGGTGTAGGCGCTGCGCTCGGTGTAGCCCTGGGTGCGCGCGGCGGCGCGAATCGCATCGGCGGCCTCCTGCGCCAGCAGCGGCTCGTCGCCGTGGATGACGTAGAGCGGCGCCACCCGCTTCGCGAGGTGGGACGAGAGCTGGGCAGTCGCGAGTTGCACGGCGGATCAGGAGGTCTTGATCGCGGCCAGCCGGCGCAGCACTTGCTGGGCGATGTCGTTCTGCATGTCGCGATACAGCAGTTCGGCCTCGCCTTCCTTGGCCAGCGCCGCCGTCTCGTTGTAGGTGATGTCGCGCGACTGCTGGATCTCGGTCGGCCCGAGCAATTCCTTGCCGCCCTGGCCCCGCACCCTGAAGCGCAGCGTCAGGATCAGCTGCAGCTCGCGCACCTGGCCGTCGGGCGTGGTCGAGAGCACGATGTTGTTGCGACTCTCGCCCAGGATCTCCAGCACCGCCTCGGCCTTGTCTGCCTGGTCGGCCGGCAACACCTCCAGGGTGCCGGCGGCCCGCAGCTGCCGCCGCAGGTAGTTCGAGAACGCGGAGGTCCCCATCACCGCGATGCTCTTGAACGCGAACTCCGGCGCCTTGCGCAACTCGAAGCCGCAGCCCGCGAGCGCGACAGAAGCCGCCGCGGCCAGAAAGCCGCGACGCGGCAGCGACGGGCCGCTCATAGGACCACGTTCACCAGCCGGCCCGGCACCACGATGACGCGCTTGGCAGCCGCGCCCGCGGCGTGCTGGATGAAATCCTCGCAGGCGAGTGCGATCTTCTCGATCTCCGGCTTGGTCGCCGCGGCCGGCACGCGCAGCGAGCCGCGCAGCTTGCCGTTGATCTGCAGCATCAGTTCGATCTCGTCGCGCGCCAGCGCGCTGGCGTCGACCACCGGCCAGGGCGCATCGAGCAGGCCGCCCTGGTCCTTGTCGTAGCCGAGCTGATGCCAGAGCGCGTGCGCGATGTGCGGTGTCGCCGGGTACAGGCAGCGCAGCAGGATGCCGAAGCCTTCGCGCACCGCGGCGCGGTTGCCGGCGTCGTCCGCGGCCGGCTTGAAGCCTTCCAGCGCGTTGAGCAGCTTCATCGCCCCCGACACCACCGTGTTGTATTGCATGCGCTGGTAGTCGTAGTCGATCTGGCGCAGCACGGTGTGGATCTCGTGGCGCAGCACCTTGGCCTCCTTGCCGAACACGGGCTGGCCCGCCGGTGCCGCCGCGGCGCCGGCGCCATGCTGCGCGACGCCGAAGTTCCAGACCCGGCGCAGGAAGCGGTAGCTGCCTTCGACCGCTGCGTCGTTCCATTCGAGCGTGGCCTCGGGCGGCGCGGTGAACATGGTGTAGAGCCGGGCCGTGTCGGCCCCGTACTTCTCGATCAGGTCCTGCGGGTCGACGCCGTTGCGCTCGGTCTTGCCCATCTTGCCGACGCCGCCGTATTCGAGCTTCGTGCCGTCGGCCAGCGTACCGCCGACGATGCGCCCCTGCGCGTCGAGTTCCGGCGTGACATCAGAGGGCGGGAAGTAGTTCTTGCCGCCCTTCTCGCCCCGGTTGTAGAAGATGTGGTTGAGCACCATGCCCTGCGTCAGCAGCTTGCTGAAGGGCTCGTCGACCTTCACCAGGCCGAGGTCGCGCATGACCTTGGTCCAGAAGCGGGCGTAGAGCAGGTGCAGGATCGCGTGCTCGATGCCGCCGATGTACTGGTCCATCGGCATCCAGTACTTGGCGCCGTCGGCCACCATGGCTTCGTCGTTCGTCGGATCGCAGTAGCGCATGAAGTACCACGAGCTGTCGACGAAGGTGTCCATGGTGTCGGTCTCGCGGCGCGCGGGCTTGCCGCAGACCGGGCACACGACGCCGGCATGGAAGCCTTCGTGCTTGATCAGCGGGTTGCCGTGGCCGTCGGGCACGCAGTCGGTCGGCAGCACCACCGGCAGGTCCTTCTCGGGCACCGGCACCGCGCCGTGCTCTTCGCAGTGGATGATCGGGATCGGCGTGCCCCAGTAGCGCTGCCGGCTCACGCCCCAGTCGCGCAGGCGCCAGGTGGTCTGCATCTCGCCCAAGCCCTTCTGGCCGAGGGCATGGGCCACCGCCTTGACCGCCTCGGCATGGTGCATGCCGCTGAAGTTGTCGGAATTGATGGTCACGCCGCGCTGCTTGTCGGCGTACCAGTCCTGCCAGCGGTGGTAGTCGAAGTGCGGCTCGTCGTCGACCAGCACGACCTGGATGATCTCGATGCCGTACTTGTTGGCGAAGGCGAAGTCGCGCTCGTCATGCGCCGGCACCCCCATCACGGCGCCGTCGCCATAGCTCATCAGCACGTAGTTGCCGACCCAGACCGGGACCTGCTCCTCGGTGATCGGGTGGGTCACGGTGAGGCCGGTGGGCACGCCCTTCTTTTCCTGCGTCGCCAGCTCGGCCTCGGTGGTGCCGCCGCCCTTGGCCTCGGCGATGAAGGCGGCCACCTTGGGGTTGGTCTTCGCGGCATGGACGGCCAGCGGATGCTCGGGCGCCACGGCGCAGAAGGTCACGCCCATGATGGTGTCGGCACGGGTCGTGAAGACGTACATGCGGCCGTCCTGGATCAGGTGGCCCTGGTCGTCCTTGATCTTGTGCGTGAAGGCGAAGCGCACGCCTTCGCTCTTGCCGATCCAGTTCTCCTGCATCAGCTTGACGCGTTCGGGCCAGCCCGGCAACTTGTGCTGGGTGTGCTCGAGCAGTTCCTCGGCGTAGGCGCTGATCTTCAGGTAGTAGCCAGGAATCTCGCGCCGCTCGACCGTCGCGCCGGTGCGCCAGCCCTTGCCGTCGATCACCTGCTCGTTGGCCAGCACGGTCTGGTCGACCGGGTCCCAGTTGACGACCTGGGTCTTGCGGTAGGCGATGCCCTTCTCGAGCATCTTCAGGAACAGCCACTGGTTCCACTTGTAGTAGCTCGGATCGCAGGTGGCGATCTCGCGGCTCCAGTCGATCGCCAGGCCCATGGCCTGGAGCTGGCCCTTCATGTAGCCGATGTTCTCGTAGGTCCATTTCGCCGGTGGAACGCCGTTTTTGAGCGCTGCGTTCTCGGCCGGCAAGCCGAAGGCGTCCCAGCCCATCGGCATCAGGACGTTGTAGCCGCTCATTCGCAGGTAGCGCGTGAGCATGTCGTTGATCGTGTAGTTGCGCACGTGGCCCATGTGCAGCTTGCCGCTGGGGTAGGGCAGCATCGAGCAGGCGTAGTACTTCTTCTTGCGCGTGTCTTCGGTCACGCGGTAGGCATCGGCGGCGGTCCAGTGGGCCTGGGCGGCCGACTCGACATCGGCGGGTTTGTAGCTGGGGTTCATGGGCACTCGACAACAGCCCGGCGCCAGGCGGCCGGGGAAAAGGATTATCGCGGGGTTCTGATACTCGCCCCCAGGTTGGGCTCACTTCATGTAGCCCGTCCACCGCCTGCCTGGGGGCGAGCGGCATGCTTTTCGCATGCCACAATGAATTCGGATTCCTGGGGGCATGCATGGCGAAGGACTGGTGGCGGGGCGCGGTGATCTACCAGATTTACCCGCGCAGCTTCATGGACAGCAACGGCGACGGCATCGGCGATCTGCCGGGTATCACGGGCACTTTGGGCCACGTGGCGGGGCTTGGGGTGGACGCGATCTGGATTTCTCCGTTCTTCCGCTCCCCGATGAAGGATTTCGGCTACGACGTCTCGGACTACCGGGCGGTCGACCCGATCTTCGGCACCCTGGCCGATTTCGACGCCCTGCTGGCCCGGGCCCACGGGCTGGGCCTCAGGATCATCATCGACCAGGTGCTGTCGCACACCTCCGACCAGCACGCCTGGTTCGCCGCCAGCCGGGCCAGCCGCGACAACCCGCAGGCCGACTGGTACGTCTGGGCCGACCCCCAACCCGACGGCACGCCGCCCAACAACTGGCTCTCGGTCTTCGGCGGCTCGGCCTGGCAATGGGACTCGCGGCGGCGCCAGTACTACCTGCACAGTTTCCTGGCCGAGCAGCCAGACCTCAATTTCCATTGCCCCGCTGTCCAGGAGGCGCTGCTGGGCGAGGTGAAGTTCTGGTGCGAGCGCGGCGTCGACGGCTTCCGCTTCGATGCCTGCAACCACCAGTTCCACGATGCGCAATTGCGCGACAACCCGCCGGCCAGCGGTGGGGAGGTGAGCACGGTGCGGGCCGACAACCCCTATGCGATGCAGCAGCACCTGCACGACAAGAGCCAGCCCGAGAACCTGCTGTTTCTCGAAAAGCTGCGCCGGCTGCTCGACGGCTACGGCGCGGTCGCGCTGGGCGAGGTCGGCGACGAGGACGCGCCACCCGTGATGGCGCGCTACACCGAACGCGACAAGCGGCTGCACCTGGCCTACAGCTTCAGCCTGCTGACCAGCGAACACAGCGCGCGCCACCTGCGGACCCAGGTCGAGGCGCTCGACAGCGCCCTGGCCAGGACCGACGGCTGGGGCTGCTGGGCGGTGTCGAACCACGACGTGCCCCGGGTCGCCAGCCGCTGGAACGCCGCCGGCTCGGCCGACACCCGGCGCGACCGGCTCTGGCTGGCGCTGCTGCTGTCCCTGCGCGGCAGCGCCAGCGTCTACCAGGGCGAGGAACTCGGCCTGCCCGAGGCCGAAGTGCCTTTCGAGCTGCTGCAGGACCCGTACGGCCGCGCCTTCTGGCCCGAATTCAAGGGCCGCGACGGCTGCCGCACCCCGATGCCCTGGCGGGCCGACCAGCCGCACGGGGGCTTCACCGACGGGCTGCCCTGGCTGCCGGTATCGGAAGCCCACCTGGCACTGGCGATCGACCAGCAGGCCGGCGATCCGCGCTCGATGCTGCACTACAGCCGCGCCCTGCTGCACTGGCGCCGCACCCAGCCGCTGCTGCGGACCGGCGGCATGCGCTTCTTCGATGCGCCCGAACCCTTGCTGTGGTTCGAGCGGCGCGAAGGTGACAAGGCGCTGCAGGCGGTGTTCAATCTGTCCGACGCACCGGCGACGCTGCAACTGGACGCGCCGTTGGTGCCGCTGTCCGGATCGCCGTTCGGCGGCGCCGGGCTCGACGGCCGCATGCTGACGCTGCCGCCCTATGGCGTTTTCATGGGAGAACCCCCGCATGCTGCCTGAAGCCGAAGTCCGCGCACTGATGCGCGCCGAACATGGCGACCCGTTCGCCGTGCTCGGTCCGCACGAGACGGACGAGGGCTTGTGGGTCCGCGCCCTGCTGCCGGGCGCCCAGTCCGTGGCCGTGCTGCACTCGGGCTCGGGTTGGCCGCTGGCCCAACTCGACCGCCAGGGCGACAGCGACCTCTTCGCCGCTCTGGTGCCGGCCTCGGAGGCCCGGCTCGGCTATCGCTTCGAGGTCGACTGGGGCGCGCACAGATCGGCGCTCGAAGACCCGTATCGATTCCCGCCGGTGCTCGGCGAGACCGACGTCTGGCTGCTGGCCGAGGGCACCCACCTGCGGCCCTACGAGCAGCTCGGCGCCCACCTGCGCGAGATCGACGGCGTGCGCGGCGTCGCCTTCGCGGTCTGGGCGCCGAATGCGCGCCGGGTCTCGGTGGTCGGCGACTTCAACCAGTGGGACGGCCGGCGGCACATGATGCGCCTGCGGCGCGAGTGCGGGGTCTGGGAGATCTTCGCGCCGCACGTGGCACCTGGCGACGCCTACGAATTCGAGCTGCTCTCGGCCCAGGGCCAGGTGCTGCGCAAGGCCGACCCCTTCGGCTTCTCGGCCCGCCTGCGGCCCGACACCGCCTGCGTGGTGCAGCCGCTGCCGGCCCCCGTGGCCCTGCCGGCCGGACGCGCCGAAGCCAACGCGCGCGACGCCGCGATCAGCATCTACGAAGTGCACCTGGGCTCCTGGCGGCGCAAGAACGGCCACGAATGGCTCGACTACCGCGAACTGGCCGACACCCTGGTGCCCTATGCCCGCGACATGGGCTTCACGCACATCGAGCTGCTGCCGGTCAGCGAGCACCCGTTCGACGGTTCCTGGGGCTACCAGCCGATCGGCCTCTATGCGCCGACCTCGCGCTTCGGCACGCCGGGCGACTTCCGCCACTTCGTCGAAGCCGCCCATGCAGCGGGCCTGGGCGTGATCCTCGACTGGGTGCCGGCCCATTTCCCGACCGACGTCCACGGGCTCGCCAACTTCGACGGCACCGCGCTCTACGAGTACGCCGACCCGCGCGAGGGCTTCCACAACGACTGGCAGACGCTGATCTTCAACTATGCGCGGGTCGAGGTGCGCAACTACCTGGTCGGCAACGCGCTGTACTGGCTCGAGCGCTATGGCGTCGACGGCCTGCGGGTCGACGCGGTGGCCTCGATGCTCTACCGCGACTACAGCCGCAAGGCCGGCGAATGGGTGCCGAACGCGCTCGGCGGCCGCGAGAACCTCGAGGCGATCGAGTTCCTGCGCCGCATGAACCGCGTGGTCGGCGTCGAGCGGCCGGGCGCCATGACCCTGGCCGAGGAATCGACCAGTTTCCCGGGTGTGACGCGACCGCCCGAGAACGGCGGCCTCGGCTTCCACTACAAGTGGAACATGGGCTGGATGAACGACACCCTGGCCTATGCCGGGATCAACCCGATCTACCGCAAGCACCATCACCAGCGGATCACCTTCGGCCTGATGTACGCCTTCAGCGAGAACTTCGTGCTGCCGCTGTCGCACGACGAGGTGGTGCACGGCAAGGGCTCGATGATCGGGCGCATGCCCGGCGACAACTGGCAGAAGTTCGCCGGCCTGCGCAACCTGTACGGCTACCTGTGGGCCTACCCGGGCAAGAAGCTGCTGTTCATGGGCGGCGAATTCGCCCAGTTCGCCGAATGGAACGCCGACCGCAGCCTCGACTGGCACCTGCTCGACCAGCCGGCGCACCAGGGAATCCGCCGGCTGGTGCGCGACCTCAACAACGTCTACCGGCACTTCCCGGCGCTGCACGAGCTCGACTGCGAGGGCGAAGGCTTCGAGTGGATCTGCCACGACGACGCCGACCACTCGGTGTTCTCCTTCGTGCGGCGAGCGCGCGACGGCCGCTTCGTGGTGGCGGTGTGCAACTTCACGCCGGTGCCTCGGATGGGCTACCGGCTCGGGATGCCGGCGGACGGCACCTACCGCGAACTCATCAACACCGACAACCACGTCTACGGCGGCAGCGGCGTCGGCAACGGGCCGGTTGCCAGCGAGCCCGTGCCCTGGCATGGCCGGGCGCGCTCGATGGTGATGTCGGTGCCGCCGCTCGGAACCGTGATGTGGGTGCTGGCGTGAGGCCGGGGCAGCGCGCATGAACGACGGCACGCCCCTGCCGCTCGGCGCCACGGCGAGCCCAGAAGGCGTCAATTTCGCGCTCGCCGCACCCAACGCCACGGCCGTGGAGCTGTGCCTGTTCGACGGCACCGGCGCCCACGAGCAGCAGCGCCTGAGGCTGCAGGCCCGGACCGACGGCGTCTGGCACACCCGCCTGCCGGGCGCCCGGCCCGGCCTGGTCTACGGCTGGCGCGTCCATGGCCCCTGGTCGCCCGCCGAGGGGCTGCGCTTCAACCCCGCCAAGCTGCTGCTCGACCCCTACGCGCGCGAGATCGTCGGCAGCTACGGCGGCGAAGACCTGTTCCTCGGCCACGACCCCGCGCAGCCGCTGCAGCGCGATGCGCGCGACAACGCGGCCATCGCGCTCAAGGCCCGCGTCACGACCCCGCTGCCCGCGGCGCCGCCGGGGCGCAGCCGCATCCCGGCCGGCGAACGGGTGCTGTGCGAGGTCCATGTGCGCGGCCAGACCCGCCGCCACCCGGGCGTCCCCGAGGCCCTGCGCGGCAGCTACGCCGGCCTCGCCGAGCCGGTGGTGCTCGACCACCTGCAGCGCCTTGGCGTCACCACGCTGAGCCTGATGCCGGTCCAGCAGCGCGCCGACGAGTCGCGCCTGCTCGCCCTGGGCCTCAGCAACTACTGGGGCTACAGCACGATCGGCTGGTTCGTGCCCGAGGTCCGCTACTGGAGCGGCCGCGCCGGCACCACGCCGGCGAGCGAGTTCCGGGCCCTGGCCGATGCCGTCCATGCACGCGGCATGGAACTGGTGATCGACGTGGTCTACAACCACAGCGCCGAGACCGACGAGCTCGGGCCGACGCTGAGCCTGCGCGGCATCGACAACGCGCTCTACTACCACCTGCGCCCCGACGACCGGGCGCTCTACCAGAACTGGACCGGCTGCGGCAACTGCCTCAACCTGGCCGAGCCCAGGGTGCTCGCGCTGGTGATGGACAGCCTGCGCTACTGGGTCTGCGAGCTCGGCGTCGACGGCTTCCGCTTCGACCTCGCACCGGTGCTCGCGCGCCGCGCCGACGGCGACTTCGATCCTCGCGCGCCCTTGCTCGCGGCCATCGCGCAGGACCCGGTGCTGGCGCGCACCCTGCTGATCGCCGAACCCTGGGACATCGGCCCAGGCGGCTACCGGCTCGGCGAGTTCCCGGCCGGCTGGCTCGAATGGAACGACCGCTTCCGCGATGTGCAGCGCGGCTTCTGGCTGCAGGGCAGCGAGGGCCTCGGCGAATTCGCCCATCGCTTCGCGGCCTCGAGCGACGACTTCAGGCGCAACGCCCGCGCGCCCACGGCCAGCGTCAACTTCATCACCGCGCACGACGGCTTCACGCTGCGCGACCTGCTGAGCTACAACGAGCGTCACAACCTGGCCAACGGCGAGGGCAACCGCGACGGCAGCGGCCACAACCTGAGCCGCAATTGCGGCGTCGAGGGCGAGACCGACGACCCCGCCGTGCGCGCCGAGCGGCGGCGCCTGCAACGGGTGCTGATGGCCGTGCTTCTGCTGTCGCAGGGGACGCCGATGCTGCTGGCCGGCGACGAAATCGGCCATACCCAGCGCGGCAACAACAACGCCTACTGCCAGGACAACGACATCACCTGGCTCGACTGGGACCGTGCCGACGGCGCCATGACAGCCTTCGTCGCCCGCCTGCTGGCGCTGCGCCGCGAAGCCGCTCCCCTGCGCAGCACGCTGTGGTGGCCGGCCGAGCCCGCGCCCGGCACCACCGCGCTGCGCTGGCTGGCCCCGGAGGGCGACGCGATGCGCAATGAAGACTGGCAGGCCGGCGAGCGCCGTGCAATGGCCATCCTGTTCGAGGCGCCGTCGCCCGCCGAGCGCTGGATGGTGATGCTGAATGCCGGCACCGCCCCGGTCGCATTCACCCTGCCGCCGGGGCGCTGGACCTGCCGGCTGGCCAGCGACGCGGCCGACGACGAGGCCGCGGCCCAGCCCCTCGATGCGACCCAGACCCTGGCGCCGGGCAGCCTCTGGGTCGCAAAAACATGAAGGCGCCGGCACCACGGTGCTAGGCTGGAATCACCCGAGAAAACCAACGGAGACATCTGATGGAAAACATCGCGCAACCCACCCTGCAGGCCCACCAACTCGTTCGCCGCACCATCGCCCTGGTGCTGGCCGGCGGCCGGGGCTCCCGGCTCAAGCAGCTCACCGACCGGCGGGCCAAGCCGGCGGTCTATTTCGGCGGCAAGTTCCGCATCATCGATTTCGCGCTGTCGAACTGCCTAAACTCGGGCATCCGGCGGATGGCCGTGGTGACGCAGTACAAGTCGCACTCGCTGATGCGCCACCTGCAGCGCGGCTGGAGCTTCCTGCGCGCCGAACTCAACGAGATGGTTGACGTGCTGCCGGCCCAGCAGCGCGTCGGCGACGAGCACTGGTACCGCGGCACGGCCGACGCCGTCTACCAGAACCTCGACATCATCCAGACCCGCTCGACGCCGCATGACTACGTCGTGGTGCTGGCCGGCGACCACGTCTACAAGATGGACTACTCGATCATGCTGACCGACCACGTCGCCAGCGGCCGCGGCTGCACGGTCGGTTGCATCGAGGTGCCGCGCATGGAGGCCACGGCCTTCGGCGTGATGGATGTCGACGAGAACCGCAACATCACGGCCTTCCTCGAGAAGCCCGCCGACCCGCCGGCCATGCCGGGTAAGCCCGACATGGCGCTGGCCAGCATGGGCATCTACGTCTTCGATTCCGAATACCTCTACCAACTGCTCGAGGAGGACAGCGCCAACCCCGTCTCGGACCACGACTTCGGCAAGGACATCATCCCGCGCGCGGTCGCCGAAGGGCGGGCGCTGGCCCATCCTTTCGGCATGTCCTGCGTGACCCGGGCCAGCCGCGGCCCCGACGCGGCCGCCTACTGGCGTGACGTGGGCACGATTGATGCATTCTGGGCAGCCAACCTCGACCTGGCCTCGATCACCCCGGAGCTCGACATTTATGACACCGACTGGCCCATCTGGACCTACCAGCGGCAGCTGCCGCCGGCCAAGTTCGTGCTCGATCGCGACGGCAAGCACGGCATGACGGTCAACACCATCGTCTCGGGCGGCTGCATCGTCTCGGGCTCCAAGGTCAGCAGCTCGGTGCTGTTCTCGGGCGTGCGCATCCATTCGTTCTGCGACATCAACGAAGCCGTGCTGCTTCCCGACGTCGAGGTCGGCCGCGCCTGCCGGCTCAACAAGGTCGTGATCGACCGCGCCTGCGTGATCCCCGACGAGATGGTGATCGGCGAGGACCCGGTCGCCGACGCCGCACGCTTCGAGCGCACCGAGGGCGGGGTGGTGCTGGTGACGCGCGAGATGCTCAAGCGACTGGCCTCCTGACGACGATGAGGATCCTCCAGGTCAGCGCCGAACTGTTTCCCCTGCTCAAGACCGGAGGGCTGGCCGACATCGCCGGCGCCCTGCCGCTGGCGCTGATGGCGGCCGGCCAGGAGGCGCGGGTGCTGCTTCCGGGCTTCCCGGCCATCCTCGCCGGCGTCGCCGATGCGGCGCCGGTGGCCGAGCTGACCGCGCCCTGGGGCGAACGGGCACGGCTGCTGCTCGGCCGGATCGCCACCACCGGCGCGCCCGACACGCCGGCCTACGTCATCGATGCGCCGGCGCTCTACGACCGCCCCGGCAATCCCTATGAGGACCCGCGCCGCCAGCCCTATGCCGACAACCACCGGCGTTTCGCGCTGCTCGGCTGGGCCGCGGCACAGCTGGCCCAGGGGCTCGACCCCGGCTGGCAGCCCGACATCGTGCATGCGCACGACTGGCACGCCGCCCTGGCGCCGGCCTACATGGCCTTCGCGCCGCGCGGGCGCCGGCCGCGCGCCGGCAGCGTCTTCACGGTCCACAACCTGGCCTACCAGGGCCTGTTCGCCGCTTCGCATTTCGCCGAGCTCGGCCTGCCGCCCGCGGCCTTCTCGATCGACGGCCTTGAATATCACGGGCAGCTGTCGTTCATGAAGGGCGGCCTGTGCTTCGCCGACCGCCTCACGACCGTCAGCCCGACCTACGCGCGCGAGATCCAGACGCCCGAGCAAGGCTGCGGCCTCGACGGCCTGCTGCGCAGCCGGGCCGAGGTGCTGACCGGCATCCTCAACGCGGTCGACGACCAGGTCTGGAACCCGGCCACCGACGCGCTGATTCCGCACCGCTACGACCTGCGCCGGATGACCGGCAAGGTGCGCAACAAGGCGGCGCTCCAGGAAGAGCTCGGCCTCGCGCCCCAGACCCATGCCCCGCTGTTCGTGCTGGTCAGCCGGCTGACCGAGCAGAAGGGCCTGCACCTGGTGCTCGAAGGCCTCGACGGGCTGCTCGCACAAGGCGGCCAGCTGGCCCTGCTGGGCAGCGGCGACGCCTGGCTCGAGGCGGCGTTCAAGCAACGCGCGGCCCACGCGCCGCAGTCGGTCAGCGTCACGCTGGGCTACAGCGAAGCGACCGCCCACCGGCTGTTCGGCGCCGGCGACGTCACGCTGGTGCCCTCGCTGTTCGAGCCCTGCGGCCTGACCCAGATGTACGGGCTGAAGTACGGCAGCCTGCCGCTGGTGCACCGGATCGGCGGCCTGGCCGACACGGTGGTCGACGCCACGCTCGAGGACATGGCCGGCGGCCTGGCCACCGGCTTCTCGTTCGACACCTTCGGCAACGAAGGCTACGCACGCGCGGTGCGCCGCGCGTTCGCCCTCTTCCAGCGCCCGGCCGACTGGCGCGCCGTGCGCGCCAGCGCCATGCGCCGCCCCGCCGACTGGGGCAGCGCCGCCGCCGAATACCTCGGCGTCTATGCCGAAGCCCTCCCACGCGAATCACCATGAACATCGAAGACTTCAAATACGACCACCCCGACCGAGACGTCGCAGCCTTCAAGCGCGCGGTCGCCAACAAGCTCATCTATGCGGTCGGCAAGGACCCGTTCGCCGCCAGCCCCGACGACTGGCTGCACGCCACCGCGCTGGCGGTGCGCGACCAGCTGGTCGAGCGCTGGATGGGCACCACGCGGGCGCAGTACGCGCAGAAGCTCAAGCGCGTCTACTACATGTCGATGGAGTTCCTGATCGGGCGCACCTTCACCAACGCGCTGCTGGCGCTCGAGCTGCAGGGCACCGTGAAGCAGGCGCTGGCCGACTTCGGGGTCGACATCCAGGCGCTGTCCGAGCGCGAACCCGACGCCGCCCTGGGCAACGGCGGCCTCGGCCGGCTGGCGGCCTGCTTCCTCGACTCGATGGCCACGCTCGGCGTGCCGGGCATGGGCTACGGCATCCGCTACGAATACGGCATGTTCCGCCAGCGCATCGTCGATGGCCAGCAGGTCGAGCAGCCCGACTACTGGCTCACGCGCGGCAACCCCTGGGAGTTCCAGCGGCCCGAAGTCACCTTCCGCGTGCGCTTCGGCGGCCACGTGCAGCGGCGCGAGGGCATCCACGCGCCCTATGGCGCGGCCAACTGGGTCGACACCCACGACGTGCTGGCGATGGCCTACGACACCATCATCCCGGGCTACGGCACCCAGGCCACCAACACGCTGCGCCTGTGGTCGGCCAAGGCCACCGAGGAGATCGACCTGTCGGCCTTCAACCGCGGCAACTACATGGAGGCCGTGGAGAGCAAGAACCACTCCGAGAACGTCTCGCGCGTGCTCTATCCCGACGACTCCACGCCCTCCGGCCGCGAGCTGCGGCTGCACCAGGAATACTTCTTCGTCAGCGCCAGCGTGCAGGACCTGCTGCGCCGCTACCTGCGCAACCACACCACCTTCGACGACCTGCCCGACCAGGTCAGCATCCATCTCAACGACACCCATCCGGTGCTGGCGGTGCCCGAGCTGATGCGCCTCCTGATCGACGAGCACAACCTGCCCTGGGACACCGCCTGGGCCCACACGCAGAAGGTGTTCAGCTACACCAACCACACGCTGATGCACGAGGCGCTCGAGACCTGGCCGGTCGAGATGTTCGGCCGCATCCTGCCGCGCCACCTGCAGATCCTGTTCGACATGAATTCGCGCTTCCTGGCCGAAGTCACCCAGGCCCACGGGCACGATGTCGAGCTGCTGCGGCGGCTCTCGCTGATCGACGAATCGGGCGAGCGGCGGGTGCGCATGGCCTACGTGGCGGTGCTCGCGAGCCACTCGATCAACGGCGTCTCGGGGCTGCACTCGGAGCTCATGAAACAGTCGATCTTCGCCGACTTCAACTCCCTGTTTCCCGAGCGCTTCAACAACAAGACCAACGGCGTCACGCCGCGGCGCTGGCTGGCGCAGGCCAATCCGCCGCTGGCCGCGTTGCTCGATGCCCGCATCGGCCGCGGCTGGCGGCGCGACCTGACGCAATTGCAGGCGCTGCGGCCGATGGCGCAGCAGCCGGCCTTCGTGCGGGCCTTTCGCCATGCCAAGCGCGAGAACAAGCTGCGGCTGGCCAACTGGGTCGACGAGCACCTGCGCATCGACATCGACACCGACGCGCTGTTCGACGTCCAGGTCAAGCGCATGCACGAGTACAAGCGGCAGCTGCTCAACGTGCTGCACGTGGTCACGCGCTACCACCGCATCCTTGCCGATCCGACGGCCGGCCATGTGCCGCGCGTGATCGTGTTCGCCGGCAAGGCGGCCTCGGCCTACCAGATGGCCAAGCTGGTGATCCGGCTGATCAACGACGTGGCCAAGGTGATCAACGAGGACGAGCGGGTCGGCAAGCTGCTGAAGGTGGTGTTCCTGCCGAACTACAGCGTCAGCCTGGCCGAGATCATCATGCCCGCGGCCGACCTGTCGGAGCAGATCTCGACCGCCGGCACCGAGGCGTCCGGCACCGGCAACATGAAATTCGCGCTCAACGGCGCGCTGACCATCGGCACGCTGGACGGCGCCAACGTCGAGATGCGCGACAACGTCGGCGCCGAGAACTTCTTCATCTTCGGCAACACCACGCCGGAGGTGGCCCAGATCCGCGCCACCGGCTACCACCCGCGCGGCATCTACGAAGCCGACCCGGAACTGCAGCGCACGCTGGACAGCATCCGCGACGGCCTGTTCTCGCCCGCCGAGCCGGCACGCTACCAGCAGATCTTCGACGCCCTGGTGAGCTGGGGCGACCACTACCTGCTGCTGGCCGACTACGCGAGCTACATCGCGGCCCAGGCCCGGGTCGATGCGCTGTACCGCGACGCCGATGCCTGGACCCGGATGGCGATCCTCAACGTGGCGGGCATGGGCGAGTTCTCGTCGGACCGCACCATCGCGCAGTACGCGCACGAGATCTGGAAGACCAGGCCAGTGACGCTGGGGCCGGCCTCGGAGGCCGCTACGGCTTCTTCGGCGGCGCCTCGGTGACGAAGCCGATGCGGCTCAAGCCGGCCTTGTTGGCGATGCCCATCAGCTCGACCACGCGGCCGTAAGGCACGCTCTGGTCGGCACGCAGCTGCACCTCGGTGTCGCGGCTGCCGGCCGCGGCCTTGGCCAGGCCGGCGGCGAGTTCGTCGGTGCTGACCGCCTGGTCGTTCAGGTACACCTTGCCCGCCGCATCGACCACCAGCGTGACGAACCTGGGCGTGTCGTTGGGCTGGCCGGCGTCGGTGCGCGGCAGGTCGAGCTTGATCGAGCTGGCCATCAGCGGCGCAGTGATGATGAAGATCACCAGCAGCACCAGCATCACGTCGACCAGCGGCGTGACGTTGATGTCCGACAGCGGCCGCTGGCCGCCGGCGCCGGTCGAGCGGCCGCCGCTGGCGGCGCTGCCGAGCGAGGTGCGACCGAAGGCCATGTGCGGGCTCCTGGCGCCTAGGCCGGCATCGGCCGCGCCGGCGGCAGGGGGGCCTCCCGCGATGCAGGCTCGCCGAACATGCCGAGCAGGTCGTGGGCAAAGCCCTCGAGCTCGGCCTCGATGCGGCCGACCACCCGGCCGAAGACGTTGTACGCCAGCACCGCCGGGATCGCGACCGCCAGGCCGAAGGCGGTCATGATGAGTGCCTCGCCGACCGGCCCCGCCACCTTGTCGATGGTGAAGCCGCCGGTCTCGGCGGCAATGGCCACCAGCGCGCCGTAGATGCCCCAGACGGTGCCGAGCAGCCCCACGAAGGGCGCCGTGGCGCCGACCGTGGCCAGCAGGATCTGACCGGCCTGCAGTCGGCGCAGGGCCGCGTGCAGGGCGTCGCGAAGGATCCGTGTCAGGCGCTGGGTGCGGTCGACCTTGCCGCCGAGCGTCGCGCTCTCGGCCGGCAGCGCCAGCCGGTTCAGGGCGCGCACCGCCGGCAGCACCATCAATGCCCGGTCGAAGGCTTGCAGGCGCGCCTCGGCGTCCTGCAGCGAAGCCGACTGCCAGAAGGCCGCAATGCTGCGCAGCACGTCGCGCGTGCCCCCGCGCAGCAGCCAGGCCTTCCAGAGGATCACGACCCAGCTCGCCACCGACATCGCGAGCAGCAGCGCCGCCACCGCGCGGCTGACCCCGTCGCCATGGCGGAGCAACTCGAGGATGCTCATTGAATGACCTCCGTGCTTCGCACTGCGGTGCGAGCCCCCTTCGGAACGGCCGGGCGCGGGCTCATGCCGGCTCGGTCCTCAGCGCAGGCCGAGGACGTCGAACATGTCGAACAGGCCCGCCTTCTGGCCGGCCAGGAAGCGCACCGCACGCAGGCTGCCCTGGACGTAGGTCGCGCGGCTGGACGACTTGTGGCTGATCTCGATGCGCTCGCCGGTGCCGGCGAACAGCACGGTGTGATCGCCGACGATGTCGCCGCCGCGGATCGCCGAGAAGCCGATGCTCGAGGGATCGCGCTCGCCGGTGATGCCCTCGCGCGCGTAGACCGCGCAGTCCTTGAGGTCGCGGCCCAGCGCCTGGGCGATCACCTCGCCCATCTTGAGCGCGGTGCCCGAGGGCGCATCGACCTTGTGGCGGTGGTGGGCCTCGATGATCTCGATGTCGTAGCCGGTGGCGAGCGCCTTGGCCGCCATCTCGAGCAGCTTCAGCGTGACATTGACGCCGACGCTCATGTTGGGCGCCATCATGATCGCGATGTCCTGGGCGGCATCGGCGATCTCGGCCTTCTGGGCGTCGCTGAAGCCGGTGGTGCCGATCACCATCTGCACCCCGAGTTCGCGGCACACCGCCAGGTGCGCGAGCGTGCCCTCGGGCCGCGTGAAATCGATCAGCACCTGTGCATCGGCGAGGCCGGCGCGCAGGTCGGAGACGATCGGCACGCCGCTCGCGGCACCGAGGAAGGCCGTGGCGTCGGTGCCGATCGCCGGGCCGCCGGCGACATCCAGCGCACCGGCCAGGCGGCAATCGGGCGTCTGGCGCACGGCCTCGATCAGCATGTGGCCCATGCGGCCGGAAGCGCCGGCGATCGCCACGCGCCGGAGTGGGGAATTGGAAGCGGAGGAGTCGGTCACGCGTTTCAGCCTCTGGAAATGCGGAAGAACGGAAAGGAGCAGGCAGGCCGGTGGTCCCGGCCAGGGTGCGCGCTCAGCGCGTCGGTTCGAGCGGCGGGTAGACCGCCGGCAATGGCGGCTGCGGCGCGGCGGGTGCCGGCTGGCCTTCCGCCGGTTTTTCCTTGGGCGGATCGAACTTCTTGAGCTGGTCGTCGGTCGCCTCGAGCGGCGGCACCGAGCCACGGCGCTTGCGGGTGTCGAGCTGGGCGACGAATTCCTCTTCGCTCGGCATCGGGTCGCCCTCGAAGCGCTCGAGCAGTTCGCCGTTGAAATACAGCGTCAGGCGGCGCTGCTGGGCCTCGACGCCCTGGCGCCGGATCGTGAATACGTAGTCCCAGCGGTTGGAATGGAAGACGTCGGTCAGCAGCGAGGTGCCGAGGACTTCGCGCACCTGCTGGCGCGACATGCCGGGCTTGAGGGCTGCGACCTGCTCCTTGGACACGAAATTGCCTTGGACCACCTCGACCTTGTAGGGCGTGACGGCCGTGAGTGCACCGCGCGCGCTGTCGCCGACACTGCTGCAGGCGCCCAGGCACAGGCTCGCGGCGACGGCGCCGAGGAGCAGCCATGGGCGGCGTTGGGAAATGGCGGGCATGGGAAAAGGGTTGGGCGATATGATCGAATCATTGTAGCGGCTGGCCCCCGGCGGGCCTCGCCCGCCTGGCCGGCGGAGGAACGACCCATGGGCAACATCGACGAACTCAAGAACACCGGCCTCAAGGCCACCCTGCCACGCCTGAAGATCCTCGAGATCTTCCAGAACGGCAACCAGCGCCACATGACCGCGGAAGACGTCTTCCGCGTGCTGCTCAACGACCACTCCGACATCGGCCTGGCCACGGTCTACCGCGTGCTGACGCAGTTCGAGCAGGCCGGCATCCTGGAGCGCAGCCACTTCGAGAGCGGCAAGGCGGTCTACGAGCTCAACGAAGGCAAGCACCACGACCACCTGGTGTGCACCGGCTGCGGCAAGGTCGAGGAGTTCTACGACGCCGAGATCGAGCGGCGCCAGCAAATGATCGCCAAGGACAAGGGCTGGATCCTGCAGGACCACGCCATGTCGCTCTACGGCCTCTGCGCCGATTGCGTAAGCAAGCGCTGACTCTCGTTCGCCCCCGGACGGGTCAATCGTCGTCGCGTGCGCTTTCCATCGCCTTGTGGTGGCGGGCGACGAAATCGGCATAGGTATCGATGCCGCGCAGCTGCAGGATCGAATTGCGCACCGCGGCCTCGACCAGCACCGCGATGTTGCGCCCGGCCACCACCTGGATGATCACCTTGCGCACCGGGATGCCCAGCACGTCCTGGGTCAGCGGCGCCGAGGGCATGCGCTCGTAGTCGCGCTCGAAGCTGTCGCGCCGCACCAGGTGCACGATCAGCTTGAGGCGCATCTTCCGGCGCACGGCGGTCTCGCCGAAGATCGCCCGGATGTCCAGCAGGCCGATGCCGCGCACCTCCAGCAGGTTCTGCAGCAGTTCGGGGCAGCGGCCCTCCAGCGTGGTCTGGTTGATGCGATAGAGGTCGACCGCGTCGTCGGCCACCAGCCCGTTGCCGCGCGAGATCAGCTCCAGGCCGAGTTCGCTCTTGCCGAGCCCCGATTCGCCCGTGATCATCACGCCCAGGCCCAGGATGTCCATGAAGACGCCGTGCATCGAGGTGCGCTCGGCGAAATGCTTCGACAGGTAGGCCCGCAGCAGGTCGATCACGAAGGCCGACGACTCGCGGGTCGCGAACAGCGGCAGCTGGGCGCGCTCGCAGATCGACAGCAGCTCGTCGGGCGCCGGCTGGCCGTCGGCCAGCACCAGCATCGGCGGCTCCAGCGTGACGATGCGCGCGATCCGCCGGGCGGTGTCCTGGAGCGTGCCGCGGGTCAGGTAGGCGACTTCGCGGGCGCCGAGGATCTGGACCCGGTACGGGTGGATGTAGTTGAGATAGCCGACCAGGTCGGCGGCCGACTGGGCGCGGCTGATGACGTCGGGGTCGAACTGCCGTTCGGAGGCGCCGAGCCCGGCCAGCCACTCCCAGCGCAGCGAGCCGCGGAACTCCTCGAACATCGCATCGGCGCTGATGACGGTCGGCTTCATGTCCGAACCCGTCCGGCGCCGAAGAGGTTCAAGCCACCTGTGCGGACTGCCATCCGGCGATCAGGGCGTGCAGTGCCGCCGCATCGGTGCTGGACTTGATCTGCTCGCGCAGATTGGCATCGCTCAGCAGCTCGGCGATTTCCGAGAGTATTTCCAGATGTTTCTGGGTCGCGGCTTCCGGCACCAGAAGGAAGATCAGCAGCACGACCGGTTGTTCGTCCGGGGCGTCGAAGCCGATCGCGTTGGCGAGCTGGAACACAGCGGCCATCGGCGACTTGAGGCCCTTGATGCGGCCGTGGGGGATCGCCACGCCGTGGCCGAGACCGGTCGAGCCCAGGCGCTCGCGCGCAAACAGGCTGTCGGTGATCAGGGCACGCCCGAGACCGTGCAGGTTCTCGAACAAAAGCCCTGCTTCTTCGAAAGCACGCTTCTTGCTAGTGGCGTCGACGCTCACGAGCACTTGAGCGGGCGGCAGGATGGACGCGAGTCGGTTCATGTTGGGGCGGGGGCGATTATGCACCCACCCTGAAAAAAGCAAAGGGCCGCCTGATGGCGGCCCGCAAGAGTATTTGCCCGAACAGCGGAACTACATCACGCGCTTGGGGGCGGCGTGGTGGTGATCCTGCAGGCGGTCCTTGTGGCGCACGACCTGGCGGTCGAGCTTGTCGACCAGTTCGTCGACGGCGGCATAGAGATCAGCGTGGCTCGATTCCGCGAACATGTCGTTGCCCTTGACGTGGATATTGCATTCGGCCCGTTGCCGGCGTTCCTTTTCCTTCTGCTTTTCCACCGTGAGGATCACCTTCACATCGACCACCTGGTCGAAATGCCGGGTGATCCGGTCCAGCTTGCTCGTAACGTAGTTGCGCAAAGCAGGTGTGACGTCGAGGTGATGACCGCTGATCGTCAAATTCATGAATGACCTCCTGGAATTGACGGTTGGGGAAATAGCCGCGCCCCTGGAAGTAGAGGCGTGGCCGGGGAAACGAGAGGGGAATGAGGGGAGGGAGAGAGAGGGGAAAGAAGGGAAAGAGGGGGAGGGAGAGAGAGGCTTCGGGTCACTATGCCCATGCTGTCATCGAATTGCAATCCCTTCGTGCCAGGGGTCTGCGCCAGATCAAATGCAGTTTGTCACACGCTATCGATTTGATAGCCAACAAGCGCCGGGCGGCGCGGCCGACCGGCGCCACTGGAAACAAACCCAGGCTCCGGCGAAGGGGCTTTCGACCCCGCAGTCCGAAGGGACAGGAAGCCGCCGCCGGACACGCGTTCAGCGCCAGGCGGCGCGCATCCGGCTCAGCAGGTCGATCGTGGCGGCCGGCGGCGGCACGTGGGGCGCGCGCTCGGGCGGCGGCGGCCAGGTCTGCTGCTCGAAGCGCTGGGCATCGGCGGCGGGAATGAAGCGGGTGCGGCCCGCGTACAGGTGGCGGTCGCCGCGCGCCGCCTGCTGCGTCACGTAGAAGCGCTGCGGCACCAGCAGGTGCAGGTGGTCGCGGGCACGGGTCATGGCGACGTACAGCAGCCGGCGCTCTTCTTCGAGCTCGCGGGCGCCCTGCGCCACGTCGGCCGGGATGCAGCCGTCGACCACGTTGAGCACGTGGACCGACTTCCACTCCTGGCCCTTGGCGGAGTGGATGGTCGACAGGATCAGGTAGTCCTCGTCGAGCAGCGGCGGGCCGGGGCGGTCGCTGGTGGCCTCGGGCGGGTCGAGCGTGAGCTCGGTCAGGAAGCGCTCGCGCGAGCCGTAGCCGGCGGCCAGCCGGGCCAGCTGCTCGACGTCGCCGCGCCGCACGGCGGCATCGTCGTGAAGCCGCTCCAGGTGCGGGAGGTACCAGTCGAGCGCCAGTTCCATGTCGGCCGGCCAGGACAGCCCCGGGGCGCGCAGCGCGGCGTAGGTGACCGCGAAACGGGTCCATTCGACCTGCGCCGCGGCCGGCGGCACGAAGTCCTGCACTGCGGCGCCCGGATCGCCCGCCCGGTCCATGGCATCGAGCAGCCGCGCCGAGCTGACCGGGCCGATCCCCGGGATCATCTGGGTGACCCGGAAGCCGGCCATCCGGCCGCGCGGATTCTGGGCGAAACGCAGCACCGCGAGCAGGTCCTTGACGTGGGCCGCCTCCAGGAACTTGAGCCCCCCGTATTTCACGTAGGGGATGTTGCGCCGCGCCAGTTCCAGCTCGAGCGCGGCGCTGTGGCTGGAGGTGCGGAACAGCACCGCCTGCGACTTCAGCGCCAGGCCGCCCTCGCGGTGGGCCAGCACCCGGTCGGCGACCCAGCAGGCCTGCTGCGCTTCGTCGGGCACCAGCACCAGCTGCGGCCTGCCGGCCGAGGGCTTGTCGGTCCACAGGGTCTTGGCGTGCCGTTCGGCGGCGCCGGCGATGAGCGCATTGGAGACGTCGAGGATCGGCTGGGTCGACCGGTAGTTGCGCTCCAGCGTGACGATCCGCGCCGGCTGGCCGAATTGATGCGGGAAGTCGAGGATGTTGCGGACCGTGGCGCCACGGAACGAATAGATCGACTGGGCGTCGTCCCCGACCACGGTCAGGCCGCGGCCATCGGGCTTCATGGCACGCAGGATGGCGGCCTGAAGCAGGTTGGTGTCCTGGTATTCGTCGACCAGCACGTGGTCGAATCGGCCCCCCACCTGCTCGGCCAGCGCGGGCTCGGCGACCATCGCCGACCAGTAGAGGAGCAGGTCGTCGTAGTCGAGCACCTGTTGCTGCTGCTTGGCCTCGACGTAGGCGCCGAACAGCCGCTTGAGCTCGGCCTCCCATTCGGCGCACCAGGGGAAGGCCTCTTTCAGCACCTCGGCCAGTGGCGCGCAGGTGTTGACCGTGCGCGAATAGATCGACAGGCAGGTGCCCTTCTGCGGAAAGCGCCGCGTGCTGGACGACAGGCCGAGGTCGTGGCGCACCAATCCCATGAGGTCCTCGGCGTCGCCGCGGTCATGGATGGTGAAGTTCTCGCTCAGGCCGATCTGCGCCGCGTACGCGCGCAGCAGCCGGGCGCCGATGCCGTGGAAGGTGCCGGCCCAGGGCAGTGCCGGCGGCGTCTGCGAGGCCAGGCCCAGCACGCGCTGCAGCACCTGGCCGGCGCGGCGCTCCATCTCCTGCGCCGCGCGGCGGGAGAAGGTCAGCAGCAGGAGGCGCTGCGGGTCGGCGCCGCCGGCGATCAGGTGCGCCACGCGGTGCGCCAGCGTGCTGGTCTTGCCCGAGCCGGCGCCGGCGATCACCAGCAGCGGGCGCGGGTCCTGCTGCCCCGGGTCCAGGGCGGCGTCGACGCCGTGCAGGACCGCGGCGCGCTGGGCCTCGTTGAGGGTCGCGAGCGCTTCAGCCAGCCGCTCGGCCTGGCTTCCGGCCGCGGTGGGAAGAGGGGTGGCAAGGCGCTGCATCGACGCAACTGTACTGTATGTCCGTCCAGTCGGACAGCGGCGGCGCCGGGGACCGGATGACATAATCGCGCCTCGCTGCAACCGGAGACTCGCGCATGGAAATCGATCCGTCTCGGCAGCTTTCACTTCCCCTCTGACGCGCCGTTGGCGAGGGAGTTGAAAGCGCCCCGCCCCTCGCCCCAACGCCAGACATTTCAAGGGAGTGAGCCATGCTCAACATCTTCACGCTTGCCAACGGCCGCCTCGTCCAGGAAGAGATCGAGGCCCTGGAAGAGCTGTCCAAGTTCCAGCCGATCTGGGTCGACCTCGAATCGCCGACGGTCGAGGAGAAGCGCTGGATCAAGCAGTACTACGGCCTGTCGATCCCCGAAGACGCGATGGACGAGGACATCGAGGAGTCGGCCCGCTTCTACGAGGAAGACAACGGCGAGCTCCACATCCGCAGCGACTTCCTGATCGCCGACGACGAGAACCCGCGCTCGGTGCGCGTCGCCTTCATCCTGAACCAGCACAACACCGAGCTGCGCAGCCGCGGCGTGCTGTTCTCGATCCACGACGAGGACGTGCCGGTGTTCCGGCTGCTGCGCATGCGCGCGCGGCGTGCCCCGGGGCTGATCGAGGATGCCAAGGAAGTGCTGCTGAAGCTGTTCGACGCCGACGCCGAGTACTCGGCCGACACGCTCGAGAACATCTACGACGAGCTCGAGATCGCCGGCCGGAAGGTGCTGTCGGGCAACGTCAGCGACGAGCTGGCCGGCGAGGTGCTGGGCCTGATCGCGCGCCAGGAAGACTTGAACGGGCGCATCCGCCGCAACGTGATGGACACCCGCCGCGCCGTGAGCTTCATGATGCGCAGCCGGATGCTCAACGCCGAGCAGTTCGAGGAGGCGCGGCAGATTCTTCGCGACATCGAATCGCTCGACAACCACACGGCCTTCCTGTTCGACAAGATCAACTTCCTGATGGATGCGACCGTCGGTTTCATCAACATCAACCAGAACAAGACCATCAAGATCTTCTCGGTGGCCAGCGTCGCGCTGCTGCCGCCGACATTGATCGCCAGCGTCTACGGCATGAACTTCAAGTTCATGCCCGAAGTCGACTGGAGCTACGGCTACGCGTATGCGATCGTGCTGATGATCATCAGCGCGCTGGGGCCGATGTGGTACTTCCGCCGGCGGGGGTGGCTCAAGTAGCCTCGCCCTGCTCGGCGGCCGGCGGCAGGGTCGCCAGCCACCCATCGATCAGCGCCAGGCTGTAGCGGCTCGCGACCACCGAGACGAAGCGCGTGAAGTCGCCGTGCGCCTCGTCGTCGGCGCGGTCGGAAATGGTGCGCACCGCGGCGAAGGGCACTCCGAAGTCGTGGCACACCTGGGCCACCGCTGCGCCTTCCATCTCGACCGCCAGCGCGTCCGGCAGGTCGTTGCGCAGCGCGCTGCTTTCGGCGGCGGACGACACGAAGCGGTCGCCGCTCACCAGCAGGCCGCGGTGCACCGCGGGCGCGGCCAGCCCGAAATCCTCGACCACCTGCTGCCCCAGCAGGCCCACCGTGTCGGCCAGCACGCCGGCGGCCACCGCGGCCAGCGCGTCGCTGATCGCGGTGTCGGCCGCGAAGCGCGCATGGCCGGTGAGCGGCACCTCGTACTTCGGGAAGATCGGCGAGGCGTCGAGGTCGTGCTGCAGCAGCCGGGTCGCGACCACCACGTCGCCGACCCGGACACCCGGCGCCAGCCCGCCGGCGACGCCGGTGAAGACGATCGCCTGCGCCTGGAAGCGCTCGAGCAGCACGGTGGCCGTGAGCGCCGCCGCGACCTTGCCGATGCGCGACAGCACCGCCACCACCGGCTGCCCCTGCAGATGGCCGACCCAGAAGTCGCGCCCCGCCACGCGCACGCGCTGCTCGTCCGGCATCTGCGCCAGCAGCGCAGCCAGTTCCTCGTGCATCGCGGCGACGATGGCGATCGTCATTGCTTGATGTCGACCCCGTAGAAGGTGTGGCGCCCGAAGGGGCTCAGCTTGAAGTCCACGACCTCCTTGCGCACCGGCTTCAACTGCACCGCGTGCGCGATCGTGAACCAGGGCGCCTGCTCCTTGAAGACCACCTGCGCCTTCTTGTAGAGCGCGTCGCGCTCGGCCTGCTTGGGCACGTTCTTGGCCTTGACGACCAGTTCCTCGTAGGGCTGGTAGCAGAACTTGGCGACGTTGCTGCCGTTCGACTGCGCCGAAGCGCAGCCCAGGAGCGTATACATGAAGTTGTCCGGATCGCCGTTGTCGCCGGTCCAGCCCAGCATGCCCATCTGGTGCTCGCCGGCCTGCATGCGCTTGCGGTATTCGCCCCATTCGAAGCTCTTGATCTCGGCCTTGACGCCGACCTTGGCCAGGTCGGCCTGCATCAGCTCGGCGATCCGTTTGGCGTTCGGGTTGTAGGGCCGCTGCACCGGCATCGCCCACAGGTCGGTCGTGAAGCCGTCCGGGTAGCCGGCCTGCGCCAGCAGCTTCTTGGCCGCTTCGGGATCGTAGGGGTCGTCCTTGATGGCGTCGTTGTAGGACCACATGGTCGGCGGGATCGGGTTCTTGGCGGCGACGCCGGTGGTCAGGTAGACGCCATCGATGATGGCTTTCTTGTTGATCGCCATGTTGATGGCCTTGCGCACCCGCACGTCGTCGAAGGGCTTCTTCTGCGTGTTGTAGGCCAGGTAGCCGACATTGAGGCCGGCCTGCTCGAGCACCTGCACGTTCGAGTCCTTGCGGATCGCGTCGAGGTCGGCCGGGTTCGGGTAGGGCATGACGTGGCATTCGCCCTTCTGCAGCTTGGCCCAGCGCACCGAGGCATCGGGCGTGATGGCGAAAATCAGGTCATCGATCTTGGCCTTGCCGCCCCAGTACTGCGGGAAGGCCTTGAAGCGCACGATCGCGTCTTTCTGGTACTGGACGAGGTAGAACGGGCCGGTGCCGATCGGGTCCTGGTCGATCTTCTCGGGCGTGCCGGCCTTGAGCATCGCGATCGCGTATTCCTTCGACTGGATGCCCGCGTAGGGCATCGCGAGGTTGGCGAGGAAGGGCGCCTCGGGCTTGTTGAGCACGAACTTGACCGTGTAGTCATCGATGCGGTCGATGGACTTCAAGAGCTTCGGCATGCCCATGTCGTTGAAGTACGAGTGGTTTGTGCTCGTGACCTTGAAGTAGGGATCGTTCTCCTTCCACTGCCGCTCCATCATGAAGATGACGTCGTCGGCGTTGAAGTCGCGCGTCGGCTTGAAGCTCTTGGACGTGTTGTGCCACTTGACGCCCTGGCGCAGCTTGAAGGTGTACTCGGTGCCGTCGGGCGAGATGGTCCAGCTCTCGGCCAGGCCGGGCACGACCTTGGTGCCGCCGCGCTCGAACTCGACCAGGTTGTTGTAGACCTGCGTGGTGACGTCGAACGAGGTACCGGTGGTGTTCACGGCAGCGTAGAAGTTCTCGGGACTGCCTTCGGAGCAAAACACCAGGGTCTTGGCCGACGCGGCGCCGCAGGCCAGCGCGAGCGCGGCCGGTGCCAGCAGCGCGGCCGCGCGGAAGCGGCGCGAGAGAGGGGACGTGGTGGGCATGTCGTTCGACTCCTTCAAGGTTGAGGCCGCGCGGACGCGGATGGGGAAACTTCGGCTGGCAGGAATTTTTCGGCGTGATGGCAGGCCACCATGCGCTCGTCGAGCAGGCGCGGCAGCGGCCGCTCGCTGCGGCAGCGCTCGGTGGCATGCGCGCAGCGGGTGTTGAAGACGCAGCCCGGCGGCGGTGCCAGCGGCGAGGGAAGCTCGCCCTTGAGCACGATGCGTTCGGCGGCAAGACCGGGCGTCGATGCCAGCAGCGCCTGGGTGTAGGGGTGCAGCGGCCGGGCGAAGATGCGCGCCTTGGGGCCCTGCTCGACCGCATGGCCCAGGTACATCACGAGCACCTCGTGCGCGATGTGGCGCACCACGCCGAGGTCGTGCGAAATGAAGAGATAGGACAGGCCGAGCTCGGCCTGCAGGTCGGCCAGCAGGTTCAGCACCTGGGCCTGGATCGAGACGTCGAGCGCCGACACCGGCTCGTCGGCCACCAGCAGGCGCGGGTCGAGCATCAGGGCCCGCGCGATCGCGATGCGCTGGCGCTGGCCGCCCGAGAACATGTGCGGATAGCGGTTGGCGTACTCGGGCCGCAGGCCGACCCGGGCCAGCATGTCGCGCGCCTTGGCGGCCCGCTCGGTCTTGCCGAGGGTGGTGTTGATCGCCAGCGGGTCCTCGAGCACGGAGGAGATCTTCTTGCGCGGGTTGAGCGAGCCGTAGGGGTTCTGGAACACCAGCTGCACCGCCTGGCGCAGCTCGCGTCGGCGCTCGTGCGGCGGATCGACCGCGTCGTGGCCGACCAGCCGGAGCGAGCCCGCGGTCGGTTTCTCGATCAGTGCCACCATGCGCGCCAAGGTGGACTTGCCGCAGCCGGATTCGCCGACCACCGCCAGCGTGCGCCCCTTCTCGACCTTGAACGAGATGTTGCCGACCGCCTGCAGCTGCGCCGGTGCGCGGAACAGCCCGCGGCGCACCGTGTAGACGCGCTGCAGGTCCTGGGCCTCGACCACCCATTCGGTCATCGCACGAACTCCACCACCCGCGCGCCATCGCGCGCCAGCGCCGCGTCGCGCTGCGGATCGCCGAGCGCATAGTGGCAGCGCACCTGGCCGCCCATCCAGTCGCGCAGCTCGGGCCGCACGGCGCGCGAATGCGCGGTCGCGTAGCTGCAGCGCGGCGCGAACAGGCAGCCGGTGGGACGATCGTGCAGGCCCGGCACCACGCCCGAGATGGTGGCCAGCCGGCCTTCGCCGGCCGCGCGCTCGGGCAGCGCCGCCAGCAGCGCCGCGGTGTAGGGATGCTGGGGCGCGGCGAACAGCTCGGCCACGCCGCGCTCTTCCATCACCTGGCCCGCGTACATCACGGCCACGCGCTGCGCCATCTCGCTCACCACGCCCATGTTGTGGGTGATCAGCACCAGGCCCATGCCGCGCTCCTTCTGCAGGCTGCGCAGCAGGTCGAGGATCTGGGCCTGGATCGTGACGTCGAGCGCGGTGGTGGGCTCGTCGGCGATCAGCAGCTTGGGGTTGCAGGCGATCGCCATCGCGATCATCACGCGCTGGTTCATGCCGCCGGACAGCTGGTGCGGGTAGCTGCCCAGGCGCGTGGACGCCGCCGGGATGCCGACCTGCTCGAGCAGGCCGATGGCCCGCTTCTTCGCTTCGCGCTTGTCGAGATGGAGATGCAGGCGCAGCGTTTCCATCAGCTGCCAGCCAATCGTGAAGCAGGGGTTCAGGCTGGTGGTCGGCTCCTGGAAGATCATGGCGACGTCCTTGCCGACCAGTCCGCGCCGTGCCTTGTCCGACAGGCCGAGCAGGTCGTGGCCGTCGAAGCGAAGGTGCTGCGCCCGCACGCGGCCAGGCCAGCCGATCAGGCCCATCAGCGCCATCATCGTGACGCTCTTGCCCGAGCCGGATTCGCCGACGATGCCGAGCACCTCGCCCTGCTCCAGCCGCAGGCTGACGCCGTCGACCGCATGCAGCGTGCCGCCCTGGGTCGGGAACTCCACATGGAGGTCTCGGATGTCGAGAAGAGGCATGTCAGCGCTTGAGTTTGGGGTCGAGCGCGTCGCGCAGCCCGTCGCCCAGCAGGTTGAAGGCCAGCACCGCGGCCAGGATCGCCAGGCCCGGGAAGGTCACGACCCACCAGGCGCGCAGCACGAACTCGCGCGCATCGGCGAGCATCGTGCCCCACTCGGGCGACGGCGGCTGCGCGCCGAGGCCGAGAAAGCCCAGCGCCGCGGCGTCGAGGATGGCGGTCGAGACGCCCAGCGAGGCCTGGACGATCAGGGGTGCGGCGCAATTGGGCAGCACCTCGCGGAACATCAGCCGCAGCGTGCCGGCGCCGCTCACGCGGGCCGCCGTGACATAGTCGCGCGAGACTTCGGAGATGACGGCGGCCCGCGTGATGCGCACGTAGTGCGGCAGCACCACCACGGCCACCGCGAGCATCGCGTTGGTCAGGCCCGGACCGAGGATGGCGACGATCACGATCGCCAGCAGCAGGCTGGGCAAGGTCAGCACGACGTCCATCAGCCGCATGATCGCGATCTCGAGCACGCCGCGGAAGAAGCCCGCGATCAGGCCCAGCGCGATGCCCGCCGCGGCCGAGATCGCCACCACGGCGATGCCGATCGACAGCGACAGCCGGGCGCCGAACATCAGCCGCGAGAGGATGTCGCGCCCGATCGCGTCGGTGCCCAGCAGGTGCGCGGCGGTGCCGCCCTCCTGCCAGGCCGGCGGCCGCAGGAAGGCGCTGCTGTCGGTCTGGTTGGGCGCATGCGGCGCGATCCACGGCGCGAACAGCGCCACCAGCAGCAGCAAGACGATCACGGCCAGGCCGATGACCGCGCCGCGGTTGGCCGAGAACGCGCCCCAGAACTCGCGCCACGGGCCGGGTGGCGCGGTGCTCTTGTCGGTCACGACGGCGCTGGCGCTCATCTGCGGATCCTCGGATTGATGAGCCCATAGGCGACATCCACCGCCACGTTGACCGTCATGACGATCACGCCGAGCAGCAGCATGCCGCCCTGCAGCACCGGGTAGTCGCGCCGGCCGATGGCCTCGATCAGCCATTTGCCGACGCCGGGCCAGGAGAAGATGGTCTCGGTCAGGATCGCGCCGGTGAACAGCACGCCGACCTGCAGGCCGATCACGGTGACCACCGGGATCATCGCGTTGCGCAGCGCATGCAGGCCGATCACGCGCAGCGGCGCCAGGCCCTTGGCGCGGGCGGTGCGGATGTAGTCCTCGCCGAGCACTTCGAGCATGGCCGATCGCGTCATGCGCGCGATCACCGCCAGCGTGTTGGTGCCGAGCACGATGGCCGGCAGGATCAGGTGCTGCAGCGCCGAGACGAAGGCGCCCTTTTCATCGGACAGCAGGGTGTCGATCAGCAGGAAACCGGTGACCGGCTCGATGAAATACTGCACCGAGATCCGGCCCGAGACCGGCGTCCAGCCGAGCTGCACCGAGAAGAACAGGATCAGCAGCAGCCCCCACCAGAAGATCGGCATCGAGTAGCCGGTGAGAGAGGTCGCCATCACGCCATGGTCGAACAGCGAATTGCGCTTGACCGCCGCCAGGATGCCGGCCGGAATGCCCAGCAGCAGTGCGAACGCGATGGCGCACAGCGCCAGCTCGACCGTGGCCGGAAACAGCGCCAGGAACTCGCTCATCACCGGCTCCTGCGTGATGACCGACTTGCCGAGGTCGCCATGCAGCACGCGGCCGATGTAGATGCCGTACTGGGTGAATAGCGGCTTGTCGAGCCCGTAGTCCTTGAGCAGCGCCGCGTGGCGCACCGGGTCGATGCCGCGCTCGCCGGCCAGGGTCTCGATCGGGTCGCCCGGCACCAGACGGATCAGGAAGAAGGCGAGCAAGGTCATGCCGATGAAGGTCGGCACGAGCAGGCTGGCGCGGGTCAGGATGAATCTGAACATTCATGCCCAATATGCAAGAGCGATGCCGGCTATGGTCCCCGGCCGAACCCTTACTACTTTTTAACGTCGCGCAGTTCGCGCCGCAGGATCTTGCCGACCGGCGTCTTGGGCAGGTCGGTGCGGAACTCGATCACCCGCGGCTGCTTGTAGCCGGTCAGGTTGGCGCGGCAGTGGGCCCGAACCTCGGCTTCGGTGAGGTCGGGGTTCTTCTTGACAATCACCAGCTTGACGCCCTCGCCGGTCTTCTCGTCCGGAATGCCCACGGCGGCGCATTCGAGCACGCCCGGCATCAGCGCGACCACGTCCTCGATCTCGTTCGGATACACGTTGAAGCCCGAGACCACGATCATGTCCTTCTTGCGGTCCACGATCTTGAAGTAGCCGCGCTCGTCCGCGATCGCGATGTCGCCGGTCTTGAAGTAGCCGTCGGGGGTCATGACCTTGGCCGTCTCGTCGGGGCGCTGCCAGTAGCCGGCCATGACCTGCGGCCCGCGGACCGCGAGTTCGCCCGTGCTGCCGAGCGGGACCTCCCGGCCGTCGTCGTCGAGCAGCTTGACCTCGGTGCTCGGCAAGGGCACGCCGATGGTGCCGGTGTAGGCGATGCTGGTGGTCGGGTTGCAGGTCACCGAGGGCGAGGTCTCCGACAAGCCGTAGCCCTCGCAGATCGGGCAGCCGGTCTTCTCGAGCCAGAGCTTGGCCACCGCGGCCTGCACCGCCATGCCGCCGCCGACCGAGACCTTGAGGTTCTTCCAGTTGACGGTGTTGAAGTCCGGGTGGTTCGCGAGGCCATTGAACAGCGTGTTGACCGCCGGGAAGCTGTGGAAGGTGTGCTTCGATAGTTCCTTCAGCACCGCCGGGATGTCGCGCGGATTCGGGATCAGGATCAGCTTGCCGCCGGTGCGCATGCTGAGCATCATGTTCACCGTGAAAGCGAAGATGTGATAGAGCGGCAGCGCGCAGATGCTGGTCGGCTGCTCGCCGGGCGGCACCTTCTGCATCACGGGGTCGTTCCAGGCCTCGGACTGCAGCACGTTGGCGATCACGTTCCGGTTGAGCAGCACCGCGCCCTTCGACACGCCGGTGGTGCCGCCCGTGTATTGCAGCACTGCGACGTCGTCCGGGCCCAGCGCGGGCGCCTTCAAGGTGCGGGTGGCACCCTTCTCGAGCGCATCGTTGAAGCGCACCGCGCCGGGCAGGCTGAACGCCGGCACCATCTTCTTGACGCTGCGCACCACGTAGTTGACCAGCGCGCCTTTCAGCATGCCGAGCCGATCGCCCATCGAGGCCAGCACCACGTGTTTGACCTGCGTGGCGCCGATGCACTGCTGCAGCGTGGTGCCGAAGTTCTCCATCAGCACGATCGCGGTCGCGCCCGAGTCCTTCAGCTGGTGCTCGAGCTCGCGCGGCGTGTAGAGCGGATTGACGTTGACCACGATCAGGCCGGCCCGCAGCGCGCCAGCCACCGAGATCGGGTACTGCGGGCAGTTCGGCATCATGATCGCCACCCGGTCGCCCTTGACCAGGCCCAGGCCCTGCAGGTAGCAGGCGAAGGCGCGGCTCTGGTGGTCGACGTCGGCGTAGCTGACGTCCTTGCCCATGAAGCTGTAGGCCGTGCGGTCGGCGTATTGGGTGAAGCTCTCTTCCATCAGCGCCACCAGCGAGGCGTAGCGCGAGGCATCGATGTCGGCGGGCACGCCTTGCGGATAGCTGCCGAGCCAGGGTCGATCAATCACTGTCAGTCTCCAGAACGAAATCTTGTGGGGAAATCTGCCGCCATCGTAACTTGAGCGTCGGATGCGGCACGGGCCGCGACACTGCGCGGCCCGTGGTCTTCATGGCGCGGCCGAGTGCTACTCGATCGCCTTGGCCATGTCCTCGACCACCTTCTTGGCGTCGCCGAAGACCATCATGGTCTTGTCCATGTAGAAGAGCTCGTTGTCGAGACCTGCGTAGCCCGCGGCCATCGAGCGCTTGTTCACGATCACGGTCTTGGCCTTGTAGGCCTCCAGGATCGGCATGCCGTAGATCGGCGTGCCCTTCTGCAGCGCCGCCGGGTTCACGACGTCGTTGGCACCCAGGATGATCGCCACGTCGGCCTGGCCGAACTCGCCGTTGATGTCCTCCATCTCGAACACCTGGTCGTAAGGCACCTCGGCCTCGGCCAGGAGGACGTTCATGTGGCCCGGCATGCGCCCGGCCACCGGGTGGATCGCGTACTTGACCGTCACGCCGTGCTCGGTGAGCTTGGCCGCGAGTTCCTTGACGGCATGCTGGGCACGGGCGACCGCCAGGCCGTAGCCCGGCACGATGATCACGGTCTCGGCGTTGCTGAGCACGAAGGCCGCGTCGTCGGCGCTGCCGCTCTTGACCGGGCGCTGCTCCTTGGCGCCGCCGCCGGCCGTGGCCGCCTCGCCGCCGAAGCCGCCCAGGATCACGTTGAAGAACGAGCGGTTCATCGCCTTGCACATGATGTAGCTCAGGATCGCACCCGAGGAGCCCACCAGCGAACCGGCCACGATCAGCATCGCGTTGTTCAGGCTGAAGCCGATGCCCGCGGCCGCCCAGCCCGAGTAGCTGTTGAGCATCGACACCACCACCGGCATGTCGGCGCCGCCGATCGGGATGATGATCAAGACGCCCATCACGAAGGCCAGCAGCAGCATCGCGAGGAAGGCCGCCCAGCTCTCGGTCGCCATGTAGACCAGGCCCAGCGCGATGGTCAGCAGGCCCAGCACCAGGTTGAGCATGTGCTGGCCCTTGAACTGCACCGGCGCGCCCTGGAACAGGCGGAACTTGTACTTCCCCGAGAGCTTGCCGAAGGCGATCACCGAGCCGCTGAAGGTGATCGCGCCGATGGCCGCACCCAGGAACAGTTCGAGCCGGTTGCCCGCGGGGATGGCATAACGCAGGAAGCCGTCGATGATCGCGGCGCCCTCGGGCGTCTGCACGCCGACCGCGGCCGCCACCGGCGGCGGCGTGATGCCGAAGGCCCAGGGCTCGACCACCGCGGCCACCGCGATGAACACCGCCGCCATACCGATCATGCTGTGGAAGAAGGCCACCAGCTCGGGCATCTGGGTCATCTCGACCGTCTTGGCCCGGTAGGCGCCGTAGCCGCCGCCGACCACCAGCCCGAGCAGCACCCAGGCCATTCCCATGGCCTTGCCGCCGGACAGCTGCACGATCAGCGCCGCGGTGGTCAGGATGGCGATCGCCATGCCGACCATGCCGAAGAGGTTGCCGCGGATCGAGGTGGTGGGATGGCTCAGGCCCTTCAGGGCCTGGATGAAGCAGACGCTGGCGACGAGGTACAGCAGCGTGACGACGTTCATGCTCATGCTGCGTTCCCCTTGCCGCTCGCTTCAGCCGCAGGCGCCTTCTTGTCCTTCTTCTTGAACATCTCCAGCATGCGCCGGGTGACCAGGAAGCCGCCGAAGACGTTGACCGCGGCCAGCGCCACGGCCAGCACGCCCATGGTCTTGCCGAGACCGGTCTCGGTCAGCGCGGCCGCCAGCATGGCGCCCACGATCACGATCGCCGAGATCGCGTTGGTGACCGCCATCAGCGGCGTGTGCAGCGCCGGCGTGACGGTCCACACCACGTGGTAGCCGACGTAGATCGCCAGCACGAAGATGATCAGGTTGATGACGGTATGGGATACGGGATCCATGGCGATGCTCCTCCGGGGGTTTCTTGTCTTACTTCCTGGTGACCTGGCCGTCTTGCGCCATGCGGCAGGCCGCCACGATGTCGTCCTCGAGGTCGATCTTGAGCGTGCCTTCCTTGGCCACGATCAGCTTCAGGAAGTCGAGCACGTTGCGCGCATAGAGCGCCGACGCATCGGCCGCCACCAGCGCCGCCAGGTTGGTCTCGCCGACGATCGTCACGCCGTGCTTGACCACCGTCTTGTCGGCCTCCGACAGCGGGCAGTTGCCGCCCACTCCGTCAGGGCCCTTGCCGGCGGCGATGTCCACGATGACCGAGCCCGGCTTCATGGCCTTGACCATGTCCTCGGTGATCAGGGTGGGCGCCGCGCGGCCCGGGATCAGCGCGGTGCTGATCACGACGTCGGCCAGCGCGACGCGCTTGGCGACTTCGACCTGCTGGCGGGCCAGCCAGCTCGGGGGCATCGGCTTGGCATAGCCGCCGACGCCGACCGCAGCCTCTTTCTCTTCGTCGGTGTCGTAGGACACCTCGATGAACTTGCCGCCCAGCGACTCGATCTGCTCCTTGACGCTCGGGCGGACGTCCGAGGCCTCGATCACCGCCCCCAGGCGCTTGGCCGTGGCGATGGCCTGCAGGCCGGCCACGCCGACGCCCAGGATCACGACCCGGGCCGCCTTCACGGTGCCGGCGGCGGTCATCAGCATCGGGAAGAAGCGCTGGTAGCGGTCGGCGGCGATCATGACGGCCTTGTAGCCGGCGATGTTGGCCTGCGACGACAGCACGTCCATGCTCTGGGCACGGGTGGTGCGCGGGGCGGCCTCCAATGCGAAGGCCGTGAGGCCTGCGGTCGCCAGGCGCTGCAGGCCGGCGGCATCGAAGGGGTTGAGCATGCCGATGAGCACCGTGGCGGGCTTCATCAGCGCGCACTCCCGGTCGTCGGGGCTGCGCACCTTGAGCACGATGTCGGCGCCGAAGGCGCCCGCGGCATCGGTGATCTCGGCGCCGGCAGCCTGGTAGGCCGCATCGGTCACGCTGGCGGCCACGCCGGCGCCCGATTGCACACGAACGACATGGCCTTGCGCCACCAGCTTCTTCGCGGTCTCCGGGGTCACGGCGACGCGGGTTTCGCCTGGCACGGTTTCAACCGGCACGCCTATCAGCATGGACTTCTCCTCAGGGCAGCATTGGAATTCGGGCCGAGCTTACCCGAAGACGCCAGCCGGAAGTTGTCCCCCAGGTGCCGACGCCAGCGGTGCCTCGGAGCGCCCGGACTGTCCATCTTGCTATCAAACCGATAGCACTCCAGAACCTGCTTCGCTGGGTACACTGTCGGCGCGATGACCGGATCGAAGAACGCCGGCTTCGCATGACAACAAGATTCAGGGGGATCGAATGCGTATCGCTGCGCTTGACGACGAGGGGGTTCAGCTCGAACTGATCCGCCATGCGGTGGAGGTCATCGGCCACGAGTGCCACGGCTATGGCGACGGCAAGTCGCTGCTGCGCGACCTGCACCGCGAAACCTACGACCTGCTGATCCTCGATTGGGGACTGCCCGACATCGAGGGCCCGCGGGTGGTCAAACGGATCCGCGACGACCTCAAGAGCGCCATGCCGATCCTGTTCGTCACCAACCGGCGCGAGGAAGAAGACCTGGTCGAAGGGCTGGCGGCCGGCGCCGACGACTTCATGACCAAGCCCATCCGGGTGGCCGAGCTCCAGGCCCGCGTGCGCGCCCTGCTGCGCCGCACCTACCCGGGCCAGCAAGAGAGCGTGCTCGTGTTTCGCGACTATCGCTTCGATGCGGCGACGCGCACCCTTCGGATCGCCGGCAGACTGGTCGAACTCAGCCGCCGCGAGCACGCGCTGGCGCTGTTCCTGTTCCGCAACCTGGGCCGCCTGCTGTCGCGCGACCACCTGCGCGAGGCGGTCTGGGGCCTCGACACCGAGACGCCGTCGCGATCGCTCGACACCCACATTTCGCGACTGCGGCAGAAACTCGACCTGCAGCCTTCCAACGGCTTCCTGCTGTCCGCCGTCTATGGCATGGGCTACAGGCTGGAGCCTCTCGAGTCGGAGCAGATCGAGGCGCTCGATGGCCGGCGCACCTGAATGAAGCGGCACGCCCGCACGCCGCCGCCGCCCGACTGGCGCCGGTTGCGCGACAGCCTGGACCACTGGCCGGATGCGGCGCTGCTGCTCGACCCCGAAGGCCGCGTGGCGGTCGCCAACCTGGCGGCACAGGGCCAGTGGCAAGGCGGCGGGGCGCCGCTGCAGGGCCAGCCTGCGGACAGCCTGCTCAGCGGCCTTCGCCGCCGTGGCGACGGTGCGCCGCTGCTGCCCCGGGCCGCGCTGCGCGGCGGCCCGCGAGCGACCTGCGGCGAGGGCGAGGACGCGCAGGGCCGCGGCTGGCTGCTGCGCTGCCTGCCGCTGGTCGACGAGGGTCAGGGCTTGCACGGCTGGCTGGTCGTGCTGGTCGATGTCACGCTCCTGTGGCTGGCCGAGGCGCAACGCGACCACGCACTGCGATTCCTCTCCCACGACGCCCGCCAATCCGCGACGACGATCCTCGCCATGCTCGACCTGGCGCGCCAGCGGCCGGAAGCGGATCAGACGGACGGCCGGCTGCTGCAGGGCATCGAGCGCGAGGCGCAGGCCGGCCTCGACCGCTCCGACCGCTTCGTGCGGCTGGCAAGGACGCAGGCGCGGCCGCTGCAGACCGAGTTGCTGGACCTCGCCGCGCTGCTGCGGATGGTGGTCGACGCGGCCTGGTCCACGGCGGACCGCCAACGCGTCCGGATCCTGCTGCGGCCCCTGCCCGACGACGCGCCTTGCGTCGCCGATCGCGGCATGCTCACGCGCGCACTGGGCGCGATGCTCGACCATGCGCTCGGTCGCTCGCCACCCGGCTCGGTCCTGTCGTGCGCCGTCACGACGGACGGCGGGCAGTGGCGCGTCGCCCTGCGGGAACCTGCCGCGGGCCCACCTGTGCAACAGGCGCTGCAGTTGGCCCGCACCGTGGCACAGCGCCATGGTGGTAGCCTGGACATCGAACACGCGGCCGATGCCGGCTGCACCGTCACGCTGGTGCTGCCCAGGCCGACCGCGGCCGAACTGGCGGCGCCTTTCACGGAGTCATGAGCATGGCGAAGCGCTGGAAACCCAACGTCACGGTGGCCGCCGTGATCGAGCGGCAGGGCCGCTACCTGCTGGTCGAAGAAGACACGGCCGACGGCCTGCGGCTGAACAACCCGGCCGGGCATCTCGACCGCGGCGAATCGCCCGTCCAGGGCTGCGTGCGCGAAACACTGGAAGAAACCGCCCACCACTTCAGCCCCACCGCCCTGGTCGGCATCTACCTGGCCCGCACCCGGCAGCCCGAAGACATCACCTACCTGCGCTTCGCCTTCACGGGCACGCTCGGCGCCTTCGAGCCGGCGCGGCCGCTCGACCACGGCATCGTCCGCACGCTGTGGATGACGATCGATGAAATCCGCGCCAGCGTGGCGCGGCATCGCAGCCCGCTGCTGCTGCAAGGCGTCGAAGACCACGCGGCCGGCAAGCGCTACCCGCTGGAGCTGGTGCGGATCGATCCGTCGGTGATCTAGTTGGCGATCAGTTCGCGATCACGCCGCCGCCGAGGCAGACCTCGCCGTCGTACAGCACCGCCGACTGGCCCGGTGTGACGGCCCATTGCGGTTCGTCGAATTCGAGGCGGAAGGCGCCATCGCGCCCCTCGCCCATCCGGCAGGACGCGTCGGCCTGCCGATAACGCGACTTGGCGGCCAGCGCGCCGGGCGCCGGCGCCTGGCCCGAGACCCAGCTCGCATCGTCGGCCTCGAGCCCCGACGACAGCAGCCACGGATGGTCGTGGCCCTGCACCACCCACAACGTGTTGTCGGCGACATCCTTGCGCGCCACGAACCATGGCGCGTGGTCGCCGGCGCCGCGCCGGGCGCCCTTGGCCTTGATGCCGCCGATGCCCAGCCCCTGGCGCTGGCCCAGCGTGTAGAAGCTCAGGCCCTGGTGCTCGCCGATCTGGCGGCCGCGCTCGTCGCGCACCGGGCCCGGCTCCTTCGAGATGTAGCGGTTGAGGAACTCGCGGAAAGGGCGCTCGCCGATGAAGCAGATGCCGGTGGAGTCCTTCTTCTTCGCGTTCGGCAGGCCGATCTCGTCGGCGATGCGCCGCACCTCGGTCTTGTGCAGCTCGCCGACCGGGAACAGCGTCTTCGACAACTGCTGCTGGTTCAGGCGATGCAGGAAGTAGCTCTGGTCCTTGGCCGGATCGAGTCCCTTGAGCAGCTCGTGCAGGCCGGTGGCGGCATTGAGGCGCACGCGTGCGTAGTGCCCCGTGGCGATCTTCTCGGCGCCGAGCCGCATCGCGTGGTCGAGGAAGGCCTTGAACTTGATCTCGGCATTGCACAGCACGTCGGGATTCGGCGTGCGGCCGGCCTGGTACTCGCGCAGGAATTCGGCGAACACGCGGTCCTTGTAGTCGGCGGCGAAATTGACGTGCTCGATCTCGATGCCTAGCACGTCGGCCACGCTGGCGGCGTCGACGAAGTCGATGTTCGACGAGCAGTATTCGCTGTCGTCGTCGTCTTCCCAGTTCTTCATGAAGATGCCGACCACCTCGTGGCCCTGCTGCTTCAGCAGGTGCGCTGTGACCGCGGAGTCGACTCCGCCGCTCAGGCCCACCACGATGCGCTGCTTTTCCATAGGGCTGGCATTGTCCCAGCACCGGCCAAGCCGGTGCCGGCGGCGGGTCAATTCAGCGCGCGGGCAGCTGGTCGCGGAGTTCGGCCAGGATCTCGTAGGAGCGCAGCCGCGCGTCGTGGTCGAAGACCTGCGAGGTGATCATCAGCTCGTCCGCACCGGTGCGCTCGACGAAGGCCTGGATGCCGGCGCGCACGGTGTCGCGCGACCCCACCGCCGAACACGACAGCACCGAATCGAGCAAGGCGTTCTCGGCCGGGCCGACCTTCTGCCGATAGTTGGCGACCGGGGGCGGCAGGCGCCCCGGCCGGCCGCTGCGCAGGTTGACGAAGGCCTGCTGCCAGGATGTGGCGCGGAACGCGGCTTCCTCGTCGGTCTCGGCCGCGAACACGTTGAAGCCCAGCATCACGTAAGGCTTGGCCAGCTGCGCCGAGGGCTTGAAGGTCTCGCGGTAGATGCGGATCGCCTGCATCAGCTGCTGCGGCGCGAAGTGCGAGGCGAAGGCATAGGGCAGGCCGAGATGGGCCGCGAGCTGGGCACCGAAAGTGCTCGATCCGAGGATCCACACCGGCACCTCGAGCCCCCGGCCGGGCACCGCGAGCACCGGTTGGCGCGGTTCCTTCGACATGAAGTCCATCAGTTCGACGACGTCCTGCGGGAACTGGTCCGAATCGGATTGAAGGTCGCGCCGCAGCGCCTGCGCGGTGCGCTGGTCGGAGCCGGGCGCGCGGCCGAGGCCGAGGTCGATGCGCCCCGGGTACAGCGATTCCAGGGTGCCGAACTGTTCGGCGATCACCAGCGGCGAGTGGTTCGGCAGCATCACGCCGCCGGCGCCGATCCGGATCGTCGAGGTGCCGGCGCCGATGTGGGCCAGCAGTACCGCCGTGGCCGCGCTCGCGATGCCCGGCATGCCGTGGTGCTCGGCCAGCCAGTAGCGGCGGTAGCCCAGCTTCTCGCCATGCCGCGCCAGCGACAGCGAATTGCGAAAGGACTGCGCGGGATCGCTGCCTTCGGTGACGGGGGAGAGATCGAGGATTGAAAACGGAATCATGCCGCTATCTTGGCGCGGATCGGCCGGATTCAAGCGCCGAAGGGATATTGGCCCGCCACCGGGTAGGCTTGCGGCCATGAATTGGCGACGCTTCGGTTCCTGCATGCTTGGTTTTGCGCTGGCCCTGGCCCTGGGCGCTTGCGGCTCGCTGCCGGCAGGCGTGGAGCGGCCGGTGTCGACCAGTCTTCCCGCCGCGCCGGACGAGAGCCCGCTGGCCCGGCTGGCCGAGTCCGCGCTGCCGCCCAGCGCCCAGTCGGGCTTCCGGCTGCTGCCGCTGGGCGCCTACGGCCTCGATGCCCGGCTGGCGCTGATCGGCCGCGCCACGCGCACCTTGGACCTGCAGGTCTACATCATGGACAACGACGAGTCCGGGCGTGCCGTGTTCGCCGCGCTGCGCGACGCCGCCCAGCGCGGGGTGCGCGTGCGGCTGCTGCTCGACGATCTCAACAGCGCGAGCGCCGAGCCGCTGCTGGCGGCGCTGGTCGACCTGCCGAACTTCGAGATCCGCTTGTTCAACCCGTTCTGCTGCGCCCGCCAGAGCCTGGCCGGGCGCATCGTGACCTCGCTCGGCGACCTGCCCCGGCTCGATCACCGGATGCACAACAAGCTGATGATCGCCGACGGCGCGCTGGCGATCGTCGGCGGCCGCAACATCGCCGACGCCTACTTCGGCCGCGATCCGGTGGCGAACTTCATCGACCTCGACGCCATCGCCGCGGGCCGCGTGGTGCCCCAGCTCGGCGTGCTCTTCGACCGCTACTGGAACAGCGAGGAGTCCTTTCCGGCCAAGTTCTTGGTGCGCCCCCTTGGCCCCGAGTCCACGCGCATGGCCGCGCTCGCGCGCCTCCTGCCCGACGGCGCGGCACCGATCGATTCCGGACTGCCCGCGCGCGACCTGCTGGGACGCGAGCCGGTCGGCAAGGAGCTGGCGGCGAATCGGCTGAGCCTGGTTCCCGGCCTCGCCTACGGCGTCGCCGACCAGCCGTCCAAGCGGCTGCAGATCGGCGACGAGCTCGAGGACGGCAGCCTGATGACCGGGGCCGTCGGCCAGATGCTCGGCAGCCGCAGCGAACTGGTGGTGAGCTCGCCCTACCTGGTGCCCGGCACGCGCGGCATGGCGGTGATGCACAGCCTGCGGCGCAAGGGCGTCGAGATGACGCTGGTGACCAACTCGCTGTCGGCCAACGACTCGGCCCTGGTCAACATCGGCTATGCGCGCTACCGGCGGCCGATACTGCGCGCCGGCGTCAGGCTGTACGAGATCAGCGCCCAGCCCTCCGCCAATGCGAGCCAGCCCTTCTTCAGCGGCTCGTCGCACGGTCGCCTGCACGCGAAGCTGATGGTGATCGACCAGGAAGTGGTGCTGCTCGGCTCGCTCAACCTCGACCCCCGCTCGGCGCGACGCAACACCGAGCTCGGGGTCGCGATCGACAGCCCGGCACTGGCCAGGGAAGCGCTGCGCCTGATCGACGCGATGAAGAACGAGGCCTACGCGCTGCGGCTGGAGACGCAGGGCAGCGCGCTCGCGTGGGTGTCGCCGAACGAGGACGACGACAAGGGCGTCGAAACGGAGCCCGGAGTGTCGCCATGGAGCGCGCTGCAGCGGCTGCTGCTGCAGCCGCTGGTGCCCGAGGACCTGCTCTGACGCGCGTCGGCGCGCCGCTCAGGCCAGGGCCTTGGCCTTGAGCCTGGCGAATTCTTCCGGCGTGATGGTGCCGGCGTCCAGCAGCGCCTTGGCATCCGCGATGTGCTCGGCCGGCGACTTGCCGGCCACTTCGCGGATGTAGGCGTCGGTGTCGGACTTGGCGCGCTGCAGGCTGGCACGCTGCCGCTCCGCCATGCCGCGGCCGCGGATCACGATGTAGAGGATCGCCGTGAGGCCCGGGATCACGACCAGGCCGATGATCCACAGCACCTTCGATCCGCCGCCCATCTCCGAGTCGCGGAACAGGTCGCCGATGATCTGGAACAGGATGAGCAGGTAGACGATCAGGACGAAGGTCGACAGCAGCAATTGAATCAGGTCCCAAAAATTGCTCATGGAGGTCTTTCTAGCTTGTTGAGAAATCGAGAAATGAGAGGCGCGGCTTCAGGGCCGGCGCGTGGCGCCGTGCGCCAGCGAGCGCAGCAGGCTGAGCACGAAGCCGCCCGTGAACATGCCCAGCACGTAGATCAGCAGCACCAGCACCGAGATCGGCAGCGTGATGCTCATGGAGAACAGCGAGACGGTCGCCGACTCCAGGTTCTGGAACTTGAACAGCAGGACGATGCCGGCCAGGATCACGATCAGCACGATGTAGACGAAGCGGTGCATGAGGGGTCTCTCCTTGGTGAAATGCGAAGCGGCGTGGTTCATCGAGGCGGCCGCATCGGCGGCGGTGGCGGCGGCCGGAACCCGGGCGAACGCCAGTTCGACCACTGGTTGCGATCGACGTCCCAGGGCCGTCCGCGGTAGTGCCGGTCCCAGTAGGTCGGCACCGAGAAATTGACGATCGGCGCCCGCCGCACCGCATTCGAGAGATAGCGCGAATCGACCCAGCCGCGGTTGCGGCCGGCGGCGACATCGCACCAGCGCCAGCGCGTGGTGCAGCCGAACACCCGCACCGGCGTGCGCGCCGGCAGCCAGCTCACGACCGGGAAAACGCGGTCGGGACCGGCCCGCATGTTGACCGCCTGCAAGGTGGAGGCCGTTTGCGCCAGTGCCGCCAGCGGCAGCAGCAAAGACAATGCGGCGAGCCATCGGGTCGAGACGGGGATCGGCATGGTCACCCTCACACTACACCGTGATCGAGCCGGACACCAGCGCCCACAGCGCCGCCAGCGCAGCGAGCACCAGCACGCCGAAGACGAGCGTCTCGGGCCCGGTGAAGATCCGCTCCTTCTGCTCGCGCCGGGCGAGGAAGTACAGGATGGTGCCCGGCGCGTAGAGGATCGCCGAGAGCAGCAGGAACTTCAGGCCGCCCGCATACAGCATGCCCGCGGCGTAGAGCGTCGCGATGGCGCCGCGCACCCAGTCGCCCGTGCGCCTGCGGCTGTCCTGCTCGTAGGTCTTGCCGGTCCATGCGAGCTTGAGCCCGTAGGCGGCGACCAGCAGATAGGGGATGAGCGTCATCGAGCTCGTCATCTTCAGCGCCATCGTGAAGGCGTACTCGGCGAACCAGGTCACGAGCAGGAAGAGCTGGATCACGATGTTGGTCAGCCACAGCGCGGCGGACGGCACCTTGTTGGCGTTCTCGCGCGCGAGGAAGCTCGGCATGGTCTGGTTCTTGGCCGCCGAATGCAGCACCTCGGCCGCCAGCAGCGACCACGACAGATAGTTGCCGAGGATCGAGATCAGCAGCCCGACGCTGATGAAGACCAGGCCCCACGGGCCGACGATCGAGGCGAACACGCCAGCCATCGCGGGTGTCGGCAGGGCCTGCAGGTCGGGCCGCAGCAGCACGCCGTACGAGAACATCGTGACCAGAATCAGCAGGCACAGCACGCCCAGGAATCCGAGCACGGTGGCGGCGCCGACGTCCTCGCGCTTCTTGGCGTGGCGCGAATAGACGCTGGCGCCCTCGATGCCCACGAAAACGAACACCGTCACCAGCATGGTGTTGCGGACCTGGCCCGCGACGCTCGACAGGCTGCGCTCCTCGCCGCCCCAGAAATTCCAGGCAAAGATGTCGGCCTTGAAGCCGACGGCGGCGACCACCAGGAAGACCGCGATCGGCACGATCTTGGCCACGGTCGCGATGGTGTTGAGCGCCGCCGCCTCCTTGACTCCGCGCAGCACCAGCACATGCACGCCCCACAAGATCACGGAAGCCGAGACGATTGCGACCGCGGTCGAGCCGTCGCCGAAGACCGGGAAGAACTGGCCCAGCGTGGCCTTGATCAGCACCAGGCAGGCGACGTCGGCCAGGCAGCAGCCGATCCAGTAGCCCACCGCGGACGCGAAGCCGAGGTAGTTGCCGAAGCCGGCCTTGGCATAGGCATAGATGCCGGTGTCGAGGTCGGGCCGTCGCATCGACAGGGTCTGGAAGACCAGCGCGAGCATCAGCATGCCGGTGCCGGCGATGGCCCATGCGATCAGTGCGCCGAGGCCGCCGGTCGAACGGCCGAAGGCCGAAGGCAGCGCGAAGATGCCCGAACCGATCATGGACCCGACGACGAGCGCGATCAGGGCGCCACGCGAAAGCTTCTGGTCTTGCGAAGTGCTCATGCAGGGTCAACAGGGCGGAACCGAAGTGCCCGTCCAACCTCCAGATTTTGTTGTTCTCATGGGTTCCCACGATGTGTCGTGCGCGTCGGCCGAGTCCATGGAACACATCCGGCGGCGAGCATCGATGGCTCGCCAACCTTTGTCAAGCGCGTCTTCTAGCGCCGCGCGCCGGCTGGATTTTCGGCATCGATCGCCGCATCATCGGCCGGACAACCACAGAGGAGCGCCCATGACATCGATCCAGGATTGCTGCGGCCGGCGGAGCTGGCTGAAGGCCGGCGCCGGCACCGGCGCCGCCGTGCTGATGGCCGGCATCGGCCTGCGCACCGAGGACGCCCAGGCCGCCTCGCTGAGCCAGGCCCAGCGCGACGCGCTGACCCCCGACCAGATCATCGAGATGATGAAGCGGGGCAACCAGCGCTTCCGATCCGGCAAGACGACGCAGCACGACTACCTGGCGCAGAAGCGGTCCAGCGCATCGGGCCAGTTCCCAGCGGCGGTGATCCTGAGCTGCATCGACTCGCGCGCGCCGGCGGAGATCATCCTCGACATGGGGATCGGCGACACCTTCAACGCCCGCATCGCCGGCAACATCGCCAACAAGGACCTGATGGGCAGCCTGGAGTTCGCCTGCGCGGCCGCCGGCGCCAAGGTCGTGCTCGTGATGGGCCACACCGCCTGCGGCGCGATCAAGGGCGCCATCGACAACGTGCAGCTCGGCAACCTGACCGGCCTGCTCGACACCATCAAGCCGGCCGTGGCGGCAACGACCTACGCGGGCGAGCGAACCAGCAAGAACGCGGCCTTCGTCGACGCAGTGGCGCGAACCAACGTGCAGCAGACCATCGACACGCTGCGCAGCGGCAGCCCGACCCTCTCGGACCTCGAGAAGAAAGGGCAGATCAAGATCGTCGGGTCGATGTACGACCTGTCGAACGGTGCCGTGACTTTCCTGGGCTAGGGCAAGGCTTCAGCGCCGCCCGCCGGCCAGCCGAAGCGCCTGCGGCCGCTGCCGCAGCCGGTACATCGCCACGCAGCCGAGCAGCGGCCCGACGGCCAGCATGCTGAAGGCGCCGGGCCAGCCGGCCAGGGCCACCACGTCGGGCACCAGGTGGATGCTGACCAGCGTCAGCAGGAAGCCGGTACAGGTCTGGATGGTCAGCAGGGTGCCGACCGAGGCCGGGTCGCCGAGTTCGGCGATGCTGGCCGAGAACTGGGCCGAGTCGGCGATCACGGTCACGCCCCACAGCAGCGCCACCGGAACCACGATCCAGGGCGAGGCCCCCAGCAGCCATCCGATCAGCAGCGCGCAGCTGGCGCTGGCGGCCATGGCGCCGATGGTGACCGCGGTCCGGCCGATGCGGTCGGCCAACAGGCCTCCGCCCCAGGCGCCCAGCATGCCCGACGCCACCGCGGCAAAGGTCCAGAGGCTGGCTTGGTGGGCGGCATCGGGCCGGCCGCTGAGCGCGAAGCTGGCCTGCAGGAACACGGCCAGCCAGGCCCACATCGCATACAGCTCCCACATGTGGCCCAGGTAGCCCAGGTTGGCCAGCCGGACCGCCGGGTCGCGCCAGGCCTGCATGAACTTCGTCGGGTCGAGCCGGGCGGCGCGGGCCATTTGCGGGCCGATCCCGCAGGCCAGCACGGCGACGCCCGCGAGCGCGGCGCAGGCCGCGGCGACGCCGTAGACCAGGCGCCAGTCCAGCCCGCCGCTGGCCGCCAGCAGGTGCGGGCTGGCCGAGCCCAGCGTCAGGGCTCCGACCAGAAGGCCGATCAGCAAGCCGAGGTCGCCCTGGGCCCAGGTCGCCGCCAGCCGCATGCCGACCGGATACACGCCGGCCATGCAGACGCCGGTGAGAAAGCGCAAGGCGTACACAAGCGGGCCGGTCGGCGGCAGGAACACCAGCCAGGCGGTGGCGGCGGCCGCGACCAGCGCCGAGGCCATGAACAGGCGCCTCGGATCGAAGCGGTCGGCCAGCGAGAGCACGGCGCTGAAGATGGTGCCGGCGACGAAGCCGACCTGCAGCGCGCTGGTCAGCAGCGCCGCCGCCTGGGCGCTCACCGCCTGGGTCTGCTTGACGGTCGCGACCACCGAGGCGGAGGAGAACCAGACGGTCATGGCGCCGACCTGGCACAGCAGGAGGATGGCCAGCGAGCGGACCTTGGCGCGGGACGGCGGCGATGGGGGGATCGACATGGCTCCGGCTCCTGGCGGGGGGCGTCAGATCATCGCCGAAATGCGAAGGGCCGGTTCTGGTGGAGAACCGGCCCTTGGGTCTGCGGATCGACGGAGGTCGAGATCAGAACGGGATGTCGTCGTCCATGTCGTCGAAGCCCGACGACGACTTGGCCGGCGCCTGGCGCGCTGCCGGTGCCGCCGCAGGCGCGCGAGGCGCCGCTGCCGGCGGGCGCGAGTAGCCGCCACCGCCACCGCCGCCGCCCTGCGAGTACCCGCCGTCGTCGTCACCGCCACCCGACGGACCGCCCTGGCCCTGGCGGCTGCCCAGCATCTGCATCTGGTCGACGCGGATGTCGGTGGCGTACTTCTCGACGCCGTCCTTGTCGTTGTACTTGCGCGTGCGGATCTGGCCTTCGACGTAGATCTGCGAGCCCTTGCGCAGGTACTGCGCGGCGATCTCGGCCAGCCGGCCGTTGAACACGAGGCGGTGCCACTCGGTAGCCTCGCGCATTTCGCCGCTTTGCTTGTCTTTCCACTTGTCGGTGGTGGCGAGGGTCACGTTGCAGACCTGGTCGCCGCTGGGAAAGGTGCGGGTTTCGGGATCGCGTCCCAGATTGCCGACGAGGATGACTTTATTGACCGATGCCATATGCACTGCCCCTGATGAAGTGGTGAAGGAGAAGGAAAACCCAGGATTGTGCCGCATGCCGCCTGAGACAATCGCTCCACTTTCCCAATGAATCGCGAACCCGACTTCCTCGAGAACCTGCGCGCCGAGTTGTCCGGCGGCCGTCAGTGGCTGGACCGCGCCATCGTGCTGGGCTATGCGGTGGCCGCCGGCCTGTTCGTGGTCGGGTTCACGATCGCCAGCGACCGGGCTTTCGCGCTGTTCCGCGGCTTGTACGGCAGCCATCCGTGGGCGGTGCTGTTGTGGACGCCCGCCGCCACCGCGGCGATCGTCTGGGCCACGCGCCGCTGGGCCCCGGCCGCCAGCGGCTCGGGCATTCCGCAGGTCAAGGCCGCGCTGCACCCGGCGCTGCCGCACGGGTTGCGCAGCCGTTTCGTGTCGCTGCGCCTGACGCTGGCCAAGATCGGCCTGGCGGTCGCCGGCTTCGGCGCCGGGCTGTCGATCGGTCGCGAAGGGCCGGCGGTGCAGGTCGCGGCCGGCCTGCTGCAGCATTCGCGGCGCTGGCTCTCGCCGGGCACCACGATCAACCGGCGCTCGCTGATCCTGGCCGGCGGCGCGGCCGGAATCGCCGCCGCCTTCAACGCGCCCCTGGCCGGCGTGGTGTTCGCGATCGAGGAGCTGTCGGGCCGGATCGAGGCCAAGGCCAGCGGCCTGATCATCACGGCCATCGTGCTGGCCGGCCTGGTGGCGGTCTCGGTGTTCGGCAATTTCAGCTACTTCGGCGTCATCAAGGTGCCCCGCCTGGGCATCGACGTCCTCGGCCCGGGCCTGGGGGTGGCACTGGTCGCGGGCGTGGCGGGCGGTCTGTTCTCCAAGCTGATGGCCAGTTCGCTGACCGCTGCGCCGGAGCGGCTGAACCGCTGGCGCCAGCGCTGGCCGGTGCGATTCGCGGCCGGGCTCGGGCTGGCGGTGGCCGTGATCGGCCTGGCCTCGGGCGGCGCGACCTTCGGCTCGGGCTCCGAGACCGTCAAGGAGCTGCTGGCCGGCCAGGGCGATTTCACGCCGCTGCAGACCCTGCTCAAGTTCATCGCCACCTGGCTCACCGCCTGGTGCGGCGTGCCGGGCGGCATCTTCGCGCCCTCGCTGACCATCGGTGCCGGCATCGGCGAGGGCCTGTCGCAGCTGGCCGGCCCAGCGCTGCGGCCGGCCCTGATCGCGATGGGCATGGCCGGCTTCCTGGCCGCCGTGACCCAGGCGCCGCTGACCGCCTTCATCATCGTGATGGAGATGGTCGACGGCCATTCGATGGTGCTGAGCCTGATGGCCTGCGCGATGGGCGCCAGCCTGGTGGCGCGGATGATCACCCGGCCGCTCTACGAGGTGCTGGCCGACTTCATGGTGAGCCAGGCGATCGGGGCACCGTTGCCGCCGCGGCAGGAAGAGCCCGCGGAATCGGAAGATTCCCCGCCCGTGCCCTGAAAGCTCCGGGGACTTATCATGTCCGGTTGCCCAAAATCGACCGCCCCGTGAATCTCCCCCCCGAAGACGCCTACCTCGGCGCCGTGCTGGCGCAGCAGCGCATCAGCATCCGCGGCGCGCGCACGCACAACCTCAAGAACGTCGACCTCGACATTCCGCGCAACAAGCTGGTGGTGATCACCGGCCTGTCGGGCTCGGGCAAGTCGAGCCTGGCCTTCGACACGCTCTACGCCGAGGGCCAGCGCCGCTACGTCGAGAGCCTGTCGGCCTATGCGCGGCAGTTCCTGCAGCTGATGGACAAGCCGGACGTCGACATGATCGAGGGCCTGTCGCCGGCGATCAGCATCGAGCAGAAGGCGACCAGCCACAACCCGCGCTCGACCGTCGGCACGGTGACCGAGATCCACGACTACCTGCGCCTCCTGTACGCCCGCGCCGGCACGCCCTACTGCCCCGAACACCACCTGCCGCTGCAGGCGCAGACCGTGTCGCAGATGGTCGATGCCGTGATCGCGCTGCCCGACGAGCCGCGGCTGATGATCCTGGCGCCGGTGGCGCGCGAGAAGAAGGGCGAGTTCCTGGAACTGTTCGCCGAGATGCAGGCCCAGGGCTACATCCGCTTCCGGGTCGACGGCCAGACATACGAATACAACGACCTTCCAAAGCTCAAGAAGACCGAGAAGCACGACATCGACGTGGTCATCGACCGCCTGCGCGCCCGCCCCGACATGCAGCAGCGGCTGGCCGAGAGCTTCGAGGCCGCGCTGCGGCTGGCCGACGGCCGCGCGATCGCGCTCGAGATGGCAACGCCGGCGGCCGAGGGCAGCACGCCCGCCGCGCCGCGCGAGCACCTGTTCAACGCCAAGTTCGCCTGCCCGATCTGCCACTACTCGCTGGCCGAGCTGGAGCCGCGGCTGTTCTCGTTCAACTCGCCGGTGGGCGCCTGCCCGAGCTGCGACGGCCTGGGGCATCGCGAGTTCTTCGACCCGGCGCGGGTCGTCGCCTTCCCGTCGCTGAGCCTCGCGAGCGGCGCGATCAAGGGCTGGGACCGGCGCAACGGCTACTACTTCAGCATGCTGGAGAGCGTGGCCAAGCACTACAAGTTCGACATCGACAAGCCCTTCGAGGAGCTGCCGGCCTCGGTCCAGCAGGCCGTGCTGCACGGCTCGGCGCAGGAAGAGATCAAGTTCAGCTACGTGATGGACAGCGGCCAGCAGGCCGGCAAGAAGCTGGTGCGCAAGCACCCCTTCGAAGGCATCATCCCGAACATGGCGCGGCGCTACCGCGAGACCGATTCGACGATGGTGCGGGAAGACCTCTCGCGCTTTCGCAACATGCAGCCCTGCCCCGACTGCGAAGGCAGCCGCCTGCGGCCCGAGGCGCGCAACGTGTTCCTGGTCGACGAGTCCGGGCCCGAGCCCAAGCGCATGGCGATCTACGAGATCAGCCGCGCCACGCTGCGCGACAGCCTCGCCTACTTCCAGCAGCTGCAGCTGCGCGGCGCCAAGGCCGAGATCGCCGACAAGGTGGTGCGCGAGGTCGGGCTCAGGCTCAAGTTCCTGAACGACGTCGGGCTCAACTACCTGAGCCTGGACCGCAGCGCCGAGACGCTGTCGGGCGGTGAAGCCCAACGGATCCGGCTGGCCTCTCAGATCGGCTCCGGCCTGACGGGCGTGATGTATGTGCTCGACGAGCCCAGCATCGGCCTGCACCAGCGCGACAACGACCGGCTGATCGGCACCCTGCGCCATCTGCGCGACATCGGCAACAGCGTGATCGTGGTCGAGCACGACGAGGACATGATCCATGCCGCCGACCACGTGATCGACATGGGGCCGGGCGCCGGCATCCATGGCGGTCGGGTGATGGCGCAGGGCACTTACGCCGAGGTCGCAGCCAGCGCCGATTCGCTGACCGGCCAGTACCTCTCGGGCGCGAAGAAGATCGAGGTGCCGGCGCGCCGCACGCCGTGGCTGCCGGTGGTGGCGACGCGGGCCTTCCACGAAGGCAAGAAGCCGCCGCGCTTTCCGCCCAGCCCCGCCGCCGAGCGCCGCGCGGCGCGCGAAGCGGCGCACCTGGCCTCGCAGACCGACCTGCAGGAGATCCGCGTCATCGGCGCCAGCGGCAACAACCTCCAGGACGTCAGCGTCGCGTTCCCGGTCGGCCTGCTGACCTGCGTGACCGGCGTCTCGGGCTCGGGCAAGTCGACGCTGGTCAACGACACGCTCTACAGCGCGGTCGCGCGCACGCTGTACCGCGCGCATGAAGAGCCGGCCGCGCACGAGGCGATCGAGGGCATCGAGTACTTCGACAAGGTGATCAACGTCGACCAGTCGCCGATCGGCCGCACGCCGCGCAGCAACCCGGCGACCTACACCGGTCTCTTCACGCCGATCCGCGAGCTGATGGCCGAGACCAACACCGCGCGCGAGCGCGGCTACGGGCCGGGCCGCTTCAGCTTCAACGTCGCAGGCGGCCGCTGCGAGGCCTGCCAGGGCGACGGCGTGGTCAAGGTCGAGATGCACTTCCTGCCCGACGTCTACGTGCCCTGCGAGGTCTGCCACGGCCAGCGCTACAACCGCGAGACGCTGGAGGTGCTCTACAAGGGCCGCAACATCGCGCAGATCCTCGACATGACGGTGGAGACCGCGCACGACTTCCTGAAGGCGGTGCCGACCATCGAGCGCAAACTGCGCACCCTGCTCGACGTCGGCCTCAGCTACATCAAGCTCGGCCAGTCGGCGACCACCTTGTCGGGCGGCGAAGCGCAGCGCGTCAAGCTGGCGCTCGAGCTCAGCAAGCGCGACACCGGCCGCACGCTCTACATCCTCGACGAGCCGACCACCGGGCTGCACTTCGCCGACATCGAGCTGCTGCTGAAGGTGCTGCACCAGCTGCGCGATGCCGGCAACACGATCGTGGTGATCGAGCACAACCTCGACGTCATCAAGACCGCCGACTGGGTGATCGACATGGGCCCCGAGGGGGGTGCCGGCGGCGGCACCGTGGTGGGGGTGGGCACGCCGGAAGACATCGCCGCCAACGAAGCCAGCCACACCGGGCGCTACCTGAAGCGCCTGCTGGGTGGTTAGATCATCGCGCCAGCTCGGGAAAATCTTCCATCGACCGGGCGTAGTGACGCCACGTCGCCTCGCGGCGCTGGCGTCGGCGTCGCTCGCGACTCAGGATCCTGGAGACCGACCCACCCGTGAACAAGGCGCAAGAGACATCGAATAGAACGAGCAGCAAGGGCGTCTGACTGCCAGCCAACCCGAAGAACTGAGGGAACATGGTGAAGCAAAAAAGGTTTGACGACGCCGGAATCCGAGCGCAGCCCCTTATTGGGACAGGCGCGGCGCCCCGTCACCATGAGATCAATCCGAAAGCGCTGCTGCGGCAAGCAGTGCGGAAGCTGACCATCGGCCGCGCCATGACCTGCGAGGTCATCGACGCCGCGCAGGGGCTCGGCGACATTGGATGCGAGCCGGGGCCAGGGTGGCACCGGCAGCCACCAGGCCGAACCTTCAAGGCCAACGAAAGCGCATCATGACCGGCTTCGACATCCTCCCCCTCGCAGTGGCCCTCCTCATCGGCATCGCCGCCGTGGGTTCGTGCATCGGCATCGGCATCGTGGGTGCGAAGCTGCTGGAAGGCACGGCACGGCAGCCCGAGCTCAAGGACACGCTGCAGACGCTGTTCTTCCTGATCGCCGGCGTCACCGACGGCGCCTTCATCATCGCCACCGGCATCGGCCTGTGGTTCGCGACCGCCAACCCGTTCAGGTAGCGGCCACTGCGAAGTCAGCGCTGGCCGATGCGGGCGTCCCCGAACAGGGCCTTCAGCTCGCGCGGCTGCGAACGCCAGTACTGCGGCGGCGCCTCGACCTGGGCGCCGAGCTCGGCGGCGGCGCGCCAGGGCCAGTGCGGCTCGAACAGGATGGCACGGGCCAGCGCCACCAGGTCGGACTGCCCGGCCGCGACGATGGCTTCGGCCTGCTGCGGCTCGGTGACCAGTCCGACCGCGATGACCGGCATGTCGACCGCGGCGCGGATGCGCTCGGCCAGCGGCACCTGGTAGCCAGGGCCGACCGGAATCTTCTGCTGCGGCGAGACGCCGCCCGACGACACGTGGATGAAGCTGCAGCCGCGCTGCGCGAGCCCCTGGGCGAAGGCGATGCTCTGGTCGACGTCCCACCCGCCCTCGACCCAGTCGGTGGCCGAGATCCGGACCCCGACAGGCATGCGCTGCGGCACGGCGGCACGCACGGCCTCGAAGACCTCCAGCGGGAAGCGCATGCGCCGCTCGAGGGAGCCGCCGAATTCGTCCTCGCGGCGATTCGCGATCGGGGACAGGAACTGGTGCAGCAGGTAGCCGTGCGCCGCGTGCAGCTCGATGGCATCGAGCCCGAGCGCGTCGGCGCGCTGCGCCGCCCGCACGAAGGCCGCCTTGACGCGCGCCAGGCCGTCGGCATCGAGCGCCGTGGGCGGGGGCTCGCCGGGCGCGTGCGGCAGGGCCGAAGGCGCGACCGTCTGCCAGGCGCCTTCCGCCGGCGCCAGGCACTGGCCGCCTGCCCATGGCACATGGCTGGACGCCTTGCGCCCGGCATGACCGAGCTGGATCGCGACCGGGATGCGCGAATGGCGCCGGATCGCCGCCAGCACCCGCGCCAGCGCCGCCTGGTTGTCGTCGGTGTAGAGGCCGAGGTCGCCGAGCGTGATGCGCCCCAGCGCCTCGACCGCGGTCGCCTCGATGATCAGCAGCCCGGCGCCCGACAGCGCGAGCTGCCCGAGATGGATCAGGTGCCAGTCGGCCGCGTTGCCGTCTTCGGCCGAGTACTGGCACATCGGCGCGATCACGATGCGGTTGCGCAGCGCCAGCGGGCCGAGCGAGAAAGGCGAGAAGAGAAGACTCATGCGCTTTCGGGGCGCCGCACCCGCAGCATCCCCTCCTGGGCGGTGGAAGCGACCAGCCGGCCGTCGCGCGCGAAGATGCTGCCGCGGCACAAGCCGCGGGCACCGCTCGCGCTCGGCGAATCGAGGCTGTACAGCAGCCAGTCGTCGAGCCGGAAATCGCGATGGAACCACATCGCGTGGTCGAGGCTCGCGGGCCGCACCTGGCCGCTCATGAAGCTGAGCCCGTGCGGCCGCATGGCCGCGCCCAGCAGGCCATGGTCCGAGGCATAGGCCAGCAGCGCACGGTGCACGTTGGGGTCGTCGGGCAGCGGCGCGATGGCACGCATCCAGAGCGCGCTCTCGGAGGGCCGCACCGCGGGCGCGAGCAGGTCGTCGGGGTCGACCCGGCGGTATTCGAGCCCGTGCGGCACGAGGCCCTTGTCGCGCCAGCGCGCGGGCAGGCGCTCGCCCATCGCGATGCGCTGCTCGAGTTCGCTCGCCAGGCCCTCCGGGCCGGCCGCGGCGGGCATCGGCAGCTGGTGCTCGACGCCGTCGTCGACGGTCTGGAACGAGGCCGACATCTCGAAGATGATGCGCTCGCCCTGGCGCGCCACCACGTGGCGGGTGGTGAAGCTGCGGCCGTCGCGCACGCGGTCGACCGAATATTCGATCGGCGCATGCTCGCCGGGCAGCAGGAAATAGGCGTGCATCGAGTGGGCCGGCCGGTCGGCTTCGACCGTGCGGCTGGCGGCCATCAGGGCCTGGCCGAGCACCTGGCCGCCGAAGACGGCGGGGGTGCCGATGTCCTCGCTCTGGGCCAGGAAGCGGTCGGCGCCCAGGGTTTCGAGGCGCATGAGATCGACCAGGTCGGCGACGACGCGGGCGGCGGTGGAAGGATCAATCATCGGGGAGGCGGGAAAACGGGAGCCTGCCACGATAGCAAAGACCCGGCCGCCGCGCTGTCCCGCAACGGTCAGCGGATGTCAGCGATCCAGGTCGGCGCCGTCGGCCGCCAGCTTGCGCTGCAGCGCCGGCACCTCGACCTCGGCGAAGCGCCCGGCGCCCAGGGCCGCCGCGGCAGTGCCCGCGGCCTGCCCCATCACGAAGCAGCCGCCGCTGGCGCGCGCCGCCGACTGGCCCTCGTGGGTCATCGAGGCGCAGCGGCCGGCCACCAGCAGGTTGTCGACCCCGCGCGGCACCAGCATGCGCCAGGGCAGCTGGTTGAAGGTGCGCCGCTCGTCGCGCGGAAAGGCCCACTCGATCCGGCCCGCCGCGTGCATTTCCATCGGCCAGGCATTGATGCCGATGCTGTCGTCGAAGCGCGCCGACGACAGGATGTCTTCGCCGCTCAGCGCGTACAGCCCCTCGATGCGCCGGGTCTCGCGGATCCCGACCTGGGGCGCGATCTCGACGATGGCCGACTGCTCGAAGCCCGGCACCTCGGCTTTCAGGAACCTGAAGAACTCGCCGATCTGGCGCCGGCCCTCGACCTCGCCGTCGCTCAGCTGGCGGGCATCGACGCCGTTCATCGCGCCGCCTTCGGCATTGCGGATCTGCGTCACGTTGGCGCGCCATTCGCGCGGGTCGATCTGCGGACGCAGGATCGCGCCCTCGCGCGGAAACCGGTAGGCCTCCGGGTCGCGTTCGCGCACCTGCGCCATCAGGTCGTTGATGGCCTTGAACTCGCCCACCGCGGCCAATGCGCGCGCCGCCTCGACATGGCCGACCCGGAACATGGTCGAGGGGAACAGGCCGCTGCCGTGGCCATCGCCGACCGCGAAGGGAACGCCGGCGAAGGCCGCGACATCGGCATCGCCGCTGCCGTCGACGAAGGCATTGGCGCGGATCGCCTGGCGCCCCGACTTGGTCTCGACCACCAGCGCCGCGATGCGCGCGCCATCCATCACGACCGCGGCAGCCAGCGCGTGGAACAGCAGTTCCACTCCAGCGCCCAGCAGCAGCTGGTCGGCCGCGCACTTGTAGACCGAGGTGTCGTAGGAGCGCACCCGGATGCGGCCCTGCATGCCGTCCTGCGGCTTGTTGAGTCCGCCCAGGGCGTCGATGCGCGCCAGCAGCTCGTCGGCCACGCCGTGCACCAGCTGGGTCATCTCGCCGTCGCGCCGGCCGTAGAGGCCGGCGAAGTTGGTGACGCCGCCCGCGGTGCCCATGCCGCCGAGGAAGCCGTAGCGCTCGACCAGCAAGGTGCGGGCGCCGTGGCGCGCAGCGCTCACCGCGGCAGCGATGCCGGCCGGCCCGCCGCCGACCACGACGACGTCGTACTCGCCGAAGACCGGCAGCGTGCGTTGCGGCTCGACGACTGGCTGGCTCACTGGAGCTTGATGCCGTTGGTCGAGATGATCTTGGTCATGATCGCGGCCTCTTCCTTCACCCGCGCGCGCATGCCGTCGGGCGAGGTGCCGACCGCCTGCCAGCCCTGCTCGAACAGCTTCTGGCGCACGTCGGGCGACTTCATGATGATCGCCAGTTCCTTCGTGATGCGGTCCTGCGCCGTCTTCGACAGGTTGGCCGGGCCGACCAGCGCGGTCCAGACTTCGAGGTTGAAGTCGCGCACGCCCGCGTCCGCCAGCGCCGGCACGTCGGGCGCCAGCGTGCTGCGTCCGCTGGTGAGGCCGACCGCCTTGACCTTGCCGGCCTTGATCTGCGGCAGCGCCACGCCGGGCGGGATCAGCGCCATCTGGATCTGGTTGCCGATCAGGTCGGTCATGACCTGCGGGTTGCCCTGGTAGGGCACGTGCTCGGCCTTCAGGCCCGGCACCTTGCTCTTGAGCAGCTCCATGCCGAGGTGGCCGACCGAGCCGACGCCGACCGAGCCGTAGCTCCACTTGTCGCCGCCCTTGCGCGCGGCGTCGAAGAAGGCGGCGCCGGTCGGCAGGCTCGCCTGGCCCACCAGCACCAGCGGCGCGGTGGCGATCAGCGACAGGTAGGTGAAGTCCTTGCCCGGGTCGTAGGGCAGCTTCGGATACAGCATCTTCGACGAGGTCAGGTTGCCGTTGATGACGATGCCCAGCGTGTGGTCGTCGCTCGCCTTGGCCACCTGGTCGGCCGCGATGTTGCCCGAGGCGCCCGGCTTGTTGTCGACCACCACCGGTTGGCCGAGCGCCTTGGACAGCGGCTCGGCGATGGCGCGGGCCGCGATGTCGGGCGTCGAGCCGCCGGGGAAGCCGACGATCAGCCGGATCGGCTTGGTGGGCCAGGCAGCGCCCTGCGCCGAGGCGGCGAACGGCAGGGCAGCGGTGGCGATGCCGCAGGCGGCAGCGATCAGGAGGGCTCTCTTGGAGGGATGCATGGGGGAAGGAGGAATGAGGAACGAACGAGAACCCGAGGATAGCCCTGTCTTGTAACGAGACGTCATTCGAGGCTGATGTTCCCCCGCCGCACGAGCTCGCCGTAGATCTTCGACTTGACTTCGGCGTTGCGTTCGATCTCCTCGGGCGACCAGGCCAGCGGCTCGAAGGCGAAGGCATCGAAGCGGGCCCGGATCTCGGGGTCGGCGATGACCTTGGCGACATCGGCGTTGATCCGGGCCCGGATCGCCGCCGGCACGCCCTTGGGCGTCAGCAGCGAGACGAAGGAGTTCACCTCCAGCCCGGCCGGGCCGCCGGATTCGGCCATGGTCGGCACGTCGGGCATCTGCGGGATGCGCTTGGGCGCCGCGATCGCGATGTAGCGCAGCTTGCCGGCCTTGTAGATGCCCTGGCTCGACGGCAGGCTGGCGAAGCTCCACGCCACCTCGCCCGAACCCACGTTGGCGAACAGTTGCGAGACCTCGCGGTAGGGCACGTGCTGCATGTGGGTGCCGGTCAGCGACTCGAGCTGCTGGCCGCCCAGGTGGCCTGGGCTGCCGACACCCCACGAGCCGTAGCTGATCTGGCCCGGTTGCGCCTTGGCGGCGGCGACCAGGTCGCCCATGGTCTTCCACTTCGAATCGGTCGGCACCGCGACGAAGAAGGGCGTGCGGAACAGCGAGGCCACCGGATCGAAGTGTTGCAAGGTCACGAAGTTGCGCGACTTGTACAGGTGCGGCAGGGCGGCGATGTGCTCGCTGTCGAGCTGCAGCAGCGTGTAGCCGTCGGGTGCGGCGCGCCGGGCCTGCTCGATCGCGATGAAGCCGCCGCCGCCGGGCTTGTTGTCGACCAGCACGCGCTGGTTCCAGAGCCGGCCGAGCTTGTCGGAGATCAGCCGCAGCACCGCATCGGGCCCGCTGCCGGCGGCGAAGGGCGTGACGATGGTCACCGGCTTGCTCGGGAAGTCCGTGGCCGGCGCCTGGGCCGCCACCGTGGTGGACAGCAGGGCCGCGGCGCCGGCGGCGATCAACGACAGGAGGGATTTCATTTTTTGTCTCGCGATTGTTAAGACAGGCCGGCGCATTTGTATCAGGTCGCCGTGGCGCTCGCATAATCGGCGTCCTCGATCCACTCCACGCCCAGGCCCTCCATGTCGTCCATCACCCTGCGCTTCCTGGCCGAACCCAGCACCGTCAACTTCGGCGGCAAGGTCCACGGCGGCACCGTCATGAAATGGATCGACGAGGCCGGCTACGCCTGCGCGACCAGCTGGTCCAAGCGCTACTGCGTGACGGTCTTCATCGGCAGCATCCGCTTCCATCGCCCGATCATGATCGGCGACCTGGTCGAGGTCGAGGCCCGCCTCGCCTACACCGGCAACAGCAGCATGAACATCTCGGTCGAGGTGCGCAGCGGCGACATGAAGGGCGGCGAGATGCACAAGACCACCGAATGCCTGGTGGTCTTCGTCTCGGTCGACTCCCACGGCCGCACCCTGCCGGTCGACAGCTTCACGCCCGGCACGCCGGGAGAGATGGCGCTGGCCGAGCGGGCCCGCTTGCACCTGGAGGCCACCCGGGCGGCGACCGGGGCCTAGGCCGATCGACGTCGCCTCAAAAACTCACGGCCAGCCCCAGCGAGAACCCCGACACGTTGTTGCCGAACACATAGCGCACCACGGCCCGGATCCGGGTGATGAAGATGTCGTGGGCGCTGGTGTCCAGTTCGAGCCCGGTGCCCAGCGTGGTCAGGCGGTCGAAGCCCAGCACGTCGGCCTGGCTGCCCAGGTAGCGCGAATGGGAGAACTCCAGCACGTAGCGCAGCGGCCGGTCGAAGGCCTGCAGCCCGGTCGGAGCGCGCCAGCGGGCCCACAGGTTGGCGGTGCGTGCCGAGGCGCTGCCCTCCACCGCGGCGCTGCTGCTGCCGTAGGACTTGAGCTCGATGTCCGAATAGCGCAGCTCGACATCGACTTCGTAGTCCTGGCGGTAGTGCTCCCAGTCGAGCATCACGGCGCCGCCGAGCCCATAGGCGTTGAGCGAGCCGCCGTCGAGGAAGTCGAGCTGGCGGTCGGTGACGTTCCGGAGATAGGCCCTGGCGATCTGCAGGTCGCTCGCCACCTTGCCGAGCGAGAAATTGAAGATCGGACGGAAGGCGAGCTCCGGTGCGATGGGGAAGTCCCAGCCGATGCCGGCGGTACCGCTGAACGAATTCCAGCGCGTCGGCAGCTGGCGCGCGTCGACACCGTTGCTGGCGACGAAGACCGGGTCGTAGCGGCTGTAGGCGATCGCGCCCTCGAGGTACAGCGGCAGGCTCTTGCTCACCGTGAAACCGCCGCCCAGCTGCGACATCACGATGCCGGGGTTGCCGCTGGTCGGGTTGGTGATCGACAGGCTGCTCGAGGTCAGGTCCGGCACCGCCTGGTAGGCCATCAGCGCCAGCACCCCGTTGGCATGCTCCTGGATGCGCGAGCCGACGATGTCCAGCCCCTGCGCACAGGCGGTCGCGGGACCCAATGCGCCAGCCATCAGCAGCGCGAACGCCTCGTGCGGTTTCATCGGTCTCGATGGTGCCCGCCGCCCGACGATGCGCAATTGCCCTTTGGTGAGGGGCCGCGACCCCGCACCGCTTTCGGATCAGCCTGCCGCCAGCACCGTCCCGCTGACTTCGCCGAGGCCGATGCGCACCGCGCCCGCACGCTCGCACCAGCCGCGCATCACCAGCGTGTCGCCGTCTTCAAGGAAGCTGCGCTGCTCGCCGTTGGGCAGCACGATCGGCTGCTTGCCGCCGTTCGTGAGCTCCATCAGCGAACCGGCCTCGACCGCCTCCGGGCCGGACAGCGTGCCCGAGCCGAGCAAGTCGCCGGGCTGGAGGTTGCAGCCGTTCACCGTGTGGTGGGCGATCAGCTGGGCCGGCGTCCAGTAGGCGGCGCGGGTGCTGTTGGTCTTCGACAGGCGATGCGGCGCCTCGCCCGCCTCGCGCATCTTCGCGGTCTGCAGCAGCACCTCCAGCTCGATGGAGAACGCGCCCTGGGCGCGGTTGGCCTCCGAGTCCAGGTAGGGCAGCGGCTGCGGATCGTCGGCCGGGCGCTCGAAGGCGGCGCGGAAGGGCGCCAGCGCCTCGGTCGTGACCAGCCAGGGCGACAGCGTGCTGGCGAAGTTCTTCGACAGGAACGGGCCCAGCGGCTGGTACTCCCAGCCCTGGATATCGCGCGCCGACCAGTCGTTGAACAGTGTCACGCCGAAGAGATGGGCCTCGGCCGCACCGATGCCGACGGGCTCTCCCTGCGCATTGCCCTGGCCGACGAACCAGCCGAGCTCCAGTTCGTAGTCCAGCCGCTTCGAAGGACCGAAGCTTGGCACCGCGGCGTCCGGCGCCTTGGTCTGCCCCTGCGGCCGCTTGAAGCGCTGGCCGCTGACGCCGATCGACGAGGCCCGCCCGTGGTAGCCGATCGGGACCCACTTGTAGTTCGGCAGCAGCGGGTTGTCCGGTCGGAACTGCTTGCCGACCGTGGTCGCGTGGTGCACGCTGGTGTAGAAGTCGGTGTAGTCGCCGATGCGGCAGGGCACGTGCATCGTCGCCGCCGACTGGCTGACCAGGGCCGACTCCCATTCCGCCTGCCGCGCGCTGCCTTCGGCCAGCCCCTGGGAGATCAGCGCCCGCAGCGCCGCGCGCTTCTCGGGCGTGGCCGCCATCAGCGCGTTCATGTCGTCGCTGTCGATCAGGCCGGCGCGGCGCAGGTCGAGGATCCGGTCGCCGATCGCGACGCCGATGCGCGGCGCCGCATCGGCGCCATGGCTGAAGCGGCCGAAGGGCAGGTTCTGGATCGGAAAGTCGCAGCCGGCCTGGTTGGCCGAGGCGACCCAGCTGCGCAGCTTCGGGTCGTGGGTGGCGTCGATGGATGTCATGGCTTGAATTGATCTTTGAGGCCGGCCCAGCAGTCGGCATAGTTCTGGTCGAGCGCCGGGCTTTGCATCGCGTAGGCGGTCGGGATGAATCGGAACCGGCTTTCGAACATGAAGGCCAGCGTGTTGTCGAGCTTCTGCGGCTTGAGATCGCTGTGGCTCGCCTTGTCGAAGGCTTCCTCGTCGGGGCCGTGCGGCACCATGCAGTTGTGCAGGCTGGCCCCGCCCGGCTTGAAGCCGCCGGGCTTGGCGTCGTATTCGCCGTAGACCAGCCCCATGAACTCGCTCATCAGGTTGCGGTGATACCAGGGCGGACGGAAGGTGTCTTCCATCACCAGCCAGCGCGGCGGGAAGATCACGAAGTCGCAATTGGCCGTGCCGGGCGTGTCGGAGGGCGAGGTCAGGACCGTGAAGATCGACGGGTCGGGATGGTCGAAGCTGATCGAGCCGATGGTCATGAAGTGCGCGGTGTCGTACTTCACCGGCGCCAGGTTGCCGTGCCAGGCGACCACGTTGAAGGGCGAGTGCGAGGTCGGTGCCGACCAGAAGCGCCCGCCCGACTTCTTCACCAGTTCGTAGGCCCCCGTCGCGTCCTCGAAGGCCGCCACCGGGGCCTGGAAGTCGCGCGCGTTGGCCAGCCCGTTGGAGCCGATCGGGCCCAGCTCGGGCAGCCGGAACTGGGCGCCGTAGTTCTCGCAGACGTAGCCGCGCGACGCTCCGTCGGGGAGATCGACCTTGAACACGACCCCGCGCGGCAGCAGCACGATCTCGCCGGGCTTGACGTCGAGCACGCCCATCTCGGTGGTGACCACCAGCCGGCCCTGCTGCGGCACCACCAGCATCTCGCCGTCGGCGTTGACGAAGGCGCGGCGTTCCATCGAGCGGTTGGCGAGATAGACCAGGGCGCCGATGCCGCTCTGTGCCTCGGCATCGCCGTTGGCGGCCAGCGTGCGCATGCCGTCGACGAAATCGTAGTCGGCACCGTCGAGCGGCAGCGGGGCCCAGCGCAGCGGTTCGGGCGCGAGCGCCATCTCGCGGTCGGCGCCGGTGGTCCAGTGCGACTGCGCATACGCCTGGTAGCGCCCGGCGACCACGGACGGCTGGCGCCGGTACATCCAGGTGCGCCGGTTCTGGTGCCGCGGCGCCGTGAAGGCGGTGCCCGAGATCAGCTCGGGGTAGAGGTCGAAGGGCGCGCGCTGCGGGCTGTTGCGGCCCTGCGGCAGCGCGCCGGCGACGGCTTCGGTGGCGTACTCGTTGCCGAAGCCGCTTTGGTAGCGGCGCTCGGCCGCGGATGCGATCGTCATGGGGAGTCTCTCTGAGGGTTCAACGGGAAGCCGCGGCCGCCTCGAAGGCCTGGCGCAGCACGGCGGTCGAGCCGATATGGTTGGCCAGCACCAGCACCAGGCGGGCGTTGAAGGCGTGGCTCTGGTCGCTCGACAGGCCCTGGTGGGCTTCGATCAGGGCCTCGTAGAAGTCGTCGGGGGCGTCGAGGTTGGGGGTGGTGATCAGGTCCATGGCGGTCTAGCCCTTGGCGAGTGCGCGGTCGCGCGCGGCGCGCACGGCCTCGGGTGTGGGTGCGCGCCAGCGCGCGCAGACATGCTGGTCGGGGCGAAGCAGGTAGACGGTGCCGGACCGGGCGTCGTAGCGCCGGGCGGCGAGTTCGCCCGTACTGCCCGGGGGCACCCGCACGATGTGCAGGGCGACGTCGGCTCGGGCCAGCGCAGCGACGCTGCGCTCGGCCTCGGCGCCGTCACCGAAGACCAGTGCCGTGAAGCGCGTGGCCGCGCCGGCGGGCGGACTCAGTTCGCGCAGCAGCCAGCCGGCGCGGCCATCGGCGCCGGCCAGCGGCGCGTCGGCGGCCGCCGCACCGGGCACCATCGGGCCTTCGAACGCATCCACGTCGGGCGTGTTGAGCGTCGACTCGCGCAGGGTGCTCGGCACCGACAGCCGGCCGCTGTTGACCAGCGCCCGCGCGAAGGCGTGGCGCTTCGACAGCTCCAGAACGGCGTCGCGGAACAGCCGGCTGACCTCGCTCTTGGGCGTGATGAAGTCGGTGGCGCGGGTCGAGTTGCGGATGTTCTCGTCGGCCGCGTACTCGCGCTCGCTGGCATAGCTGTCGAGCAGGGCGTCGGGCGCCTCGCCGCGCAGCACCGCGGCCAGCTTCCAGGCCAGGTTGTCGGCGTCCTGCACGCCGGAGTTGGCACCCCGGGCGCCGAACGGCGACACGCCGTGCGCCGAATCGCCCGCGAACAGCACGCGGCCGTGCCGGAAGCGCTCCATGCGCTGGCAGGCGAAGGTGTAGACGCTGGCCCAGCCGATGTCGAAGCGCACGCCCCGGTGGCCGATGCTGTCGAGCAGCGCGCGCACCCGCGGGATGATGTTCTCGTGCTTGCGCTCCTCGACCGGGTCGGCGTCCCAGCCGAGCTGGAAGTCGACCCGCCACATGTTGTCGGCCTGCTTGTGCAGCAGCACGCTCTGCTTCGGGTGAAAGGGCGGATCGAACCAGAAGCGCCGCTCGGTCGGCAGGTGGGCGTCCATGTTCACGTCGGCGATCAGGAAGCGGTCGCGGAACACCCGGCCCTTGGCCTCCAGGCCCAGCAGCTGCCGCAGGCTGGAGCGCGAACCGTCGCAGGCGGCCACGTGGCCGGCCGCCAGGCGGTACTCTCCCTCGGGCGTCTCGATGGTCAGGAGCGCCTGGTCGGCGCCCTGTTCGATGCCGACCACCTTGTTGCTCCAGCGCAGGTCGATCAGCGGCAGCTCGGCGGCGCGCTCGGCCAGATAGCCCTCGACGTAGTACTGCTGCAGATTGATGAAGGCCGGGCGCTCGTGGCCGGCCTCGGGCAGCAGGTCGAAGCTGTAGACCTGCTCGTCGCCGAAGAACACCCGGCCGACGTTCCACGACACGCCCTTGTCGACCATGCGCCCGGCGCAGCCCAGGCGGTCGAACACCTCCAGCGTGCGCTTGGCGAAGCAGATCGCGCGCGAGCCGGTCGACAGGGTGCAGTCGTTGTCGAGCAGCACCACCGGGACCTGCCGCTGGGCGAGGTCGATCGCCAGCGCCAGGCCCACGGGGCCGGCGCCGACCACCACCACTGGATGGTGGGCCGGTGTCGCGGCATCCTGGTCGGGGTGCCGCTTGTAGTCGAAGCGCAGCGACTGGTAGTCGAGCGATGCCGCGTCGTGCGATGCGAGGCCCTGCATGACCTTAGCCTTCGAGGGCTTTCCACATTTCGATGTCGCGCTCGGCGGTCCAGATGCGCGGATCGGTGTACTTGGTCGCTTCGTCGTAGCAGCGCGTGACGTCGAAGGGCATGCAGTGGTCGAAGATCACCCAGTGGCCGTACTTGGGCTTCAACGCCGCGTAGGTATCCTTGTAGACGGCGTTCAGGTCCTTGCCGGCGGCGACGCCCTTCTGGACATTGGCGTACATGTCCGAGATGAACGCGCGTGTTTCGTCCAGGCCCTTGGCCACTTCATCAGGCGTGGTGAGCGCGGCGCCGCGGCCGGGCACCAGCGCCTTGGGCTTCAGCGCCGCGAGGTTCTCGAGCGTCTTCGGCCAGTCCTTGAAATAGGCGTCGCCGGCATAGGGCGTGGCGCCGAATTCCACCAGGTCGCCCGACAGGAGCGCCTTTTCCCCGGGCAGCCAGACGACCGTGTCGCCCTTGGTATGGCCGCGGCCCAGCTGCAGCAGCTGCACTTCGAGCTTCCCCAGCCACAGCGTCATCTTGCCGGTGAAGGTCATGGTCGGCCAGGTCATGCCGGGCGGCACGGTCTCGACGCCAGCGAACAGGCGCGGGAAGCGGCCGATCTCGCTCGCCTTGTCCTGCTCGCCGCGCTCGACGATCAGGTCGTAGGTGTCCTGGCTGGCGAGGATGTGGTCGGCGCCGTAGGCACTGGCCCCGAGCACGCGCACCGCGTGGTAGTGGGTCAGGACCACGTACTTGATCGGCTTGTCGGTCACCTCGCGGATGCGGCGGATCACGTCGGCCGCCATCGCCGGCGTGGCCTGGGTGTCGGCAACCAGCACGCAGTCGTCGCCGATGACGATCCCGGTGTTGGGGTCGCCCTCGGCCGTGTAGGCCCAGGCGTGCTCCGAAATCTGGCTGAAGGTGATCTTCTTTTCTTCGAGATCGGCCTGGCTGGCGAACTTCTTGGTCTCTGACATCGCGGAGTCTCCTGAAATTTGTCTAAAGTGAATGAATTCGCATGGGACGAATGCGTGCAGTGTAAATCGAGGATCAGTTAATGTCTAATGCCTTCTGTATCAACGAATGACGAAATCCCATGGCGGCTGACTCCGATCGCGCCCAGCGCGGCATCCAGAGCATCGAGGTGGGCGGCCAGCTGCTGCGCGCCCTGGTGCACCATGGCCGGCCGATGGCGCTCAAGGACCTGGCGCGCGAGGCCGAGATGTCCGCCGCCAAGGCGCACCCGTACATGGTCAGCTTCGGCCGCCTCGGGCTGATCGAGCAGGACCGCACCACCGGCCACTATCTGCTCGGACCGCTGGCCTTGCAACTGGGACTGATCAGCCTGCAGCAGGCCAATCCGGTGCACATCGCGACACCGCTGATCGCCGAGCTGGCGCAGCAGATCGGCCACACGGTGGCGATCGCGGTCTGGGGCGACCGCGGCGCGACCATCGTGCGGATCGCCGAATCGCCGGCCCCGCTGCACGTCAACATGCGCCACGGGACGGTGTTCTCGCTCACCCACACGGCCTCGGGGCGGCTCTTCGGCGCCTACCTCGACCCGGAAGTGGTGCGCGGCCTGCTGGAGCAGGAGCGCCAGCGCGAGCAGAAAGGCGCCGCGCAGCCGCCACAGCGTGGCATGCCGCCGGCCCAGCGGCTGCCCGGCTGGCCGGCCTTCGAGGCGCAGCTGCACGAGGTGCGGGCCCACGGCCTGAGCCGCTCCGAAGGCGAGATCCTGCCGGGCATCAGCGCGATGTCGGCGCCGGTGTTCGACAGCACGGGCGCGATCGTGCTGGCGGTCACCGCCATCGGACCGGCAGCGATCTTCGACACCCGCTGGGACGGCGAGATCGCCGTGGCGCTCAAGGCCTGCGCCGACCAGGTGTCGCAGCGTCTCGGGGCTACCCCTTCAAGGCCTTGAGCCGATCGATGCTGGCCGCCGGCCAGTGCTCGGAGCGGCGGTAGTACTCGGCCACGGCCGGTGTGCCCGGCGGCAGCAGCACCCAGGGCTGCTTCGACATCGTGAAGATGTGGATGTCGGGCGGCAGCAGGTCGGGGTCGTCGAGCGTGCCGACGCGCACGAAGCTGACCGCGTCGCCGCTGCCGGCGTAGTGGCTCCAGAGCGCGATGCGGCAGCGGGCACAGCGCACGATGGACTGGCCCTTGCCGCTGGCCGACGGCGTCTGCACGCGCTCGGTTTCGCCTGCGAGCAACTGCACGCGGTCGGCCTCGATCATCGCGTTGAGCGCGAACGCCGAGCCGCTCTCGCGCTGGCACCAGCGGCAATGGCAGCAGTGCACGAACAGCGGCGCGCTGGCCATGCGGTAGCGGACCGCACGGCAGGTGCAGCCGCCCTCGATCGGAAAGGAATCCGGGTGGACGGGATCGGTCATCGGGCAAGTCTCCGGCGCTGGGACCCGCAGATTACACCGCGGCCTCAGGCCATGAAGCCGACGTTCTTCGGATACTCGATGCCGTTGAAATTGCCGCCGAAGTTCTTCAGGTTCGGCAGGATGCCCGGCAGCTCGGCGTCGGGCACGCCGAACCACTTGGCGAGCGTGGCGCCGTACTGGTCGACCGAGGTGGTCGGGATCAGGCGGCCCTGCCCCACGTGGCCTTCGTAGCCCGCCAGCTTGGGGTCGTTGTTGATGCTGACCACCTGCGGCGTGCCGTAGAACGCCTTGCCGTTGACCGCGCCCCCGACCACGAAGTGATGGCCGCCCCAGCCATGGTCGGAGCCGTCGCCGTTGCTGGCCAGCGTGCGGCCGAAGTCCGAGGCGGTGAAGGCCGTGACCTTGTCGGCCAGGCCCTGGGCGACCATCTGCCGATGGAAGGCGGCCATGGCATCGCTCAGCTGCTGCATCAGGCCTGGCTGGTTGGCGATCAGGTTGTCGTGCAGGTCGAAGCCGCCCATCGAGACGAAGAACACCTGCCGCTTGGCGCCCAGGGTGCTGCGGCCGCGGATCAGCCGCGCGACCATCTTGAGCTGGTTCGCGAGTCCGGTGTTGAGCGAGCCGAAGGTGTCGGTCGCGAAGGTCGCGGTCTGGATCGCGCTGGTGACCGTGGTCTCGGCCTGGACCGCGCGCTGGGTCACCTTGTTGTATTCGTTCTCCAGCGTGTGGCCGCGGGTTTCCTGCGCCAGCTGCGCCATCGCCGCCTTGACGCTGCTGGAGCCGTAGGTGGTGCCGTCCTTGATGCTGCGGATGCCGACCGCGCCGCTGGTGCTGACCTGGTATTGCAGGGCCTGGTCGCCCGACAGGAACACGGCGTTGCCGGCGACCGAGATGCAGGTGAACAGCGCGTTGGTGTTCTGCCGCTGGTCCAGCACCAGGTCGCCGACGTTGCCGCCCCAGCCCACGGTCGAGCCCTCGGGCGAGGACGACTGCCAGGTCGACTGCTGGTCGTTGTGCGAGAACAGCTTGGGCGGCTGCGGGTAGAGCTTCTTGTTGCTGTTGTTGTACTGGGCGCGGGTCAGCGGCACCACCAGCGGGCCGACGTTGAGCTGCACCGCGACCTTGCCGTCGGTGTTGAACAGGCCGGCGAGCTGCGTCATCGACGGGTGCAGAGCGTACTGGCGGCCGTCGGGCAGCGCCACGGTCGGCACCAGCAGCGTGGCGGCGAGCGCGTCCTTGGCGATCGCCACCCCGCCCGCGCCCTGCGGCACGCGGATCGTGCTGTAGGCGTTGTAGCTCGGGTCGTCGTAGGTGATGACGGTGTTCGCGTAGTCGTTGCCGCCGAACAGGAAGACGCAGACCAGCGCCTTGTAGTCGTCGGCGGGGGCGGCCTGCGCCGCCGCCTCGCCCATCGCGGCCAGGTTGAGGGCGAAGGGCAGCGCGGTGCCGGCCATCGCCAGCTGGCCGGAGCGGCGCAGGAAGGCACGTCGCGTGTGCGCGGCAGGATCGATCAGGTACATCGCGCGGTCCCTTATTTCTGGATCAGGTAGGAGGGCGAGGCCATCACCAGCAGCACCGCCGCGTAGACCCGGTTGAGCTTGACCGCGTCGGTGCTGTTGACGGACACCGCGGGATTGGCCAGCGCACCGGCGATCAGCGCCTGGGTGGCCGCCGACAACTGGTTGGCGGTCAGCAGCAGGTTGAGCCGCTGCACCAGGGCCGCCGGGTCGAGCACCAGCGCCAGCTCGCGCGCATAGGCGGCGTTGACATCCCGCCCGGTGCTCTTCGGCAGCACGCTGTTCTGCATGAAGTTCAGGTAGCCGCCGACGCTGGTCTCGTTGACCAGCTGGAACTCGGGCGCGACCATCCTGGCGGCGGCGATCGAGGTCGATGGCGGCACGTAGCCGGGCCGGAAGAAATTGAATACGGACGGCGAGCGCAGCGGGCTCTGGCCGAGCTGGTCGTTGGGCCGCGAGAGGTCGCCGATCTTCCAGTTGCCGCTGGTCGAGCCGGCACCGAAGGTGCGGCCCCACTGCGTGAAGCGCAGCATCGGCTCGCGCAGCCGGCCGAAGCCGGGGTCCGACAGGCCGGCCGGGCTGCGCGCCTCGTTGTCGAGCAGCACCGCGGCGAAGACGCTCTTCATGTCGCCGCGCACGCCGGCCCCGTTGTCGGCGAAGACATCCGACACCCGCTTCACGTAGGCCGGGCTCGGGTTGCTGGTGACCAGCCGCTGGATCAGCTGCTTGCCGATGAACGGGCCGACGTTGGGGTGGTTGAAGAGCGTGTCGAGCGCGATCTTCAGCGCCGCCTTGCCTTCGGTGCCGGCCGGCACCGAGGCGCCCAGGAACCGGGCCTCGAGCACCGAATGCCGGGCCGCCGTGAGCGCCATCGGCCGCGCGGTCCAGGCGCTGGTGTCGACGTCGCTGGCCCGGATGTCGAGGTCGTAGCCGGTGAAGACGCGCGCCAGGTTGGTCACGTCGTCCAGGCTGTAGGTGTCGAGCGGCGTGCCGTCGCCGCCGGTCTTGACGCTGCCGTCGCCGTTGAGCTGGTAGAGCCCGATCGTCATGAGCTGCATGACCTCGCGCGCATAGTTCTCGTCCGGCTGGCGGCCCTGGGCGTTCTCCTTCTGGTTGCCCCTGGTGTTGAGGTAGTAGCCCATCGCCGGATTGAGCGTCACGTCCTCCAGCAGCTTGCGGAAGTTGGTCGTGACGCCGGCCACCAGCATGTCCCAGTACTGGGCCATCATGAGATCGGGCCAGCTCGATCCGATGTCGTTGCGCGAGACCACGAAGATCTCGCTGAAGACCAGCGCCATGCGCTTGCGGAAGCCGTCCGGCGCGGTCATGAGCTGGTTCCAGATCATGTCGTCGGCGTTGACCGTGTTGGCGGCCTTGCCCAGGATCCAGTCGCGCCCGCCCTGCTCGGCCGGGCGGTCGACCTGCTCGCCGAGCCAGGGCAGGTAGCCCTTGCTGCGGACAGCGGCGATGTCGGCTTCCGAGGCCGAGAACTGCGACTGCAGCAGGAAGCGCGCGGCCTCCTCGTCGGTCTTGGCCTGGGTGTAGACATAGGTCTGCGCGGTCGGGGTGCTGGCCAGCGCGCTCAGCGAGCCGGCCTGGACGGTGGCCGGGGGCGACTCGGCGACCGCCGCGAAGCCCGCGCCGCCGCCTCCACCGCCGCCGCCACCACAGGCCGCCAGCGCCGCCGCCGACGCGGCCAGGGCGGCCGCGAGGGGCAGGGGGCGAGACCTTGCGCCCGCCGGGATCGGCGCGGCCGTCTCGGGCACGCGCGCGCTTTCGTCGGCCGCCGTGTCGCGGCCGGTTGCGATGTCTTCCACCATGGGATGCCTCACTCCTCGACGCGGACGCGCCGACCCTCATCAGGCAAGTGCCATGCCCGCCGTTTTCGGGCGGGTGGATGCGGCCAGTAGAAGTGTTTAGTACGACAGTTGTGAACAAATGTGACTTTTTTCGTCACATCGATACAACCGACGGCTTGCGGACTGACGCGGAATGTCGCTCAGGGCCTGGCGGCCTGGAGTGCGTCGCGGGTGCGCAGGGCCTCGCGCCGGGCCGCTTCGGCGAAGTCATCCCCGGCCGAGGCGTAGCAGATGGCGCGCGAGGAGTTGACCACGATCGGCGCGTCCGGACGCCAGCCGGCGCGGACCGTGGCGACCGCGTCGCCGCCCTGCGCACCGACGCCGGGGATCAGCAGCGGCACGGTGGGCGCGAGCGCGCGCACGCGTTCGATCTCGGCCGGGTAGGTGGCGCCGACAACCAGGCCCAGCTGGCCGTTGAGGTTCCACGGGCCCTGGGCCAGCCTGGCCACGTGCTCGTAGAGGAAGGGCTGGCCGTCGACGTCGGCCAGCCGCTGACCCTGCAGGTCGGCGCCGCCCGGGTTGCTGGTGCGGCACAGCAGGAAGGCGCCCTTGCCCTGGTGGCGCAGGTACGGCTCGACCGAATCGAAGCCCATGAACGGCGACAAGGTGACGGCGTCGGCGCCGTAGCGCTCGAAGGCCTCGCGGGCGTACTGCTCGGCGGTCGAGCCGATGTCGCCGCGCTTGGCGTCGAGGATGGTGGGCACGTGCGGCGCGTTGCGGCGCATGTGCTCCATGAGCTGTTCGAGCTGGTCTTCGGCACGATGGGCGGCGAAATAGGCGATCTGCGGCTTGAAGGCGATCGCCAGGTCGGCCGTGGCGTCGACGATGCGGGCGCAGAAGTCGTAGATCCGGCTGGCGTCGCCTTTCAGGGCGGCGGGGAATTTGGTCGGCTCGGGATCGAGTCCGACGCACAGCAGCGAGCCGTTTTGGCGCTCGGCGGCGCGCAGCTTGTCCAGGAAGGTCATGGGCCGAATTTTAGGTCGGCCCGCTGGCTGGCTCGACTCAGGCGTCGGGGCTGGGGCCGGCGCGCTCTGCCGACACCCGTTCCGCGGCGAGACATAGGTCGGCCCAGGCGCGCGCCTTGTCGGCCGGATTGCGCAGCAGGTAGGCGGGGTGGTAGCTCGCGACCACCGGCAGCGCCGGCAGGCCCGGCAGGTCCATTGGCACCACGCGGCCACGCAGCTTGCCGAGCGGCTCGCTGGTCTGCATCAGGCTCTGGGCCGCCAGCGGCCCCATGGCGAGCACCACGCTCGGCGCCAGCGCCGCGGCGCCCTCCGCCAGCGCTTCGTCGATCGGCCGCGGGCTGCCGGGCTGGCCCGAGGCGACGCCGCGGTGGGTGCGCATCAGGTGCACCGGCAGCGCGCCGCCATGCAACTGGAGCGCGTTCAGCATGTTGTGGAGCAGCCGGCCGGCATCGCCGTCGAACGGATCGCCATGACGGCCATCCAGCGCCGGCGGCATGTCGGCCACGATCAGCCAGCCTCCCTGGGCCGCGGCCGGATCGCCGGCGAGGCGACGTGGCGCCTCGGCCAGCACGGCGGCTCCGTGCCCCGCCGCCGCGGGTGCGCGCTGGACGACGGGCGCCGGTGCGGCGACGGCCGGTGCCGCTCGCGCGGGCGCCGCGGCGGGGAGCGCCGGTGCCTCGGCCTCGATGGCGGGCGCCGTCCGGGCCGCGGGGGCTTCCGGCACCGGCGCTTCGACCGCTTCCGGCTGGCGCCACCAGAAGAGCTTGATGCCCATTTCGTCGAGCATGGCGCGCTGGCGCGCATCGAGTGTCAAAGCTTCGGAAGTCATTTCAGTCCGCCCCAGGCGCTCGTTGATTCGTGCAGGCGCAGGCTCATCACGACCGCATCCTCGCGGGCGCTGCCTTGCGCCGGGTAGTAGCCCTTGCGCATGCCCACGCGCCGGAATCCGTTGCGCTCGTAGACCGCCAGCGCGCGCAGGTTGCTGGCCCGCACCTCGAGCCACAGCCACTGCGCGTTCTGGCCGCGCGACCAGCCGGCCAGGGCCTCCAGCATCAGCGGCGCCCAGCCCTGGCCCTGGAAGGCCGGCGCGACGGTGATGTTGAGCAGATGCACTTCGTCGACGCCCTTCATGGCGACGAAATAGCCGATCAGCGTCTCGCCGGGCTCGCGCGCCACCACCCGGTGCCAGAGGGCGCGGGCGCCCCGCGGGGCCTCGGCGGGATCGCTCTCGGGCGGCGGCGCCACCAGGCACTGGCAGTGGTAGCCGGCGGCCAGCGAATCGGTGAAGTTGGCCGGTGTCCAGGGATGGGTGAAGGCGCTGCGTTCGATCGCGCAGACGGCCGGCACCCGTTCGAGCGTGATCGGCTCGAGGCGCGCCTCGCGCGGCGACGACAGGACGGCGCTCACGCTGTTCCCTTCAGCGCCGCGCGCTCTTCGGTCGTCTGCGCCACCTTGTCGCGCACGTACAGCGGCCAGGCCTCGGCCGGCGCCACTGTCCGGCCGGCGGCCAGCAGCGCCGGCGCCAGCCGCAGCATCGCGGCCGCGGTGGGCAGCACCTCGTGGCGCGCCACCGCGCGCGGCAGGCGCTCGCCATAGGCGGCGAAGGCATTGCCGGCGAGCGCCCAGCCCTCCGGCACCACGACGCCTTCGGGTGCCATCAGTTCGGCCTCGCTGGCGACCCACTCGACCCCGAAGTCGTAGCCGGCCGCATAGACCTGGTCCATGCGCGCATCGAGCACCGCCACCACGCGGGTGGCGCCGAAGCGGTCGTGGGCTTCCTCGGCCACGGCATGCAGGGTGTCGATCGGCAGCAGCCGGACGCCGGCGCCGTAGCCGAGCCCCTGCGCCACCGAGCAGGCCGTGCGCAGCCCGGTGAACGAGCCCGGTCCGCGGCCGAAGGCGATGGCGTCGAGTTCGCGCAAGCTCAGGCCGGCGGCCCCGAGCAGCTGCTGGATCAGGGGAATCAGGCTGGCCGACGACTGCGCACCGCCGGTCCCGCTGTGCTCCAACAGCAGGTCGCCGTGGCGCACCGCGATCGACAGCGCCTCGGTGCTGGTGTCGAAGGCGAGCAGCCTAGCCATCGGCACGCCCTCCGGCCACGGCCACCCCGGGAATCGGCCGCACACCCGGCGCCCGGCTGCGCTGGACGCCGAACAGGATGCCGGCGGTCACCAGCATGAGGCCCGCGAACAGGCTCCAGCTCAGCGGTTCGCCGAGGAAGATCACGGCGCCGAACGCGGACAGCCCCGGCACCAGCGCCGTGATCATGGTGGAGCGCACCGGCCCGAAGTACTGGATCATCCGCGTGAAGGCGATGCCCGAGATCACCACCGAACCGAGGCCCTGGAAAGCCATCTGGAACAGGATCTCGCCGACCGGCGCGCTGGCCAGGTGGCTGCGGACGAGGCCGGCCGCGGTCAGCAGCGCATAGGCCGGCACGAAGGCCGCGAAGGCGAACACGGTGATGGCGATGGTGGCGCGCACCGCCTCGAGCCCGTGGCGCCGGACGACGATGCTGTAGCAGGCCCAGCTGAAGGCCGCGCTCATGAAGAGCAGGTCGCCCTTCCAGATCTGGCCGCCTTCGAGCGCGTGCAGCAGGCTGGCGCCGCCGACGAACAGGTCGCCGAGGACGATCAGCGCCAGCCCGAGCGCGCGCAGCGGCGTGATGCGGTCGCGCAGGATCAGGGCCGCCAGCAGCGTGGTCCACAGAGGAAGGCTGCCGGGCATCAGCACCGAGGCGTGGCTGGCCGGCGCGAAGAAGAACCCGGTATAGGCCAGGAGCGCGTAGGCCAGGCCGCCGCAGACGCCGGCCAGCGCGGTCAGTCGCAGCGGCAGCGGCGAGAGGCCGAAGAAGGAGTCGCGGGCCGAGCCTTCGGCGCGGGCGCGCATGACCAGCCAGGCGCCCCAGGGCAGCAGCACCAGGCTGGCGCCGCAGATGCGGGCGAAGGCGAGGTCGAAGGGCGTCAGCGAGCGCCCGGCGGAAGCGCGCGCGATGACGATGAACGCGGTCCAGACCCCCACCGTGACGACGGCCGCGCCGATGCCGATGGTGCGGGCTGAGAAACGGGGGGCTGCGGGCATCGGGGGATTATCCAGGGTGGGCGGCCGGCCTGCAGCCGCCGGCCGCGAGAGCCGGCGCCGGCCCGGGATAATCCCGGCATGACCGTCGCCCCGCCGTCCGAGCACCGCCGCTCGCGCCTTGCCCGCCCCCTGGCTTTCGTCCTCGCACTCGCCGCCGCCGCGGCGCCGGTCCTGGCCCAGGGTCTGCCGAACGAGGTCGAGGCGGCGCTGGCCCGCGCCAAGGTGCCGCGCGACGCGGTCACGATGCTGGTGGTGGATGCCGAGGGCGTACAGCCGCCGCGGCTCGCCTGGCGCTCCCAGGTGCCGGTCAACCCGGCGTCGATCATGAAGCTGGTCACCACCTATGCGGCGCTCGACCTGCTGGGCCCGGCCTTCACCTGGCAGACGCCGGTGTACGTCGACGGCCCGGTGCGCAATGGCGTGCTCGAGGGCAATCTCTACATCCAGGGCCAGGGCGACCCGAAGCTGGTGATCGAACGGCTGTGGCTGCTGCTGCGCCGGGTGAAAGGGCTCGGCATCCAGGCCGTGCAGGGCGACATCGTGCTCGATCGCAGCGCCTTCGAGGTGGCCGCCAGCGATCCGAATTCCTTCGACGGCGAGGGCCAGCGCCCCTACAACGCCGCCCCGGACGCCCTGCTGGTGAACTTCAAGTCGGTGGTCATGACCTTCGTGCCCGACCGCGGCGCGCAGACCGCGCGGGTGAGCTACGAACCCCCGCTGGCCGGCGTCGCGATGCAGGCGGCGGTGCCGCTGGCGGCCGGCGAGTGCGGCGACTGGCGCAGCGCCCTGGGCAGCGACTTCGCCGATCCGGCGCGGCTCGGATTCGCCGGCAGCTTTCCGGCCGCCTGCGGCGAAAAGACCTGGGCCGTGGCCTATGCCGATCCGCGCAGCTACGCCGAGCGCGCCGTCGGCGGCCTCTGGGCCGAGATGGGCGGCCGGCTCCAGGGCCAGGTGCGCGACGGCCGGGTCCCCGCCGGGTTGCGGCCGGCGTTCGAGGCGGCATCGCCGCCGCTGGCCGAAGTGATCCGGGACATCAACAAGTACAGCAACAACGTGATGGCGCAGCAGCTCTTCCTGACGCTCGGGCTGCAGCAGAAGAAGCGCGGCACGCTCGACGCCTCGCGCGCCACCTTGCGCCAGTGGTGGAACGAGCGCATCGGCACCGGCGAGGGCCAGCCGGTGATCGACAACGGCTCGGGCCTGTCGCGCGACGAGCGCATCAGCGCCGCCGCGCTGGGCAGGATGCTGCAGGTGGCCTGGCGCTCTCCTCTGATGCCGGAGCTGGCGTCCTCGCTGCCGGCCTCCGGCGTCGACGGCACCCTGCGCAAGCGCGCGCTGCGCTCGGGCGGTGCCGCGCACCTGAAGACCGGCACCTTGCGCGATGCCGCCGGCGTGGCCGGCTACGTGCACGGAGCCAGCGGCCGGCGCTGGGTGGTGGTCGCGATCGCCAACCACGCCAATGCGGTCGCGGCGCGTCCGGCCTTCGACGCCCTGGTCGACTGGGCCGCCCAGGACTGACCCCGCGCTCGCCGTGTAGGCGGCGGCCGCTTGCGCATGGGGCGGGCGGTGACCAGAATCGATTGCCGGTCGAAACCCCGCAGGAGACGCATCCCATGAACAGACTCCCAGCCCTCGCCCTCTCGGGCGTCGCCCTGATGATCCTCGCCGGCTGTGGAGGCGGCGGCAACGACGGCTTCGCCGTCAACGTGCCGGCGGACACCGGGCGCGGCTCGGTCGTGACCCAGCCGCCGGAGCGGGTGCAGCGGCTCACGACCGACCAGTTCACGGCGTTGCTGCAGGTCACTGCGCAGGGCCGTTCGCTGCAGACCATCGCCGGCACGCCGAAGTGCGGCGTCGATTTGCGCTACCTCGAATACCGCACCATCGGCGGCCAGGGCGAGGCCACCAACGCGACCGCCGCGATCATGGTGCCGGCCGGAACCGACCCGGCCTGCAACGGTCCCCGCCCGGTGGTGCTGTACGCGCACGGCACCGCCGTGGAACGCAGCTACAACATCGCCCGCTGGACCGACACCAGCCAGCCGGCGGCAGCCGAAGGGGTGATCGTGGCGGCGATGTTCGCGGCCCAGGGCTTCATCGTGGTGGCGCCGAACTACGCCGGCTACGACAAGTCGACCCTCACCTACCACCCCTACCTCAACGGCAACCAGCAGGGCAAGGACATGGTCGATGCGCTGACCGCGGCGCGCAAGACTTTCCCCTTCATCGACGCCAGCGACGCCGGCGCGCTGTTCGTGACGGGCTATTCGCAGGGCGGCTATGTCGCCCTGGCGGCGCACCGCGAGCTGCAGGCCATCGGCGCGAAGGTGGCGGCGTCGGCGCCGCTGTCCGCGCCGGCCGCCATCAGCTTGCTGACCGACTACACCTTCAGCGGCTGGCCGGCGCTGGGCAGCACGCTGTTCACGCCGCTGCTGTCGACCAGCTGGCAGAAGCAGTTCGGCTACGTCTACAACAACACCGCCGACATTTACGAAACCCAGTACGCCGCCGGCATCGACACCCTGCTGCCGAGCCTGACGCCGAGCAACACGCTCTACACCACCGGCAAGCTGCCACCGCTGGCGCTCTTTCCGCCGAACGCGGTGCCGGGCCCGGTCGATCCCTCGTTCGCCATGTTCTATGCGCCCAACAACCTGGTCCGCCAGACTTACCTGACGCAGGCCGCCACCGACATCCAGGTCAACCCCTGCCCGGGCAATGCGCTGCCGGCGACGCCGGCCTCGCTCAACAACGCGTCGCCGCTGGGCTGCCAGCCGCTGCTCGGCTTCCGCAGGGCGGCGCTGGCGAACGACCTGCGCAACTGGCTGCCGACGCGCCCGGTGCTGATGTGCGGCGGCGCCAACGACCCGACCGTGAACTTCCTGAGCACCCGGGCCACGGCCGGCTACTTCCGCGCCAGCGGCATGCCGGCCTCGGCGCTGACCGTCGTCGACCTCGAGGACATCAACGCCACCGACGCCTTCTCGGCCGCGCGGGCCGGCTTCGCGCAGGCCAAGATCGGCGCCGCGACCAGCGCCGGCGGAACGACCGCGAACCAGCAGCAGGCGGTGGTGCAGGCTTATCACGGCACGCTGGTGCCGCCGTTCTGCATTGCGGCGGCGCGGGGGTTTTTTGTAGGGGTGCTGGCTTCGGGGGGCTAACCCTTCGACGCTCTCGTCAGCCGGTCCCGCACGCCTTCCCACTCGGGGCCGGGCGGCGGGGTCTCGACCCAGATCAGCTTGACGCCCTCGGCGTCGAAGGCGCGCAGCACCGCGAAAAGCTGCTGCGCCGCGGCGCTTGCGTCGTCGGGCATGCGCCGCTGCAGCAGGCGCTGCGACCGGCTGTTCAACACGGTCCGCGACCAGATCGCCATGTTGGCGGCGCTCGCCCCCAGAACGTCGAGGCCGGCCTGCAAGGCCTTGGCGTCCATCAGGCGCACCTTGGCGCTCGGCGCGTAATGCGCTTCGAGGGTGCCGGAGGCCCGCGGGTCGGGCGCCCCGAGCGAGTCCTTGTCGCGCAGCGGCTCGCCGCCGGCGGCCTCGATCTGCGTGCGCGTGATCGCGCCGGGACGCAGCAGCACCGGCGCGCCGCGGCTGCAGTCGACGATGGTCGATTCGATGCCGACCTCGCACGGTCCGCCGTCGACCACCAGCAGCGTGTCGCCGAACTCCTGCTGCACGTGCAGCGCGGTGGTCGGGCTGACGCGGCCGAAACGGTTGGCGCTCGGCCCGGCGACGCCCAGCACGCCCTGTTCGGCGCAGGCGGCCAGCAGGGCCTGCGCCACCGGATGCGCCGGGCAACGCAGGCCGATGGTGTCCTGGCCGCCGGCGGCCGCGGCGCCGACGCCGGGCTGGCGTTCGACGATCAGCGTCAGCGGGCCGGGCCAGAAGGCGCGCACCAGCTTCTGGGCGAAGGCCGGCAGGGGCCGGGCGAAATGCGCCAGCGCCTCGGTGCCCCGGGCGCCCGCCGCCACGTGGACGATCAGCGGGTGGTCGCTGGGCCGGCCCTTGGCCGCGAAGATGCCGGCAACCGCGGCATCGCTGCCGGCGTCGGCGCCCAGTCCGTAGACGGTCTCGGTCGGGAAGGCGACCAGGCCGCCGGCGCGCAGGACCTGCGACGCCTCGGCGATCGCCTCGGGCAGGCGGCCATCGCGGATCATCCCGGCGCCCCCGCTCATTCGGACAACGGGATCGCCAGCCCCAGCAACGCCGCCGCGAAGTCGGCGGTGCTGCGGACCGTCTCGATGCCGTCGCCGGTGATGTTGAGGTGGCCCATCTTGCGGCCGCGGCGCGCCTCGGTCTTGCCGTAGAGGTGCAGGTGGGTGCCGGGCAGGGCCAGCACGTCGGCCCAGCGCGGCTCCTGCGGCGTCTCGCCGTCGACGAACCACAGGTCGCCCAGCAGGTTCAGCATGATCGCCACGCTGTGCTGGCGCGGCGGATTGAGCGGCAGGCCGGCCAGCGTGCGCACCTGCAGTTCGAACTGCGAGACATCGCTGGCGTCCACCGTCCAGTGGCCGCTGTTGTGGGGGCGCGGCGCCATCTCGTTGACCACCAGCCGGCCGTCGCCGAGCACGAAGAACTCGACGCACAGCACCCCGACGTACGCCAGCCCTTCGGCGATCGAGCGGGCCGCGGCCACGGCGCGGCGGGCGGTCGACTCGGGCATGTTGTGGGGATGGACCTCGGTGACGGCCAGGATGCCGTCGCGGTGCAGGTTGCGCTGCACCGGGAAGTTCACCATCTGCCCGTCCTCGCCGCGGGCGACGATCACCGAGCATTCGAAGTCGAGGGGCAGCAGCTGCTCGAGCACGCAAGGCACGTCGCCGGCGTCGTGCCAGGCGGCCTGCAGCTCGGCCCGGGTCGCCACCCGGCGCTGGCCCTTGCCGTCGTAGCCGAGCCGCGCGGTCTTGAGGATGCCGGGCAGCACTTCGTCCGCCACGGCCGCCAGCTGCTCGTCGGTCTCGATCACGGCGTAAGGCGCGCATTCGACGCCGCAGCGCACGAAGTGGCTTTTTTCGCGGATCCGGTCCTGGGCGATCGCCACCGCGTCGGCGCCCGGCGACACCGGCCGGGCCGTCGCCAAGTGCGCGAGCGAGGGCGCCGGCACGTTCTCGAACTCGGTCGTCACGGCGTCGGCCAGGCCGGCCAGCCGCGCCAGGCCGTCGACGTCGGTGTAGTCGGTGTGGATGTGGTGGTGGCTCACCCGCCCGGCGGGGCTGTCGGCGTCGGGGTCGAGCACCGCGGTGAAATAGCCCATGGTCTGGGCCGCATGCACGAACATCCGCCCCAGCTGGCCGCCCCCGAGCACCCCCAGCGTGGCGCCCGGCAACACGACGCTCATTTCGACACCTCCGCGCTGCGCGCTGCGGTGTTCGCCTTGGGAGCGGCCCGGCGGCTCACAATGCCCCCCCGCCCTGCGGCGAGAACGGCGACACCGGCTCGGCATCGCCCGGCGGCAAGGTCATGGCCTGCGCGGCCTCGGTCTGCCGCAGCCGGAAGGCGTCGAGCTGCGCCCGCAGCGCCGGATCCCCGACCGCCAGCATGGCGACCGCGAACAGCGCCGCGTTGGCCGCCCCGGCATTGCCGATCGCGAAGGTCGCCACCGGCACCCCCTTGGGCATCTGGACGATGCTGTAGAGCGAATCGAGGCCCTGCAGGTGCCGGCTGGCGACCGGCACGCCGAGCACCGGCACCGTGGTCTTGGCCGCCAGCATGCCCGGCAGGTGGGCGGCCCCGCCGGCACCGGCGATGATCGCCGCCAGCCCGCGCGGCGCGGCGCTTTCGGCGTAGGCGAACAAATCGTCGGGCATCCGGTGGGCCGAGACCACCCGGGCTTCGTGGGCGATGCCGAATTGCTGGAGAATCTCGACCGCGTTGCGCATCGTCTCCCAGTCGGAGTTCGAGCCCATCACCACGCCGACCTGAATTGCTTGCTTCATGGTTCCAATTTTACGTTTCACCCCCACCTTCCCGCGATGATCGACATCACCCTCGAAAATTTCCAGTCCGAGCTGATCGACGGCTCGATGACCACGCCGGTCCTGCTCGACATCTGGGCCGAATGGTGCGGGCCCTGCAAACAGCTCGGGCCGGTGCTCGAAAAGCTCGAAGTCGAGTACGCCGGCCGCTTCACGCTGGCCAAGCTCGATGCCGACAAGGTGCCGCAGATCTCCGAGCAGCTGAGCCAGATGTTCGGCGTGCGCAGCATCCCGTTCTGCGTCATGTTCAAGGACGGCCAGCCGGTCGACGGCTTCGTCGGCGCGATCCCGGCCGACCAGATCCGCACCTTCCTCGACAAGCACGTGCCGCCGGGCGACGAGGACGCGCCGCCGCTCGACGAAGAAGTCTCGGCCCAGCAGGCGCTGGCCGAGGGCGACACCCAGGGCGCGCTCGAGAAGCTGCAGCACGCGGTCGCCGCCGACCCGGCCAACGACGACGCCCGCTTCGACTACGTCAAGCTGCTGCTGCAGGAAGGCCGCACCGACGACGCCAAGGTCGCGTTCGCCCCGGTGATCGCCAAGACCTCGCTGGTGCGCCGCTTCGATTCGCTGCAGCGCTGGATGGACGCGATCGACTTCGCGGCCCCGGCCACGGGGGCGGCGGCACCCGCGCTGGCCGACCTGGACGGCCGGATCGCCGCCAACAAGCGCGACTTCGACGCCCGTTTCGACCGCGCCCGCCTGCTGATGGCCGCCCGGCGCTGGACCGACGCCATGGATGAGCTGCTCGACATCCTGATGCGTGACAAGAGCTGGAACGAGGACCTGGCGCGCAAGACCTACATCGCGGTGCTCGACATCATCGAACCGCCGAAGGTCAAGGTCGCCGACGGCCAGATTCCGCCGGACGACCCGACCGTGGCCAGCTACCGGCGTCGACTGAGCAGCGTGGTCCTCAGCTGAGGTCCAAGAAGCGCGAGGCGTTGGCGCGCCGGGCGCGGTCGCATACGATGGCGCAAATATCAATTTGTTGCAGAAGGACACACAGCCCATGCGCTCCCGCCCTGCCGCCATCCCCCTTTTCACGGCCGCCCTGCTGGCAGCGATGCTGACGGCCGGCTGCGGCAGCGGCATCCCGCTCGACGAACCGATCGAAGGCCCGGTCTGGCGCCTCGACCAGCTCGGCGGCGAGCCGGTGGCCGCCGGCAGCGATCCGCGGCGCGATCCGCAGGTGGTGTTCAACCGCAGCAGCGGACGCGTGAGCGGCTCGGGCGGCTGCAACCAGCTGTCGGGCACATTCGAGCGCAGCGGCAGCACGCTCAAGCTGAGCCAGCTGGCCTCGACCCGGATGGCCTGCGCCGACCCGGCGCTCGGCACCAAGGAGCAACAGTTCTTTGCCGCCCTGCAGGCCACCGCCAGCTACCGGCTGCAGAGTCCGACCCGGCTGGCCCTGCTCGATGCGAGCGGTCGCACCGTGGCGACGCTGAGCGCGGCGCGCTGAGACCCCCCGGCTACCAGCGCGCCGGCAACTCCCGCAGCAGCGTCAGCTGGCGCTGCGCGACCGCCACGTAGCCCCCCTGCTCGAGGTCCTTGAGCAGCCGGCTCACCATTTCCCGCGAACAGCCGATCTCGCTGGCGATCGCCTGGTGCGTCAGCCGCTCGGCGATCGGCCGGCTGCCGTCCGCCGCCGGCGCCGACGCGCGTTCCTCGAGCAGGCGCTTCAGGCGCGCGTAGACGTCGAGCAACGCCATGCTGCGCGCGCTCTCGGTGGCCAGCCGGGCGCGGCGGATCAGCCGCACGATCAGCGCCAGCGCGAAATCGGGATGGTCGGCGATGTGCTGCAACATGGTTTCGCGGGTGACGACGGCGCAGACGGTCGGCTCGACCGCTTCCACGCTGGCGGAACGCGGGCCGCCGTCGAGCGACATCTCGCCGACATATTCGCCCGCCCCGTGCAGGCCCAGCGTGATCTCGCGGCCGCGCGCGTCCGAGAGAAAGGCCCGCAGCCGTCCAGACAGCACGATGTAGATCGAGCCGCCCTGCTCGCCTTCCTCGATCAGCCGCGCCCGCGTTCGGTAGCGGCGCTGGATGCCGCGTTGGGCGAGTTGCAGCAGGGCGGGCGGGAGTGGGACGTTTTCGACACCGGAGGCAGCGGGCATCCGTCGAATATAAGGTCAGCGGGGCCGCCCCCGCCGGCCGTCACTCGCCGAATCTCAGCGCCGACACGATCTGCGGCATCCGCGAGACGCGGTGCACCACCTCGCGGATGCTGCTGCTGCCGGTCTTCTGCCGGACATTCTTGATGTGGGTGCGCACCGTGGACATCCGGATGCCTTCGAGGCAGGCGATCTCCTCGGCGCCATGGCCGGCGCAGAGCCGGGCCAGCACGTTCTGCTCGGCCCGCGTCAGGTGCCGGGCGCGGGCGAACATCTGCATCGTCAGCGTCTCGCAGCCGGGACGGCGGCTGCACATCACGAGCACCGTGTCGACGGTACCGCTGCCGTGCACCGCGGCCAGCGGAATGAAGGCCACCGACAGCGAATCCTCGCCGTCCTCGAGCTCGACGATGCTGCGGCAGTCGCGCTCGGCATCCTTGAGGGCCTGGCGGATCTTCGCCTGGGAGGCGGCGTTGCCGGCGCAGAGCATGCCCTCGCCGCTGCGCAGCGCGCGCGCCGCGGCCAGTTCGCGCCGGGCCGGGAAATTGGCATGCAGGATGCGGCCGGTCAGGTCCAGCAGCAGCAGGCCATGGTCGATCTCGTCGAGCACCCGGGCCAGCATGCCGGGCTGCAGCGCGTCCGGCGGCGAGGCGGTGACGTCGCGGCCAAAGCGCTCCAGGTAGGTGATCTCGAAATCTGCTGCGGTTTCCATGGTGCTCTCCTCATCTGGGGGGATGAAAAGAGTTTGGAAGACTGCGAGGCTGGCGTGCGGTGAGTATTGCCGCGGATTTTGTGATCTATTTACATTCCGCGGCCGGATCAGGCAGCAGTCAGCCTGTGAGCCGCTGAAGGGCTTCGCGGTACTTCGCGGCCGTCTTCTCGATCACCTCGGCTGGCAGGCGCGGCGCCGGCGGCGTCTTGTCCCAGGGCTTGCCGTTGATCTTCGTGGCCTCGAGCCAGTCGCGCACGAACTGCTTGTCGTAGCTCGGCGGGTTGGTGCCGGCGGCCAGCGCGGCCTCGTAGCCTTCGACCGGCCAGTAGCGCGAGCTGTCGGGCGTCAGCACCTCGTCCATCAGCACCAGCGTGCCGGCCTCGTCGAGGCCGAACTCGAACTTGGTGTCGGCGATGATCATGCCCTTGGTCAGCGCGATCGCAGCCGCGGCCTCGTAGATCGCGATGCTGGTCTCGCGGATCTGCTGGGCCAGCTTCGGGCCGACCACCTCGACCACCTTGTCGTAGCTGATGTTCTCGTCGTGCGCGCCGGCCGCCGCCTTGGCGGCGGGCGTGAAGATCGGCCGCGGCAGCTTGCTGGCGTTGGTCAGCCCCTCGGGCAGGGGGACGCCGCAGACGGCGCGGTTGTCCTGGTATTCCTTCCAGCCGCTGCCGGCCAGGTAGCCGCGCACCACGGCCTCGACCGGGATCGGCGTCAGCCGCTTGACCAGCATCGAGCGGCCTTCGACCTGCGCGACCTCCTCGGGCGTCACGACGCTTTCGGGCGCGTCGCCGGTCAGATGGTTCGGGCACAGGTGGCCGAGCCGGTCGAACCACCACAGCGCCATCTGCGTCAGGATCACGCCCTTGCCAGGGATGGGCTCGCCCATGATCACGTCGAAGGCCGACAGGCGGTCGCTCGCGACCATCAGGATGCGGTCGGTGCCGACCGCATAGTTGTCGCGCACCTTGCCGCGCGCCAGCAGCGGAAGGCTTTTGATGGAGGAGGTATGGACGGTGGTCATGGCGAAATGGATGAAGCGGGGCGGGTGACGCCGGAGATTGTGCGCGCGCAGCGGCGGGCGCAGAAAAAAGCCACCGCGAAGGTGGCTTTCAGGCGCAAGCGAAGGGTCAGACCACTTGCTGCGCGAGCTCGCCCTTGGCGTACTTGGCGGCGACCACCTGCAGGGTGTCGCCCTTGACCTTCGGGCCCTGGCCTTCGCAGCCGAACTCGAGGTAGCGCTGCTTGCAGATCAGGCGGGCGGCTTCGCGCGCCGGCTTGAGCCATTCGCGAGCGTCGAACTTCTCGGGGTTCTCGGCCAGGAACTTGCGCACCGCGCCGGTCATCGCCAGGCGGATGTCGGTGTCGATGTTGATCTTGCGCACGCCGTGCTTGATGGCCTCCTGGATTTCCTTGACCGGAACGCCGTAGGTTTCCTTCATGTTGCCGCCGTACTGGCGGATGATCGCCAGCAGCTCCTGCGGCACGCTCGACGAGCCGTGCATCACCAGGTGGGTGTTCGGGATGCGGCGGTGGATTTCCTTGATGCGGTCGATCGCCAGGATGTCGCCGGTGGGTTCGCGGGTGAACTTGTAGGCGCCGTGGCTGGTGCCGATGGCGATCGCCAGGGCGTCGATCTGGGTGCGCTTGACGAAGTCGGCGGCTTGCTCGGGGTCGGTCAGCAGCTGCTCGCGGGTCATGGTGTCGTCGGTGCCGTGGCCGTCTTCCTTGTCGCCCTTCATGGTCTCGAGCGAGCCCAGGCAGCCGAGTTCGCCTTCGACCGTGACGCCGACCTTGTGCGCCATGTCGGCCACCTTGCGCGTGACGTCGACGTTGTAGTCGTAGCTGGCGATGGTCTTGCCGTCGGCTTCGAGCGAGCCGTCCATCATGACCGAGCTGAAGCCGAGGTCGATCGCGCCGCGGCAGACATCGGGGCTCTGGCCGTGGTCCTGGTGCATCACCAGCGGCACCGTGGGATAGGCCTCGATGGCGGCCTGGATCAGGTGCTTGATGAAGGCTTCGCCGGCGTACTTGCGGGCGCCGGCGCTGGCTTGCAGGATGACGGGGGCGCCGACTTCCTTGGCGGCCTCCATCACGGCCTGCACCTGTTCGAGGTTGTTGACGTTGAAAGCCGGAATGCCGTAGCCGTTGGCGGCGGCATGGTCGAGCAGTTCGCGCATCGAGACGAGTGCCATGGAAATACCTCGCGGGAATCTAGGGATGAAGACAAAAGAACTCCCGGGATTCTACCGAGGGCCCTTGTAGGACGGCTCCGATGGCCCGTGCAACCGCGAGGACGCGCTAGCTGACGCGGCAGATCTTCAGCATGTTGGTGCCGCCGGGCGCGCCCATCGGCTCGCCGCAGGTGATCGCGTAGACATCGCCGGTCTGCACGATGCCGCGCTTTTTCAGATGCGCCTCGGCCTGCTCCAGCGCCGTGTCCCGATCGCTCTCTGAATCCATCAGCAAGGGCCGCACGTTGCGATACAGCGCCATCTTGCGCTGGGTCGAGAGCCGCGAGGTCAGCGCGTACATCGGGATGTGCGCCCGGTGGCGGCTCATCCAGAGCGGGGTCGAGCCCGATTCGGTCAGCGCGACGATCGCCTTGGCGCCCAGGTGGTGGGCCGTGAACAGCGCGCCCATCGCGATCGACTGGTCGATCCGGCTGTAGTTCTTGCCGCTGAAGTCGGCGTCGAGCTGCAGGTCCTCGGCGGCCTCGGCGGCCTCGCAGATCTTGCTCATCTCCTGCACCGTCTCGAGCGGGTAGCGGCCCGAGGCGGTCTCGGCCGAGAGCATCACGGCGTCGGTGCCGTCGAGCACCGCGTTGGCGACGTCGCTGACCTCGGCCCGCGTCGGCACCGGATTGGTGATCATCGACTCCATCATCTGGGTCGCTGTGATGACCACCCTGTCCATCTCGCGCGCCATGCGGATCATCTTCTTCTGCAGCGCCGGCACGGCGGCGTTGCCGACCTCGACGGCCAGGTCGCCGCGGGCCACCATGATGCCGTCGCTGGCGCGCAGGATCTCCTCGAGCTTGGGGATCGCCTCGGCGCGCTCGATCTTGGCGATCATGCCGGGCTTGTGGCCGAACTCGGCCGCCGCCACGTTGCACAGCTGGCGCGCCATCTCCATGTCGGTCGCGTTCTTGGGGAAGCTCACCGCCACGTAGTCGGCCTGGAAGCTCATCGCTGTCTTGATGTCCTCCATGTCCTTGGCGGTCAGCGCCGGCGCGGTGAGCCCGCCGCCCTGCTTGTTGATGCCCTTGTTGTTGGACAGCTCGCCGCCCAGGCGCACCGTGGTGTGGACCGCATCGCCCTTGACCGCGTCGACCGTCAGCACGATGAGGCCGTCGTTCAGCAGCAGGCTGTCGCCCGGCTTGACGTCGCGCGGCAGGTCCTTGTAGTCGAGGCCGACGGCGTCGACGTCGCCCGGCTCGGTGCGCGAGGCATCGAGAATGAACTTGGCGCCGGGCTCGAGCCAGACCTTGCCCTCGGCGAACTTGCCGACCCGGATCTTCGGGCCCTGCAGGTCGGCCATGATCGCCACCTCCCGGCCGCTGCGCCGGGCCGCCTCCCGCACCATCGCGGCACGGTTGATATGGTCCTGCGCCGTGCCGTGGCTGAAGTTGAGCCGCACCACGCTGACCTTGTAGTGGATCATCTGCTCGAGCAGCTCGAGCGTGTTCGAGGCGGGGCCGAGGGTCGCGACGATCTTGGTGGCGTGGCGGGGCAGGCGGGGCGTGCTCATCGTTGTCTCCATTTATTCAGTTGAGGACAGAGCAAAAACTGCCGGGCAGTTTCTTGGTCTGTCCCGCAAAGTGTTTGTATGCCGTACTGTATACACTTTATAGGAGTACCGGAAGAGCTTTATCCACCCGCTGCGCGCTTGGCAAGAATTTCGAAGGCGGGGAGTGTCTTGCCTTCGAGGATTTCCAGGAAGGCGCCGCCGCCGGTCGAGATGTAGCCGATCTTGTCCTCGATGCCGTACTTGGCGATGGCCGCCAGCGTGTCGCCGCCGCCGGCGATCGAGAACGCCTTGCTCTCGGCGATGGCCTGGGCGATGGTCTTGGTGCCGTTGGCGAAAGCGTCGAACTCGAACACGCCCACCGGGCCGTTCCAGACGATCGTGCCGGCTTCGCGCAGCTGGGCGGCCAGCAGTTCGGCGGTCTTCGGGCCGATGTCGAGGATCAGGTCGTCATCGGCGACGTCGGTGGCGTCCTTGATGGTCGCCGCCGCGTCGGCCGCGAAGGCCTTGGCCGTCACCACGTCGACCGGGATCGGCACCGCCGCGCCGCGCGCGCGCATGGCATCGATCACGGCCTTGGCCTGGTCGATCAGGTCGGGCTCGGCCAGCGACTTGCCGATCTTCAACCCGGCAGCCAGCATGAAGGTATTGGCGATGCCGCCGCCGACGATCAGCTGGTCGACCTTCTCGGCCAGGCTCTTCAGGATGGTCAGCTTGGTGCTGACCTTGGAGCCGGCGACGATCGCCACCAGCGGCCGCTGCGGCTGCGCCAGGGCCTTGGTGATGGCATCGATCTCGGCCGCCAGCAGCGGGCCGGCCGAGGCGACCTTGGCGAACTGGGCGATGCCATAGGTGGTGGCCTCGGCCCGGTGCGCGGTGCCGAAGGCATCGTTGACGTAGATGTCGGTCAGCGCGGCCAGCTTGCGCGCCAGCGCCTCGTCGTTCTTCTTCTCGCCTTTGTTGAGGCGGCAGTTTTCGAGCAGCACGACCTGGCCCGGCTGCACCTGGACACCATCGACCCAGTTGGAAACCAGCGGCACTTCGCGGCCGAGCAGTTCGCCCAGGCGGGCGGCGACCGGGGCCAGCGAATCCTCGGGTTTGAACTGGCCTTCGGTGGGCCGGCCGAGGTGCGAGGTGACCATCACGGCAGCGCCGGCGTCGAGCGCCGCGCGGATGCAGGGCACCGAGGCGCGGATGCGGGTGTCCTCGGTGATGCGGCCGGTGTCGTCCTGCGGCACGTTGAGATCGGCTCGGATGAAAACGCGCTGGCCGGCGACTTTGCCTTGCGCACAGAGGTCGGTGAATCGAAGGACGTTCATGGGTGGCAATCTGAAAGCGGATGGAGGGGGCCACAACGGGCAGCGCCATTGTAGGTTTCAGCCCGCCAGGCCCGGCTCGCGGGCGACCTGCTGGAGCAGTTCGACGAAGCTGGCCGCCGCCGGCGACAGCGAGCGTTTCGCCGCCCCGTAGACGCAGACCTCGCGGTGGAAGTCGGGCCGGTCGAGCCGCACCATCTGCAGCCCGTGGGCCCGCACCAGCGAGGCCGAATAGGTGGGGCACACCGTGAGCCCGAGCCCGGAGGCGACCATGCCGAGCGCGGTCGTCATATACGAGACCTCCTGCGTGCTGGCGCGCAGCATCAAGTCGCGCGTGTCGGCGGCGAGTTCGGGCAGCACGCGCTGGCGGAAGTCGCGCGTCGGCGCGATGAAGACGTAGGGGCCGAGTTCGCTCCAGCGGACCTGGCGGCGGCGCGCGAACGCATGGCCCGGCGGGCAGATCAGCCAGTGCCGGTCGCGAAATAGCGTCCGCCGCTCGACCAGCGCGGCGTCCACCGCCACATCCTGGCCGACCGCCAGCTCGACCTCGCCCGACAGCAGGCCGTCGAGCAGGTGCTCGGGCAGCGTGTCGGCCAGCCGGACATCGACGTCGGGATGCCGCTCGCGATAGGCCGCGATCACGCGCGGCATCAGCGTGCAGGCCATGAGCTGCGGCGCCGCCAGCCGCAGCACGCCCTTCTTCTTGTCGCGCAGGTCGGTGACGCCGGCCACCGCGCCCGCCAGGTCGGCCAGCAGGCGCTGGACCGAGGGCTGGAATTCGCGCCCGGCCTCGGACAGCAGCACGCGCCGGGTGTGACGGTCGAACAGCTGCACCCCCATTTCGCGTTCGAGCTCGCGCACCAGCACGCTGAGCGCCGACTGGGTCAGGTGCAGGGTGGCGGCGGCAGCGGTGAAGCTGCCGGTCTCGGCCACGGCGGCGAAGGCGCGCAGTTGGCGCAGGGTCAGATTCATGGCCTCGCTTCATCAATCGATGAATTTATTTCGATTGAATCATAAGAAGAATGGCGGCCCAATCGCTCCGACCCTGCAAGCCTGAGACCTTGCGGGACAGACCAAGAAACTGCGCAGCAGTTTTTGCTCTGTCCTCAACTGACTAAAGAGAGACGCACCATGCCCCACCCCCCACCCCCCCCCGTGCCCGTGCGCGGCCTGCACCACTTCGCCTGGCGCTGCCGCGACAGCGAGGAGACCCGCCGCTTCTACGAAGACCTGCTCGGCCTGCCGCTGGTGCACGTGATCAAGAGCGACCACGTGCCGAGCACCGGCGAGTACTGCCCCTACGTCCACATCTTCTTCCAGATGCGCGATGGCTCGTACATCGCCTTCTTCGACCTCGGCGACGACATCGCGGCGCTGCCTTCGCCGAACACGCCGGCCTGGGTCAACCACATTGCCCTGCGGGTCGATTCGCAGGCCGAGCTGCGCGCCGCCAAGGCCCGGCTCGAAGCTGCCGGCATCGAGGTGCTGGGCCCGACCGACCACCACATCATCGAATCGATCTATTTCTTCGATCCGAACGGCATCCGCGTCGAGCTGACGACGCCGACCGTTCCGCAGGCCGAGATGGACGCCCACGCGCTGCATGCGCGCGCCGACCTCGACGCCTGGACGCAGCGCAAGGCCGGGCTGCGCGCGGCCGCCGCCGGAAAGGCTGCGCATGCCTGAGCTGCAACTCGCCGTCATCGACGTCAAGCCCGGCGCCTCGCTCGAAAGCCAGTCCGGCCTGCAGATGCTGCGCCCGCGCATCTATGGCGCCTACCAGGCGCCGGCCGGCCCCAAGAAGGTCGCCGCGATCGTGATGCATCCCACGAGCAACTTCATGGGCCACTACCTGATCGGCCCGCTGGCCGCGCGCGGTATCTGCTGCATGGGGCTCAACTCGCGCTACATGGGCAACGACACGGTGCTGCTGATGGAGCGCGCGATCCAGGACCTCGGCGCCGGCGTGCAGTTCCTGCGCGCGGCCGGCTACGAGAAGGTCGTCTTGATCGGCAACTCGGGCGGCGCCGCGCTGGCCAGCTTCTACCAGGCGCAGGCCGAGCAGCTCACGGCCCACCGCTTCGCCGACGGCGACCCGACCCACCTGCACCCGGACGACCTGCCGCCGGTGGACGGCATCTCGCTCTGCGCAGCGCACCAGGGCCGCTCGAAGCTGATGCGTGACTGGATCGATCCCTCGGTGACCGACGAGCACGACCCGCTGTCGGTCGACCCCGAACTCGACATGTACGACACCCGCCACGCGCTGCCGTACAGCGACGAATTCCTGGCCCGCTTCAGCGCCGCCCAGCAGGCCCGGCTCGAGCGCATCGAGCGCTGGTCGCTCGAACGGCTTCGCCAGCTGCGCAGCACCCCGGGCGCGCCGCGCGACCAGGCCTTCATCGTCTACCGCACCCATGCCGATCCGCGCTGCGTCGACCTGTCGATCGACGCCAACGACCGCGCGCCCGGCAGCGTCTGGGGCGATGCGCGGCAGGTCAACTATTCAGCCAACGCGATGGGGCGCACCACCTCGCTGACCGCGTTTCTCTCGCAGTGGTCGTCGCGCTCTCAGGCCGACGGCCCGTCGAACCTGGCGCGCACCACGGTGCCCACGCTGCTGCTGACCTACACCGGCGACCAGTCGACCTTCCCGAGCACCCGCGATGCCTGGCTGGCCGCCGGCGGTGCGCGCATCCGCAACGTCGACATCGTCGGCGGCAACCATTACCTGGCGGGCCAGCCGCAACTGGTGCAGGAAGCCGCCGATGCGATCGCCGAATGGGCGCACGCGCTGTGAGCATTGCCATGGAAAGGTACAAGTTCGCCCCCGCCTACGAACTGCCAAGCTGGCCCTTCGTGGCGCCGCCCGAACTCGGCAGCGACAGCGTCGCGCGCCACCCGATCGTGATCGTCGGCGCTGGCCCGGCGGGACTCACGCTGGCCTGCGATCTCGCCCGCCGCGGCGTGCGCGCCCTGCTGCTCGACGAGGACGACACGGTCGGCGTGCGCGGCGCCTCGTCGCGCGGCATCTGCTATGCGCAGAAGAGCCTGGAAATATTCGCCCGGCTGGGCATCTACGAGCGCGTCGCAGAGAAGGGCATCACCTGGTCCTTCGGCCGCACCTTCTCGGACCAGCAGGAGGTCTACAACTTCAACCTGAAGACCGACAGCGTCTCGGCGCAGCCGCCCTTCATCAACCTGCAGCAGTTCTACATCGAGTGGTTCCTGGTCGAGCGCATCATCGAACTCGGCCTGACCGACCTGCGCTGGAAGAACCGCGTGGTCGACGTGACGCCGCTCGCCGACGGCGTGCGCATCGAGGTCGAAACACCCGCCGGCCGCTACACGATCGAAGCCGACCACCTGATCGACGCCACCGGCGCCAACAGCCCGATCCGCACCCGGCTCGGCATCGACGCGCACCCATCGCGCAGCACCGACCGCTGGTGCATCAGCGACGTGCGCTTCAAGAAGCCGCTGCCGACCGAGCGCTGGACCTGGGTCGATGCGCCCTTCAACGAGGGCCGCGCCGTGTGGCAGCACCTGATGGGCGACGGCGTCTGGCGCATCGACTACCAGATGCCCGAGGACTGCGACACGGCCCACATCAGCCGGCCCGAAGTGGCCGGTGCGCGATTGCGCGAGCAACTCGGCCCCGGCGTGGAATTCGAGTTCGTCTGGATCGGCCCGTACGGCTACCGCGATCATCTGCTCGACAACTTCCGGCACGGGCGCATCCTGTTCATCGGCGATTCGGCCCACGTCGTGAGCCCGTTCGGCGCCCGCGGCGGCAACAGCGGCATCCAGGACGCGGCCAACCTCGGATGGAAGCTGGCGCTGGTCGCGCAGGGTCTTGCCGGCGATGCGCTGCTCGACACCTACGACGCCGAACGCCGCCCGGCGGCGATCGAGAACCTCCGCGTCACCAGCCGCTCGGCACGCTTCCTCGCACCGCGGACGCCGGCCGAGCACACGCTCCGCCGGGCCGTGGTCGCGCTCGCATCGCGCCATTCCTTCGCCCGCGCACTGGTGAACACGGGCCGCATGTCGGTCGCCAACGACTACCCTGCGGCACCTCACTTGCCCGAGGGCGGACGCAGCGTGCAGAACCTGCCGCTGCGCCACCTCGACGGCACGCCGACCACGCTGATGGAACTGCTGGCCGACGGCACCCGCTGCCTGGGCCTGTGGTTCGCGCCGACGCGCGCGCAGGCGGAAGCCGCGGCCGATGTCGCGGCCTCGCTGCCGCTGCGGCTGGTCGCGGTGGGCGGCGACAGCGACCTGGCCACGTTGCAGCCCGACGAGGCACTGGCGCGCCACCTCGGCAACGCGACGCCCGGCAGCCTGTGCCTGGTGCGTCCGGACGCCTATCGCGCCACCTTGCTGGACAAGCCCACGCCGGCGTCGATCTCGGCCGCGGTCCACGCCGCGCTGGCGCACCGTTGAAGGTCACAAGACATGATCACCGAACCCCACATCCCCATCCCGACGGCTTCTACGCGGCCTGGGTCGGCGCCCATGAAGGGCTGACCGAGGCGCAGAGCGCCGACTTCAATGCCCGCCTCGTGCTGCTGCTGGCCAACCAGTGCGGCGACCAGGCCGTGCTGCTGGCCTGCATCGATGCCGCGCGAGAAGCCGGCACGCCGTCCGAAACCCCACCTCGAAGCCCCGCATGACCGCTTCCGTTTCCTTCGCCTCCGCCTCCGACACCCGCGAGCAGAAGCCGCAGGTGCGCGAACTCGCGCCCAACGTGTACGGCTACATCAGCGACTTCGATCCCAACTGCGGCTTCATCGTCGGCGATGCGCATGTGGTGCTGATCGACACGCGGCCCACGCCGCGCATGGCGCGCGACTTCCTGGCCGACATCCGCGCGGTCACCGACAAGCCGATCAAGTTCATCGTGCTCACGCACTACCACGCGGTGCGCGTGATGGGCGCCAGCGCCTTCGACGAGGTCCAGGCCATCATCGCCAGCCAGGGCACGCTCGACTGGGTGCGCGAGCGCGGGCAGGCCGATTTCGATTCCGAGGTCGGGCGCTTTCCGCGCCTCTTTGCCGGCGTCGAGGAGATCCCCGGACTCACGGTGCCGACGATGAGCTTCGAGCGCGAGATGAGCCTGTGGCTCGGCCCGCGCGAGGTGCGCTTGATGTGCCTGGGCCGTGGCCACTCGGGCGGCGACACGGTCGCCTGGCTGCCCGACTGCGGCGTGCTGTTCTCGGGCGACGTGGTCGAGAACCGCTGCGGCGTGTATGCCGGCGACGCCTACATCCAGGACTGGGCCGGCACGCTCGATGCCGTCGCCGCACTCAACCCCGAGGTGCTGGTGCCGGGTCGCGGCGCGGTGGTGAAAGGCGCGGCGGGCTGCGCCGAGGCGATCGAACTCACGAAAGCCTTCCTGTCGACGCTGCTGGCCAGCGTGCGCTCGGGCATCGTTGCCGGCGACAGCCTGCGCGGCTGCTTCGAGCGCGCCGAGCTGGCGATGAAGCCGCGCTTCGGCGACTGGCCAGTGTTCCAGCACGTGCTGCCATTCGACGTGTCGCGCGCCTATGACGAGCTGCGCGGCATCGAGCACCCGGTGGTCTGGACCGCGGAGCGCGACCGCGAACTGTGGCAGACGCTGCGCGGCTGAGGGCGGCCCGGCGGCGGACCTGCTACCAGCCCAGCCCCAGGTGCAGCGGCAGGTACACCGCCATCCCCGCCAGCATCGTCCCGAGCACGCCGCGCCGCCAGAAGAAATAGGCGGTGCCGGCGACGGCGCCGTAGAGCCGGGCGTCGTGCAGGGTCGAGATCAGGTGGCCCTGCGTCATGACGATCTCGGGCGCGATCACCGCCGCCAGCGCCGCCGCCGGCGCGTAGTGCAGCGCCCGGTGGGCCCACTCCGGCAGGCCCCAGGGCCGGTCGAGGATGAAGAAGAAGCAGCGCGTGAGCACGGTGACGCCGGCCAGGCCGAGGATCACGGCCAGCGTCCAGAGGTCGGTGCCCTCGATTACTGCGCTCACTAGTCATCCTCCGCATCGACATCCAGCCCGAACTGCTTCTCGAGCCAGAAGCAGGCCAGCACCGCGACGCCGATGGCGGCCACGATGTTGAGCTTGAGCGGCAGCGCATAGGCCGCCACCGCGGTGGCCGAGGCGATCAGCACCGCCAGCAGCCGAAGCCGCGTGGTCGCCATCGAGCAGACGATCGCCACCAGGCTCAGCACGCCGGCGAAGCCCAGGCCCCAGCTCTGCGGAATCATGTTGGCCAGCACGATGCCGAGCAGGCTCATGCTCATCCAGGCGCACCAGGTCACGCAGTAGTTGCCGGTGAGGTAGGCCTCCTGGGCCTGCTCCTCGGCGCGGGTGCGCGGCGGTTGCGCGTACTTGCGGGTGAACAGCGCATAGCTCATGTCGGCCGTGAGATAGCCGTGGGTGATGCGGCGCCAGCGCGGCATGTGCATCAGATAGGGCCGCAGGTGCAGGCTGAAGACCACGAAGCGCAGGTTGACGCAGAAGCCCGTGGCCAGGATGACCCAGGCCGGCGCGCCCGCCATCAGCAACGGGATGGCGGCCAGCTGCGAACTGCCCGCGTAGACCAGCAGCGTCATCGCCACCGACTCGAACACGCTCATGCCCGACTTGAGCATCGCCACGCCGGTCATCAGGCCCCAGGCGCCGATGCCCACGGCGACCGTGGACATGTCTCTCACGCCCTGGCGGAATTCCGGCTGGCGCCGGATCGCGGAGGAGAGAAACATCAGTGGAAGCGCTGGCCGGGCTTGACGTCGAATCCACGCAGGAAGTCGGCGACCGCCAGGCGTTTGCCGCCGGCGCGCTGCAGTTCGGTGACCCGCAGCACGGAGTCCTTCGCCGCGACGGCGATGCCCGAAGGCGTCACGGCCAGCACCGTGCCGGGCGCCTCCACGGGCCCGCCCGGCTCGGCCTCGGCGGCCCACAGCTTGATCGTCTCGCCGTCGAGCAGGCTGCTGGCGCCGGGGAAGGGGTCGAAGGCGCGCACCCGGCGCGCGATCGCCGCGGCGTCCAGCGACCAGTCGATCTGGGCCTCGGCCTTCTCGACCTTGTGGGCGTAGGTCACGCCTTCGGTCGGCTGCGGCTCGGCCTTCAGCGTGCCGGCCGCCGCCTGCCTCAAGGCATCGACGATCAACCGGCCGCCCATTCCGGCCAGCCGGTCGTGCAGCCGCGCGGTGCTGTCTGCGCCGATCTCGAGCGCTTCGCGAAGCAGCATGTCGCCGGTGTCGAGGCCGGCGTCCATCTGCATGATCGTGACGCCGGTCTGCGCGTCGCCGGCCTCGATGGCCCGGTGGATCGGCGCCGCGCCGCGCCAGCGCGGCAGCAGGCTGGCATGGATGTTCAGGCAGCCGAGCCGCGGCGCATCCAGCACCCACTGCGGCAGGATCAGGCCGTAGGCGGCGACCACCATCACGTCGGCCCCCGCGGCCGCGATGGCCTCGCGCGCGGCGGCCGCGTCGTCCGGATACTTGCCGTCGAGCCTCAGGCTGCGCGGCTGCGCCACCGGCCAGCCTCGGCCGACCGCGAACTGCTTCACCGGCGAAGCCTGCAGCTTCATGCCGCGGCCGGCGGGACGGTCCGGCTGGGTCAGCACCAGGACGATCTCGAATCCGGCCGCCGCGATCGCCTCCAGGGCGACCCGGGCGAACTCGGGCGTGCCCGCGAACGCGACTTTCAGTGAGCTCATTGGTCCGTCATCAGCTGGCGCAGGTCGTCAGCCGTGTGGTAGTGGTCGACCACGCCGTCCAGGTCGATATAGATATAGAGCAGCCGCGGGTTGTTCTGCGACTTGAAGCGCCAGGCCCAGACATCGCCGTCGAAGGGCCGCACCTGCGAAATCTCGAACGGCCGGCCGTAGCTGCGCAGGACGTCGTCGACCCGCCAGACACCGGGCTTGATCGTGATGTCGAACATGCCGTCTTCGAGCTCCTGGCGGATCGAGACCACCCGGCCGCCGGCGTCGAGGTCGACGTTGTTGACCGCGAAGCCCGATGGCGCACGCGAATACTGGAGCCGCTCGCCGCCGCCCGGCATCGCATAGGTGGCGGTCGGCTGGCCGAGCTTCTGGAACGTCTCGGCGCGGGTGCTGCCGAGCGGCAGCCGCGTCGGGTCGAGCGCGCAGCCGGACAGCGCCACCAGCAGCGCCGCCGCCGCCGGCCACAGGCCCCGCATGCTCAACGCCGCCCTTCGCGCTGTTCCGATTTCTGGTCTTCGCGCTGCTGCTTGAGCAGCTTGCTCTTGATCCGGTTGCGCTTCAGCGGCGACAGGTATTCGACGAACACCTTGCCCAGCAGATGGTCCAGCTCGTGCTGGATGCAGACCGCGAGCAGGCCCTCGGCCTCGATCGTCTGCGGTTCGCCGTCGGCATCGAGCGCGGTCACGCGCACCGAGGTCGAGCGTTCGACGCCGTCATAGATGCCCGGCACCGAGAGGCAGCCTTCTTCATTGAGCACCTTCTCGTCGCTGGCCCAGACGATCTCGGGATTGATCAGGACGATCGGCTTGTCGCGTTCTTCGGAGATGTCGATCACCACCAGCCGCTCGTGGACGTCGACCTGGGTCGCCGCAAGGCCGATGCCGCTGGCGTCGTACATGGTCTCGAGCATGTCGGCGACCAGCGTCTTGATGCGCGCATCGACGCCCTGGACCGGCTTGGCCACCGTGTGCAGGCGGGGATCCGGGTAACTCAAAATGGTTCTTTTTGCCATGAAAGCGAGGAGAAGTTGTCGCTATTTTCGCCATTTCCGCGACGCCCTGCCGGGGAACAGCCCGAATACGTTGCCCTATCAAGGGCTTCAGCGCAAAATTCGTAGCAAATTGTGAGGATTCGTACATCCTGCGTGGCGTAGTGTGTGCACACCATAAACCATGACCAAACTCCGAATCAACGATAGCCTGCGACCCAGCCTTCTGGCCACCCTGGCGGCCGTCGCCCTCGGGGCCGCTGGCGCGACGACCGCTTTCGCGCAGAACTATCCGGTCACGCCACAACAGCGGGCGGTGGCACAGCAGACCTCGCAGGCCGGCATCCCGATCGGCGAACTGGCGCCCAACGCGCCTGACGAATACACGGTCAAGCCCGGCGACACGCTGTGGGCCATCTCCCGCCTGTTCCTGCGCAGCCCCTGGCGCTGGCCCGAGCTCTGGGGCATGAACATCAAGGAGATCTCGAACCCGCACCGGATCTACCCGGGCCAGGTGCTCTACCTGGAAAAGAGCGGCGGCCGGGCCCGCCTCAGCACCCGCCGCGGCGGCGCCTCCGACGGCACCATCAAGCTGTCGCCGCGCGCTCGCTACGAGTCGCTGTCGGGGATGGCGCTGCCGACCCTCAACCCGAGCCTGATCGAGCCTTTCCTGAGCGAGCCGATCATCGTCGACGAGGACACCCTCAAGGCCGCGCCCCACATCGTGGCCGGCAACGACAGCCGCGTGCTGCTGGCCCGCGGCGACCGCGCCTACGCACTGGGCCAGGCCGACGAACAGCTGATCGAGACCGCCGGCCCGATCAAGACCTACCGCATCTTCCGCAACGCGACGCCGCTGAAGGACCCCGCCACCGGCGAACTGCTCGGCTACGAGGCGGCCTACCTCGGCAAGGCCCAGCTCAAGCGCAGCCAGACCGTCGCCACCCAACTGGTCGAGGGCAAGGACGTGGTCAACGTGGTCCCCGCGACCATCGACATCGTGGCCGCGCGCGAGGAGATGCGCGCGGGCGACCGCCTGCTGCCCGAGCCGACGCGCCAGCTGCTCAGCTATGCACCGCGCGCGCCCGAGCAGATCATCGACGGGCGCATCGTCTCGGTCTACGGCAACGCGGTGCAGTTCGCGGCCCAGAACCAGGTGGTGGTCATCAACAAGGGAACCCGCGACGGCATCGAGTCCGGCCACGTGCTGGCCATCCTGAAGAACGGCGACACCATCGTCGACCGCGCCGGCGCGCCCAACGACACCGGCAAGGAAGTGCTCAAGCTGCCGAACGAGCGCATCGGCCTGCTGATGGTGTTCCGGCCGTTCGAAAAGGCCTCCTACGCGCTGGTGCTCGAGATCAACGACACCCCGCGGGTCGGCGACCTGCTGGTCAACCCCTGACGCGAGCGTCATCTTGGCGTGGAACGTGAGGAACTCGCGAGCTGGCTCCGCCTCTCGCTGACGCCAGGCATCGGGAACGCCACCGCCCGCACGCTGCTCGCGGCCTTCGGACTGCCGGCCGCGATCTTCACGCAATCGCACGAGGCCCTGCTGCAGGTCGTCGGCAACGCGCAGGCCGGGGCGCTGCAGCGCTTGCCTGCCACGCTGGCCCCGCTGCTCGAGCGCACCTTCGACTGGCTTCAGGGCAGCGACGACCAGGGTGCCGTCCGCCGTCTCCTGACGCTCGGCGACCCGGGCTACCCGGCCTCGCTGCTGGAAACGGGCGATCCGCCGCTGCTGCTCTATCTGCTCGGTGCGCCCGGCTTCGAGCTCGCGCAGCTGGACCCCAGCATCGCGATCGTCGGCAGCCGGAATCCGACGGCGCAAGGCACCCAGAATGCAAGAGCCTTCGGACGCGCATTCGGCGAAGCCGGGATTCCCGTGGTCTCGGGTCTGGCGCTCGGCATCGACGGTGCCGCCCACGAAGGTGCACTCGAGGCCGGCGGACCTGACCGGCTGGCCACGGTGGCGGTGGTCGGCACCGGACTCGACCGCGTCTACCCCGCCCGCCATCGCGAGCTCGCGCACCGGATCGCCGGGCGTGGCCTGATCGTGAGCGAGTACCCGCTGGGCACGCCGCCGCTGAACCAGAACTTCCCCAAGCGCAATCGGATCATCGCCGGGCTCGCGCGCGGCACTCTGGTGATCGAGGCCGCGCTGCGCTCCGGCTCGCTGATCACGGCCCGGCTCGCGGCCGAGCAGGGGCGGGAGGTCTTCGCGATTCCGGGCTCGATCCACTCGCCGCAATCGCGGGGCTGCCACGAATTGATCCGGCAAGGCGCCAAGCTGGTTGAATCGGTGGCCGACGTGTTGGAGGAGTTGCGGCTGGCCGACGAGCCTGCGCGGCCCCGCCCCTTCGTCTCCGCCAATTCCGCCGATTCCGGTGCCGACGCCGAGGCGGCCGAACCGGCGCTGCTGCGCGCTGTAGGCTTCGACCCGGTCAGCCTCGACGCCTTGTGCGCCCGCACCGGTTTTTCTCCAGCCATGCTGCAAGTCCGTCTGCTCGAACTCGAGCTTTCCGGCCACGTCGCGCGGCTGCCGGGCGGATTGTTTCAGCGCATCGCGGTTGGTTGAATGGCGCCACTGGCCCCGAAGGAGCCGCAGGCCGCCATCAAAAGCGATAACGGCCGCCAATATAAATCTCGTGGCTGACCAGTTTGGCCTTCATTTTTTCATCGCGCAAACCACGAGCATTGGCGAAGTTGTTCAAGCCGCTTTCAATGCGGCCCATATCAACATAGCGGTAACCCACGTCGAGCGAGATTTTCTTCACGGGAGAATACGTCACCCCTGCGCCTACCGAGTAGGCCAGGTTATTGACAGTTTTGCTTTCGAATTGACGGGCGACATTGCCCTGCCAACCGGAAGACTTGACTTTGGCCCAGCCAAGACCGGCAGAAGCAAACACGGCGATATCTTCCTTGACGGGCAAATCGTAATAGGCATTGGCCATCATGCGCTCGGCATCCACTTCATGGTGATTCAGGCTGCCACGAAATCGCCCTGCGACGTCGCTGGTGTACTCCTGTTTCTGGGGCAAGGTGTATTCCACCTCGGCACGCCAGCCAGCGCCAAACTGGTAACCCATCCCCAAGGAGCCATTGACAAATTCTTGCCTCGTCTCCTGCGGCAGCACCGCGCCTGCCGGACGCAACGAATCTTCCATGTCGCTGACGCGCTGGGAAGTTTGTGCGGCCTTGATGGAGCCATACCAGCCCAACTCCTCGTTTGGCGTTGCGATGGCAACCGGAGCTGCCAGAATTCCACATATTGCGCTGATTGCGGACAGCGTCATTTTTATCTTCACGGAGATGCCTTCCCTGTTTTCTGATTGAACATGCCATCGTGGCCACGGCCTTGCCGACGCATCGTCTTTTGAAAGCAAGACGTCAAGGCCGATCAGAATTGTTTCGAAGAAGGCGCTGCACCGATACTCGTGCGAATACGCGAAGAGTCCGTAATACTACGGAGCGTCCGCAGGAATTGATCACGACAGAATTGGCAGTTTCTTCCGAATGCCGAGCAGCAAGCGAAGGAAGACTTGCAACATTTCCTGGGGCATCAACCAGGGTCCGTCCGCGTGTGCGTCGCAGCTCCCGAGGGGCCGCAGGCCGCCTTGCGCGGCCGGACGCCGGACCGGTCAACGTCGTGTCGGCGCAACTTTCGACGGCCGGCGCTTCCAGTGGGCTATATTGAACCCATGTTCGAAGTGCTCGTGTATGTCTACGAAAACTACTGGCGCGGCGACGCCTGCCCCGAACCCGAGCAGCTGGGGCGCAAGCTCAGCGCGCAAGGCTTCGATGCGGACGAAATCCGCGAGGCGCTGCACTGGCTCGACGGCCTGAGCCTGGCGACCCGGGGCGTCCAGCTCGAGCGCCATGCCGACGGCACCAGCGCCACCGTGCTGCCGGGCATCGCGGCCGACGCCGCGCTGCCCCAGTCGGCCGATGCGATGCGCGTCTACTCCAGTGCCGAGCAGGAGCACATCGGCGCCGAGTGCCTGGGCTTCATCAGCTTCCTCGAATCCGCGAGCGTGCTGCCGGGCGGCATGCGCGAGATCGTGGTCGAGCGCGCCATGGCCACGCCGGGCGAGCCGCTGGCGCTCGACGAACTCAAGATCATCGTGCTGATGGTGCACTGGAGCACTGGCGTCGAACCCGACGCGCTGGTGCTGGACGAGCTCTGCGACGCTTCGAGCGACCGCGTCGCGCACTAGCTAATTCAGCAGACGCTCGGGGTTGGCGTCGAGTTTTGCCAGCGCTTCGCGCGTGGCCCGCACGGTCAAGGTTTCTTCTTCCGCCGGCACCAGCAGGCCGGCCTGCAGGTAGGACGCCAGGCGGCCGACCTGGATCAGGAAGCTGCGGCCGTCGCTGGACGCGAACAAGTGCAGCTGCTTGCGGTCGCTGCGCCAGACGAACTGGACCTGGCTCACACGGTCGTTGTGGTCGAGCATGAACCAGGTGCCGACCTGCAGCTCGTGCGCCCAGGCCAGCATGTCCTCGCTGACCTTGGTGCCGGTGTCGGGCACGACCTCGATCGAGGCGGCATCGACGCCGAGCAGCAGCTCGATGCTCGCGGCGTCCAGCGGCAGGTCGGTGGTGCCCTCGTCGGAGACGAAGTCCTCGAGGTTGGCCAGGCGCTTGGCCATGGCTTCGATCTTGGCCGGCGGGATCGCCTCGGTCTTCGACAGGAAGGCATCGGACAGCGTCGCGCCGATGGTCTTGATGTGCGCTTCCTGGGGCTCGCCCACGATGCCGAGCAGCGTCATGCCCTGGCGCAGCCGCTGCAGCAGCTTGGGGAGGTCCTGGATGACGCGGGTGCGATCGTTGCGGTTCGGCTTGGCGCTGGCCGCCCAGACCAGGTCGGAGGCGACCCGCTTCAGCGTCACGGTCTGCTCGTCCTGGGCGCCGTAGCGCAGCGCGGCGATGGCCAGCACCTCGGCCCAGACCTTGAACAGGAACTCGCGGATCTCCTCGCGCACCGGCATGTCGTTGAGCATCTTGCGCAACTCGATGGTGTACTGGATCGCCATCGTCTCCTTCTGCTCGACCTGCTGCGCCACGCTCATCACCCGCTGGGTGGTGTCGCTCTGCGTGAGGTACTTGTTGAGGAAGGCGACGAATTCGTCGAACACCAGCTTGAACACCCGCTGGCCGGTTTCCGGATATTGCTCGATCACCTGGACCACGCGGCGGATCTCGCCCTCGAGCGCGCTGCCCGAAATGGCGGCGGCATCGAAGCCCATCACGCAGGAGCCCATGCGGTCGATCAGCATGCGCGCCGGATGCTGCAAGGTGCCGAAGAATTCGGGCTCGGCGATGGCCACGCGCAGCACCGGCATCTGCAGCCGCGCGAACCAGACGCGGGCCGAGAACGGGATCCGCTCTTCGGCCAGGATGGCCTGGAACATCAGCGCCACGATCTCGACCGTGGCCTTGTCGGCGGTGGTGGGCGCCTTCTTCTTGAGTTCGCTGGTGCGCCGGCGCAGTTCGGCCGATGCGTTGTGGATGGCCGTGGCCTCTTCACCGACCACGTACTGCGAGGCCGCGACCTGGTAGGCCGCCTCGGCGTCGGCGATCGCGGCGACGAAGGCCGGAGAGGCGGCGCCGCCGGCTCCGCCCGCCATCTCGCCGCCGCCCTGGCCGCGCGGCAGCGTGATGTCGCCGCCGATGCGCGCGGTCACGAAGCGCTTGAGATTGAGCAGCACCCCCTGGGCCCGCTGGCGCGCCATCAGCAGCGGCGAGCCGCCGGTGGCCACCAGCGTGTCGCCACCCGCCTGCTGGCCCATGCCGGCCTGACCGCGGCCGACGCCGATCGCCGCCGGCGCGAAGCTGCCGGCCGGCGCGCCGAAGCCGCCCGGCACCATCCGCGTCTGGCCGATGCCCATCGAAGCGCTGGCGCTCGCGCCGCCCGCGAAGCTGCCACCCAGCGGCGCGCTGCCGGAGCCGACCGATCCGGTGCGGCGCACGAAGCTCTTGAGATCGATCTCGGGCATCACGTCCTTGCCGACCAGGAAGGCGTTGGCGTCCTTGTAGGCCTTGACCACCGGCTCGACCATGTGCTGCTGGACCTGCTCCTGGACCTTGGTCCAGAGGCCGCGGCTCAGGCCGGTCGCCAGCCACTGGTCGACCAGGACCTTGGCCAGTGCCTCGGGCTTCAGGATGTCCCTGGCGTCCAGTTCATGGGTGCCTTCGAGATGCTGGATGCGCAGCCGCAGGTCGTTGAGCTCGAAGCTGGCCTTGTCCTGGATCGCCTGCGCGAGCCGCGACGACAAGATGCCGGTCTCGACCACCTCGTCGCCGATCAATTCGAGGCGCGACAGCGAGTTGGAGGACGCCCCTTCGATCGCGCTGCTGGCCAGCGCCTTGCGCCAGGCCGCCTGCGACTGCGCCACCCAGTTCGCGCCGTGGGTCTGGAAGGCCAGGAAACCGTCGCGGTTCTCCTGCATCTCGCGCGCATTGCCGGTCTGGGAGGCCAGGGCCGTCAGCCGTTCGCCGATGGCCCGGGCGACCGGCGCGATCAGCGGCTCGGTGGCGGCGACGAAACGCTCGCGCGTCTCTCGGGAGAGTTGAAGGGAGGCTGCATGGGACCGCTGGATCATGGATGGTCAGGACGGCAATGGATTCGATTCGACGACAAGGACGAGCTTGCATCGGGAAGCGTAACCGCACAAGGGCTCTCCATGCTCGGCAACCCCAAGATCAGACGGTGGCGCCGGCGTTCGGGTCGTCCGGATCGCCCTCGCGCTTGGTCGGCGTCTTGACCAGGTCCTCGCGCTTGACGCCCAGCCACATCGCGATCGATGCCGCCACGAAAGCCGAGGAGTAGATGCCGAAGCAGATGCCGATGGTCAGGGCCAGCGCGAAGTAGTGCAGGGTCGGGCCGCCGAAGAAGAACATCGACAGCACCACCAGCTGGGTCGAGCCGTGGGTGATGATGGTCCGGCTGATGGTCGAGGTGATGGCGCTGTCGATCACCTCGGGGGTGCTCAGCTTGCGGAAGCGGCGGAAGTTCTCGCGCACGCGGTCGAAGATCACGACCGACTCGTTGACCGAGTAGCCCAGCACCGCCAGCACCGCCGCCAGCACCGCCAGCGAGAACTCCCACTGGAAGAAGGCGAAGAAGCCCAGGATGATCACGACGTCGTGCAGGTTGGCCAGCACGGTCGCCAGCGCGAACTTCCATTCGAAGCGGAAGGCCAGGTAGATCATGATGCCGACCACCACCATGCCGAGGGCCTTGAGGCCGTTGGTGGTGAGCTCCTCGCCGACCTGCGGGCCGACGAACTCGTTGCCGCGCAGGATGGCGGTCGGGTCGACCGCCTTCAGCGCGGCCATGACCTGCTCGCTCTGCTGGGCCGAGGTCTGGCCCTTCTGCACCGGCAGGCGGATCTGGACGTCGCGCGAGGTGCCGAAGTTCTGCACCTGCACGTCCTGGTAGCCCAGCTTGGCGATGGTCTCGCGCACCCGGCCGACGTCGACCGACTGCTGGGAGGCGACCTCCATCACCGTGCCGCCGGTGAACTCGACCGACAGGTGGAGCCCGCGATGGAACAGGAAGAACACCGCCAGGGCGAAGGTGACGAAGGACACCGCGTTCAGCACCAGCGCGTGGCGCATGAACGGGATGGTCCTGTGGATCCGGAAGAATTCCATTTGTCGTGTCCCTTATTTCGCGTTGGCCACGGCGGTGGTGTCGGGCTTCCAGACGGTGCCGATCGACACCGTCTTGAGCTTCTTCTTGCTGCCGTACCAGAAGTTCACCAGCCCGCGCGAGAAGAACACGGCCGAGAACATCGAGGTCACGATGCCGATGCAATGCACCACCGCGAAGCCGCGGATGGGCCCGGAGCCGAAGGCCAGCAGCGCGACACCCGCGATCAGCGTGGTGACGTTGGAGTCGAGAATCGTGCCCCAGGCGCGCTCGTAGCCGGCGTGGATGGCGGCCTGCGGCGAGGCGCCGGCGCGCAGTTCCTCGCGGATGCGCTCGTTGATCAGCACGTTGGAGTCGATCGCGACGCCGATGGCCAGCGCCATGGCGGCGATGCCGGGCAGGGTCAGCGTGGCCTGCAGCATCGACAGGATCGCCACCAGCAGCAGCAGGTTGACCGCCAGCGCGATCGACGAGAAGACGCCGAACAGCGCGTAGTACAGGCACATGAACACCATGATCGCGGCGAAGCCGTACATCACGCTGTCGAAACCCTTCTTGATGTTGTCGGCACCCAGGCTCGGGCCGATGGTGCGTTCCTGGATGATCTCCATCGGCGCCGCCAGCGAACCGGCGCGCAGCAGCAGCGCCAGGTCGTTGGCCTCGACCACGCTCATCGAGCCCGAGATCTGGAAGCGGTTGCCGAGCTCGCCGTTGATCGACGGCGCGGTCAGCACCTCGCCCTTGCCCTTTTCGAAGATCAGCATCGCCATCCGCTTGCGGAAGTTCTCGCGGCTGACGTCGCGCATGATGCGCCCGCCCTTGGCGTCCATGGTCAGGTCGACCTTGGGCTGCTGGGTCTGGGAGTCGAAGCCGGGCTGGGCGTCGGTGAGGTTCTCGCCGGTGACCAGCACCTGCTTCTTGACGATCACCGGGCGGCCCTGGCGGTCGAGGAACTTCTCCGAGCCGAAGGGGACCGGGCCGGTGCCCAATTCGGCGGCACGGCCCTCGGCGCTCTCGTCGACCAGGCGCATCTCGAGGGTGGCGGTGCGGCCCAGGATGTCCTTGGCCTTGGCCGTGTCCTGGACGCCGGGCAGCTGGACGACGATGCGGTCCAGGCCCTGCTGCTGGATCACGGGTTCGGCCACGCCGAGTTCGTTGATCCGGTTGTGCAGGGTCGTGATGTTCTGCTTCAGGGCCGCGTCCTGCAGCCGGCGCACGGCCTCGGGCTTGATCGAGGCGACCAGCTTGAAGTCGGTGCCTTCCTGGCTTTCGACCGCCGTGAGGTCGGGAAACTGGTCCTGCAGCAGCCGCTTGGCGGCATCCAGGCCGGCGGCATCGCGGAAGCGCATCTCGATGGTCTGGCCGTTGCGGCTGACCGCGCTGCCGCGCACGCTCTTGTCGCGCAGGCCGGTGCGCAGGTCGCTGGCGAAGGATTCGGCGCGCTTGTCGATGGCGCCCTTCATGTCGACCTGCAGCAGGAAGTCGACGCCGCCGCGCAGGTCGAGGCCCAGGTACATCGGGAAGGCATGCAGCGCAGTGAGCCAGCTCGGCGAACGCGACACCAGGTTGAGCGCCACCGTGTACGGCGGGTCGCTCGGGTCGGGCACCAGGGCGTGCTGCAGGGTGTCGCGCGCCTTCAGCTGGTCGTCGGTGGAGGCGAAGCGGGCCCGCACCGAGGTGGCGTCGAGCGTCAGCAGGTCGGGCACCAGCCCGGCGACCTTCAGCGCCTCGGCCACGCGGGCCTGGGTGCCGGCGTCGACCTTGACGGTTGACTTGGCCGACGACACCTGCACCGCGGGCGCCTCGCCGAAGAAATTGGGCAAGGCGTAGACAAGCCCCACCAGCAGCACGACCACGATGATCGCGTACTTCCAGACCGGATATCGGTTCATCGATTCAACCTTCGGGGGCGCGCGGTGTCCGGCGCCCGTGTTGTGGCACTACTTACTTGATCGCGCCCTTGGGCAAGACCTGGATCACGGCGCTGCGCTGGATCTGGACTTCGACGCCCTTGGCGATCTCGACCGTCAGGTATTGCTCGCCGAGCTGGGTGATCTTGCCGAGCATGCCGCCCGAGGTGGCGACCTCATCGCCCTTGGCCAGGGCCTCGATCATGGCGCGCGCTTCTTTCTGGCGCTTCATTTGCGGGCGGATCATGACGAAGTACAGGACCACGAACATCAGCACCAGCGGCAGCATGCTGCCGAGCGAGGACATCATGTCGCCACCACCGGCGGCGGGTGCGGCCTGGGCGAAAGCAGAAGAAATGAACAAGGGAGTCTCCAACAGAGGGAAAGAAGAGGAGCGCCGGCCCTCCGGATGGGAAAGGACCGGTGCATCCGCGGCCGCACCCAGCGGCCACGCAGCGCGGAACCTGGCCGCGCACAGCACCGGGCATTGTATAGAGGGCAGACGACCCTATTCCGGGGCCGTGCTTGGGGTTTTCGGGGCTTTGCGGCCCCTGGCGCCGGTGCTTCAGGCGGCGGCGCGGGCGGCCGCCTCGGGATGGCGCCACTTGGCCATCAGCTCGGCCCAGCGCACCCGGGCCGCGGCCAGGTTGCGCTCCTTGACGTGGCCGTAGCCCCGGATCTGCTCGGGCAGCCCGGCGATTTCCAGCGCCGTGGCGTGGTTGGCGGCCGTCAGGCCGGCGATCACTTCCTCGATGCTGGCGCGGTATTCGCCGATCAGCGCGCGCTCGGTCTGGCGCTCCTCGGTGCGCCCGAAGATGTCGAGCGCGGTCCCCCGCAAGCCCTTGAGCTTCGCCAGCAGCCTGAAGCCGGTCAGCATCGCCGGGCCGAACTTCTGCTTCTGCAGCTCGCCCTTGGCGTTCTTCTTCGCGATGATCGGCGGCGCCAGGTGGTAGTTGAGCTTGAAGTCGCCCTCGAACATGCCCTCGACCCGGTCGAGGAAGCTGCGGTCGGCGTGCAGCCGCGCCACTTCGTATTCGTCCTTGTAGGCCATCAGCTTGAACAGGTAGCGGGCCACGGCCTCGGTCAGGCTGCTCTTGCCGAGCGCCGATTCGGCCTGCTGCACCCGGGCGACGAAGGCCTTGTACTGGTCGGCGTAGGCGGCGTTCTGGTAGCCGGTGAGGAACTCGGCGCGGCGCGCCACCAGGGCCTCGACGGTCTCGCGCCGCTTGAACTCGATGACCTGCCCCGGCTGCACCCGCTTTTGCAGCTCCGCCGGGCGTTCGGCCGCCTGGCGGCCCCACTCGAAGGCCTGCTTGTTGTTGTCGATGGCCACGGCGTTGAGCTCGATCGCCCGCATCAGCGACGCGTGGTCCAGCGGAATCCAGCCCTTCTGCCAGGCGAAGCCCAGCAGCATGGGGTTGGCGTACAGGCTGTCGCCCATCAGCGCGGTGGCGGCGGCATCGGCGTCGAAGGCGCCGACCGCATCGGCGCCGACCACCCGCGCGATCTCGTTGGCGCAATCCTGCTGCGGGTTGACCCAGTCGGCGTTGCGCACGAAAGCGGCGGTCGGCGTGCTGTGGCTGTTGAGCGCGACCCGCGTGCGGCCTTCGCGCATGCGCGCCGTGGTTTCGGCATTGACCGCCACCAGCGGGTCGGCCGCCAGCACCAGGTCGGCCGCGGCGGTGCCGACGCGGGTGGTGCGGATCGCGTCCTGGGTCTCGCCGATGAGCACGTGGCTCCAGGTGGCGCCGCCCTTCTGCGCCAGGCCGGCCGCGTCCTGGGTGACGATGCCCTTGCCCTCGATGTGGGTCGCCATGCCGAGCAACTGGCCGATGGTGATGACGCCGGTGCCGCCGACGCCGGCCACCACCACGCCCCAGACCTGGCCCTCGCCCAGCACCGGAATCTCGGGGTCGGGCAGCGCACCCAGCTCGGCCGGCGAGGCGCCCTTGCTCTTCGATTTCTTCTTGAGCTGCCCGCCCTCGACCGTCACGAAGCTGGGGCAGAAGCCCTTCAGGCAGCTCATGTCCTTGTTGCAGGTGCTCTGGTTGATGGTGCGCTTGCGGCCGAATTCGGTCTCCAGCGGCTCCACCGACAGGCAGTTGCTCTTGACGCTGCAATCGCCGCAGCCTTCGCAGACCAGCTCGTTGATGACCACCCGCACCGCCGGATCGACCGCCGTGCCCCGCTTGCGGCGGCGCCGCTTCTCGGTGGCGCAGGTCTGGTCGTAGATGATGGCGGTGGTGCCCTTGATCTCGCGGAATTCGCGCTGGATCTCGTCGAGCTCGTCGCGGTGGCGCACCTTGACGTTCTCGCCCGGCACGTTGACGCCCTGGTACTTCTCGGGTTCGTCGGTGACCACCACCACCTTGACCGCGCCTTCGGCATGCAGGCTCTCGGCGATCTGCAGCACCGAATGGCCCTCGGGCCGCTCGCCCACCTGCTGGCCGCCGGTCATGGCGACCGCGTCGTTGTAGAGGATCTTGTAGGTGATGTTGACGCCGGCCGCGATGCTCTGGCGGATCGCCAGCAGGCCGCTGTGGAAGTAGGTGCCGTCGCCGAGGTTGGCGAAGATGTGCTGGTCGGTGGTGAAGGGCTGCTGGCCGACCCACGGCACGCCCTCGCCGCCCATCTGCGTGAAGCCGATGGTCGAGCGGTCCATCCAGGTCGCCATGAAGTGGCAGCCGATGCCGCCCATCGCGCGCGAGCCTTCGGGCACCACGGTGCTGGTGTTGTGCGGGCAGCCCGAGCAGAACCAGGGCTGGCGGGTGGCGTCGGCGGCACCGAGCGACTTGGGCGCGGCCATCGCGCGCTCCTTGGCCTCGAGGATCGCCAGCTGGGCGTCGATGCGAGCCGCCATGTCGGCGCCGGCCGCAGCCAGCAGGCCGGTCTTCTTGAGGCGCTGGGCGATCGCCTTGGCGATCAGCGCCGGGTTCAGGTCGGCGTTGGCGCGCAGCAGCGTGTGCGCGGTCGGGTTCGGCATCGACCATTCGCCGCCCGAATAGCCCTCGGCCTCGTGCACCTCGCCCTCGTCGAACTTGCCGACCACGTTGGGCCGGACGTCGCCGCGCCAGTTGTAGAGTTCTTCCTTGAGCTGGTATTCGATGACCTGGCGCTTTTCCTCGACCACCAGGATCTCCTGCAGGCCGGTGGCGAATTCGCGCGTGAGCTGCGCCTCGAGCGGCCACACCACGGCCACCTTGTGCAGCCGGATGCCGAGCTGGCGGCAGGCGGCGTCGTCGAGGCCGAGGTCGATCAGGGCCTGGCGCGTGTCGTTGAAGGCCTTGCCGCTGGCCATGATGCCGAAGCGGTCGTTCGGGCCTTCGATCACGTTGTGGTTGAGCCGGTTGGCGCGGATGTAGGCGAGGGCGGCGTACCACTTGTAGTGCATCAGCCGCGCTTCCTGCTCGAGCGCATGGTCGGGCCAGCGGATGTGCAGCCCGCCGGGCGGCATCTGGAAATCGGTCGGGATGACGATGTCGACCCGCTCGGGGTCGATCATCGCGGTGGCGCTGGATTCGACGATCTCCTGGATCGTCTTCATGCCCGACCAGATCCCGGCGAAGCGGCTCATCGCGAAGGCGTGGATGCCGAGGTCGAGGATTTCCTGCACGTTGGCCGGGAAGAACACCGGCGTGCCGCAGGCCTTGAAGATGTGGTCGCTCTGGTGCGCCGCGGTCGAGCTCTTCGAGATGTGGTCGTCGCCGGCCACCGCGATGACGCCGCCGAACTCGGTCGTGCCGGCCATGTTGGCGTGCTTGAAGACGTCCGAGCAGCGGTCCACGCCCGGGCCCTTGCCATACCAGATGCCGAAGACGCCGTCGAACTTGTTGGTGCCCGCCGGCGAGAAACCCAGCTGCTGGGTGCCCCATAGCGCGGTGGCGGCCAGCTCTTCGTTGACGCCGGGCTGGAAGACGATGTTCTGCTCTTTCAGGAACTTGCTGGCCTTCCACAGCGCCTGGTCGTAGCCGCCCAGCGGCGAGCCGCGGTAGCCGCTGATGAAGCCGGCCGTGTTCTTGCCCTGCTGCTGGTCACGCAGGCGCTGCAGCATCGGCAGCTTGACCAGCGCCTGGACGCCGCTCATGAAGGCGCGGCCGTAGTCGAGCGAGTACTTGTCGTCGAGCGTGACCGTTTCGAGGGCGCGGCGGATGTGCTCGGGCAGGGGGGCGTTCATCGTGTCTGTCTCCAGGGCTGGGCCTTGTGGGCGTGGCTTTGCGGGGCAGCCGGGTCGGCTGCCCCTCGGCCATCATGACGCAAAGTGTATGCCTGCTGTCTCGACAGGTGTTTGCGTTTTGTACCCATTCAAGCCACCTTCTTGAAAGACTCTTGCTTAAAATGGCACCAAATGGAAGGCATCGACAAGTTTGACCTCGCGATCCTGCAAGAACTGCAGGCCGACGGCCGCCTGACGAATGCCGAGCTGTCGCAGCGCGTGGGCCTGTCGGCGGCCCCCTGCTGGCGCCGGGTGCGCGCCCTCGAGGAAGCCGGCTACATCAAGGGCTACCACGCCGAGATCGACCGCCACAAGATCGGGCTCGGCGTGCTCGCTTTCGTGCGCGTCGACACCGAGCGGGTCACGGTCGACGCCACGCGCAAGCTCGAGGACGCCATCCGCAGGCTGCCCGAGGTGACCAGTTGCCACTACATCAGCGGCACCGGCACCTTCGAGCTGCAGGTGGTGTCGCAGGACCTCGACAGCTTCTCGCGCTTCGCGCTGCAGCACCTGATGAGCCTGCCCAACGTGAAGGACCTGCACACCAGCTTCTCGCTCGGCGAGGTCAAGGCCAGCCGGGCCCTGCCGCTCGAGCATCTGGCGCCCGGGCGCCCGGCCGACACGCCGGCGCGGCCGGGCCGAAGACAATAGGCCGCGATGCCGCCGATCTCGCCCCAGGAAACTCCCGTCACGCCGCCCGTCCCAGCCTCCCGGGTCGGCCCGCTGGAGCCGCTGCGGATCCCGGTGTTCCGCATGCTGTGGAGCACCTGGCTGATCGCCAACGTCAGCATGTGGATGAACGACGTCGCGGCGGCCTGGATGATGACCTCGCTGACCACCTCGCCGATCTGGGTCGCGCTGGTGCAGTCGGCCTCGACCCTGCCGGTGTTCCTGCTCGGGCTGCCGAGCGGCGCGCTGGCCGACATCCTCGACCGCCGGCGCTGGCTGGTCGCCACCCAGTTCTGGCTCGCCGGCTCGGCCGTGGTGCTGTGCGCGGCGGTGGTCTTCGACCTCATGAGCGCGCCGCTGCTGCTGGCCCTGACCTTCGCCAACGGCATCGGGCTGGCGCTGCGCTGGCCGGTGTTCTCGGCCATCGTGCCCGAGCTGGTGCCGCGCAGCCACCTGCCGGCCGCGCTCGGACTCAACGGCATCTCGATGAACGCCTCGCGCATCATCGGCCCGCTGGTCGCCGGCACCTTGATCGCAAGCGCCGGCACGGTCTGGGTGTTCGCGCTCAACGCCGTGCTCTGCGTGGCCTCGGGCTTCGTGGTGCTGCACTGGCGGCGCGAGCACACGCCCAACCCCCTGGGCCGCGAGCGGCTGATCAGCGCGATGCGGGTCGGCGTGCAGTTCGTGCGGCAGTCGCCGCGCATGCGCGCCGTGCTGACGCGGATCTCGATCTTCTTCCTTCACTCGACCGCCGTGCTGGCCCTGCTGCCGCTGCTGGCGCGCAATCTCCAGGGCGGCGGCGCCGGCACCTTCACGCTGCTGCTGGCCGCCATGGGTTCGGGCGCCATCGTGGCCGTGCTGTTCCTGCCGCGGCTGCGCCAGGCCCTGGTGCGCGACCAGCTGGTGATGCGCGGCACCCTGCTGCAATCCGGCGCCACCGCGGTGATGGCGGTCGCGCCCAACGCCTGGGTGGCGGTGCCGGCGATGTTCCTCGGCGGCATGGCCTGGATCACGGTCGCCAATTCGCTCTCGGTGTCGGCCCAGCTGGCACTGCCGGACTGGGTGCGGGCCCGCGGCATGTCGATGTACCAGATGGCGATCATGGGCGCCAGCGCCCTGGGCGCGGCGCTCTGGGGCCAGGTGGCCGAGCTCAGCTCGATCTACGTCAGCCTGGGCGTCGCCGCGACCACCGGGGTCCTGTGCATGTGGCTGGCGCTGCGCTACGTGACCGACGGCGCGGGCGAGGACGACGACACCCGCCCGGCGCAGCACGGCTGGGCCGCCGGTCCGCCGGCCAGCGCGCCGGACGAGGCCGGCCGGGTGGTCGTCACCGTCGAGTACCTGATCGACCCGGCGCGCGCCGCCGCCTTCCACCTGGTGATGCACCAGACCCGGCGCGCGCGGCTGAGCCAGGGCGCGATCGCCTGGGAACTGCTGCACGACATCGGGGAACCGGGCCGCTACCTGGAGCAGATCGTCGACGAGACCTGGACCGAGCACCTGCGGCGATTCCATCGCGCGACCGCGGCCGACATGGCGCTGCGCGAGCGGCGGCTGGCGTTCCACGTGGGCGAGACGCTGCCGGTGGTGACGCGCTACATCGTGCACCGCTGAGCGCGTCGGGCCAGCGCCTTCCTAGTGGAAGAAAAGCAGCCGCGTCAGCAAGGTGTGGCCGGCCTCGGCGAACATCAGTCCCACCAGCACCAGCAGGCACAGCGGCGGCAGCAAGATCGCATAGACCAGCGCCAGCCGCTCCCAGGCCATGTGCATGAAGACCGAGACGATCAGGCCCGCCTTCAGCAGCATGAAGAGGATGATCAGGCCCCAGCGCAGATAGCCCTGGAAGTGGAAGTAGTCGACCAGGTACGACAGCGTGCTGAGCACGAACAGCAGGCCCCAGATCTTGAGGTAGAGGCTGATCGGATGTTGTTGCTGGGCGGTGCCGGGATTCATGATCGACCTCACCAGAGATAGAACAGCGCGAAGATGAACACCCACACCAGGTCGACGAAATGCCAGTACAGGCCGGCGATCTCGACGATCTGGTAGTTGCCGGTCTTCTCGTAGTCGCCGCGGACCAGCTTGAAGGCGACGATGAACAGGAACACCACACCGGCCGACACATGCAGCCCGTGGAAGCCCGTGATCATGAAGAAGGTCGAGCCGAACTGCGCCGCCCCCATCGGGTTGCCCCAGGGCCGCACGCCCTCTTCGAGGATCAGCTTGGACCATTCGAAGGCCTGCATGCCGACGAAGAGCTCGCCGAAGGTGGCGGTCACGAGCATCAGCGTGGCGGCGTTCACGCGGTCGCGGCGGTAGGCGAAATTGACCGCCATCGCCATCGTGCCGCTGCTGCTGATGAGCACGAAGGTCATGATCGCGATCAGCAGCAGCGGAATGTCGGCCCCGCCCACATGCAGCGCGAACACCTCGCTCGGGTTCGGCCACGGCACGGTGGTCGAGACCCGCACCGTCATGTAGCCGGTGAGGAAGCAGCTGAAGACGAAGGTGTCGCTCAACAGGAAGATCCACATCATCGCCTTGCCCCACGAGACGTGGAAGGCCTGGCGGTCGGACGACCAGTCGGCGATCAGCCCGCGCCATCCGGTGGCCGGCGTGGCAGCACTCGGCATCCCTGGTGCGATCGACACGGCGTTCATCGCGGCCTCCTACTCTTCACGGCGTGCCGCAGATGGCACGCGCCACCTCCGGCGTCACCCAGCCCAAGAGGGCGAACAGCACCCCCCACACCGCCAGCAGGAAATGCCAGTAGCGCGCGCACAGCGCGATCCGCCAGGCGGCCGCGGCGGGGTCGGGCCAGGCGGCGTGCACCGTCCAGGCCCATGCGGCCAGCCCGCCCATCACGTGCAGCCCGTGCATGGCGGTGAGCAGGTAAAAGAACGCGGCGCCCGGATTGCCGGCCGGCGTCACCTGCGTGCTCGTCAGCGCCTGCCAGGCCCAGAGCTGCACCGCCAGGAAGGCCAGCGCGCAGAGGCCGCCGGCCCACAGCAGGCGGCGGGCCCGCGCCGGTTCGGCGCCGCGCGCCGCGGTGGCGGACCGCTGCAGCGCGACGCTGCCGATGGCCAGCAGCGTCGAGCTGAGCCAGAGCTGCCAGGGCAGCGGGATGGCGACCGCATCGCTGCCGTTCATGCGCATCACGTAGGCCATGACGAACAGCGAGAACAAGGCCGTGGCCACGCCCATGAACACCCACAGCCCGATGCCGGCCGCGCTGGCCCGGGTGTCGGGCGGCCGGCCGCCGCGGGCGACGCCGGCGCGCAAGGCAGCGCTGGCGTTCATTGGCATACCTCCGCGCAGCAGCGCTACGGTATTCGCCTTGGGAGCGGCCCGGCGGCTCATGCAGGCGCCCCCCGGGCCTCACCCTCGCTTCGGCCGCGCGCCTCGGGCTCCAGCCCCCCGGCCTCGGGCGGCGCGCTCTGGGCGATGTAGTCCTCCCCTTGGCCCGGCACGCCGTAGGCGTAGGCCCAGCGATAGACCACCGGCAGCTGCGGCCCCCAGTTGCCATGGCCCGGCGGCGTCGTCGGGGTCTGCCATTCGAGCGAGGCGGCGCGCCAGGGATTGGCCGTGGCCGGCCGGCCGCGCCAGGCGCTCCAGGCGAGGTTGAAGACGAACAGCAGCTGGGCCGCGCCGACCACCAGGGCGACCACCGTGATGAAGGTGTTGAGGCTGAAGGCCGACGCCGGGATGAACTGGTAGCCCTCGAAGCTGTAGTAGCGCCGCGGCATGCCCAGCACGCCCAGGTAGTGCATCGGGAAATAGATGGCGTAGGTGCCGAGGAAGGTGATCCAGAAGTGGATCTTGCCGATCCGGTCGTCCAGCATGCGGCCGGTGATCTTCGGGAACCAGTGGTAGATGCCGCCGAACACCACCAGCAGCGGCGCCACGCCCATCACCATGTGGAAGTGCGCGACCACGAAGTAGGTGCCGGAGAGCGGAATGTCCACGCTCACGTTGCCCAGGAACAGGCCGGTCAGGCCGCCGATCGCGAAGGTGCAGACGAAGGCCAGCGCGAACAGCATCGGCACCGACAGGTGGATGTCGCCATGCCACAGGGTCAGCACCCAGTTGTAGACCTTGATGGCCGTGGGCACCGCGATGATCAGCGTGGTGGTCGCGAAGAAGAAGCCGAAGTACGGGTTCATGCCGCTCACGAACATGTGGTGCGCCCACACCACCACGCTGAGGCCGCCGATCGCCACGATCGCCCAGACCATCATGCGGTAGCCGAAGATGCTCTTGCGGGCGTGCACGCTGATCAGGTCGGAGACGATGCCGAAGGCCGGCAGCGCCACGATGTACACCTCCGGGTGGCCGAAGAACCAGAACAGGTGCTGGAACAGCAGCGGGCTGCCGCCCTTGTAGCCGCTCGCCTGCCCCATCGACACCAGCGCCGGCATGAAGAAGCTGGTGCCGAGCGTGCGGTCGAGCAGCAGCATGACGCCGCTCACGAACAGCGCCGGGAAGCCGAGCAGCGCCAGGATGGTGGCGACGAAGATGCCCCAGACGGTCAGCGGCATGCGCAGCAGCGTCATGCCTTCGCAGCGCGCCTGCAGCACGGTCGTCACGTAGTTGAGGCCGCCCATCGTGGTCGCCACGATGAAGATGACCAGCGACACCAGCATCAGCACGATGCCGCCCGCATGGCCGGGCGTGCCGGGCAGGATCGACTGCGGCGGGTACAGCGTCCAGCCCGCGCCGGTGGGGCCGCCCTCGACGAAGAAGCTCGCCATCAACACCACCACCGACAGCAGGTAGACCCAGAAGCTCAGCATGTTGAGGTAGGGAAAGACCATGTCCCGGGCGCCGACCATCAGCGGAATCAGGTAGTTGCCGAAGCCGCCGAGGAACAGCGCGGTCAGCAGGTAGATCACCATGATCATCCCGTGCATGGTCACGAACTGGTAGTAGCGCTCGGCGTTGATGAACTCGAACTGGCCCGGAAAGCCGAGCTGCAGGCGCATCAGGTTGGACAGCACCACGCCCACCAGCCCGACCGCGATGGCGGTGCAGGCGTACTGGATCGCGATCACCTTGTGGTCCTGGCTCCAGACATAGTGCGTCAGGAACTTCTTGGTCGCGGGCTTCATCGCTGCACCCCCTTGTCGGTGGCGGCCTGCGTCGGCGCACTGCCGAGGCTCTGGATGTAGGCCACCAGCGCCGCCAGCTCCTCGTCGCTCAGGTCGATCTTGGGCATGACCGGCGCGAAGCCCTTCACCTGGCGGGCCTGCGGATCGCGGATGAAGGCGCGCAGGTAGGCCTCGTCGACCAGCGCCCTGCCTCCGTCCGCCATGGTCTCGGTCTTGCCGTACAGGCCCTTCCAGGTCGGCCCCACGCGCGGGCTGCCGTCGATCGTGTGGCAGGCCGTGCAGCCCTTCGCGTCGGCCAGCGCGCGGCCCTGCTCGACGGCGGAGCCCGCCGCCGCGCCGGCCGGGGCGGCCGCCTTGGCCTGGGTGCTGGCGAAGGTCGGCAGCGCGGCCTGCCAGGCATTGAAGGCCGCCACGTCCTGCACCACCACGAAGCCGCGCATGTTGGGATGGCCGACGCCGCAGAGCTGGGCGCACAGGGCTTCGTAGCGCCCGGCGACGGTCGGCGTGAACCAGAAGCGGCTGACCTGGCCCGGCACCGTGTTCATGCGGGCGCGGAACGACGGCACGAAGAAGTCGTGCAGCACGTCGTGCGAGCGCATCAGGACCAGCACCGGCCGGCCCAGCGGCAGGTGCACCTCGTCGGCCGCGACCAGCAGGTCGTCCTGCCCGGCGGGGTCGGCCGGGTCGAGGCCGAAGGGATTGGCGGCGCCGACGAAGCGCGCATCGCTCGCCCCCAGCTTGCCGTCCGCACCCGGGAAGCGGAAGCGCCATTGCCATTGCTGGCTCACGACCTCGAGCACCAGCGCGTCGTGCGGCGCCCGCACGTAGTTGGCATAGACCACCAGCCCGGGTGCCAGCAGCGCCATGATGCCGACGGTCGTGCCGCCGATCAGCCAGCGCTCGAGCCGCTTGCTCTCGGGCTGCTCGGTCGCCCGGCGGCCCTCGCGATGATGAAAGCGCACCAGCGCATAGACGACGAACAGGTTGATCGCGACGAAGAAGGCGCCGGTGATCACCAGCGTGATGGTCAGCGTGTCGTCCATCTGCTGCCAGTTCGAGGCCAGCGGGGTCGTCCACCACGGATTGAAGACGTGGAACAGCACCGACCCGACCACGATCAGCAGCAGGACGACGGCCATGCTCATGTGCGTTCCCCCGGGGTCGGCATCGACGCTGCGGCGCGCGGACGCGCCTCAGCGGAATGCCGGGATCTGCCCTTCCTCGCCCTCGAACCGGGCCTCGGGATGCGCGGTCTGCAGCAGGTCCTCGATTTCGCGCACGCGCATCGCCGGCAGGTCGACCATCAGCAGGATCTGGCCCTGCGCGATGGCGCCCTCGAAGCGCTGCAGCCGCGGGCTCGGGATGGAGATGCCGACCATGCTGGCCGACCAGGCGCCGACCACGCCGCCCAGAACCCCTACCAGCGCGGCGAAGCCCCATTCGGGCTCTTCGCCGACCAGCGGGAACAGCAGCGCCGCCACCAGGCCGGCGGCGATGCCGCAGGCGGTGCCCAGCGTCCACCCGGTCTTGGCCGCATGCACCACGTCCGAGGTCTGCCACACGTTGGCCGCGTGCAGGCCGGTCATGTCCATGCCTTCGGGCCCGGCGAAATGGATGTGGGCGACATCGACACGCGCCTGCAGCAGGTCGCGCATGGCACGCCTGGCGCTGGCCAGGTCCGGCATCAGCCAGTAGATGCGTCTCTTCACGGCACCCTCCTTTTCGTCTTGCGACGAGCCAGGAACCATGAACGACTTATAGGCTCAAGGCTGGCCCTAATCAAGAGGAGCCGCCGAGCGGCAGCAGCAGTTGCAGCAGGCCCCCGGCGCTCACTAGCGGGCCGGGGCTGCGGCTTTCCTCGAGCACTTCGCCGAGCTGACGCACCAGGCGCCGGCTGCGGCGCGCGCGCCAGATCACGAGATCGGCCAGCCATGGGTGCTCGTTGATGCGATTGGCCTGCTCGTAGGCGGCGAAGCGCGGCTTCAGCGCGTGCAGGCCGGCTTCGTAGCGCGCGCGCACCGCGCCATCGGGCGCCCGTGCCTCGCGCCCCTCGGCGATGGCCTGCGCCGCGAGCAGGCCGGCCTCCAGCGCCTTGCCAATGCCTTCGCCGGTCAGCAGGTAGGTGCTGCCTGCCGCCTCGCCCGCGACCAGCAGCCCGGGCCGCGACCAGCGTGCCCCCTCGAGCGAGCAGCGCAGCGGCGCGCCCTTCAAGGGCCCCAGGGACTGGCCGGTCGCCATCAGCTCGCGCGCGGTCGGATGCAGGCGCACGAAGGCGTCGAACAGCCCGCGCAGGTTGGCCTCGGGCAGCGCGGCAGCGGCGCCCCGGCCCCGCGTCAGTCCGACGCCGATGTTGAAGACCCCGTCGCGGCACGGAAAGATCCAGCCGTAGCCGCCCCGCAGCGCCCGGTGCCACACCACCTCGAGCCCGGCGACGCGCCCGGCCAGCGCCTCGCTGCGCACGTAGCCCCGCAGAGCGATGCCGCTGGGCAGGCGGCGCTCGCAGACGCCAGCCGCCAGCAGCGGCCCGGCGGCCGCGCCGGTCGCGAGCACTGTCCAGCGGGCCCGCAGCGCCCGCGAGCTGCCGTCCGGCAAGGCCAGCCCGGCGCCCGCCACCCGGCCGTCGGCATCGAACAGCGGCGCCTCGAAGCGCGCCGGCGCGAGCCAGCGGGCGCCGTGCGCGACAGCCTCCCGCCGCAGCAGCTCGTCGAGCTCGCGGCGCGGCAGCACCGCCAGCCGCGCCGGCAGTTCGACCCGGCCGCCGCCCGGGCCGACGCAGCCCACATGCGTCGCGACGCGGGCGCGTGCAAGCACCGCGTCGAGCAGGCCCAGCCGCGAGAGTGCCCGCTGCGCATCCGGTATCAGCCCGTCGCCGCAAGTCTTGTCGCGCGGAAAGGCGTGCTGGTCGACCAGCAGCACGTCGAGGCCGGCCCCCGCGAGCGCCTGGGCGCAGGCGCTGCCGGCGGGGCCGGCGCCGATCACCAGCACTTCGCATGTGTTCGAGGCAGCCGAGAGGGTCACGGGCACTCCTGGGGTGCACCGATGTTAAATCGACGCCCGCGTGGCGTTTTCATTTGACCGATCGGTCGAATCCAGGCCCCGGATTGCAGCCTGTTGCAATGTCCCGATGCCTCTTTCGGGTAAACGATAGGCAATCTTTTTTTACCGAATGGATAATTTAGCCTACTCCACGATGCAGGAAGCACCCATGCCATCCCTCCGCCCGCGCAGCCGCTACTGGTCCGACCTGACCAGCGAAGAGTTCTCCCGCCTGGACCGGGCCAACCTGGTTGCGGTGCTGCCGGTCGGCGCCACCGAGCAGCATGGCCCGCACCTGCCGATGTCGACCGACACCGCGACCATCGACGGCATGGTGCGCGCGACCCTGCCGCACCTGCCGGACGACCTGCCGGTGCTGTTCCTGCCCACGGTGGCCTACGGCAAGAGCAACGAGCATTCGCGCTACCCCGGCACGCTCACCGTGTCGGCCTCGACCTTGATCGCGCAGTGGAAGGACATCGGCGCCTGCGTGGCCCGCGCGGGCGTGCGCAAGCTGGTGCTCTACAACAGCCATGGCGGCCAGATGTCGATCATGGACATCGTCGCGCGGGACCTGCGCGAGTCGCACGACATGATGGTGGTGGCGGCCAACTGGTACACGCTGGGGCTGCCGGAAGGGCTCTTCACGGCGCACGAAGGCAAGCACGGCGTGCATGCCGGCGACCTCGAGAGCTCGGTGATGCTGCACCTGACGCCCGACCACGTGCGGCCCGAGAACTTCCGCAACTTCCGCTCGCTGACCGAGGACCTGGCGCAGGAGAACCGCTTCCTGTCGATCACGCCGACCGGCAAGCTGGGCTGGCAGATGCACGACATCAATCCGGCCGGCGCCGCCGGCGACGCCACGCGGGCGACCGCGGGCAAGGGCGAGGCCGTGCTCGACCACGTCGGGCGCAACTTCGTGCAGCTGCTGCAGGAAGTGCATCGCTTCCCGATCGAGCGGCTGGCCAACGAGCCGGCCTGGAGCTGAACATGGCCTCAGCTTCCACGCCGCCGCTGGTCAGCCTGCGCCAGGTCAGCAAGCGCTTCGCCAACGGCACGCTCGCGCTGCAGGGCATGTCGCTCGACTGCGGCGAGCACGACTTCATCAGCTTCCTCGGCCCCTCGGGCTGCGGCAAGAGCACGGCGCTTCGGCTGATCGCCGGCCTGACGCGCAGCAGCTCGGGCGAACTCGCATGGTCGCGCACGAACAGCGGCGCGTCGACCAGCGACCGCGAGCTCGGCTTCGTGTTCCAGGAGCCGACCCTGATGCCCTGGGCCAAGGTCTTCGACAACGTCTGGCTGCCGCTCAAGCTGGCCGGCATGTCGCGCGATGCGGCCGCACCGGTGGTCGCCCAGGTGCTCGAGATGGTCGGCCTCTCGCGCTTCGCCGACGTCTATCCGCGCGAGCTCTCGGGCGGCATGAAGATGCGGGTGTCGATCGCCCGCGCGCTGGTCACGCGGCCGCGGCTGCTGCTGATGGACGAGCCCTTCGCCGCGCTCGACGAGATGACCCGCATCAAGCTCAACAACGACCTGCTGGCGATCTGGCGCGAGCACCGCTTCTCGGTGATCTTCGTCACCCACAGCGTCTACGAGTCGGTCTACCTGTCGAACCGCATCGTCGTGATGGCGCCGCGGCCGGGCCGCGTGGTCGACGAGATCCGCATCGACGAGCCCTACCCGCGCGGCGAAGCCTTCCGCACCTCCACCCGCTACAACGCGCACTGCACCGCGGTGTCGCAATCCCTGCACGGAGCCCTCCATGGCGTCGACATCGATCACTGACAATCCGGCGCTGGCCGCGCTCGGCGACGCGCCCTCGGCGGCCGACCTGCAGCGCCGCGACGAGCGGCTGCGGCGGCGCGAATCGCTGCTGCGCACCGCGGTGCCGATCGCGGTGGTGGTCGGACTGCTGCTGCTATGGGAGGTTCTGGTGCGCATCAACAACGTGCCGCACTACATCATCCCGGCGCCCTCGCTGATCCTCACGACGCTGGTCGACAACTGGGACACGCTCTCGAGCGCCCTGTGGTTCACGGTCAAGCTCACGCTGCTCTCGCTGGCCGCGGCGATCGTCGGCGGCGTGCTGCTGGCGATCGCCTTCGCGCTCTTCAAGTGGGTCGAGATCGGCCTCTTCCCGATCGCCGTGATCCTCCAGGTGACGCCGATCATCGCGATCGCGCCGCTGATCCTGATCTACGTGTCGAGCACCACGGCGGCGCTGCTGCTGTGCGCCTGGATCGTGGCCTTCTTCCCGATCCTGTCGAACACCGTGATCGGCCTGAAGAGCGCCGACAGCAACCTGCGCGACCTGTTCCAGCTCTACAAGGCCTCGCCCTGGCAGACCTTCCGCTACCTGCTGGCGCCGAGCGCGCTGCCCTACTTCATGGCCGGCCTGAAGATCGCCGGCGGCCTGAGCCTGGTCGGTGCGGTGGTGGCCGAATTCACGGCCGGCACCGCGGGCCGCGAGACCGGGCTGGCCTCGCGCATCCTCGAATCGAGCTTCCGCACCGAGATCCCGATGATGTTCGCGGCACTGCTGCTGGTGTCCCTGCTGGGCATCGTGATCTTCATCGTCTTCGCCGCGCTGTCGAGGGCGGTGCTCGGCCACTGGCACGAGAGCGAGATGAGGAGGGAGAGATGAGCGCCGTGCTGAAAGCACCAGAGCGGCCGGCTGCCATCGACTGGGAGGCTGTGAAACGCGACCTGCACGGCTTGAACGTGATCGAGTCGCCGAACCAGCGCAAGCAACTGTCGAAGGACTTCTACTGGTACAGCCCGATCCTCACCGAGCAACTCGCCGGCTGCGTGGCCGACCTGGTGGTCAAGGTCTCGACCGAGGACGACGTCCGCCAGGCCGCCGCCGTGGCCGCCAAGTGGAAGCTGCCGCTCACGGTGCGCGCCGGCGGCACCGGCAACTACGGCCAGTGCGTGCCGCTCGAAGGCGGGCTGGTGCTCGACGTCACGCCGATGAGCCGGGTGCTGGAGATCGGCGACGGCCGCGTGCGGGTACAGGCCGGCGCGCGCATGCACGACATCGAGCTCGCGGTGGCCGAGACCGGCCAGGCGCTGCGCATGTGGCCCTCGACCTGGCACGTGGCCTCGATCGGCGGCTTCATCGCCGGCGGCTTCGGCGGCATCGGCTCGATCCGCCACGGCATCCTGCGCGACCCGGGCAACCTGCTGCGGGCGCGCATCATGACGGTCGAGCGCGAGCCGCGAGTGATCGAGCTGCACGGCGACGAAATCCAGCAGGTGCACCACGCCTACGGCACCAACGGCATCCTGACCGAGGTCGAGGTGGCGCTGAGCCCGGCGGTCGAGTGGGTGCACTGCATCGCGCTGTTCGACAGCTACCGGCGGGTGCTCGATTTCGGCGTGGCGGCGAGCACGCCCGCGCTCGAACTGTTCCTGCTGTCGGCGGTCGATGCCCGCTTCTCGCCCTACTACGCGAACCTCGGCGACCACTTCCCGGCCGATCGCCATGCGATGTTCGCGATGGTCGCGCCGGACTCGATGCCGGCCTTCCGCGCACTGGTGGCGGCGCACGGCGGCACGGTCTCGCTCGCCGGCACCGAGGCCGAACTGCAGGCCGCCGGCCTGCCGCCGGCCTACGAATGCGCCTACAACCACACCACCCTTCAGGCGCTCAAGGTCGACCGCAGCTGGACCTACCTGCAGGTGGCCTACGCGCAGCCCTTCGACCCCGCGGTGGTCGACCGCCACATCGCGGTCTTCGGTGACGACGTTCTGCAGCACCACGAGTTCGCGCGCGCCGGCGGCGAGTACGGCACCTTCTCGATCCTGCTCGTGCGCTGGAAGGGCGAGGCCCACCAGTACGAGGTGATTCGCGAGCTCGAGTCGCAGGGCGGCTGCCAGGTCTTCAACCCGCATGTCGTGACCATCGAGGACGGCGGCATGAAGACCATCGACACGCAGCAGATCGATTTCAAGAAGCGCAGCGACCCGATGGGCCTCATGAACCCCGGAAAAACGCGCGGCTGGCACCCCGACATGGCGCTGGACGCCTGAACCCCCTCCACAGAGACACAACCGAAGGAACCACGATGCGACTCGAATCCCGCTTCATTGCCCGCACCCTGCTGGCCAGCCTGCTCGCCTGCACCGCCCTGGCGGCCATCGCGCAAGACAAGGTGACCATCGCCACCAACTGGCGCGCCCAGCCCGGCCACGGCGGCTTCTACCAGGCGCTGGCCGACGGCACCTACAAGAAGTACGGGCTCGACGTCGACATCCAGCAGGGCGGCCCGCAGGTCAACAACCGGCCGATGCTGCCGGCCGGCAAGATCGACTTCCTGATGACCGGCAACATGCTGATGGCCTTCGACAACATCAAGCAGAAGGTGCCGACCGTGGTCGTTGCGGCCTACTTCCAGAAAGACCCGCAGGCCATCATCGCCCACCCGGGCCAGGGCTTCGACAAGTTCGCCGACCTCGCCAAGGCCAAGACCGTGCTGCTCGCCAAGGACGGCCAGATCAGCTACTGGCAATGGATGAAGAAGGCCTACGGCATGCGCGACGAACAGGTGCGCCCCTACAACTACAGCCTGTCGCAGTTCCTGGCCGACAAGCAGGCGGTGCAGCAGGCCTACGCGACCTCGGAGCCGCTGGCGGTCGAGAAACAGGCCGGCTTCAAGCCGGTGGTGCTGTCGCTGGCCGACGCCGGATGGTCGACCTACGGCATGGTCATCGAGACGCGCCAGGACCTGGTCAAGACCAAGCCGGACGTGGTGCGCCGCTTCGTCGAGGCCACCAACATCGGCTACGCGAACTACCTCTACGGCGACCGCAAGGCGGCCGACGAGCTGATCAAGAAGATCAACCCGGACATCAGCGACGACTACATCGAGAAGTCGATCCCGATCCTGCGGGCCCACATCGACGTCGGCGATGCGACCACCAAGGGCATCGGCGCGATGAGCGACGAGCGCATGAAGGACTTCTACGACAAGACGGTCGCGGCCGGCCTCTACAAGCCCACCGACTTCGACTATCGCGACGCCTACACCACGCAGTTCGTCAACAAGGGCGCCGGCGTCGACATCCGCAAGGCGGCCGCGAAGTGACGGTCCGGCGATGACCGAGCGCAATCTCACCGTGCGGGTGGCGCGCATCGCGCGCCAGACGCCGGAGATCCTCTCCTTCGAGCTGGTGCATCCGGCCGGCCAGGCGCTGCCGGGCTACCAGGCGGGCGCGCACATCGACGTCCACATGCCGGGCGGCTTCTCGCGCCAGTATTCGCTGGCCTGCGACGCCGGCGGGGACGGCCGCGCCGCCTCGCGCTACCTGATCGGCGTCAAGCGCGAGGCCGCCGGCCGCGGCGGCTCGGCCTCGATGCACGGTCGCGTCCGCGAAGGTGACCTGCTGCCGATCAGCGCGCCGCGCAACAGCTTCCCGGTCCGCGCCGAGGCGCGCCGCCACCTGCTGCTGGCCGGCGGCATCGGGATGACGCCGCTGCTCGCCATGGCCGAGTCGCTGGCACGCGCCGGCGCCGACTTCACGCTCTGCCTGTTCGTGCGCAGCGCCGAGCACCTGGCCTTCGCCGAAGCGCTGCGCGAGCCGCTGCTGGCGCCCCATGTGCGGCTGCACTTCGATGCCGGCACCGCCGCGCAGAAGATCGATCTGCGCGATCTGCTCGCAGTGCGCGAGGCCGGCACCCAGCTCTATGTGTGCGGCCCCGGCGGCTTCATGCAGGCGGTGCGCAGCGCCGCCGCGCACTGGCCCGAGGATGCGATCCACACCGAATATTTCGCGGCGCCGACCGATGCCGCCTGCGCCACCGGCAAGCCCTTCGTGCTGCACCTGGCCCAGCGCGGCATCCGCGTGCCGGTGGCCGGCGACCAGAGCGCGGTTGATGCGCTGCACGCTGTCGGCATCGACATCCCGGTGTCCTGCGAGCAGGGCCTGTGCGGCACCTGTGTGGTCGGCGGCGAAGGCGAGGGCGCGGAGCACCGCGATTTCTGCCTCACGCGCGGCGAGCGGGCGCACAAGGTGGCACTGTGCTGCTCGCGGGCCAAGGGCGAAGCTCTGGTGGTCGACCTGTGAGAACCTGTTTGCGCCGCCACTCTGGCACCATCCGCACCCAATGACCACCGCACCCCACGGCGACGCCCTGGACGAGCCGCTCGACGCGCCCGCCACACGCGGCCGTGCGCGCAAGTACACGCAGCTGCTGGCCGTGATCCACCGGGCCGCGGTCGAGGTGTTCGCGAGCGACGGGCTGGCCGGCGCGTCGACCCAGGCCATCGCCGACAAGGCCGGCCTGTCGAAGGCGCAGCTGCACTACTACATCGAGAGCAAGGAAGCGCTGTACCGCCAGGTGCTGCAGGGCATCATCGACGACTGGATCGGCGTCTTCGGCTTCAGCGACGAGGCCTTCGGCCCGCGCAAGGTGCTCAGCGACCTGATCCACCGCAAGATGGTGTTCTCGTTCGAGCATCCGCTGCGCTCGCGGATCTTCACGGCCGAGATGATGCGCGGCGCACCGGTGCTGCGGCCGATGATGGACCACAGCCAGCAGCGCACCGACCAGGCGGCGGCCGTGATCCAGAACTGGATCGACCAGGGCCTGATGGACCCGGTGGACCCGATCCTGTTCCTGTTCCATCTCTGGGCCGTGACCCAGTTCTACGCCGACCACGCGACGCAGGTGGCGCTGTTCAGGAAGGTCGCCGAGAGCGACGACAAAGACCGCCGCTACCTGATCGAGCAGGTGACCGAATTCCTGCTGAAGGGCGCCGGGGTCCGGTAGCAGCGCGGACGGCGGCGCTGCGCCGCTCAGTCGCCTGCGCTTTTCGCCGCATCCGCGGCACACGAGGGCGCAGGACAGGGCGGCGCAGTGTGTCCTGACGTGACCTCGGACACATAGTGGAGGTTGACCGGCTTGACGCGGATGATGCCGCGCCCGGGCACGTCGATTTCGGAGATCACCAGGAACGACAGCGAGATCGTCATCGGCAGCACGAGAAACAGCCCGGCCTTGCGCCGCAGGTGACGGGCGTTGTAGCCCACGAGGGCGTTGCAGAACACCGCGATCGTGGCCAGCAGCAGCCAGGCGGCCAGCGGAATCTGGGCGCGCCAGCCGGCGTATGTCTTCTGCTGCGCGCTCAGTACCTCGTTCACGCCGGCGACCACCAGCGACGTGATCGGATTCTTCTGCGCGATGGCCGCCGCGTTGGTCGCCGTCCACAGATCGTCCTGCAGTTCCTGCGCGGCGCGGCGGCTTTCGGCGTAGGTGCGCGGGTCGGCGCTCTCGTAGAAGCGGAGGCGCTCGCCCAGGTAGGCCGACAGCGTGCTGCGCAGACGTTCTCCCTCGGCCTGGGGCAGCAGGTCGGCGCGCAGGTAAGCGGTGCGGATGGCCCCGGCCTCGGCTTCCTCGCCGCCCTGGCGGCTGTTGAACCCGCTGATGGCCATGGACAGCGTGAAGCCGATGATGAGGCCGAGCAGCGACAGCGTGGCCCCGAGGATCATCCGGAAATCCTCTCCGCCTTCCGCGCCGGCCGGCGTCCTTCTGCCCAGAATCCGCGCCCCGAACTGGGCCGACAGCCACAACAGGCCGAAACAGCTCAGAAAGAGCGCCAGCGACGCGGGGGTGATGCCGTCGAGCGCCTGGGCAAGAGAAGTACCAAAGGTCTTGAGTTCAATCGGGAACATACGCAGATCAGGAAAATGCGAAAGCCGCGCGGCGCGCGGACGATCCGGCAGCGCCGGCCGCATCGGACAGACGCAGACGACGGACGTGCACACGCAAGGCATGCGCTTCGCGCCATCGCAAGGGTTATGGGCGGGCCGGAGGCTGCCGCGAAGGATCGGCAGCAGGGCGGCCGAGCCGGGAGATTGGCGCCGCGCGCGTCGCGCGGCGCGATTCGGGATTCCGCCCGCAGGCGGGCCCTGAAGTATACAAACGCCTGCCGGGCAGCGCCGCGCTTCGACCGACCCAAGTGTGCAAAATTCAACGAAAGGGCCGACTGGCACGCTGCGCTTCGAGACCTTGCGAAAGCTTGACGCCACAGGGTGGTGCCGCGGCAGGCTTTGTTCGATCATCGGCCATGCCGAGCGCCTTCGATTTCGAGCATTCGCCCTTTGACTGCCTCACGGCCGAGGAGCGCGAGCGGGTGCGCGCCCATGTCGACATCGCTTACTTTCGCGAAGGCGAGGCGATCCTCGAGGCCGGCATGGCGCCGACCCACCTGTTCGTCGTCATCAAGGGCTTCGTGCAGCAGTTCGAACACGGCGGCAGCGAAGCGGTGGCGAGCTTCGGCCCGCACGACACCTTCGACGGCCGCAGCCTGCTGTCGGGACAGGTCGGCGGACGCTTCGTGGCCGCCGAGGAAGTGCTGGCCTACCAGCTCGCGCGGCAAGTCGTCACCGAACTGATCGCGCGCAACGCGACCTTCGGCGCCCTGCTGTTCTCCGATCTGTCGAACAAGCTGGCCGCCATCGCCGGCCGCGTCGGCCAGCACGAGCTGCAGTCGCTGGCGCTGGCGCGGGTCGACGCGATCCCGGTGCGGGCGCCGCACTTCGTCGATGCCGACTGCGACGTGCTGTCGGTGGTGCGGCTGCTGCAGGCCGAGCGCAGCACCAACGTGCTGGTGCGGGACCTGTCCGGGCCAGCTCCGCGGCTGGGCATCTTCACCGTGACGGCGCTGCAGCGCGCGGTGCTGCACGGCACGCCGCTGGACCGGCTGCCGGTGCGCGAGGTCAGCAGCTTCGGCCTGATCACGGTCGACGCGGCGGCCCCGGTCGGCGACGCACTGATCGTGATGGTGCGGCACCGGGTGCACCGCGTGGTGGTGATGGCCGACGACGGCGGCGGCGACGGCGGCCGGGTGGTGGGCGTGCTGGAGGCGCTCGACCTGTTCAGCTTCCTGTCCAATCACTCCTACCTGATCAACCGCGAGATCGCCGAAGCGCAGGACCTGCAGGCACTGGCCCGCGCGAGCGCCCACGTCACGCAGCTGGTCGGCCTGCTGCACGGCGGCGGCACCCGGGTCGGGCAGATCGCCACGCTGGTGCAGGCGCTCAACGGCCAGCTGTTCCAGCGGGCCTGGGAACTGATCGCGCCGCCCGAGCTGGTCGCCAACAGCTGCCTGTTCGTGATGGGCAGCGAGGGCCGCGGCGAGCAGCTGCAGAAGACCGACCAGGACAACGGCCTGCTGCTGCGCGACGGCTACGCGCCGCCGGCCGACCTGGACGCGATCTGCCAGCGCCTCACCCGCGCGCTGATCGAATTCGGCTGGCCCGAATGCCCAGGCGGCGTCATGGTCTCGAACCCCCAGTGGCGCGCCGGCCAGGCCGAACTCGCCGAGCGCGCCTGCCAGTGGCTGCTGCAGCCCGACGGCGAACGGCTGATGGCGCTGGCGATCTTCCTCGATGCCCACGCGGTGGCCGGCGACACGACGCTGCTGGCGGGCGTGCGGGCCCGGCTGTTCTCGCTGGCCACCGACAACGACGCGATGCTGGCGCGCTTCGCCGCGGCCATCGACGCCTTCGCCGAGGATTCGCATTGGTGGCAGCGCCTGCTGGCCTTCGGCGAGCCCACGGCGCCGCACTTCGACGTCAAGAAGCAGGGCCTGTTCCCGATCGTGCACGGCGTGCGCAGCCTGGCGTTGCGCGCCGGCCTGGACGCGACCTCCACCGCGGAACGCCTCGAGGCCCTGGTCGCGGCCGGCCGGATCGAGCGCGAGTTCGCCGCCGACCTGCTCGAGAGCCTCTATTTCTTCATGGGCCTGCGGCTCAAGGCCGGCCTGGCGGAGCAGGCGGCCGGGCACGAAGTGTCGGGGCAGGTCGATCCGGCCCGCATGAGCAGCCTCGAGCGGGACCTGCTCAAGGACACGCTCGAGGTGGTGAAACGTTTTCGCCGCATGCTGCGCCTGAGCTTCCGGCTGGACGCGCTGTGATGACCGGCTGGTTCTCGGCCCTCAAGCGATGGTGGCTGCTCCAGCACCTGGCCGATCCGCGCTTTCGTTTCATGTGGGACCCGCCGCCCGCCGACGAGTGGGTGGCGATCGACTGCGAGACCACCGGCCTCGACACGCGGCGCGACGAGATCGTGGCGATCGCCGCGGTGCGCATCCGTGGCAGCTGCGTGATGTGCAGCGAGCGGCTCGAGCTGCTGGTGCGGCCCGAGCGCCGCAGCGTAGCGACCGGCAGCGCGCGCGTGCACCAGCTGCGCGAGCGCGACCTGGCCCAGGGACTGGCGGCCGAGGCCGCCGTGCAGGCGCTGCTGCATTTCATCGGCAGCCGGCCGCTGGTGGGCTACTACCTGGAGTTCGACGTCGCGATGATCGACCGCGTGCTGTTCCCGATGCTGGGCATGGGGCTGCCGCAACCGAAGATCGAGGTCTCGGCGCTCTACTACGACCATGTGAACCGGCGCCGCTCGCCGCACCTGCGCCATGGCGACATCGACCTGCGCTTCGCGGCCATCATGACCGCGCTGGACCTGCCGCAGCGCCCCGCGCACGATGCGCTGGACGATGCGGTGATGGCGGCGCTGGCCTTCGTCAAGCTGAACGCCCTCAGTGACCCGACGCGCCCGAGGCGCCGAGGCCCGTCTCCGAGCGCACCTGCTGCGCCGGGAACGCCGCCCGCTCCTGCTGCGCCTGGCGGCTTCGGTCGGTGATCGAGAACAGCCAGATGCCGACGAAAGCCAGCGTCATCGAGAACAGCGCCGGCGAGGCATAGGGGAACCAGGCCGAGCCCGCGGGGTGGCCCAGCGTGGCTTCCCAGACCGACGGCGAGACGATGGTCAGCGCCACCGACGACACCAGCCCGAGCGAGCCGCCGACGACCGCGCCGCGCGTCGTGCAATCCTTCCAGAGCACCGACATGAACAGCACCGGGAAATTGGCCGAGGCCGCCACCGCGAAGGCCAGCGACACCATGAAGGCGATGTTCTGCTTCTCGAAGGCGATGCCGAGCATCACCGCGACCACGCCGAGCGCGATCGTGGTGATGCGCGACACCCTGAGCTCGGCGCGGCTGTCGGCCTTGCCCTTCTTGATCAGGGTGGCGTAGAGGTCGTGCGACACCGCCGAGGCGCCCGACAGCGTGAGCCCGGCCACCACCGCGAGGATGGTCGCGAAGGCCACCGCCGAGATGAAGCCGTAGAAGACATTGCCGCCGACCGACTTCGCCACCAGCACCGCCGCCATGTTGGCCGCGCCGCCGCCGCCCTTGATGGTGCCGGTCGCGACGTCGGCGAACTCGGGATTGGTCAGCACCAGCGTGATGGCGCCGAAGCCGATGATGAAGATCAGCAGGTAGAAATAGCCGATCCAGGTGGTGGCCCAGAACACCGACTTGCGCGCCTGCTTGGCATCGGGCACCGTGAAGAAGCGCATCAGGATGTGCGGCAGACCGGCGGTGCCGAACATCAGCGCGATGCCGAAGGAGATCGCCGAGACCGGGTCCTTCACGAAGCCGCCCGGTCCCATGATGCTGCGTCCGATGGCCGAGGCCTCGAGCGGGCTCTTGCCGCCATTGGCAGCGATCTGCGTGCGCACCTCGACCGACTTGGCGAACAGCGCCTCGGGGCTGAAGCTGAAGGCCGCCAGCACCATCAGCGCCATGAAGGTCACGCCGGCCAGCAGCAGCACGGCCTTGATGATCTGCACCCAGGTGGTGGCCGTCATGCCGCCGAACAGCACGTAGACCATCATCAGCGCGCCGACGATCACCACCGCGACCCAGTAGTCGAGCCCGAACAGCAGCTTGATCAGCTGGCCGGCGCCGACCATCTGCGCGATCAGGTAGAAGGCCACCACCACCAGCGTGCCCGAGGCCGCGAAGGCGCGGATCGGGCCGGGCTGGAAGCGGTAGCCGGCGACGTCGGCGAAGGTGAACTTGCCGAGGTTGCGCAGGCGCTCGGCCATCAGGAAGGTGATCACCGGCCAGCCGACCAGGAAGCCGATCGAATAGATCAGGCCGTCGTAGCCGGTGGCCATCACCGCGGCCGAGATGCCGAGGAACGAGGCCGCCGACATGTAGTCGCCGGCGATCGCCAGCCCGTTCTGGAAGCCGGTGATGCCGCCGCCGGCGGTGTAGAAGTCTGCCGCCGACTTGGTCCTGGAGGCGGCCCACTTGGTGATCCACAAGGTCAGCAGCACGAAGCCCGAGAACATCGCGATCGCGATCCAGTTGGTCGGCTGCTTGGTGACCTGCCCGACGTCGGCGCCGGCGGCAGCGGCCCAGCCGGAGGCGCTGGCCAGCAGCGCGGCAAGAGCGGCGTGACGCGCTTTCATCGCGTGGCCTCCTGGATGATCTCGGCCGTCAGCCGATCGAACTCGCCATTCGCGCGGCGGATGTAGAAGGCCGTGATCAGGATCGTGAAGACGATCACGCCGAGCCCGATCGGGATGCCGATGGTGGTCACGCCGCCGCCGATCGGCTGCGCCAGGAAAGGCTTGTTGAACGCGATCAGCGCGATGTAGCCGTAGTACACGACCATCATCAGCGCCGTGAGGCACCAGCCGAAGCGGTTGCGCTTTCGGCGAAGCTCGAGGTACTTGGGGTTGGACTGGATCTTCGTCACCACGGGGTCGCTCATGATTCGTCTCCTGGACTACGGTTCGGCGGATTCTGGGATGCGGCCGACCCGCGCGGGGTGCGGTGCAATGATTCGTCACATTGCGATGCAATGCGCGGAGCTTTCGAGGCCGAATCGAGACCGATCTCGGCGGACCTACTCCCACAGCACATTCGCGGCGAACAGATAGCCGGCCCCGTACACGGTCTTGATGATGGCCGGCTCGTGCGGATCCCGTTCGATCTTTCTGCGCAGGCGCGAGATGCGCACGTCGATGCTGCGGTCGGTCGGCAGCAGGTCGCGCGCGCCCATCAGCTGCTCGCGCGTGAGGATCTGGTGCGGGCGCTCGACGAAGCAGCGCAGCACCTGGGTCTCGGCCGTGCCCAGCAGATGCTCGCTCCCGTCGGGCGCGCGCAGCACGTTGGCCGCGCAGTCGATGCGCCAGCCCAGGAACGACGCATAGCGCCTCTGCCCCGTGGCCTGGCCCGGCGCCAGGCTGCGCCGGCGCAGGATGCTGCGCACCCGCGCCACCAGCTCGCGGGCCTCGAATGGCTTGGTGACGTAGTCGTCGCCGCCGAGCTCGAGCCCCATCACGCGGTCGGCCGGATGGCCGCGGCCGGTGAGGATCAGCACGCCCGCGTTCGACGCCGCCTGGATGCGCCGCATGAGATCGATGCCGTCCATGTCGGGCAGGCCGAGATCGACGATGCAGAGGTCGGGTTTCTCGACCTGCAGCCGCCGCAGCACGCTCGCGCCGGTGCTGAAGCCTTCGCCATTGAAGCCGAACTCGGCCAGCGTGGCGAGCACCAGCCGCGCCACGGCCGGGTCGTCCTCGATCACGTAGACCAGCGACGGCGGGTTCGCCTCGTCGGCGCCGGCGCGGTGGGTCAGTCCTGCGCCATGGTGTTCGTTCGTCATCGGCCCTCCTCGATCGCTTGCGCGAGCTGTGCGGTGCTGAAAGGCTTGGTGAGCATCGGAAAGTCGACCTGCCGCGACAGGTCGCCCGGCGCATAGCCGCTCATCAGCACCACGGCGCGGGCGCGGCCGCCCTCGCGCGCCGCCCGTGCCACGGCGAGGCCGTCGACACCGCCTCCCATCACGACGTCGGACAGCAGCAGCACGATGTCCGGCGTGTGTTCGAGCAGGCTCAGCGCGTCGGCGCCGCCGTCGGCTTCGAGCACCGAATAGCCCAGCTCCAGCAGGCTGCGCCGGATCACGCGCCGCACCTGGGCGTCGTCGTCCACCAGCAGCGCCAGGCCCATCGAGGCGGCCGGCGGCCTGCCGGTCGGGCGGGTGCTGTCGGCCGCGCCGTCCGCCGGTGCGGGCTCGGCCGCCGGCAGCCATACCGACACCGTGGTGCCGCGCCCCGGTGCGCTGCGCACGTCGATGGCGCCGCCCGACTGCTTCACGAAGCCGTAGACCACGGCCATGCCGAGTCCGGTGCCGCTGCCCGGCTGCTTGGTGGTGAAGAAGGGGTCGAACAGATGGGCCAGGGTGTCGGCGTCCATGCCGCTGCCGTCGTCCTCGACTTCGATGCGCACGCAGTCGCCCGCGGACAGCTGCAGTGGAGCCGCCTCCGCGGCGTCGATGCGAACGCGCCGGGCCCGCAGCACGATGCGTCCGTCGGGACCGGTCGCGTCGCGCGCATTCAGCACCAGGTTCACCAGCGCCTGCTCGAGCAGGGTGGCATCGATCCAGGTCCACAGCGGCAGTTCGCCGACATCGACGTCGATGTCGAGCCGCAGGGTCTCGGGCAGCGAGCGCCGCACCAGCCGGGCCACGGTGTCGACCAGCGCGCCCACATGCACCGCCGCCGCCTGCAGCGGTTGGCGCCGGGCGAACATCAGCAGGCCGCGCACCAGCTCGGCCCCGCGGCGCGCGGCGTCGAGCGCCGGATGCACATAGTCGTCCAGCGCCGGATCGCTCGGCCGGGCCTCGGCCAGCGCCGCCAGGTTGCCGATCACGACCGTGAGGATGTTGTTGAAGTCGTGCGCCAGCCCCCCGGTCAGGCGGCCCAGCGAATCGAGCTTCTGGGCCCGCGCCAGCAGCGCCTGCGAGCGCCGCTCCTGCGTGATGTCGAAGGTCAGTTCGAAGCAGCCGACGACCCGCCCCTCGGCGCTGCGCTGCGGCACCAGCGAGGTCCGCACCCAGAGGCGGCGCGCGTCGCAGGTCTGGAGCTCGTATTCGAGGCTTTGCGTTTCGCCGGCGAGGGCCCGAAGCACCTGCGGCTTGACCATCGCGTAGACCGCGTCGCCCAGGAAGGCCTTGGCGCTGACGGCCTCCGGGCGCGAGGTGTCGACGCAGAACCAGTCGTGGTAGCCGCGGTTGAGGTAGCGGTAGACCCGCCGGTGGTCGAAGTAGGCCACCAGCGCGGGGATCGAGTCCATGATCAGCCGCACCCGCTCCTCGCTGTGCTGCAGCTCGGCGGTGCGCGCGGCCACCCGGTCTTCGAGCTCGGCGTTGTGGCGACGGATGATCTGCTCGGCACGGCGCTGCTCGGTGACATCGGAATAGAGCGTGACGAAGCCGTGGCCCGGCACCGGCTCGCCGCGGATGAGCAGCACCCGCCCGTCGGGCCGCACCCGCTCGATCTGGTGCGGTGCGAAGTGGCGCGCCGCCGCGATGCGTTCGGCCACCAGCTGCTGCGGGTCGCCCGGACCGTACTCGCCGCGCCGGGCATTGAAGCCGATGAAGCTCTCGAACGGCGCCCCCATGTAGGCCATCTCGTCGGGGAAGCCGAGCAGGCGGACGTAGGCGCGGTTCCAGGCCACCAGGCGCAGGTCGGCGTCGAAGATCGACAGGCCCTGGTCCAGCAGGTCGAGCCCCGCCTGCAGCGTCAGGTAGCGCTCCAGCGTGCGGATCACCCCGGCCACCTTCCCGGGCTGCAAACATTCGTCATTTTTGAATGTGTCTCCTGCAATGTTCGTCGGACATCCTATGGCTCTTGATTGTTGATGACCTCGCCCGAGACGCACTTGACAGCCGTCAAACGGGCGGCGCCGTCGAGTGATCACGGCCGTACATCCCTCATCCACGCACCAGGAGCACGCCATGGAACCGACCCTTGCCCCCGCCCTTCCCGCCACGCTGTACCCGCCCTCCGAGGCCACCGTGCAACGCGCCCGGATCTCCGGCCGCGCCGCCTACGACCGGCTGGTCGCCGAGGCCGAGGCCGACCCCGACGCGTACTGGGGCCGCCTGGCGCGCGAGCTGATCGCCTGGAAGCAGCCCTTCACGCAGGTGCTCGACCACCGCCGGGCGCCCTTCTTCGAATGGTTCGCCGACGGCACGCTCAACGCGTCGTACAACTGCCTGGACCGCCAGGTCGAGAACGGCCTGGGCGAGAAGACCGCCATCATCTTCGAGGCCGACGACGGCAGCGTCACGCGGATCAGCTACCAGGACCTGCTGGCGCGCGTCTGCCGCACCGCCAACGTGCTGAAGTCGCTGGGCGTCGGCCGCGGCGACCGGGTCGTGATCTACATGGCGATGTCGATCGACGGCGTGGTCGCGATGCAGGCCTGCGCGCGCATCGGCGCCATCCATTCGGTGGTCTTCGGCGGCTTCTCGGCGCAGTCCCTGCGCGACCGCATCGCCGACACCGGCGCCGTGATGGTGCTCACCGCCGACCAGCAGGTGCGCGGCGGCAAGCAGCTGCCGCTGAAGGCGATCGTCGACGAGGCGCTGGTCCTCGGCGGCTGCGACAGCGTGCGCCATGTGCTGGTGACGCGCCGCACCGGCGGCGCGGTGCCCTTCCAGTCGCCGCGCGACCTGTGGATGGCGGATCTCGCGGCAGCCCAAGAGCCGGTCTGCGAACCCGAGTGGGTGAACGCCGAGCACCCGCTGTTCCTGCTGTACACCTCGGGCTCGACCGGCAAGCCCAAGGGCGTGCAGCACGCCACCGGCGGCTACCTGCTGCATGCGGCGCTGACCTGCCAGTGGACCTTCGACCTCGGCCCCGAGGACGTCTTCTGGTGCACGGCCGACATCGGCTGGGTCACCGGCCACACCTACATCGCCTACGGCCCGCTGGCGATCGGCGCGACCCAGGTGGTGTTCGAGGGCGTGCCCACCTACCCCGATGCCGGCCGCTTCTGGAAGATGATCCAGGACCACAAGGTCAGCGTGTTCTACACCGCGCCGACCGCGATCCGCTCGCTGATCAAGATGGCCGAGGGCAACGACGCGGTGCACCCGCGCCACTACGACCTGTCGAGCCTGCGCATCCTCGGATCGGTCGGCGAGCCGATCAACCCGGCGGCCTGGGAGTGGTACCACCGCCACGTGGGCGGCGGCCGCTGCCCGGTGCTCGACACCTTCTGGCAGACCGAGACCGGCGGCCACATGATCACGCCGCTGCCTGGTGTCACGCCGCTGGTGCCGGGCTCCTGCACCCTGCCGTTCCCGGGCATCGACGCGGCCGTGGTGGACGAGGCCGGCAACGAGCTGCCCTGGGGCCAGGGCGGCATCCTGGTCGTGCGCAAGCCCTGGCCGTCGATGATCCGCACCATCTGGAACGACCCGGAGCGCTTCAAGGCCAGCTACTACCCCGAGGAGTTCCAGGGCCGCTACTACCTGGCCGGCGACGGCGCGATACGCGACAAGACGACCGGCTACTTCACCATCACCGGGCGCATCGACGACGTGCTCAACGTCAGCGGCCATCGGATGGGCACGATGGAGATCGAATCCGCCCTGGTGGCGATGACCGACCTGGTGGCCGAGGCCGCGGTGGTGGGACGGCCCGACGACACCACGGGCGAGGCGGTGTGCGCCTTCGTGGTGCTGAAGCGGCCGCTGCCCAGCGGCGACGAGGCCCGGCGCATCGCCGACCAGCTGCGCAACTGGGTCGGCAAGGAGATCGGCCCGATCGCCAAGCCGCGCGACATCCGCTTCGGCGACAACCTGCCGAAGACCCGCAGCGGCAAGATCATGCGCCGGCTGCTGCGCACGCTGGCCAAGGGCGAAGCGGTGACACAGGACGTGAGCACGCTCGAAAACCCCGCCGTGCTCGAGCAGCTCGGCCAGCCCTATTGAGCAGGCAGGTACATCGTCGCCTCGACCTCGATCAGCACCTCGTCCCCGGGCAGGAAGCGCGACACCTCGACCACCGTGCTGACCGGCGGCTGGCCCGGGTAGAACAGGCCGCGCACCCGGTTGTAGGGCGCGTAGTCGGGCAGGCGGCGGAAGTACTGCACCAGCTTCACGACGTCGTCCATCGTGCCGCCGTGCTCGGCCGCGATCTGGCGGATGCGCTCGAGCACGAACCAGCTCTGGGCCACGATGGGCGCCTCGAACACGTCGACCGACATCTGGCCGGTGGCGTAGCCGAGCGTGCGCAAGGCGGTGCGCGCCGCGTCGGGGATGTCGTCGTAGCCCGCCACCGCGCGGCGGGTCGACGGATCGACCGCGACCACGCCGCTCATGAAGACGAAGTCGCCGACGCGTTTCGCGGCGGCGTAGTTGGCCATCGGCTTGCCCATGCTCATGGGATGTTCTCCAGGGTACGGCCCGCGCGGATGACGGTGCGGCGTCGACCATGCGGGTCCAGCAGTTCGTATTCGTCGGTGGCCGCCAGCAGCACCAGGTCGGCCGGGCAGCCCGGCGCGATGCGCCCGTCCCAGGCCAGCCCCAGGGCGCGGGCCGGGCTCACGGTGATGGCGTCGAGCCAGTCGGCGGCTGGCGCCAGGTGCGCCATCTGCACGCCGAGGCCGAAGGTCTCGACCAGGTCGTAGCCGCCATAGGGATAGAAGGCGTCCTGCACGTTGTCGGTGGCGAGGCTCGGCCGCAGGCCGTGCGCCGCGGCTTCGCGCAGCCGCGTGATGCCGCGCTGAACCGGCGTGCGGTCCCAGGCGCCCTGCAGGTAGAGGTTGGTGCTCGGCAAGGCGATCAGGTGGATGCCGGCCTGGGCGCACAGCGCGAGCGTGTCGTTGGCGGCGGCGTCGTCCTGCACCGACAGCGAGCAGGCATGGCCGCAGGCGACGCGCCCCTGCAGGCCGCGTGCGATCGTGAGCTGGGCGATGGTGCGCAGGCCGGTCGCTTCGACATCGAGGCCTTCGTCGACGTGGAAGTCCAGCGTCAGTCGATGCTGCTGCGCGAGGTCGAAGACCCGCCCCAGCTTGTAGACGATGCCGTCGTTGCGATACACGAAGGCGCCGAGCACCCCGCCCGCCCGCCGCACCGCCTGCGCGATGCGTTCGCCCGCGTCGGCCTCGGCGAACAGGTCGAGCGGCGCCAGCGCGACGAACTGCAGCTCGATGCGGCCACGCCATTCGTCGCGCAGCTGCTCCAACACAGCGAGCGACACCGGCGCCTCGGCGCCGCCCCAGTCGAGATGGGTGCGCAGGGCCCGGGTGCCGGCGCGCCAGGCTTCGTCCAGCGCCCGCAGCATGCGGGTGCGCAGCGACTGCGCCGTCCAGCGCGCGCGATGCGCCGCCATGCGCTCGATCGCCGCGAACAGGTTGCCTTCGGCCGCGCCGGCCTCGCGCACCGTGTAGTTCTTGTCGATGTGGGCATGTGCATCGACCATCGCGCTCAATAAGGTGCCGCGCGCCGGCTGGCGGGACGGCACGATGGCCTCGACCTGCGCGCCGGAGAGCGTGACATCGAACACCTCGGCTTCGCCCGCCTGAAACCCCCGCAGGCGCGCCGGGATGCGGACGGCTTCCAGCCTCGAGGGCGCCGTCATCCGCGCGCCGCGCGCGGCAGGCCGCGCAGCCAGCCGAGCCCGGCCGAGGTTCCATCGGCCACGGCGCCGCGGCGCGGCCGGTACTCGCAGCCGACCCAGCCTTGCCAGCCGCATTGCGCCGACACCTCGTCGATGACCTCGAACAGGTAAGGATGATTCAGCTCGCCGATGTCGGGCTCGTTGCGATCGGGCACGCCGGCGATCTGGAAATGGCCGACCCGGCCGGTCGGCAGGTACTTGCGGATCTTCATCGCCACGTCGCCCTCGACGATCTGGCAGTGGTAGAGGTCCATCTGGACCTGCACGTTGAGCGCGCCCACCGCCTCGACGAGCTCGTGCGCGTGGTCCTGCCGGTTCAGGAAGAAGCGCGGGATGTCGCGCGTGTTGATCGGCTCTATCAGCACGTCGCGACCGGCCTTGGCCGCCTCGACGGCAGCCCAGCGCAGGTTCTCGAGGTAGGTCGGCTGCACGGTCTCGCGCTCGACGCCCTCGGGCACCAGCCCGGCCATGACGTGGATGCGCGGGCAGTCGAGCGCCGCCGCGTAGTCGATCGCCTTCAGGATGCCGTCGCGGAACTCGGCCTCGCGCCCGGGCAGGCAGGCCAGGCCGCGCTCGCCGCGCTCCCAGTCGCCGGGCGGGCCGTTGAACAGCACCTGCTTCAGACCGTTGGCGGCCAGCCGCGAGGCCAGCTCCCGCGCTTCGTAGGCATAGGGGAACAGGTACTCCACGGCGGCGAAGCCATCCTTGGCGGCGGCCTCGAAGCGATCGAGGAAATCGAGCTCCGGATAGAGCATGGAAAGGTTGGCGGCGAAGCGTGGCATGGTTCGATGATAGGGACGGTCAGTGGGACGGCGGCAGTTCGATGCCCGGGAAGATCTTGATCACCGCGCTGTCGTCTTCCTTCGCGAAGCCGGCGGTCGAGGCCTGCATGAACATCTGGTGCGCGGTCGAGGCCAGCGGCAGCGGGAACTTGCTGGCACGCGCCGTGTCGAGCACCAGCCCGAGGTCCTTGACGAAGATGTCGACCGCCGACAGCGGCGTGTAGTCGCCGGCCAGCACGTGGGCCATGCGGTTCTCGAACATCCAGCTGTTGCCGGCGCTGTGGGTGATGACCTCGTACAGCGCGTCCGGGGCCACGCCTTCGCGCAGGCCCAGGGCCATCGCCTCCGCCGCCGCCGCGATGTGCACCCCGGCCAGCAGCTGGTTGATGATCTTGACCTTGCTGCCCGCGCCGGCGCGGTCGCCGAGCCGGTAGACCTTGCCGGCCATGGCGTCGAGCACAGCGTCGGCGCGCGCGTAGGCCTCGGGCCGGGCCGCGCTCATCACGGTCATCTGGCCGCTCGCCGCCTTGGCGGCGCCGCCCGAGATCGGCGCGTCGATGTAGAGGATGCCCAGCGCGCCCAGCCGCTCCTCGAGCGCCATCGACCAGTTGGGGTCGACCGTCGAGCACATCACGAACACGCTGCCGGGTTTCATCGAGGCGGCGGCGCCGCCCTCGCCGAACAGCACCTCCTCGGTCTGCGCGGCGTTGACCACGACCGAGATCACGACCTCGCAGCGGTGCGCGACCTGTGCCGGCGTGGCCCAGGCGACGCCGCCGGCCTCGGCGAAGCGCACCGCCGCGCCGGGACGCGCGTCGCACACGTGCATCTCGTAGCCGCGGTCGCGCAAGGTGGCGGCAATGCCAGCGCCCATGGCGCCCAGGCCGATGAGTCCTGCTCTGTTCATGAGGTGTCCTAGATGGGTTCGCGCAACGCGCGCGCCATCATAGGCGCCCTCCCCGGCCGCTTCAACGCGATCCGAGCGCGTGCCGGGCCGCGCGCACGATGCTCTGCGCATCGACGCCGAAGAACTGCCGCAGGGCCGCGCGGGTGTCGCTGCGGCCGAAGCCGTCGGTGCCGAGCGTGAGGAAGCGCCGGCCCTGGGGCAGGAAGGCGCGGACGCTCTCGGGCACGCTGCGCACGTAGTCGGTCGCGGCGATGATCGGCCCGCTGCCGCCCGCCAGCTGCCGCGCGATGAACGGCGCGCCCGGCTCGGCCTCGCCCGCCAGCGCGCGTTGTTCGCAGACCCGCCCGTCGCGCGCGAGCTCGCTCCAGCTCGTGACACTGAACACCTCGGCGGCAATGCCCTCTTCGGCCAGCATCTGCGCCGCCTTGACGACTTCGGTGAGGATCGCGCCGGAACCGAGCAGCGTGACCTTCGCCTCGGTGGATGCCGGCTGCGCGCCCTTCCATCCATCGAAGCGATAGCAACCGCGCAGCACATCGGCTTCCGCGCCGGCCGGCAAGTCGGGCTGGGCGTAGTTCTCGTTCATCAGGGTGACGTAGTAGAAGACGTCCTTCTGCTCGACCATCATCTCGCGGATGCCGGCATCGACGATCACCGCCATCTCGCCCGCGAAGGCCGGGTCGTAGGCCTTGCAGTTCGGGATGGTGGCGGCAATGAGATGGCTCGATCCGTCCTGGTGCTGCAAGCCTTCGCCGCCGAGCGTGGTGCGCCCGGAGGTGGCGCCGAGCAGGAAGCCGCGCGGCCGCTGGTCGGCGGCGGCCCAGATCTGGTCGCCGACGCGCTGGAAGCCGAACATCGAGTAGTAGATGTAGAAGGGCAGCATCGCCAGCCCGTGCACGCTGTAGCTGGTGGCGGCGGCGGTCCAGCTGGCGATGGCGCCGGCCTCGCTGATGCCTTCTTCCAGGATCTGGCCGTCGGTCGCTTCGCGGTACGACAGCACCGAGCCGATGTCCTCGGGCGCATAGCGCTGGCCCACGCTCGAATAGATGCCGACCTGCTTGAACAGGTTGGCCATGCCGAAGGTGCGCGCCTCGTCGGCCACGATCGGCACCACGCGCGGGCCGAGCGCCTTGTCCTTCATGAGGTTGCCCAGCATGCGCACGAAGGCCATGGTGGTGCTCATCTCCTTGCCGGCGGCCGCGACCGCGAACTGCGCATAGGCCCCGATGTCGGGCTTGGCGACGGTGTCGCAGTCGGTGACGCGGCGTGGCATGCTGCCGCCGAGCGCGGCCCGCTTGGCCAGCAGGTAGCGCATCTCGGCGCTGTCGTCGGCCGGCTTGTAGAAGGCGGCGGTGGTGGCCTGTTCGTCGGTCAGCGGCAGCTTGAAGCGGTCGCGGAAGGCGATCAGGTCGGTGTCGTCGAACTTCTTCTGCGAGTGCGTCGTCATCTTGCCCTGGCCGGCGCTGCCCATGCCGTAGCCCTTCTTGGTGTGGGCCAGGATCACGGTCGGCCGGCCGCGGTGCGCGGCCGCCGCGGCATAGGCGGCATGGATCTTCACCAGGTCGTGGCCGCCGCGCTTCAGGTGGTCGATCTGCTCGTCGGTCATGCCCTCGGCGAGCCGCGCCAGCTCCGCGTCCTGCCCGAAGAAGGTGTCGCGGTTGTAGCGGCCGTCCTTGGCGGCGAAGGTCTGCATCTGGCCGTCGACCGTGTTCGAGAAGGCCCGCACCAGCGCGCCCGTGAGGTCGCGGGCGAACAGGCCGTCCCAGTCGCTGCCCCAGACCAGCTTGATGACGTTCCAGCCGGCGCCGGCGAACAGCTTTTCGAGCTCGTCGATGATGCGGCCGTTGCCGCGCACCGGGCCGTCCAGGCGCTGCAGGTTGCAGTTGACCACCCAGACCAGGTTGTCGAGCTTCTCGCGCGCCGCCAGCGTCAGCGCGCTCATGGATTCGGGCTCGTCCATCTCGCCGTCGCCGAACACCCCCCAGACCTTGCGGCCTTCGCAGTCCAGCAGGTTGCGGTGCGTGAGGTAGCGCATGAAGCGCGCGTGGTAGATCGAGCTGATCGGCCCGATGCCCATCGAGCCGGTCGGGAACTGCCAGAAGTCGGGCATCAGGTACGGGTGCGGGTAGCTGCTGAGGCCGCGTGCGCCCTGGCCTTCGGTGAACGCGGGCGCGGTGAGCTCCTGCCGGTAGTGGCGCAGGTCCTCCTCGCCGAGCCGGCCTTCGAGGAAGGCGCGCGCATAGACGCCGGGCGCACTGTGCGGCTGGAAGAACACGAGGTCGCCGCGGTGGGCGTCGGTGCGCGCGTGGAAGAAGTGGTTGAAGCCGGTCTCGAACAGGTCCGCCGCGCTGGCGTAGCTGGCGATGTGGCCGCCGAGTTCGCCATAGGCCTGGTTGGCGCGCACCACCATCGCGAGCGCATTCCAGCGCATCAGCGAGGCCAGGCGCTCCTCCATCGCGAGGTCGCCGGGGAAGGCCGGCTGGGCGTCGACCGCGATGGTGTTGACGTAGGGCGTCGACAGGTCAGGCTCCCAGCCGATGCGCTGGGCCCGCGCCAGCCGTGCGAGTTCGTCCAGCATCCAGCGCGCCCGCTCCGGCCCGTGGGCGTCGGCCAGGGCCACGAAGGCGGCCCGCCACTCGGCGGTTTCGACGGGATCGGGATCGTGCAGGGGCATGTCGATCAGGGCGCGCAAAGGGTCGAAGGGGATCGGGGCGTTCATGAACTGCAATCTAGGCCGTTCGCGATGGAATGGGGTGCCGATTCCGTGCCTTTCCGGCCCAGTCCACCGCATAGAATTCTGCATTTTTGCCGCTGGACAGCATTTCATGCAACTGGACACCATCGACCTGCGCATTCTCGACGAGCTGCAGCGCGACGGCGGCCTGTCCAACGTCGAACTGGCGCGCCGCATCCACCTGTCGCCCTCGCCCTGCCTGGCGCGGGTGAAGGCGCTCGAGGCCGGCGGCGTGATCCAGCGCTACGTGGCCCTGGTCAATGCCGGCGCACTCGGGCTCGGCCTCAACGTCTTCATCTCGATCAGCCTGAAGACACAAAGCAAGCAGTCGCTGTCCGATTTCGAGCAGCGCATCGCGGAGCACGACGAGGTGATGGAGTGCTACCTCATGACCGGGGACAGCGACTACCTGATCCGGGTCGCCGTGGCCGATATCGCGGCGCTGGAGAAGTTCATCCTCGAACAGCTGACGCCGATCTCCGGCATCGAGAAGATCCGCTCGAGCTTCGCGCTCAAGCAGGTGCGCTACAAGACCGCGCTGCCGCTGCCCCGGCCGCAGGAGCCCGTGCGCGCTCACTGATAATCCGTGTTGGTGCAGGCCCGTGTGACAGCAAGGACGGCGGTTTGGTGGATATCTCTTTCGATCTCATGTTCGGGGCCCTGACGCTGGTCGTGGCCGGCGCCGCCCTCCTCATCGCACCCCGCGAGCGGCGGCTCGAGTTCCTGATGCACATCGCGATGGTCACCGCGCTCACGATCTTCGTGGTGAAGATGAACGCCTGACTATTTCGGCCAGAGCGCCCAGAGCCGCAGCGGCTGGTTGACTCGCGCAGCGACCCGGCCCGCATCGGCGCCGGTGCCGGCGAAATAGTCGGCCCGCACCGCGCCGACGATGGCGCTCCCGGTGTCCTGCGCGACCACCAGCTTGGCCAGCGGCACGGCCGGCCCCGGCGAGGCGAGCCAGACCGGCGTGCCGTAGGGAATGCTGTCGCGGTCGACCGCGATCGAGCGGCCGGCCGTGAGCGGCACGCCCTGCGCGCCCACCGGCCCCGAGGCCGCGTCGACTTCATTGAGCGGCTCCTCGCGGAAGAACACGTAGCGCGGATTGCTCCACAGCAGCTGCGACGCGCGCTGAGGGTTCTGCGCCACCCACTGCTTGGTGTCGTCCGGCCACAGGCTGACCTTGGTCGCGCCCTGGCTCGACAGCCATTGCTGGACGCTGCGATAGGGCTGTTCGTTGGTGGCCGCGAAGGCCACGCGCACCATGCGCTGCGAACCGTCGGCCTCGGTGATGCGCAGTCGACCCGAGCCCTGGATGTGAAGCATCAGCGCGTCGATGGGATCGGCCAGCCAGGCGATCTCGCGGCCGCGCAGCGCGGCCTGGGCCTGGGGCAGCGTGTCGATCTCCTGGCGGGTGTACCAGGGGCGCTTGGGGACCAGGCCCGCCGGCGCCTGGTAGAGCGGCACCGTGTGGGTCGCGGTCGGCCGCCGCGTGGCATCGAAGACCGGCTCGTAGTAGCTGGTGAGCTTGCCTTCGCTCGGGCCCGCAAGCGACTCGATGCGAAACGGCTGCAGCCGCTGCATCATCCATTCGCGCTGCTGGTCCGGCTCGGCCAGCGCCAGTTGGCGCACCTCGCGGCAGAGCGGCGCGATGGCGGCGTTGGGCCGCGCGCAGTTGCTGACCATCGCGACCCAGCCTTCGTGCAGGGCGTCCTCGTTGAAGCCCGGCAGCTCGGACCAAGGCACCGGCGTCCAGCGGCTCTTGGGATGGGTGAGCGAGCCGCCCAGGGGGCCGAGATCGCGTGGCGGGGGCGTGCTCGGGGTTGCCAGCGGCACCTCGGGCTGTCGTGTGCTGAAGCTGCAGCCCGCGAGCGTTGCTACGATCGCGAGTCCCACCAGCCACCGGAGTCCTTTGTTCATGGGTCTGATTTTGCTTGAAGCCCTCGCGGCCGCGATCGCGCTGGTGCTGATCGTCTGGTGGACCATGTTCTCGGGCCGCAAGGGCGGCGAACTGGACGACCGCGACGATGCCCAGGAGCCCCCGAAAAGGGATTGAATCGCGGTAGTCCGGCGCCGCACACGACTGTGGGCCGGCGCGCCATACGCTACCGAAAAGATAGCAGCACAACCAGATGCGACAAGGGTTTAGAGAGATCCCATCGCCGATCACCGTTACAAGCCGACACGGCCGCGTCACCGGATTTGCGCGATTCGCTCCGGATAATGGTTCTTCCTTGTATTGCATCCCCAGAAGGACCGACATGAAAAAACTCGTACTCGCCACCTCCGCCGCCGCCCTCGTTCTCGCCGGTTGCGCCGGCACCGGCATGACCGACACCCAGCGCAACACCGGCATCGGTGCCGGCGTGGGCGCACTGGCGGGCGCGGCGATCGGCTCGGCGACCGGCGGCCGTGCGGGCACCGGCGCCGCGGTGGGTGCGCTCGCCGGTGCGGCCGGCGGCTACCTCTGGTCGCAGCGCATGGAGAACCAGAAGAAGCAGATGGAAGCCGCCACCCGGGGCACCGGCGTGGCCGTCACCCAGACCGCCAGCAACGAGCTCAAGCTGGCGATCCCGAGCGACATCTCCTTCGACGTCGGCCGCTCGGCGATCAAGCCCAACTTCTCGCCGGTGCTCGACCAGTTCGCCAGCGGCCTGCGCAACAACCCGAACGCCGAGGTGCGCATCATCGGCCACACCGACAGCACCGGCACCGATGCCATCAACAACCCGTTGTCGATCGAACGCGCCGCGAGCACCCGCGACTACCTGGTGGCGCGCGGCGTGCCGGCCGGCGCGATCCGCACCGAAGGCCGCGGCTCGCGCGAGCCGGTCGCCGACAACAACACCGAAGCCGGCCGGGCGCAGAACCGCCGCGTCGAGATCTTCGTCGGCGAACGCCCGCAGGGCTGATCGGGTTCAGACCCCGCGCAGCAGGTTGGCGAGCTCGACCGCCGACTTGACCTCCATCTTCTCGAACACGCGCGCGCGGTGCACCTCCACCGTGCGCACGCTGATCGCCAGCTGATCGGCGATCAGCTTGTTCGGCAGCCCCTCGACCACGCAGCGCATCACGTCGCGCTCGCGCTCCGTCAGCTCGTCGATGCGGCGCTTCAAGAGCTGGCGCGTGCGCCTGGCCTCGACCGCGCGCAGCGACGCCCCGAGCGCGTGCTCGATGCGGTCGACCAGCGCGTTGTCCGAGAACGGCTTCTCGCAGAAGTCGAAGGCGCCGCGCTTGACCGCATCGACCGCGGTCGGCACGTCGGCATGGCCGGTCAGGAAGATCACCGGCATGGCGTCGAGCAGGCCGCGCTCGGCCAGGCGGTCGAACAGCACCAGGCCGCTGGTGCCCGGCATGCGGACGTCGAGCAGCAGGCAATGCGGATGGTCGGTCAGCGGCTCCTCGGCCAGACGGGCCTCGAAGGCTTCGGCGCTGGCGAATTGCTCGCTCACCAGGCGCCGCGATCGCAGCAGCCAGGCCAGGGCCTCGCGCACGCTGGCGTCGTCGTCGACGATGAAGATCAGGGCATCGATCAGGGGTTGCATGGCTTGAAGTGTCAGCTTGCGGTGGCCAGGGTGAATCGGAAGATGGTGCCGCGCGGGCGCTGCGGTTCGTGCATCAGTACGCCGCCGTGCTGCTCGACCACCGTACGGCACAGGCTCAGGCCCAGGCCCATGCCGTCGGGGCGCGTCGTGAAGAAAGGCGTGAACAGGCGCGACGCCACCTCGTCGCTGATGCCGCAGCCGAGGTCGGCGACCGAGAACTCGAGCCAGCGGCGTGCGTCCGGGCCCGGGCTGCCGCTGGCGCGAACGACCCGCAGGCGCAGCACGCGCTCGCTCAGTTCGGGCATGTCCATCGCCTGCATGCCGTTGCGCGCCAGGTTCAGCAGCACCTGCTCGACCAGCGTGCGGTCGCAGACCACGGCCGGCAGGTTGTCGTCCAGGGCCAGCTCCACGCGCACGCCGAGCTTGCGCGCCTGCAGCCGCACCAGCGGCAGCACCGCGTCGACCAGCGCCTGGGGCGTCACCGACTCGCGCGTGCGATCGCGCCGGCGCACGAAGTCGTGCACGCTGCGGATCACCTGGCCGGCGCGATCGGCCTGCTCGGCGATCCGGCGCACCGCCATCGCGACCTCCTGCCGGTCGCCGTCTTGCGGCGGCCCGTCCGTCCCCAGCAGGTTGAGCGAGCCGCTGGCGTAGCTGGCGATCGCGGCCAGCGGCTGCGTCAGTTCGTGGCTCAGCAGCGAGGCCATCTCGCCCACGGTGGCCAGCCGGGCGCTGGCCTGCAGCCGCTCCTGGCTGGCGCGCGAGAGCTCCTCCACGCGGCGTTGTTCGCTGATGTCGATGAAGGCGCTCATCCAGCCCGACTGCGAGCCTTGCGCGTTGATCAGCGGGGCCTCGAAGATCAGCACCGGGAAGCGGCTGCCGTCCTTGCGCATGAAGACCGACTCGAAGCCCTCGCGCGGCGGCGTCGCGCCCGCCAGCCGCACCGCCTGCCGGCGCTGGTACTCGTGCGCCAGCTCGGTCGGCCAGTAGGGCACCTCGACGTCGCTGCGCATCAGTTCCTCGGCGCTGAAGCCCACCATCTCGCAGAAGGCCGGGTTGACGTAGGTGATGCGGCCCTGCAGGTCGCGCGCGCGCAGGCCGGTGATGACCGAATCCTCCATCGCCTTGCGGAAGGCCAGCGCATCGCCGAGATCGCGCTCGGCCCGCAGGCGCCGCCGGGTGTCGCGCGCCAGCAGCACCAGCACCGACACCAGCGCGATCGAGATCGCCGTGACCAGCGCGGTCAGCATGTTGGGGAACAGGTCCGGCACGGCGCGCCAGCCGTCGACGCGCAGCATCAGGGTGACGCCCGGCAGGTCGATCAGCTGCTGCGAGGTGAAGACCCGGGTGCCGATGCGCCGCGGCGCGCCGATCGCCACCAGCCGGGTGCCGTCGGACTCGGTGAAGGCGACTTCCTGGCCGCGGCTGAGCATCGGCGCCAGCAGTTCGGTGAGCGTATCGCGCAGCGAGTAGGCCGCCACCAGGTAGCCGCCGCCCTCGACCGGGACGCACAGCTCCAGCACCTCGAGGCCGCCGCTGCCCTGCACCGAGGCCACGTAGTGGCTCGGCGAATAGGCCGCCGATCCCAGCTTGCGCGCGGTCGAGCAGGCCTGTTCGACGTCGATCTGCTCGGGGCCGCGCTCGTTGTCGCCGAACACCTTGCGGCGATAGGGCGAATCGACCGCGGCGAGCGGGCGCAGTGCCGGGTCGCGCCATTCGAGACGCAGCCACTCGCGGTGATCGCGCAACAAGGCCGAGGCCCGGCCCTCCCACTGCTCGCGGTCGACCCCGCCGGCCAGCGAGGCGCGCAAGGTCTGGACGTTGCGCTGCAGGCCGTCGCGCAGGTCGGCCACCGCATCGGCCGTGTCGCGGTCCAGCACGGTCTGGGTCTGCTCGACCTCGTGCCGGCCGGCCAGCCAGACCACCGTGACCAGCAGCGCCAGCACCAGTATCGCCAGCAGCACCCAGAGGAACCAGCGGCGCCAGAACGAGCGCAGGAAGCGCAGCCGCGCGAAGGCGGGACGCAGGACGCGGGCGGCGGGCAGGGAAGGCGCGGACACTTCGGCTTCAGATCACGCTGTGGACCAGCGCCGGGAGCTGGGCGCGCGCGGCCTCGAGTTGCGCGGCATCGACATCGAACAGCACCACGGCCTCGCCCTCGGCGTGCTGCGCCGCCACCGTGCCCCAGGGGTCGACCACCATCGACTGGCCCCAGGTCTGGCGGCCGTTCTCGTGCGTGCCGCCTTGCGCCGGCGCCACCACCCAGGCCAGGTTCTCGATCGCCCGGGCCCGCAGCAGCACCTCCCAGTGGGCAGCGCCGGTGGTTCGCGTGAAGGCGCTGGGCACCAGCAGCAGCTCGGCCCCCTGGCGGGCCAGCGCCCGGTAGAGCTCCGGAAACCGCAGGTCATAGCAGACGCTCATGCCGATGCGCCAGGCGTGGCCGTCGCGCGAGGGCAGGTCGAAGCACACCGGCTGGGTGCCCGGTGCGATCACGCGGCGTTCGTCGTAGCGCTCGCGGCCATTGTCGAAAAAGAACAGGTGGATCTTGTCGTAGCGCGCAACGCGCTCGCCGTCCGGCGCGTAGACCAGCGAGCTGTTGAAGACATGCTGGTCGTCGTCGGTCTCGATCGGCAAGGTGCCGCCGACGATCCAGAGCCCGAACTCGCGCGCCGCATCGGCCAGGAAGCTCTGCACCGTGCCGGCCCCCGCGGTCTCGCGCAGCGCCAGCTTGTCGGTGTCGCGGCGCCCCATCATGCAGAAATACTCGGGCAGCACGGCCAGTTCGGCGCCGGCGGCGGCGGCTTCGGCCAGCAGGTCGTGGGCGCGTGCCAGGTTGGCCTCGCGGGCGATGGCCGACACCATCTGGATGGCTGCGACTTTCATGGCGGTGGTCTCCTTTTTCTTTCTAGCGCGGCGCCGGCGGCTCGGCCAGCGCTTCGGGCGTTGCGCGCCGCGGCACGCGGGTGATCTTGGGGTCGGTCCAGGTGCCGTCGATCTGGAACTCCTGCGTGGCCGCCGCGATGAGCGGCCGGCTCAGCACCATCTGCGCCAGGAAGGTGCCGAGTCCGATCGCCGGATTGATCGCGGTCGCCACCAGCGCCGCGGTGCCGGCGCTGATCTCGGGCACCACCACGACCCGGATGCTCTGCGTCTCGCGCGCGATGTCGGCCGAGCCGTCCATCAGCACGGCGGCGTTGACGCCCTTCATCTGCAGGTTGTTGGTGGAGGCCACGCCGTTGGCGATCTTGGCATCGCCGCGCAGGAAGTCGAAGGCGAAGCCGGCGCTGAAGATGTCGCGGAAATCGAGCGTGAGGCGCCGTGGCAAGGCCTGCAGGCTCAGCACGCCGAGCAGCTTGGCAATGCCCGGGTCGGCCTTCAGGAACTGGCCCGATTCGACGTCGATCTGCAGCTGCCCGCCGAGGCTCGGGTAGTCGATCGAGAACGGCGAGCCGGTCCAGTTGACCTGGCCCTCGAGCCGGCCGCGGCCACGCCGCACCACGTCCTTCATGCCGAAGCGGTTCAGCAGCGCACCGGCGTCCACGATGTCGAGCTTGAAATCCATCGCGGTGCGGCGCTGGTCGCGCCCTGCGCTGGCGCCGGGCGGCGCGGCCCAGCTGCCGTGGGCGTTGAAGGTGGCGTCCGGATTGCTGAGGGTCAGCTTGTTGAGCATCCATTCGCGGCCGGCACCGCCGCGGTTCACGGCATCGATCTCGGCCCGGCCGAGGCGGCGGCCGAAGAGCTCGAAGTCGTCGACCACGATGTCGAGCGCCGGCAGGGTGCTCGGCTGCTCGTCGAGCAGGGACTCGACCGCCGTGGCTTCGCTGCGCGCGATCTTGAGTCGGGCCAGGCGCGCATACAGGCGCCCCGCCTGTGCATGGCGGTACTCGGCATAGCCGCTGAGCTCGACCGCGTCGACGTTGGCGCGCCAGAGCTGGCCGTCGCGCGTGCCGCCGAGCACCACGTCGTGCAGCGTGCGGCCGCCGAACACCAGCTCCTGGGCCCGCAGCGCGATGGTCGTCGGCAGGTAGGCCAGCGCGTCGTCGCCGCTGTCGACATTCGCCACGGCTTCGGGCGCCTTGCCGGTGGCCGCACTGAACAGCGCCTGCCAGGCACCGAGGTCGAGCCGCTCGAAACGCATGTTGGCGGCCACGCCGCGCTCCGGCGGCGGCGCCGATTCGCCAGCCGCGAGGCCGATGCCGATGGCGCCGCGCAGCACCCGCGCCTCGGGGCCCGAGACGTCGCGCACATAGCTGGCCGAGCCGACCTTGCCCAGCTCGAGCGAGATCTGGTCGTGCAGCTGCGGCGCAGCGCCGGCCCCGCGGGCCTCGCGCAGCACGATCTTCTTCTCGACCCGCAGCGGCATGGCGTCCTGGGCCTCCTTGGCCATCGGCGCCGGCAACTGGAGCCCCAGGCCCTGCAGGCTGCTGGTGAGCAAGAACTCGGGCGTGCCTTCACGCACCGAGAAGCTGGCCGCATAGGGCGCGCTGCCGGTCGCGTTCTTGGCCAGGCGGGCCAGCCAGTCGATCTCGCGCGCCGCCCGCAGGCCTTCGGCGCTGGCCGTACCTTGGACGCGCAGCTCCAGCTCCTGCTTGCCGGTGAAGCGGCCGCTGCCGTCGATGCGCATGGCGCCACCGAGGCCGCGCGCCTGCACGCCGGCGAGCGAAAACCCGCCTTCGGTGAAATTCAGCGTGCCGCGCGCCTGCGTCAGCGCCGGCGCGCCGGACACCAGTTGCAGCTCGTTGTCGGCGAGCGCGATGGCGGCCTGCACCTTGGTCTTGTCCATCGCCTCGAGCGGCAGCTCGAGCCGCAGCTTGTAGTCGGCATTGCCGGTCGCGCGCATGTCCGCCAGGGTCGGGGCGGCCTCGCCGGCGAGCGGTCCGCCGACCCGCAGCACCTCGCCCAGCGGCCCCTTGGCCTGAACGTCGAGCTTGAGCACCGGCGCATGGTGCGACATGTCGGCAATCTGCGCTTCGGCCTTCGTGACCTCGACGGCCTGGGCCGCCGCCAGTCGCCCGCGCGCATTGCGCACCAGCATGCCGGCCCGCTCGAACACCAGTTCGCCCGACAGGCCGCTCAGCGCGGGCCAGACCACGGTCGCGCCCGGCGCCGGCGGCACATAGGCGTAGCTGACATCCGCGACCTTTGCGGCGATGCGGAAATCGCCCTGCTTCGGGTCCATGAAGGGCATGTCCCAGAGGTCGCCACGGACCTTGAAGTCGACCGCGCTTGCTGTGCCCTTGGTGATCGCGTCGCGCACGTAGTCGCGCGTGGCCTTCGGGATGTGCAGCGGCAGGTAGCGCCAGACACGGGTGCCGTCGGCGCGTGTGAGCTTGCCCTGCAGGTCGAGCACGCCGGGGTAGCGATCGGCGCTGTGCGAGACGGCCGGGTCGCTGGTGCGCCAGCTGGCCTGGGCCTCGCCTTCGGCATCGACGTTGGCGAAACGCAGGTTCGACACCTGCACCTGCACCGCGCCGCGATCGAGCTTCCACTGCAGCTGGGTCGACAGCCGATCGATCGGCACCACCGGCTCCTCGAACACGCCCGGCAGGTCGAGCGCGCCACTGGCGATCGACAGCATGGCGCTGCCGCCGGCCTGGCTGGCGTCGAAATCGACCGTGGCGCCGCTGACGCCGGGACTGCCGACCGGCACGTGCGGCGCCGAGGCGGACGTGCCGGCCGCCCCGGCCGGCGTCGCCGGCGCGGGGGCCGGCACGCCGGGCTGAGACGCCACGCTGAAGCCGCTCATGCGGCCCTTCAGCTGGTAGCCGGAGGGTTCGCCGGCGGGGCCCTGCCAGCTGGCCTCGATGTGTTCGACCATGCCACGCGGCTGGTAGGCCTCGAGTTGCTTGCGGAACGCCTCGCCCAAGGGCAGCCGGTCGGCGATCAGCGCCAGCGCCGCGAGGTCGAGCCGGTCGGCCCGCAGGGCGGTGCGCTCCGCCGTGCGCCCCTTGGCGTCCGCGTGCTGGAACCACAGGTTGCCGCCGGGCCAGCGCATGTGGTCCGCGGTGTCGAACTGCAGCCGGGTGGTCGCGAACTCGAGCGTGCCGTCGCCGCGCTTGCCGGTCAGGCGGCCGGTGACGTCGCGCAGCACGAGCGGCTCGCGCGCCTTGCCGAGCGACACGTCGATGCGGCTCAGTCCCAGATCGGCCACGCCGCCCGTGATCTCGCCGTCATTGACGTCGGCCCAGAGGCGCAGACCGCCGGAACCCTGGTGGATCCGGGCGTCGAGGTCGACATAGCCGTCGAGCCGGGCGATGTCGAGGTAGGGAAGGTCGGCATAGAGCTGGCCGTCCCAGCTGCGCCAGTTGCCGCTGCGCACCGACAGCAGCGGCTGGCGGAACTGGCCGCGCAGCGTGAAGCGCTCGCCCCAGCCGGGGGGCGGGGTGGCGTCCAGGCGCATGGCGTGGCGGCGCGCCCCGTTGCGGGCCACGAACTGCACATCGGACAGCAGCAGCGGCGCGGTCTGGCGCCGCTCGTCGGTCCAGCGCACGGTGCCGCCCTGCACGACCAGTTCGCGCTGGGCGAAGAACCAGTCGGCACCAGCGCCGCCGCCGCTGGTGTCGTTCGGCATGTGGAGCCCGGCGACGTGGATGTTGCCGAGTGCATCGCGCCGGACGTCGACCTGCGGCCGCTCGATGTAGAGCTGTTCGAAGCTGAGGTTCCAGAGCGAGCGCGGCGACACGCTGGCCACCACCCGCTCGAGCCGCAGCGCCTCCTGGCTGCGCTCGTCCATGAGCACCACGTCGCGCAGCTCGACGGCCGGGAAAAGGCCGCCCGACCGGGCGCTGATCGAGCCGATGCGCACGGGTACGCCGATGGCCCGTGTGGCCTGCGCCTCCAGTGCGCCACGGTAGTTTCCGATTCGCGGCACAATCCAGAGATGTAGGACAACGACTGACAGCGCAAGCAGGAGCCATGCACCGATCAGCAAACCCAACAACCAGCGCGCCGTCGCAGCGGTGATCTTGAGCAGACGTGAAGGGGAAGACGTCGTGTCGTTCATTGAGGATCGCGCTGTGTCAGGAATTATGACCGCCAGCTCCCAGCCGGGTTCCACCGCCGCCGACAGCGCCACGCTTCGGCCGCCAGCATCATCCGATTCGCCGCCTTTGTCGGCATCGTCCCGCTTCATCCAGCGCTTGCGCCGGCGCTACGCTGCCGAGCTGTCGCTGCTGCCGCCAGGCGAGCCCACGCGGCCCCACATGGCCGAAGCGTACCGGGCCCTGCGCGAGCGCGGCGACAACGTCGCCGACGCCTTGCGCATCGTTCGCCAGCTGGTGATGGAACGCCTCATCACGCTCGACTGCGACCTGCAGGCGCCGCTGGCCGTGGTCACCACCGCGGTCACCCAGCTGGCCGAATTCGCGCTCGACGTCGCCTGCCGGGAGGCCTGCGCCGAGCTCGACGAAGCCCACGGCGCACCGCTCGCGGCCGACGGCCGGCGGTCCCAGCTCTGGGTGGTCGGCATGGGCAAGCTCGGCGCCCGCGAGCTCAACGTGTCGAGCGACATCGACCTGATATACCTCTACGACCACGACGGCGAGACCGCCGGCAACGCCGAGGGCCGCTCGAGGCTGGCCAATCAGGAATACTTCGCGCGGGCGGTCAAGCGGATCTACGCGCTGGTGGGCGACACCACCGAACACGGCTTCGTGTTCCGGGTCGACCTGGCCCTGCGGCCCAACGGCAATTCGGGGCCGAGCGTGGTCTCGCTCGACGCCCTCGAGGAGTATTTCCAGGTCCAGGGCCGCGAATGGGAGCGCTTCGCCTGGCTCAAGAGCCGGGTGGTCGCGCCCGCCGCGGTGGTGGCCGACGGCTCGGCCCAGGCGCTGCGCAGCGCGGTGTTGCCCTTCGTCTTCCGCCGCTACCTCGACTACAGCGTCTTCGATTCGCTGCGCACGCTGCACCGGCAGATTCGCGAACAGGCGGCACGCCGCAGCGCCGGCCGGCCCGAGCGCGCCAACGACGTCAAGCTGTCGCGCGGCGGCATCCGCGAGATCGAATTCACGGTGCAGTTGCTGCAGGTGGTGCGCGGCGGCCAGTTCCCCGAACTGCGGACCCGGCCGACGCTCGATGCGCTTCAACGGCTGGCACGCGCCGGGCTGATGCCGCAGGAAGCGGCCGACGCGCTGGCCTCGGCCTACGAGTTCCTGCGCCGGGTCGAGCACCGCATCCAGTACCTGGACGACCAGCAGACCCATGTGCTGCCGGTCAACGACGACGACCTGCACTGGATCGCGCTCACGCTCGGCTTCGCCGATTGCTGCGCCTTCCTGGCCCAGCTCGACACCCATCGCGAATTCGTGGCCCAGGAGTTCGACAAGCTGCTGGGCGGCAAGAAGCCCTGCAGCGGCTGCAAGGGCGGCGCTTCGGCCCCCGCCCCGCTCGACATGAGCGACCTGCTCGAATCGCTGCCGGCACCGTTCGCCGCGCGCGTCCGGGCCTGGAACGAGAACCCGCGGGTGCTGGCGCTGCGCGACGACACCCGGGCCCGCCTGCGCCAGCTGGTGCAGCGCACCGCCCTGTGGCTGCGCGAGCCCGACAGCAATGCCCAGGGCCAGATCAGCCGCCACGTCGATGCCGCGCTGCGCTGGGCCGACTGGATCGAGCCGCTGCTGCGCCGCGACAGCTACATCGCGCTGCTGGTCGAGCGGCCCGCGGTGCAAGAGCGCCTGCTGCGCCTGCTCGGCTCGGCCAAATGGCCCGCGAGCTACCTGCTGAAGCACCCCGGCGTGATCGACGAACTGGCCAGCAGCGCCATGCTGTCCGGGCGCTTCGTCGCCGCCGACTTCGAGCGCGAGCTCGAAGACCGCCACCGCTCGCTGACGCAGACCGGCGAGGCCGACGAGGAGCGGCTGCTGAACCTGCTGCGCCACGCCCACCACGCGGAGCTGTTCCGTACGCTGGCGCGCGACCTCGATGGCCGCATCACGGTCGAGCAGGTGGCCGACGACCTGAGCGCCCTGGCCGACGCGGTGCTGCGCGTGACCGCGCGCTGGTGCTGGCCCCAGGTGCGCAATCCGCACCGCGACCAGCCGCGCTTCGCGATCATCGGCTACGGCAAGCTCGGCGGCAAGGAGCTCGGCTACGGCAGCGACCTCGACATCGTCTTCGTCTACGACGACGAGGACGAGCGTGCCGGCGAAGTCTATGCCGCCTACGTCCGCAAGCTGATCAACTGGCTCACGGTCAAGACCCGCGAGGGCGACTTGTTCGAGATCGACACCGCGCTGCGCCCCAATGGCAATTCAGGCCTGCTGACCACCAGCTTCGATGCCTACGAGAAGTACCAGCTGGGCCGCGGCAGCAACACCGCCTGGACCTGGGAGCACCAGGCCATGACGCGGGCGCGCTGCGTGCTGGGCGAGCCGGCTCACGTCGAGCGTTTCGACCGCATCCGCGAAGCCGTGATCACGGCACCGCGCGACCGCGAGGCCCTCAAGGCCGAGATCGTCGCGATGCGCGCCAAGGTAAGCGCCGCGCGGCCGGTCAAGCCCGCTCTCTTCGACGTCAAGCACAGCGCCGGCGGCATGGTCGATGCCGAGTTCGCGGTGCAGTTCCTGGTGCTGTCCGAGGCCAAGGCGCATCCCGAGCTGGTGCCCAATGTCGGCAACATCGCGCTGCTCCAGCGTGCCGAAGCGGCCAAGCTGCTGCCCGCAGGCGTGGGCGAGGCCGCCGCCGCGGCCTACCGGGAACTGCGCCGGGTGCAGCACCGGGCCCGCCTCAACGAGGAGCCGACCCAGGTGCCGATGAGCACCCTGGTGGCCGAACGCGAGGCCATGCTGGCGCTCTGGAAGGCGGTCTTTGGCTAGCCAGCGGCACGCTTCAGCGTGGCTCGCGGCGGCGACGCTGGTGCTGCTCGCGGGCTGCGCCAGCGGGCCGCGCGGCGGCCGCGACGGTGCCGATGCCAATCCGCCTTCGGGCCTGGGCCAGGTCCCGGATGCCGAACCCCGGGTCGAACCGATCCGCGGCAGCGGCGGCACCAGCAAGCCCTACACGGTGCTCGGCCGCTCCTATGTGCCGATCACCGACGACCGGCCCTTCCGCGAAACCGGCCTTGCCTCGTGGTACGGGCGCAAGTTCCACGCCCAATCGACCGCCAGCGGCGAGCCGTACGACATGTACGCGATGACGGCGGCCCACAAGACCTTGCCGCTGCCGAGCTACGCAAGGGTGCGCAACCCGGCCAACGGCCGCGAAGTGATCGTCCGCGTGAACGACCGCGGCCCCTTCCGCGACGACCGGGTCATCGATCTGAGCTACACCGCGGCCCTCAAGCTCGACCTGCTGCGCGGCGTCGCGCCGGTGGAGATCGAGCGCCTCACCAACGAGGACATCCGTACCGGTGCCTGGCGCCGCGGCGATGCCCCGGTGCTGGCCCAGCAGGCCGCGCCGACCGCCGCCGTGGCCGCCGTGGCCGCCGCGGACGGTGTCGCGGTGCCCGCGGCGCTGACTGCACCCGTGGTCGCCACGTCGCGTTACGACGCCATGGAAGTCGCGGCGCTGCCGCCGATGACGCCGCTGGCCGCGGCACCCGCCCAGCCGGCCACGCCGGCGCCGCGTACGGCGGCCGCCGGGCCCGGTTTCTGGGTCCAGCTCGGCGCCTTCAGCCAGCGCGAAGGCGCCCAGCGTTTTCAGCAGCAGGTGGCACGCGAGATGCCGCCGCTGGCGAGCACCCTCAATGTGTTCAGCGAGAACGGTACGCACCGCCTGCAGTCAGGCCCCTATGCCTCGCGGGACACGGCCCGCGAGGCGGCCGAACAAGTCCGCAACGGCCTGCAGCTGGCGCCGGTGATCGTCGAGCGCCGCTGAGACCCTGTTCCGGGTTCAGGCGCCCTGGTATTCGGGCCTGGGGCCGAGGGTGGCCGCGAGCTCCTTGCGGTAGCGGTTCAGTTCCTGGACGGTCTTGAAGCTGCGGTTCATCAGCAGGCTCAGGTTGTGCAGGATCCGCTCGCCGACCTTGTTCTCCCAGACCGAATCGAACTTGATCTGCTTGTCGAGCCAGTGCTCGAGCCAGTCGGGATCGGGCACCCGGCTCTGGATCGTGTCGTTCGGGAACAGCGCCTTGTTGACGTGCAGGTTGGTCGGATGCAGCGCCTGCGCCGTGCGGCGGGCGCTGGCCATCAGCACGCCGACCTTGGTGAAGGCCGAACGGGCCTCGTCGCCGAACTTTTCCATGGCCCGCTTCATGTAGCGCAGGTAGGCGCCGCCGTGGCGCGCCTCGTCCTGGCTCAGCGTGGTGTAAATGTGCTTGATGACCGGCTCGGTGTGCCACTCGGCGGCACGGCGATACCAGTGGTTCAGGCGGATCTCGCCGCAGAAATGCAGCATCAGGGTCTCGAGCGGCGGCGCCGGATCGAAATCGAAGCGCACGTCGTGCAGTTCCTGCTCGGTCGGCGCATGCTGGGGGCTGAAGCGCTTGAGGTATTCCATCAGCACCAGCGAGTGCTTCTGCTCCTCGAAGAACCAGATCGACATGAAGGCCGAAAAGTCGCTGTCATGCCGGTTGTCGCGCAGGAACATCTCGGTGGCCGGCAGCGCCGCCCACTCGGTGATCGCGTTCATCTTGATGGTCTGCGCCTGCTCCTCGGTGAGCCGGCTTGCGTCGAAAGACTGCCAAGGAATATCCTTGTCCATGTCCCAGCGGACAGATTCGAGTTGTCTGAAGAGTTCCGGATAAAGCATCAATGTCTTTCTTAAGCCGACGGATTTTAGTCGGCAGGCTTATCGCGCCTGTGACAAGCGCGCGATGATGTAGGTCCGCGCGCCGCAAACTTGCCCATTCGCGCTGCTTTTCACTCGGGAACACCGCCATGCGAATACCCCTCGGTCTGTTAGTGCCATTTTTCCCAGCCATCGTGCTGGCTGCCGGTCTGCTGCCGACCGGCGCCGCCGCGCAGGGCGCCGCGGCCGGCTGTCCTGCGATCCTTCAGCACACTTTTCCGCGGCTCCAGGACGAAAAGCCGCAGGCCCTGTGCCAGTACGCGGGCAAGGTCGTGCTGGTGGTCAATACCGCGAGTTTTTGCGGCTTCACGCCCCAGTACAAGGGGCTGGAAGCCCTCGACAGCAAATACCGGTCGCGAGGGCTCGTCGTGCTGGGCTTCCCGTCGAACGATTTCGCCCAGGAGGCCGGCTCGAACAAGGAAATCGCCGACTTCTGCGAAAGCACCTTCGGCGTCAAATTTCCGATGTTCGCGAAATCATCGGTGCGAGGCGCTGATGCCAGCCCGCTCTTCAAGCAGTTGGCGCAGCTCTCCGGCACGACGCCGAAATGGAATTTCTACAAATACCTGATCGGCCGCGACGGCAAGGTGGTGGACGCCTACTCCAGCATGACGGCACCTGACGACCGCGCGTTCGTGCGGGAGATCGAAAAGCAGTTGGGCGCGGCGCCGCTGGCGTCGGTGACTTCACAACCGGCAACAACTTCCAACTAGTCACAAACGCTTACGTATCGCCAGGGAACCGGCTCGTCGGTCCACGCTCATACCGTTTCCGGGCACGAAAGTCCGGTCGGTTTTTATGTTGCGAGGTCTTCCGGGCGCTTGCCGCCAGGTTGAAATCCCGAGGCGATTCTTCTCCTCCTCCCTCCCTCCCTCCTTCGCGTCGGGGCGCCTCGTAACATCTTTATTGCTCGCCCCCAGGTTGTCCGGCACTGCGTGTCCGGACGCCCACCCCCTGCCGGGGGCAACACCAGCGGCCTGGCAAAGCCAGTTCCGCGGTGTTTCACCAACGGGCCTGGCTGCGCCGGCCTCGAGAAGCAAAAAGCCCCGCGTGCGGGGCTTTTTCATTGGGGCGCTGGGGGGTCAGGGCTTGGTGTCAGCGAAGCTGGGGCGCAGCATGAGCTTGTCGAACAGCTTGGCCAGGTTGGCGTGGTCGGCGCGCCAGTCGATCTCGGGGAAGCGGTAGTCGAGCCAGCCCAGGACGCAGCCGACGGCGATGTCGGACAGGCTCAGGTGGATGCCGCTGCAGAAGGGCTTGTCGGCCAGGCCCTTGGCCATGGCGGCGATGCCGTTGTTGATCTTGCCGCGCTGGCGGTCCATCCAGGCCTGGCTGCGCTCGCTGTCGGCGCGGTGCACCCAGGTGGCCTCCATGCGCAGCAGCAATCCGGCGTCCATCACGCCATCGGCCAGCGCCTCCCAGGTCTTGACCTCGGCGCGCTCGCGGCTTTGCTGCGGGATCAGCTTGCCGACCGGCGACAGGGTGTCGAGGTACTCGACGATCACCCGCGAATCGAACATCGCCTCGCTGCCGTCCATGATCAGGCAGGGCACCTTGCCGAGCGGGTTGGAACTGGAAATCGTGGTATCGGCAGACCAGACGTCTTCGATCACGAACTGGTAATCGAGCCGCTTCTCGGCCATGACCACGCGCACCTTGCGCACGTACGGGCTGGCAGCGGATCCGATCAGTTTCATGCAGGCACTCCCCCATCTGGGTCATCGTTGTAGCGCTTTGATTCTAGGGGAATGCGCGTCACGGAATGCTGGGCGAAGCCCGGCGAAATTGCTTCAGCCGTGCCGCAACCTAAAATTGGCCCATGAGTTTCTCCACCGTCTCCGCCCTTTCCCCCCTCGACGGCCGCTATGCGGCCAAGCTCTCGGCGCTGCGTCCGCTGATGAGCGAACAGGGCTACATGCACCGGCGCGTGCAGGTCGAGGTGGCCTGGTTCATCGCCCTCTCGGACTGCGGCTTCGCCGAATTCAAGCCCCTCACGGGCGGCGCCCGAAAGTACCTGCTCGGCCTGGTGTCCAACTTCTCGGAAGCCGACGCGGTCGCGATCAAGCAGATCGAAAAGACCACCAACCACGATGTGAAAGCGGTCGAGTACTGGATCAAGTCCAAGTTCGAGGCCCGCCCGGAACTGCTGGCCGCCTCCGAGTTCGTCCATTTCGCCTGCACCAGCGAGGACATCAACAACACCAGCCACGCGCTCCAGATCCAGGCCGCGCGCGAAAAGGTGATGCTGCCGGCCATCGACGGCCTGATCGCCACCCTGCGCGATATGGCCGGCAAGTTCGCCGGCGTGTCGATGCTGTCGCGCACCCACGGCCAGACCGCGAGCCCGACCACGGTCGGCAAGGAACTCGCGAACGTCGCGGTGCGCCTCGCCAAGGCACGCGCGCAGATCGCCGGCGTGCAGCTGCTGGGCAAGATGAACGGCGCGGTCGGCAACTACAACGCCCACATGGCCGCCTGGCCCGATTTCGACTGGGAAGCCTTCAGCCGCAAGGTGGTCGAGACGCCCGCGCCGCTCGGCCTGGGCCTGACTTTCCAGCCCTACAGCATCCAGATCGAGCCGCACGACTACATGGCCGAGCTGTTCGACGCCGTGGCGCGCGCCAACACCATCCTGGTCGACTTCTCGCGCGACATCTGGGGCTACGTCAGCCTGGGCTATTTCAAGCAGCGGCTGAAGCCGGGCGAGATCGGCTCCTCGACGATGCCGCACAAAGTCAACCCGATCGATTTCGAGAACGCCGAGGGCAACCTGGGACTGGCCAACGCGGTGCTGCGCCACCTGAGCGAGAAGCTGCCGATCAGCCGCTGGCAGCGCGACCTGACCGACAGCACGGTGCTGCGCAACATCGGCGTCGCCTTCGGCTACGCCACCCTGGCCTATGCCAGCCTGGCGACCGGGCTGGGCAAGCTCGAACTCAACGAGGAGGCGCTGGCCCAGGACCTCGACCGCTCGTGGGAAGTGCTGGCGGAGCCGATCCAGACCGTGATGCGCCGCTTCGGCGTGCAGGGCGCCTACGAGCAGCTCAAGGAAGTCACGCGCGGCAAGACGGTGACGGCCGAGGCGCTGCACGGGTTGATCCGCTCGCTCGAGATTCCGCAAGAAGAAAAGGACCGCTTGCTTGCCATGACCCCCGCGAGCTACATCGGCAAGGCCGCCGAACTGGCCCGGCGGGCATGAAGGCCCCCACGCTCGGCACTTCGTGTCCTCGCTGCCCCCCGAGGGGGCTGATTCGCCTTGGGGCGGCCCGGCGGCGAATCTGATGGCACTCAAGTCCACCATCTTCAAGGCCAGTCTCGCGGTCGCCGACATCGACCACAACTACTACGCCGACCACGCGCTGACCCTGGCGCGCCACCCCAGCGAGACCGACGAGCGGATGATGATCCGGCTGGTCGCGCTGGCGCTCAATGCCCACCAGCTGCAGGACGTCTGCAACGGCGACGGCACGCTGGCCTTCGGCGCCGGCCTGTCGAATCCCGACGAGCCCGATGTCTGGCTGCGCGATTTCACCGGCCAGGTGAAGCTCTGGATCGAGGTCGGCCAGCCCGAGGACAAGCCGGTCATCAAGGCCTGCGGCAAGGCCGATTCGGTGATCGTCTACTGCTTCAACCACGCGGCCGAGATCTGGTGGCGCGGCGTCGAGAACAAGCTGACCCGGCCGCAGAACCTGCAGGTGTTCCGGGTGCCGACGGCGGCTTCGCAGTCGCTGGCGGCGCTGGCGCAGCGCTCGATGCAGCTGCAGGCAACGATCCAGGAAGGCACGCTGATGCTGGGCGACGGCAGCCGCAGCATCGACATCGAGCCCGTGAGGCTGCGCTAGCAGGGCGCGCTCAGCCTAGGGCATCGGGGCGCCGCAGCGCCAGCACTGGTCGAAGCCGCCCTCGACCAGTTCGCCGCAGCGGCACTCCCAGCGGCGCTGCGGACGGTGCCTGAGCGCATGCAGCAGCCGCTCGGCGAGCTCGAACTGGGCGTCGTCCTCGATCCATATTTCCGGCAGGCACTGATCAGGCGGCAACTGCCCGGCGGCAGCGCCCAGATACTCGCGCTGCACCGAGGCGTCGACGCCATCGTCGCGCAGCATCTGCACCCACAGCGTGGCGAGCGCCAGGTTGGGGGCTTGGGCGAGGCGGCGCATGGCGTCTGTTCAGCCCGCGGGATCGGGCGGCGGCGCCTCGTCGGCCCGGACCTGGCTGGCCTCCCGGGCGCGCTCGGCGTACTTGTTGAAGCGCCAGGCGGTGTCCTGCATCGTGATGCGGCGCCAGGTCGAGCGCTTCTCGGCCGGTGTCATCGCGGGCCAGTGCTGGACCTCGTCGAAGCTGCGCCCGCAGCCCTTGCACTGGTCGTCGCCCTGGCTGGTGGAGCAGATCGCGATGCAGGGCGTGTCGGGCGTGGTCTGGTACCAGGCGAGCCAGGCGGCCCAGGCCTTGGCGGGAAAGCCGACCTCGTCGACCTCGTCCTCGTGGTGGAACACCATCAGCGCGTAGACCTCGGCCAGCGCGCGCAGTTCGGGCGCCAGCGTGATGCCGTCGGGCGAGGGTTTTCTCTCGCGCCAGTAGTTGATGGCGGCCTCGATGTCGGTGATGTGAATGGCGGCCATGGACAGACGAAAAAAAGCGAGCGCGAATCATAGTCCGGGCAATGGCCCGCACTCGTTGAAGGAATTGAATGCTATCAAATCAATAGCATCAACTTCCAAATTCACGGGGCATCCAGGCTCTTTCGCTTTAAGGACCCGGACGAGTCCGGTTGCAACACCCCGCCCTCGATGCTCTAATTCCGGCCACGAAGGGGAGTAGCTCCCACTTGCTCCCGAGGGAGTGGGTTCGCCAGGTCGTCAATACGAAGCAAAAAACTTCCGGCCTGTCGGGCAGCCGCGTGCTGTCATGCAAGACCTTCGATACAAGCCCTCGCGGTTTTGATCGAAGCGTTGCATTTCCCGGAACTCCGTTCTCTCAAGTCAACGCCTCCACCGATCCACGCGAGCGGAAGTGAAACGAAATCAGAGAGGACTTCATGGAGCAATTTCTAACCCCCGAATTCTGGGTCGCGGTCGGCCAGATCATCATGATCGACATCCTGCTGGGTGGCGACAACGCGGTCGTGATCGCACTGGCCTGCCGCAAACTGCCGCCGGCCCAGCGCACCAAGGGCATCCTGTGGGGCACCGCGGGCGCCATCGTGCTGCGCGTGGTCCTGATCTTCTTCGCGCTCACGCTGCTGGCGATTCCGTTCCTGAAGCTGGCCGGCGCCATCCTGCTCCTGTGGATCGGCGTCAAGCTGCTGGCGCCCGAGCATGACGACGCCCACGGCAACATCGCGGCCAGCGACAAGCTCTGGGCCGCGGTCAAGACCGTGATCGTGGCCGACCTCGTGATGAGCGTCGACAACGTGATCGCGATCGCTGGCGCCGCGCAGGGCGCCGGCGAAGGCCACCAGATGCCGCTGGTCGTCTTCGGCCTGCTCGTGAGCATCCCGATCATCGTCTGGGGCAGCCAGCTGGTCATCAAGCTGATGGACCGCTTCCCGCTGATCATCACCCTGGGCGGCATGCTGCTCGGCTGGATCGCCGGCACCATGGCGGTGTCCGATCCGTCGGTGGCCAATCCGGCGGCCTGGACCTGGGTGCCCAAGTTGCCGCAGAGCGACGTGGTGCGCTACGCGGCCGGCGTCATCGGTGCGCTGCTGGTGCTGGTGATCGGCAAGTGGGTGGCCTCGCGGCGCCCGAAGCCGGCCGAAACGGTCGCCGCCTGAAGCGATTTCTTCCGTCGATGTCTCTCCCACTCCAACCAACCCAAGAAGGAGCAACCATGGAAAAGGTCATTCTGTACGTGGACGACGCGGCCTACGCGCGCGAATTCCTCGCCCGGCCTCCCGCCGCGGCCGGCGGCGCCGAGGTGAGCGCATGGGTGCTCGTGGCGTGCGCCCCGCGCATGACCCGCCGCATCAGCAAATGGGTGAGCCACAGTGCCCGCGAGAACTGGCGTGCCAAGTGGTTCGCCAAGGTCCAGGAGCAGCTGCTGCCCGTGCTCACGCACGGCGGCGCGCCGGTGATGCCCGTGCTGGCCAAGGGGCCGCTCCCCGAGCTGACCCAGCGCCTGAAGCTGGAGCACGGCGCGGCGCGGGTGGTCGACGCCCGGCGGCCGAAGATCGGCGTCGACCTCGAGCCCGTGGCGCCCGATGTCGCGCCGGCCGGCCACTCGGGCTGGGCGCTGCCCGGCGCGATGGTGGGCATGGGCGCGCTGCTGGTGCTGGCCAACGAACTCTCCGAGTAGCCTGGACCGCCGCGCACCTGATGCGACTTCTCATCAAGTGGCTGCTGAGCGCGCTGGCGCTGCTGGCGGTGGCCTATCTCTACAGCGGGGTCCAGGTCAGCACCTATACCTCGGCGCTGCTGGCGGCGGCCGTGATCGGGCTGCTCAACATGTTCGTGCGGCCGGTGCTGGTGGTGCTGACCTTGCCGGTCACGATCGTCACGCTGGGCCTGTTCCTGTTCGTCATCAACGCCCTGCTTTTCTGGGCGGCGTCGGGCCTGCTGTCGGGCTTCCATGTCAACAGCTTCTTTGCTGCGCTGGTCGGCTCGCTGATCTATTCGCTGCTCGGCGTGGTGATCGAGTCCGCGCTCGGCGGACTGTTCTCGAAGCAGGCCTGAGGCCCGCGCGCTGCGCGGCCGCTACCTGGGTGGCCGCTTTTCCTCGGCGGCCTGCTCCCTGAGGAGCGCGTCCACCGCGCGGGCGCGGGTGTCGATGATCGACGCCTCGTAGTGGTCGATCGGCACCGAGCCGGGCTTGCGCACCAGGTCCTGCGCCGCCTTGAATCGATCGCGCGCGGCCGCCAGGTCGAGCGTGGCGACGTTGGACTCGGCGTCGGCGCGGATCGCGCTGACCGGCTCGTTGTTGGCGCCGTACAGGTTGGCCAGCATGCGCCAGGCCGTGGCGTCGCGCGGATGGGTCGCAACCCAGTCGCGCAGCGGCGGGATCATCGGCGCCGGGGCGTGGGTGGCGACTGCGACCTGCGCCGCGAGCAGCATTTCGGGGCGGTCCTTGGCCTTCGGATCGAGCAGCGCCGCGGCCGCCTGCGGCGCGCCCGCTGCAAGTTCGATCTCGGCCGAGAGCAGGCGCGCCAGCCGCGCCGAAGGCGCATCGCCGGCGGTGCGCGCGATCAGCCGCTGGACCAGGGAGCGGGCCGCCTTGAAGTCGCGCAGTTCACTGGCCGACAGCGCGGCCGCGTAGAGCGTGCCGGCCTGCTGCGCCGGCGAACTGCGCGCGAACTCGCCGGCCCCGGCCGCATCGACCCATTGCCGCAGCACGTCGACGCCGGGGCGCGTGAACACCCGGGCGCGGGCGGAGATCATGGCGTGGTCCATCAGCAGCGGCAGTGCGGCCGCGTTGCCGGGCTTGAACTGGAACCGGCCCTGCATGTCGGCGATCCGCTCGCTGTTGAGCGGGTGGCTGCGCAGGTAGGGGTAGGAGCCGTTGTCGTTGAGCCGGGCGGCGTATTGCAGCTTCTCGAACATCGCCGCCGCGCCCTGCGGCGCATAGCCGGCCTGGGTCATGACGCCGAAGCCGACCCGATCGGCCTCGCGCTCCATGTCGCGCGAGAAGCTCAGCTGGTTCTGCATGAAGGCCGCCTGGCTGCCCATGATCATGGCCTGGCCGGCATCGCCGCTTCGGCTCTTGCTGGCCGCGATCACCCCGAGAACCATGGCCGCCAGCATCAACGGCAGCTGCTGGCTCTGCTTGGCCATGACGCGCGCGATGTGGCGCTGCGTGACGTGCGACAGCTCGTGGCCGAGCACGGTGGCCAGCTCGTCCCGGCTGCCGACCACAGCCAGCAGCCCCAGATTGAGCCCGAGGTAGCCGCCCGGCAGCGCGAAGGCGTTGATGGTGCGGTCGCGGCCCAAAAGGATGGTCCAGGCGAAGCGCTCGTCGAGTTCGGGCGTGAGCTCGCCGCGCACGCGCGCCGCCGCCAGCAGGCGCTGCCAGATGTCCTGCACGTACTCGACCAGCACCGGGTCGTCGAGGTAGTCCGGGTCGCGGTAGAGCTCGCGGGCGATCTGGTCGCCCAGGTGGCGTTCGGCGGCGGCGGTCATCTCGCCGCCATCGCCCATGCCGGGCAGCTGGGCCTGGGCGCGCAGCGGCAGCGCGACCTGGGCGGCCATCAGGAGGCCGGCGCACAGGCCGCGCAGGAGGCGTCTGGCGCGCCGCGCCGCGGGGGGAAGGGATGGGTCGGTGGGAGTCAAGCGTGGCATTCCTCGTCCATGGCTCGGGCTCGTATGATGCTGCACTCAGCGGAACGTTCACACAATGAGTTCTCTCACCCATTTCGACGACCAGGGCCAGGCGCACATGGTCGACGTGGCGGCCAAGCCCGCGACCCACCGCGTGGCCGTGGCGACCGGCCGCATCGAGATGATGCCGTCGACCCTGGCGCTGATCGAATCGGGCACCGCCAAGAAGGGCGACGTGCTCGGCATCGCGCGCATCGCCGGCATCCAGGCCGCCAAGAAGACCAGCGACTTGATCCCGCTGTGCCATCCGCTGGCGCTGACCCGCGTGGCGGTGGCCTTTGCGTTGGCCGATGGCGGCGCGCCGCAGGTGGCCTGCACCGCGACCGTCGAGACCGTGGGGCCGACCGGCGTCGAGATGGAGGCGCTGACCGCCGTGCAGGTGGCGCTGCTGACCATTTATGACATGTGCAAGGCGGTCGACCGCGGGATGCGCATCAACGACGTGCACGTGCTGGAGAAGCACGGGGGCACGTCTGGGAGCTACGTGGCGGACTGAGGCTGTTCGGCCGCGTCGTCGGCCAGTGGCAGGCCGGCGAGCCAGCGGCTGTATTCGTGCGGGAAGGCCGCCTTGAAGCGCGCGGCCTGGGCGGCCGCCTCGTCCGCCTCGCCCAGCAGCACGGCGCTGTCGATCAGCTTGACGATCACCGATGGCTCGGGCGAGTAGTGCAGCACGCGCTGCGCCAGCGCATGCATCTCGGCCGCGTTGGCGAGGTCGACCGGCGTCAGCGTCAACCGGGCGAAGGCGACCGGTGCCTCGAAGAGCAGCGAGCGCTGCGCCTGGTCGAGCGGGTGGTCGCGATACGCCGGCAGCCGCTGGTCGCGCGCCAGGTAGACCTGGCTGATGCGGGTGTAGTCCCAGGCGGCATAGCAGACCACGGCCATCAGGGCCAGCGCGCAGGCCATCGGGGCGGCACGCGCCGCCAGCGGCAGGACCCGGGACGATCGCGGGGGCGCCGCGGCCGCTGCCGGTGCCGGCCAGAGGAAACCCAGGCACAGGCCGAAGACGAGCTGGAACGGCCCGAACCACAGCGGGTATTCGAGCAGGCTGTGCAGGACGATGACGGCCAGCAGGCCCCAGGCCATCAGCCGGGCCGGGTCGGCCTCGCGCCACGGACGGGCGGACCACACCAGCCAGCCGAAGCCGCCGCAGACCAGCAGGGCGGCCGGAATGCCGAGCTCGACCGCGAGGTGCAGCGGCAGGTTGTGGGCGTTGTCGAGAATCTCGACGAAGCGCGGACCGGCATAGAGCGTGCTGTAGTGGGCGAACTTCAGCTCGCCCCAGCCCCAGCCGGCCCAGGGATGCAGGGCGATCAGGTCGATGACGTTGCGCCAGAGCACGAGCCGGCTGTGGGCGTCCGGAGCGCCGTCGCGCAGGCGGGCCAGCATGCCTTCGACCTCGGGGCCGGCGAGGTGGGGCAGCAGCCAGGAGGCTGTGAAATAGGCCAGCACCAGCGCGACGAGGACCAGGGGGTGCGGAAGGCGGAGTGGCCGCGCAGGACCGCGCCGGCGCTCGCGCCAGGCCAGAAAGACGGAGGCGCCGGCGATCAGCAGCAGTTGAAGCAGGCCGGTGCGGGAGGTCGCGGCGGCGGCGGCGACGAGCAGCAGCAGGGCGGCCGGTGCCAGGGCGGCGCGGACCCGGCGACCGTGCACGGCGTGCAGCCACAAGGCCGCGATCAGCGCCATGCTGATCAGGGAGGCGAACTGGTTGCGCTGGCGCAGGTTGCCGTAGGCCTGGCCCGGTTCGGGGGCGGTGGTCCAGGGGACCAGGGGCTCGGCGCAGCCGTAGTACTGGAGGAGGCCGAGGACGGCGTTGAGGAGGCCGGCGATGAGGAGACCGAGTGGCAGCGAACTCCGCGACTGCGACCGGGACATACCTGCGCCGACAGTGGCGGCCATCGCGATCGCCGCCAATGCAACGACTGGCCCACCGTCCGGCGTTTCTGCACCCAGGTGCCCCAAGACCAGCGCCGATCCCGCGGCCATGAGCCAGACGACCAACGGCCGCGCCAGCGGCGCCCTCGGTCCCACGACGGCCAAAAGCGCCACGCCAATCCACGCAGCCAGTTGTTGCCACACGCTGACCGAGGGCCCCGCTGCAAACGGAAAGAGAAAAACCAGGGCAATCAGCGACGTCGACACAATTGAAATGGATTCCGCAGTGATTGCTCACCTACGATGAATGCACGAATTGCTAAGCTAAACGACCACGTCTCGTTATGAAAAAGCTCACACTTTTTGACTCAGCGGCGACAGAAGGAGGGAAGACGCTGACGAGCGGTCGGGTGTTCAGCGCCGCTTTGGTGACAATTTGTCACGTTCGTCAACACGCATCAAGGGCATCTCAGTGCAATACACGTTCCAGCGCCGTCGTCACCTGCGTGGCTTCACGTTGATCGAACTCATGATCACCGTGGCCATTATTGGCATTCTCGCGGCCGTCGCGATCCCGGCGTACTCGGACTACATCCGACGCGGGCAGGTGGTCGACGCCACTTCGGGGCTGGCGACCATGCGTGCCAACATGGAGCGGTTCTTTCAGGACAACCGGACGTACATCACGGTGGGCTCGTACACGACGCCTTGCCAGGTGGACGCTGCCCAGCGCCAGGTGGGCACCTTCACCCTCAGCTGCTCCGTCGATCCCACCGCAACCACCTACACACTGGCCGCCACCGGCAGCGGCGCGACAGCCGGCTTCGTCTACACGATCGATCAGGCGAACGTGCGCGCCACCACGCAGGTACCGGCCGGTTCCGGCTGGAACACCTGCGCCACCTCCTGGATCATGAAGAAGGGCCAGACGTGTTGAAGCATCGCGCCGCGCCTCGCGTCGCGGGTTTCACCATCATCGAGATGATGGTCACGTTGGTGGTGATGGCCGTCCTGCTCGGCCTCGCGATGCCGGCGATGAGCACCTGGATTCGCAACAGCCGGCTGCGCGCTGCCAGCGACTCCCTGCAGGATGGCATCCGGCTGGCGCAGGCCGAGGCCCTGCGCAGGAGCTATCAGGTCGTGTTCTCGCTCACCGACGACAAGCCGACCACGAGCACCTACACCGCGAAGACGAGCGGAAAAAATTGGGCGGCGAAGACGGTCAAGCGACTCACGACCGACACCAGCGATTTCATCGAGGCGGGCGTGATCGCCGAACTGGATTCCTCCATCACCATCACCGGGCCGCAATCGATCTGTTTCAACTCCATCGGGCGGCTGGTGGCCAACTCCGATCCGGGCACCAACGCCGGCGAATGCATCTTGCCGACCAACACGCCGCCGATGCAGACCTACGACATCTCCTACACCGACGCGGTGGCTGGCGTCGATCGGCCGCTGCGCGTGACGGTGGCCCTGGGAGGCCAGGTGCGCCTCTGCGACCCGGCCAAGACCCTGTCGAGCGATCACCCGGACGGCTGCCCATGACCATGCCACGCCCCACTATCCCAAGAGCCCCAAGAGCCGGCCGCCAGGGCGGCGTTGCCCTCCTCGAGGTGCTGGTCGCCATCCTGCTCTTTTCCTTCGGCATCCTGGGCCTGATCGGCCTGCAGGCCCGCGCCATCAGCTATTCGACCGATGCAGAAGACCGCAACCGCGCCGCGATGCTGGCCAATGAGATCGCGACCACCATGTGGCTGAACAACTCCCTGACGGTGCCGGCGGATACGCTCGCGAGTTGGCAATTGAAAGTGGCGAATGCGACCGGCGGCGGGCTTCCGGGGGGAGTGGGAACGGTCACGGCCGATGCCGTCGACCACTCGGCGGACATCCTCATCACCTGGCGGGCGCCGAGCCGGACCGTGGTACAGGACAGCACACTCGTTACCAAGGTGATCATCCCATGAAGCCGAACATCCACGAGGCGCGCGGCCCGCAGCTACAGCGCGGCATGACCCTGATCGAACTTATGGTGGCGGTCGTGATCGGCCTGATCGTCACGCTGGCCGTGACCAGCGCCGTCACCTTCGGCGAGGCCCAGAAGCGCACGACTTTGTCGACCAACGACATGGGCCAGTCGGGTGCCTATGGCTCCTACCTGCTCGATCGCGCGATGCGCAGCGCCGGTTCAGGTTTCACGCAGTCGTGGGACCTCGGCATCTTCGGCTGCAAGTTGAATGTGAGCCGCGCCAATGCGGCCATCCTGCCGCGTGCGACGGCATTTCCGGCGCCATTCCAAGGCTTTCTCGGTGGCGCTGCCGGCAGTGCGAATCTGCGGGTCGCACCGGTCCTCATCGGCGCGCAGCAAGGCATCGACGGATCGTCCGATGTGATCGCAGTGATGGGCGGGAACGGCGCCGCGGGGGCCGTGCCGCGCGCCATCCGCTCGATGAATACCGACTACGACACGTTCCGTCTGGACAACACGATCGGCCTGGCCAACGGCGACATGGCGCTCATCAGCCAGGTCGGCACGCCCGACTGCTATCTCGAACAGGTGAACGGCGCGAACAGCGTTCTCGCAACCCCCAACAACGACGCATTGCTGCTCGGCGGCACCTATTTCAAGGCCGGCAATGCGGCACTCGGAACGATGGCCGACAGCGGGGCGGCATACTTCACGCCGCTCGGCAATGTCGGCGCCACCGACATGCAGTTCCAGCTGTTCGGCATCGGCGACAACCGCACCCTCTTCAGCTACGACCTGCTGAACAGCAACGGCAGCGACGCCCCGCAGGCGATCGTCGAAGGGGTGGTGCGCATGAATGCGCTCTACGGCATGGTCAATCCGACCACCGGCGCCTTCACCGGCTGGGTGGCACCCTCCACGACCGCCACCGACCCCTACTACGTCAACAACGTCATGACGACGCCGCTGACCGCACGCAGCATCGCGGCGGTCCGCATCGCCCTGGTCCTGCGAAGCAGCCAGCAGGAGAAGGCCGACGCCAGCGGAAACAAGGTTGCCCCGGCTGCCATCACCGTCTTCGGCGACCTCGCAGCGTCGCTGCACAAAACCATTCCCATCAGCGCCGATGAGCAGAACTATCGCCATCGCGTGGTCGAGTTCACCATCCCCTTGCGCAACGTGCTGTTGCTGCCAACCACATGACGACACCCATTGCCCTGCGGCGCCCGCGTGAGCGCGGCGTCGTGCTGCTGTTCTGCCTGATCATCCTGGTCGTGCTGCTGGCCGGTGGCGTCGCAGTCGTGCGCTCGATGAACTCGTCGTATTTCAGTGCCGGCAACCTCGCTTTCAAGCGGGATCTGGTCAATCGCGGCGAACTGGCCGCGGCACAGGTCATGACCTTGTTCAAGACCGGCGCCCTGGCCGGATCGGCCGACACGGCGGACATGAAGGCCGAGAACTACAGCGCCACGACCCTGCCGGTCAACGACCGGGGCATTCCCACCGCCCTGCTGAGCAACACGGCATACGACGCCAAGGCGAGCAAGAAGATCGGCAACGACAACGACGCCGTAACCATCCGCTACCTCATCGACCGCATGTGCAACGACGTCGGGACGCCGGCGTCATTGGGCGCCAAGGGATGCGTCTACGCGCCGCTCACGACGCAGGTTCTCGGGGGCAGCAGCCAGCGCGCGAAGGACGATTTGCCGCCACCTTCCTCCCTGATCTACCGATTGACCATCCGGGTCGACGGCCCGCGGAACACGCAGGTCTTCCTGCAGTCCTCGTTCACCAAGCCCGATCTCTAAGAAAGCCAGCAGGCTCATCATGAAAAAACTCTCATCGAGCTGCGCAGGTGCTGCCCGCGCCGTCGCCTTGGCAGCCATGCTGCTTGGCGCCCATGGAGTCATCGGCGCGGCCAGCCTGGCGAATCAACCGGTGTTCGCGACATCCAACGTGCCTGGCAACCTGGCGCTGGCGCTGTCGGTCGAATGGCCGACGGCCTCGCGCACGGCCCATACCGACAACTATTCCAGCGCCGCCACTTTCCTCGGCTATTTCGATCCCAACAAGTGCTACGCGTATGTGGTCGACAGCACGCCCAACGACACCAACACCGGCGACAAGAGCTACTTCAATCCGGTCGCGATGGCGACAGCGCACAAGTGCTCGGGCTACTGGAGCGGCAACTTCCTGAACTGGGCCGGGACCACGACCATCGATCCTTTCCGCTGGGCCATGACGGGGGGTCGGCGCGTGGTCGACGACGTCGACCTCACCATTCTCGAACAAGGCTGGCACGGCAATCGCAGCCTCTTCGACGACCGCTACCTGCCGACCGCTGAAATAGCAGGCGCCACGCCCAACACGACGGCGGCAAGCTCGGTGCTCATCAAGGCCCAGAACATGGGCTTCAAGATGCGAGTCACCAGCGAGACCCTGACGGGAGGCCGTCCCCTCAAGGGCGAGTATTACCAAGGCACGAGCAGCCAGTACAAAGGCTTCTACGGCGGCGCGACCGCCACGGTAGTCAACGACGACGCCAACCACATCTGGAATGGCGCGAGCCCGGCACCTGGCGTCAGCGGCAACTATTTCTCCGCCCGCTACACCGGATCATTCACCGCACCAGAGGCCGGTAACTACTTTTTTCGAACGCTGTCGGACGACGGCGTGCGCCTTTGGGTCAACAACGTCCAGGTGATCGACAACTGGACCGATCACGGCACGACGACAGATACCAGTGCAGCCGTGGCGATGACCGCGGGGCAGAGCTTCAACATCACACTGGAGTTCTACCAGGGCAACGGGGGCGCCCAGCTTCAGTTCCAATGGAAAAAACCCTCGAGTAGCGACTACTCGACCTTCACCACCGGCAGCACCTCCGTCGACTACACGATGCGCGTGAAGGTCTGCGCGCCGATCGCCGGCCTGACCCTCGAATCGAACTGCCAGAAATACGGAAACAACTACAAGCCTGAAGGCTTGATTCAGAAATACTCGCAACGCATGCGGTTCAGCGCCTTCGGCTACCTGAACGACAGCAGCGACCAGCGCGACGGCGGCGTCATGCGCGCGAGCCAGAAATTCGTCGGCCCCAACCAGCCGCAACCCGGCCTGCCCGACACGGACAATGGTCAGAAGGAGTGGAGTTCGACCACCGGCCAGTTCGTGCGCAACCCGAACCCGACCGATGCGAGCAATACGACCACCGCGACCGGCATCACCATCCAGGACAGCGGCGTCATCAACTACTTGAACAAGTTCGGGCAGCTGATTCCCGGCAACTACAAGGACTATGACCCGGTCAGCGAGATGTACTACTCGGTGCTGCGTTACTACAAGAACCTGGGCAACGTGCCGTCGTGGAGCAACCTTGGAACCACCGACACGGGGACCAAGACCCGGATGCTCGACGGCTTCCCCGTGATCACCAACTGGGACGATCCGATCCAGTACTCGTGCCAGCGCAACTTCGTGCTCGGCATCGGCGACATCTATACCCACGTCGACAAGAACGTGCCTGGCAACGCCGACTACAGGACGCGCGAACCGGCCATGCCCGCCGAATTCGCGACCGACCCGGTGAATGCGGTCACCGCCACCAACAAGGTCGGGGCACTGCAGGGACTGGGCAACATCGGCAGCACCAATGACTACAGCGGGCGCAACAACTCCGCGTATATCGCCGGTCTTGCGTACGACGCGAACACCACCGACATTCGTCCCGACGTCACCGGGGTTGCAAAGACGATCGGCAAGCAGACGGTCCAGACCTACTGGGTCGACGTGCTGGAGCAGTCATTCCAGGCCAACAACCAGTTCTACCTTGCAGCGAAGTTCGGCGGCCTCAAGGTGCCAGGCGACTACGATCCGTACAACTTCGTCGGCAACATTCCCCAGACCTGGTGGTCCACGAGCGGCGAGACGCTCACCGACGTGCGAACGAACACCGTCCAGGCTCGGCCTGACAACTACTTCACTGCAGGACGGCCCGACCAGATGGTCGATGGCCTGACCCGGGCGTTCGCCAGCATCGCCAACGCCATCAAGGCCTACACCACGTCCTTCTCGCTCTCCACTGTCCAGGTGTCGTCCACGGGCGCGGCATCGTACGCCTCGCAATACGATTCGAACGGCTGGAGCGGCGTGCTGACGGCCAGCAACATCACCTTTGCGAGCGACGGCACGCCATCGTCGACCGCAGTATGGAGCAGCGCGACGACCTACGAAGCCCAGTTGGCCGGCACCGGATGGGACACCGGACGCCGCATCGCCACCTGGGACGGCGCGACGAGGCTCGGTGTTCCATTCCGGGCGGGGAGCCTTCCGGCCGGGCTGAAAGCAACATTGAACACGCCGTGGGACACGCCCGCGGCGACCGACGACAGCGCCAACTACCTCAACTACCTGCGCGGCGATCGGAGCAACGAAAAGACTGCGGCCGCCACGTCGCGCCCCTACCGGCAGCGCCTCGCGCTACTCGGCGATATCGTGAATGCGAAGGTCACGCCTGTAGCTCCGCCCTCGATGCGGTACTCCGAATCGATCAATCCTGGGTATGCGACTTTCAAGACAACCTGGGCGACACGCCCGACCATGGTCTATGTGGGCGCGAACGACGGGATGATGCACGCCTTCAACGGTGCCCTGAGCGGCTCGGAAGCGGGCAAGGAACAGTTCGCCTATGTGCCGAGCGCCCTGTTCAGCGGCCCCAGCGATCCGGCAACGCCCACGGTCAACGGATTGGCCCAACTTGGCAACCCCGACTACGAGCATCGCTACTACGTCGACGCGACGCCGCTGGCCTTCGACATCGACTTCAACTATGCGGCCGGCGTCAAGACCACCACGAACGCGACGAACTCCGACTGGCGCACGGTGGTCATCGGCGGGCTGGGCAAGGGCGGCAAGAGCTTCTATGCCATCGACGTGACCAATCCCGCGGGCATGACGACCGAGGCGATCGTGAAGGACAAAGTCCTTTGGGAGTTCACCGACAGCACCATGGGCTACAGCTTCGGCGCACCGCTGGTGATCAAGACGCCGAAGTACGGCTGGGTGGTGGTCTTCACCTCGGGCTACGTCGACGGCAACGCCAGCACCACCGGCTACATCTATTTCGTCGACCCGCGCAACGGCAACTTGCTCGAAAAGGTGGCGACAGCGACGGCGGCCCCGGGCCTGGCACAGGCCACGGCATACATCAAGGACTTCACCGACGGCACGGCCGATGCGATCTACGCCGGCGACCTGAACGGTCAGATGTGGCGCTTCGATGTCAGGGCGACGACCGGCAGCTACCCGGCGCCGCTGCTGCTGGCGACAGTGGCCGATGCGGCGACGGGCGGCAACGCGCAGCCCATCACGTCGCAGCCGCTGGTCGAAATCGACCCGAAAACGCGCAAGCGCTATGTCATGTTCGGGACCGGACAGCTGCTGGACACGGTCGACATCAACACCAGCGGAAGCCAGACCTTCTATGCCTTCATCGACGGCACCGCAACGGCCTTCGGCACTTCGAGCGGGTTGCCTTCGGGCGTGTCCTATCCGCTGACCCGAGCGAACCTGACCGGTATCAGCGTCGATGACCTGATCAGCGCGACAGCTCTCGATTTCGCCAACAAGGTCGGTTGGTACATCGATCTTGGCAGCACCAACAGCGTCGCCTGGCGCGCGGTCTCGAATCCGACGGCCTACAGCGGCATCGTGGCGTTCTCGTCGCTGCTGACGACCGGCAACGCCTGCAGCCCGTCGGGGCAGAGCCGGATCTACGCCGTCAACTTCGGCTCGGGCAAATCAGCGTTGACGCCGGAGGGAACACTGTCCTATGTGAGCAATTCGGCGGCGATCACCGATTTGAAGTTCCTGGGCGTCGATAGCCGAGTGAGGCTGATTTCGGGCGACGTTCAAGGGGAACTTCGCCGGGTCGGGGTGCAGACGGGAGCAGGGACCGCGGTGAGGTTGTTGAACTGGCGGGAAGTGCCGGCGATTGATTGAGATGCGGCAGCGCGACTATTGGGCTTTCGCCTTTGCTTTCAAGGCCTTGCGCGCCGCCTTGCGCAGCACCTTCTGCAGCGCATCGCAGGCGGCATCGATGGCTTGGATGCGGTGCTCGAACTCCGCATTGACGGCTGCCACCAGAGCGCCCAGTTCCGCCGGCGTGGCGCTGAACTCGTCATGCTCGCGCAGGTGAAAGGGGCGGATGAAACGTTCGAGGCAGACACTGGCGCGGTAGACGTCTTTCAGGTCGCCCAAACGGTCGGCGACGTCGATGGCGCGGCTTTGGGCGGGGTTGCGGGGGAGTGCGCGGGTGCGAGAGGGGGTTTTGCCATGATGGGCTCCAAGCGGTGCGAATTGCTGCGACCGCCGCCCCCAACGCCAATTGGTGGCGTCGACTCGAACAGGTTGGCGTACCGGGCACCGCTTGCGCGAACCGGCGAGCCTTGCGGCTCCCCGTCCGAGCCGCCAGAAAATGGTGGCACGAACGACAAAGCCGCAGACCCTCTGCGGTAAGACTGCGGCTTGTGTCGCAGCGGTGCTTTGGGACGCCAATCCCGATCACGCCTTTTTATGACGTGACGACCGCAGTATAGCGACGAGACTTGGCGGATGAAGCGGGCTCAGGCGCGCACGACGTTGGACGCCCGCTCCAGGTAGACGCCACGCGTATCGACGATCAGCTTGGCGTTCGCCTGAATCATCGGGTAGTCGAACACATCATGATTCGTTGCCACCAGCACCACGTCGTACGAAGCCACGGACTCGGGCGTGAGCTCGACGCTCGAGAGGTCGAAGTGATGCTCGCGCATGGTCGGGAACACGGGCACCCACGGGTCCGCGTAGGCCACGATCGCGCCGCGTGCCTCGAGCAATTCCATGAGCACGACGGCTGGCGATTCACGCATGTCGTCGACGTTCTTCTTGTAGGCGATGCCAAGGACCAGGATGCGGCTGCCCTTCACGGCGCGTTCGCGTTCGTTGAGCGCGTCGCTCACCTTCTGGATCACCCACAGCGGCATGTCGCTGTTGACCTGGCCGGCGAGTTCGATGAAGCGTGTGTTGACGCCGAACTCCCGCGCCTTCCAGCTCAGGTAGAAGGGGTCGATCGGGATGCAATGGCCGCCGAGGCCCGGGCCGGGGTAGTAGGGGACGAAACCGAAGGGTTTGGTTGCCGCTGCACGGATGACTTCGTAGATGTCTATGCCCATGCGATCGGCGATGATCTTCATCTCGTTGACCAAGCCGATGTTGACGGCCCGGTGGATGTTTTCGAGAAGCTTGGTCATTTCCGCGGCTCGCGTGGAGCTGACGGGTACGACCTTGTCGATCACGCGGCTGTAGAGCGCGACGCCGGCAGCGAGGCAGGCCGGCGTGCTGCCACCGATGACCTTGGGGATGGTCTGGGTTCGGAAGTGGGGATTGCCCGGGTCTTCGCGCTCGGGCGAGAAGACGAGAAAAATGTCCTCGCCGACCTTGAAGCCTCGCGATTCGATGCGCGGCCGAAGTTCTTCTTCCGTGGTGCCGGGATACGTCGTGCTTTCGAGCGAGATCAACTGACCGGCCCGAAGATGGGGCACCAGCGCTTCCGTGGTGCCGATCACGAAGCGCATGTCGGGCTCGCGATGCGCATTGAGCGGCGTCGGGACACATATGATCACCGCATCGACTTCGCTCGCGCGAGAGAAGTCGGAAGTCGCTGAGAATCCCAGACTGCACCCATGCTGCACCGCCTCGTCGCCAATGTGCTTGATGTAGCTTCGGCCTTCGCCGATGGCGCGAATCTTCGACTCGTCGACGTCAAAGCCCAGGACGCGAATGCCGGTTTCGGCAAAGCGCAGCGCGAGGGGCAGCCCGACATAGCCCAATCCGATCACGCCAACAGCGTGTACATCTGCCTGGTTCAAATCAACACTCCTAATGGCTTACCGATCGGCTCGACGCGGATTTCCGTCGATGCACACGACGGAAATCGGCAAGCCGTTCGTTTTGGGCACAAGCACCAAAGGAATCAGCAAGCTTGATGAAACACCCTGGCAACGAACCCTCGACTGCGGCGAATCGTACACTGCGGATTCTCCTCGTTACACGCAATCTGCCACCGCTGATCGGCGGCATGGAACGACTCAATTGGCACGTCTCGCAAGAGTTGTCTCGCTATGGGCAGGTGCGGGTGATAGGGCCCAAGGGCAGCGCGTCGATTGCGCCGGACGGCGTCAAGATCGATGAGGTCGGCAGCACGAAGATGGGACGGTTCCTGCTGCAGGCTTTCGTCCGGGGCATACAGATAGCGCGTGGCTGGCGCCCCGACGTGATTCTGGCAGGCAGCGGTCTGACGGCGCCAATAGCCGTCATCGCTGCAAAGCTGTCCGGCGCGCGATCCGCCGTCTACACGCACGGTTTGGACCTGGCGATCGACCATGCCGTCTACAGACGCCTCTGGTTGCCACTGATTGCCCGCGCGGACATGGTCATCGTCAACAGTTCGGCGACGAGAATGCTTGCGCTCGCGGCAGGGGTGCGCGAGCACAGAATCAAGGTCATCCATCCCGGCGTCGAGTTGCCGGGCGATTCGTGCCGCCACAGCGCGGAACACGAAGCCGACTTTCGGCATCAGCACGGCCTCGGCCAGGGAAAGCTGCTCATTTCAGTTGGACGTTTAACGCGCCGGAAAGGCATTCTGGAGTTCGTAAGAGATGTCCTGCCTGGCATCGTGGCGTCGTTCCCACAATGCATTCTGGTTGTCATCGGTGACGCACCTGTTCACGCGCTGGCGGCTGCCGGCCAGAGCATCGAGAGTATCCAGGCTGAGGCGCTGAACGCCGGCGTCGGCGCCAACGTTCGCTTCGTCGGCACCATCTCCGACCGCCAGGAACTGGCCAGCGCCTACAGGAGTGCGGACCTTCATGTCTTCCCCGTCCTGGAACTGCCCAACGACCCGGAAGGCTTCGGCATGGTGGCGATCGAAGCGGCCGCACATGGTCTCGCGACGGTCGCCTATCGAACCGGGGGGGTTCCCGATGCGGTGTCCGAGAATCGATCGGGCCGCCTGATTGAACCTGGAGACTCTTCGGGCTTTGCCTCAGCAGCCATCGCGCTGCTTGAGCGGCCGCTGGACGGCGACTCCATGGCAGCCTTCGCCCAGCGTTTTTCCTGGGATCGCGTCGGAAAGCAGTTGGCCGAGGCTCTGGGAGCAGGCGCGCCAGAATAGGTCACTTTGATCTCTGAAAATCCACATCCTTGGCCACCCCAGGCGCCGGCATCAACTGCACCAACGCGCGAACCAAAGCAAGGCTGGGGCCTCGAAGCAGGAGTGATGCGGCGAAACATTGCAGCTTCACCTTGCCCTTGGTAAACAAGGCGAAACGGCCGATCTTCACAAAGTCATATCCGTAGCGCTCGCCAATGAGATGCATCGCCTTGTGGCTATAGAAGAAGATGTGCTGCCCCGTCTCCGGGGCCAAGTACCACCAGTCTTCGCTTTGACCGTCATAGACCTCCGTCGTCAGCATGATGACATTGGCGCCGGCATCGAAAATCGCCGCCAGTTCAGAAGCGGGTTGCGCGAAGTGCTCGATCACCTCGAAAGCGACGATCATTTCCGGTTTGGCGAAGTTCGGTTCGGTGAAGCCTTGGGCATACGTGGGCGCGGCGAACTTGTCAGTCACATAGCAGTTCAGACCGTAGTCACGCAGGAGCCGGCAGAGAAGACCATCGCCGCCACCCATGTCGATCAGGTTCCGTGCGCCGAACAACTTGGCAACTGAGAGGGCTCCGGCCAGGCTGATCATGTTTCTCTGGCCGGCTCCGGTGTCCAACCTCGACAGGCTCACCGCGTAGGCGGCGTCGAGCCAGTAGGGTTCTTCTGATTGCAGCGAGTCGCAGCTGTCGCATTTGAAAAAGGCAACATCGTGCTTCTTCAGCAAACGGGTATTGAACACCTTGGAGAGCGGGCCGCCACAAAGACGACATGAGTGAACCGATGTCATGCGTTCGGACTTTACCCGGTGAAGAACCGAATGCGCGAAATGGCCAGCGATCGTCCACGCGCCCTGCATGAACACAGGCGCCATCGGTCAGAATGCAGTCCGCCGGGAGTGCGAAGGTGGCTCGACCCGCAGCCGATTGATCGGGACCGATGATTCTCCTCCTACCCCTGTGCCTTGCGCTCTCCTATGTTCTGGTCTGGCAAAGGCAGGGCGCCAAAGATCGACGCGAGGCCTTGCTGCTCTCCGCGGCCTGCTTCGGCGCCGCGACGGTTGCCGTCACCGAAGTCCTCGGGGCCCTCCGCCTGCTCGATTTCACGTCCGTCGCCGCCGTTTGGGCGATTCTTGCCGTGGTCCTCGGTTCGAAGGTACGGGCAAGCGCTGCGATCGATGCATTGCGGCGTCCCGGAATCGTCGTCGGCGTCGACGCGGCGGAACGAGTCATGTCGGCCTATGTGATTGGCATTTTGATCCTGACCGCGGTGCTGGCGGCCTGCGCGCCACCCAATACCTGGGACTCGATGACCTACCACATGAGTCGGGTCGCCCACTGGGTGCAGAACGGCAGCGCGGACTTCTACCCGACGGCGATCCTTCGCCAGTTGCACTCCAACCCCTGGGCCGAGTTTGCGATCCTGCAAGCTCAATTGCTCAGCGGGGGAGATCGATTCGCGAACTTCGTCCAATGGCTGTGCATGGCCGGGGCGCTGGTTGGCGTTTCCGCGATCTCCCGACAGTTCGGAGCCGATCGCCGCGCCCAGATCTTCACGATGGTGGTGTGTGCTTCGATTCCCATGGGGATTCTCCAAGCCACGTCCACTCAGACCGACTACGCCGTAGCGTTCTGGCTGGTCTGCTTCGCCTACTTCGGGGTCCGAATCATCCAGGGATCGAGGCAGCAGGCGCACTTCATCGGTCTCAGCCTGTCCCTTGGACTTGCAGTGTTGTCGAAAGGAACGGCGTACGTCTTCGCTTTTCCGTTCGTTCTCGCGCTCGGTGCCTGGCTGCTTGTCCGCAAGGAAGGTCGCCACATCAAGGCTGTCGCGCTGGCGTGCGCGCTGGCGTTCGTGTTGAACCTGGGTCATTGGTCGCGCAATCTGTCTCTCTATGCAAGCCCCCTGGGCCCCGGTGCGGAGACCGGCGGCTATCGCTACAGCAACGACACTTTCTCGACGGCCGTCATGGTCTCGAACGCAGTCCGAAACGCAGGCTGCACCTCGGCACGTCGACGCCGCTCGATGGTGCGGTGTCCGCGTTGGTCACGAGCATTCACGAAGTCATCGGCATTTCGCCTAACGATCCCAGGACCACCTACCTGAATACCGAATTCCGTGTCGCTGGCATGTCGGTCAACGAAGACACGGCGGGGAATCCGGTTCAATTGCTTCTGATCGCGGCGGCTTGCGCAGTCTGTCTCTTCCGGGGCCGCAAATACCGGTCCCCCATCGTCTGCGCCTATGCCCTGGCCCTCATCGGCGGCTATCTCCTTTTTTGCGCCTACTTGCGGTGGCAGCCTTGGAACAGCCGGCTGCATCTCCCATTGTTCGTGCTGTGGACGCCGGTCATTGGCTGGATGGCGCATCGCATCGCGAGCACAAAATTGATCGTCGCCATCGCTGCGATCCTTGCCCTGGCTTCTGCCCCAGCCCTTCTTCTCTCCTCGCAGAAGCCGCTTCTCGGCGAGAGGAGCGTGCTCGCCGTTCCTCGGAACCAGCAATACTTTGCCAAGCGACCCGACTTGTACCTGAAGTATGTCGAGGCGGCGCAGCGCCTTCGAGATCAAGGCTGCAGGAAGATCGGATTGATGCTCCAAGGAGATGACTGGGAGTATCCGTTGTGGGTGCTCGTCACCGGCGCCAGGCCTTCGGACATCCGGATCGAGCACATCGAAGTTATGAACGTGTCGCAGCGATACCAAGACCGAACGAGTGACGATGGGGCGGCTCCCTGCGCCATCGTTCACATGGACTCGCGGCGACCGGAAGAGATCGCCAGGGCAGCGGAGACCTATCGCCTCACGTGGGCGTCTGAACCTGTCAATCTCTATGCGCTGCAGCGGTGACGGTCAGTGCGACATTGGCGACCCCGACCGCCGTGAAGAACAGACGCGATCCATGAGCGCTTCCACGACCGTCGCCCGCTCGCGCCAATCGGAGGCACGCAGGCTGGCAGGCCGCATCCGCCCCGACAGCGCCTCGCCCACTCGATCGGCGAGCGAATCCACAGATCCGAGGCGATACAGAAAAGACCGGTCGTTTCGGCAAATGCGGGCCATCTCGCCGACGTCGGCTGCAACGAAGGGAGTCTCGCAGGCCACGATCTCCTGGAATTTCTGGGGATAGCAATAGCGACCAAACGCGCTGTCCTTGTTGCAGATCACCGCAACATCGAGGGCACTCCAGAACGAGGGCATTTCCGAAGAAGAAAGAACCCCCAGATCCCATATCCGGTCGTGCGCGTGGAGCGTGGTCGAAGCGTCCCTCCGACCAGCCACCGCCAAGTGAAGGTCGCCATGCCGACCGGCCAGTGCGCTGAACGCCCCGAACAGGTCTTCGATGCCCCGGCTGCTGTCCAGTGCCCCGGCCGTTCCGATGATGCGGACATCCGGAGGAAGGCGCAAAGATCGTCGTGCCTCATCCTTGTTCCGGGGGAAGAAGACGGATCTGTCTACAGCGTTGCCAACAACCTCGATGGGCTTGGCCCCCAAACGATATTCGTCGACCACCTTCTCCCTCAGGGCATCACCCACGACCGTCAATCCCGCTGCGGCCCTGCAAGAGGCCCTGAATCGCGAAGCAATGCCAGGCACCCGAGTCAGACCAAAGCTCTCGTAGTTGTCGTACAAGTCGACGACCAGAGGAACACCTCGACGGCGGCACACGATCTCCGCAGCAATGGCATGCCATGCATCCGAGCTGACCCAGACCACGTCCGGCCGCACTGCATCGATAAGGTGTTCGAATTTTCTCAAGTAGCGAAGAACCCCCAAGGGCTCAAAAGGAAAGGCAGACACGGCGTGCCAGGCGACCTTTCGGGGTTGATGCAGGCCCTCGCTCTGCCCCCTGTAGCTCAAAGCCAGGCCGGTGACCCGATGTCCCTGGTCGGCCAAGGCCTCCGGAATTTCGAACAAACGGCCATATTGATGATCCAGCAGGTCCTTTCCGGTATAACGGCGTTTCGTCGCAACCAGTATGTTCATGGGATCATCTTTTTCACCGCCAGAAATATGCGTCCGGCCAGATACTTCAACAGATAGCGAAGCGTATACAAAAAAACGCCCAGCATGTACGCGCTTCGCAACGGATAGTATTTCTTGAAGAGCGGCGCGACATGCGGAATGCTGCGATGCGAGCGAATCGAATGCAGGCTTTCCCTGAATTCTGAAAAACTCATCCGCGCCACGGCTGAAGCCATGGAGGTACGGGCGGTGTCGACATCCACCAGCGCATGCAACGCGACCCGGAGTTCAATCCCGGCGGCGCGCGCTCGCAGATAAAAATCATGATCCGCCCAGTAGTGGGGAAAGGCAGCTTCGTCAAACACACCGATCTGCCTGAATATTGCGACCGGAATCAAGACACCGCGCCCTCCGCCTATCAATTCAGCCGGGATCAGACCTTTCTCGAATTCGGCCTTCTTCGCCGAAGTCGCGTCTGGCTTGCTTGGGAAACCAAGAAGAAAATTGCTTTCGATGGTCAGCGATTCGATCGATCCGGACTGCGAATCGCACTGAATCGGCGCAATGACCACGCCGGGATTTTTTTTCGACAGCTCAAAAAGATGAAACAGGGTGTCGCGTCGGACATAGCAGTCATTGTTCAGCAACATGATGCAAGTCGCTCCTGCCGCCATGGCGAATTCGATTCCCGCGTTGATCGCACCGGCCCACCAAAGTGCACTCGACGCTTCAACGCGCGTGACTTCGGGAAATTCTCGGGCCAGTCCCTGCTTGGTTTCCGGAGTCGTACCATGGTCTACCACAATGATCCGGGGCAAGCCGCCGAATCCCCCAGACAGCGCTGCGAGGCACTGCCGCGTCTGTGCAAAGCCGTTGAAATCCGTCAGGATGACGTAGAGATCTTCGATCGCCGATGGCTCCGGGATGTCATTCACGAAAATTCCGATCCATCTAGATTCGGATGTGGCGCAGATATGTATCTACGGTCTTTTCGGCGGTCGTGCGCCACGAGAATTGCCTGGCTTGCCTGAGACCAGCCTCTGTGCCTCGATCGAGAGCGCTTCGATCGAAGAGGATGGACTCCATGGCAAATTTCAATGCTTCTGGTGTCGGGTCCGGGGCATAGAAAGGCGCATTTCCCCCGACTTCTTGCAGGGAGCCTGCTCTGGTGGAAACAACCGGGCAACCGCAAGCCATCGCTTCGAGGAGCGGAATGCCAAAGCCTTCGTATTTCGATGGGCAGACGAACAGTGCCGCTTCCGCGTATCGCTGAGCAAGCGATACATCGTTCCCCGAGATTCGAATCACGCTGCCTGGGCCCTTCGCAGGCAGCTTTCGCAAACGCTCTGTTTCATCTCTTGAAAAGTTTTCACCACCAAAACACACCAACTGAAACTCTGAATTAATCATCGTGCTGGACGTGAAGGCCTCGAGCAGAGACGAAAAATTCTTGTAGCCGGCACGCCGCCCTACATAGAGAATGTACGGAACGCCTGACTTATTCGACTCGCGGTCGACAGGAATCTCGAAAATCGATGTCGCGAGCGGGGTCACGACGATTTTTTCCGCCTCGACCCCGGCAATTTCGATCAAATCCTTTTTCGTTGTTTCCGATATGGCAAAAATGACATCTGCAAGATTCAGTGCTGTCTTTTTCTCGAAGGACTGAGATTTTGCATTGGATACTTCGCCAGGAAAGAGTTCGGCAATCATGTCGTACACGGATATGGCGAGGATTTTTTCTCGGGCACACGGTCGACGCTCCGGATACCAGCTCGAATGAAAAACGTCGTATTTCTGGTCTACTCTTTGAAGTCGATTCAGATTTCGGGCGATCAGGCTGGTACCTCGGAACACAGGGAGCCTTCGACCTTGAACTTGAACCCCCTTTGCTCGGAGATCGTCGAGATACTTGGAGACATAGAATGGAGCGTGGACTGTTGCCGCCATACGCCCGTCCAAAACGATGTTTCGAGCCAGCTCCACCAAATATCGGCTTACGCCGCCGTACGCTTGATCGGCAAAGACAGTCCCGTCGAACATCACTGCTGGCCGTCTTGATCCTGAATTCGTCATTCAATGTGAGGCGAAAAGTGCCCGAGCGATCCGCCGGCGCGCCATGAAAATTGGAAAAAGCACCAACCCTGCATAGGCAGAGCATGTGATCCAGGGAATTCCAGACACGCCGAGTGCGGGAGCAAGCGCGATTTTCGCAGAACAACTCACCAGTGCAAACACAAGCGCCAGAATCAATTGAAATCTGAGTATGTTTCCGGCGTTCAGCAGCGCGGCAACTGCCCCTCCTACGCAATCAAGCACCACCCAGACGGCAAATCCGGCATTCAAAAAAACTGCCGGACTGATTTTCCCGTGTCCCAGCACCGCAACGATCCATGGCAGTGCGATGAAGGTGCCGGCGGCCAGCGCCGAAGCGCCGCCGACGGCCAAAAGCAACGATCGTCTGAAGGTTCGCCGGGTCCAGCCGAACTCTCCCGCAGCCAGCGCTCGCCTATATTGTGGCCAGAGCGGTGCCCACAGAAGCGACGCCGCCGTGGGAATGATCGAGAAGACTCTTTGCGAGGCTGCGTATGTTGCTGCATCGGTGGCCCCGAGTCTCGAAGAGATGATGGCCAGATCGCTCGAATAGGCCAGGACGGCAGATATCTGCAGCATGAAGAACGAGCAACTCTGACGACGCAACTTTCGAGCCAGCTCGGTGATGAGGGCGCGATCATCTTGATCAACGGAGTGCCACGCCCGACGTCGCAGCATCAGAAAACAGTTTGTGGCGGCGCACAACGTTGGCGGCAGGATTCCGGCTGCGCAGAGCATGGGAAAGGTTGCCGATTTGCTCTGACACACCAGGTAGATCGCGGCCAGAGCGATCAATTGTCCCGCGGTCTGCCACCTGAATGCCGAAGCGGCCTGATCCAGAGCGAGTTGAACTCTAGCGCCCACTGCCAATGGAATATTGACGATGAAAGCGAGCCCACCGATGGCGGCGGCCTGCTTGGCAGGCTGATCCATGTCTCGCAGCAAGCCGAGGATCGACCACCATGGCGACAAGAAGACAGCCACCACCGCCGGAACCGACAACAGCAGGGCAATTTTCGCGGCCGTGATCGCGGCCAGTTTGAGCAGAAAAGAGCACTCGCGCTCAGCTTGACGCCCTCTGGCATCCGAAATCAGGTTCAGCGCTGAATTGCCAAATCCAAAATCGAGAAGCGGCGCGATCGCCACGAACGAACTCAATGTTGCAAAAGCACCAAACTGTTCTATGCCGAAGGCTGCGATGACCATCGGCATGGAAAGAAGCAGGCAGATGCCCGCAGCAGCTTTTGCTATGAACGACCAAATTGCTGTTCCATAGAATATCCGCCCACGACCACTCAGCGCCATAGTGCGTTTCTTTATTCGGAGATGCGTCTGCTTCGCTGGGTCGGCATCAACGGGAACGCCTGCTATTCTTTCTCACCAGCCCCGGTGCTTCCGTACATCAACGCTGTAATCTGCTCTGAAATAAGCCCGATAAGAAAGATGATGACGGAGGCGCTGAACAGCAAAACGCTCATGTTGGTGAATCGATGCTGCGTGAGAAAGGTATAGAGGTAGTAGGCGACCCCGGTGCAGAAGAAGCCGCCAGCGATCGGGGCGAACAGCTTGACCGGCGAGAACAACGTTCCGATCTTGAAGATGATGAGCAGGAAGCGCAAGCCGTCGCGCCAGATCTTCACGTGGCTGCTGGTGCCTTTGATCCGTTGCTGAACTTCGATGGGCTCATAGGCGACCGGATAGCCGGCACGGAAAAAGGCCATCGTGCTGGTTGTGGGGTATGAAAATCCATTCGGAAGAAGATGAAGGAATTCCTTGAATTTCCTGCGGCGTACGACGCGAAAACCGGACGTCAAGTCTTTGACGGCGTGACCGACCATCCAGGACGCGAGTCGGTTGTAGAAGGCATTGGCCCAGCCACGGTGACGGCTTGCTTGCCCACCGGCACCGCGCGCGCCGACCACCATTTCATAGCCTTCTTCCAGCCGGGTGATCAGGCGCGTGACATCCTGCGCTCGATGCTGACCATCGCCGTCCATGAACACGATCCACTCTCGAGTCGCAGCCCGCGCGCCGGCCTTGATCGCCGAGCCGTTTCCGGATCCGTACGGCCGGCGGACAACTTGTACGCCGAGCGACCGCGCCAACTCGGCGCTTCCATCGGTCGAACCGTCGTCTGAAACGATGATTTCGGCGCCTGGAAGCGCAGCAAGCAAATCGGGAAGAAGCCTGGCCAGACCTTGTGCCTCGTTTCGCGCGGGAATGACGACGCTGAATTCGTGCCATTGAGCCACCCCTGACTCGGGCATTTGGTTGGCGGTCTCAAAGTCGTCATTTCCGAATGCGAAAGCGGCATCATGGCGGGGAAGGAGCGGAGAACTCGACATGTTTGTACTGTAAGGCATCATCGTTGTTGAGCCTGCCTCATGGCATCGCGCTCATGCGCGATCTGTTGACGATAGATGAAGTTCTTGTCCAGAGCTTCGGCGATATCCATCTGTGCCAGCGCCGCTTTGAATTTTCCTTGCATGGCCAATGCCTGCGCGAACATGATGCGACTGCCCGGATCTTCGTTGATCTGTATTGACTCGGAGATCAAATCCGTGCCCTTCTTCAGATCGTCGAATCTGTTGATGTAGTACTGCGCCTGCAATTTTTTTATTTCGGCCACGTCACTCTTCCTGATCCTCGGATTTTCAAGCGCTGTGTCAAGAATGTCGAGCGCCTGCTCGTCGGCCATTCGGCATTTTTTTTCAATCTGACAGGTCACGAATGCGCCCAGGGTGGCGGTGTTGACTGTATAAAAAGGCCAGTTCCGAAGTCCGAATTTCACTCTCTCGATCATTGAAGGGTCCGGTTGCCGATCACGAAAGTAGGCGAACTGAATCCTGGCCATGAATGGCAGCACCCCCGGCAGGTATGATTCCGTCGCACGCAAGAGCGCCTGATCCGCCAGATCTCCGAAGCGCTTTTCTTCGGTGTTGTGCATCAGGATCATGTAATTGCGCGCCAATTCATAGTTGGCGCGCGCCGATGCCGGATGATTGGACGCCTCCAAGGCGGCCCAATCGACAGTGTTTGACCACTGGAGAGCGCGGACGTGCGTGATGAACCCGATCAGGGCGAGATAGCCTGCAAACAACACGACGAACAAGCGCTTCAACTCCATCTTGCTGACGTGTGCCAAGGCCATGGGCAGCAACATGAAGAGGCCGATCGTTGCAAAATAATTTCGATGCTCGTGCACGAGCTCCAACGGAAAAACGGTCGACTCCAGCGCGTGCGCGATAAGAAACCAGCCCCATGCGAACAACAAGGCAGGAAATCGTCTTCTGAGGACGAGGGAGACGGCGCTGATCGCCAGCAATCCTGCCACCGAAAGAACCGTCGTGACGGGGTCCCAGAGCGAGCGCGAGATCACAAAATCATCGTGATAGAGCGAGAGCTCGGAATTTCGCGGAAATAGTATCAGCCGTAAATAGTAGAAAATCGCCCGCGCCTCAGTGAGCGAGCGTTCGCGCGCATCGAAATCCCGGTTCGAAAACGCCGCCGGCATGATCATGCTCGGGATCTTGAAAAACACCGCATAGATGCAGGTCGCCGCGATGAGCGCGGACGCAATGTGCCGTACTTCCACGCCCAGCAGGCGCAGGGGCTTGCGGTTGAAGCGGAATCCGTAGGCGAAGTACTCGATCCACAGCAGCAGCGGAGCGAACAGAAGTCCGCTCTCCTTGGCCAACGCCGAGAGCGCCAGCAACGACAAGACGGCTGGCACGGCGACCATGGCTGCGAACCCGGGATTTCCGAGGTCGGCGGATGCGAACGTTCGCTCCCGGTATTTTGCGAACACCAGAAGCGCGCAAAGTCCGAAGAAGGTGGACAGGCTGGTCATCCGCTGCACGACATACAAGACACCCGTCAGATTGATCGGATGCAATGCCCACAGCGCCGCAACCATCCAGCCCGACCATCCGTCGACAGCATCGCCATCCTTTGGCGGCAAGTCTCTTGACGACAGCGCCCCAACGAGGCTCTGCGCCAGGGCGCCGATCAGGAGCGCGTTGCCCAGGTGGATCAGCAGGTTGACCAGCTTGAAATAATACGGATCCGACCCCCACAGCAAGAGATTCAGAGCGAATGAGACAAGGGAGACGGGGCGCCCGAGCGGACCTGCGCTGCCCGAACTCGCTGCGGCCCACAGATCTGTCCACTGCATCGACGAGATCCGGAGGTGCTGGTTCTGAAGGATGTTGACGTCATCGTCGAAGACGAAGCTTCCTTGCAGTCCTGGCGCATAGCAGGCCGCAACGACCACCATCAGGATGACCCAACGCAACCACTTGATGCCGGATGAGTTGCCGGTGCGCGAGCTAGTCAAAGTGGCTTCCAAGGGACTCCTTCGATCGATTTCGGTTGGCACAAAAGAAAAAAGGCACTTTACGTGCCTTCTTTCGGGTGGAAGTTAAGCGCTGATCAGCGGCATTCTGACGGCAGATATTTGGCCGACATCGCGGTATTGCCTGCCGCGCACTTCCAACCAACGCTGCCGGCTTTCGCGCTCGACGGGGTCAGCGTGACCGTGGGGTTGCTTGCAGCAATCAGGCTGGTGTAAGTGATCGTGATGACACCGCTGGCGACGGTCACCTTGCTCACGGCATTGCCGACGATGGAAACGTCCTGCGCAAGCCCGGCAGCGGCGTTGTCTGCAGGCCAGGTACCCTTGGATGCGAAGTATTCGCCAACACCGGTCTTCGCAGCCGAAGCCAGACCCAGACCTTCCGAAACGCGGGCGCGCTTCGTGTAGTCCTGATAAGCCGGCAGCGCCACAGCAGCCAAGATACCGATGATCGCCACAACGATCATCAATTCGATCAGGGTGAAACCCTTTTGCACGTTGCGTGCGATATTCCGACGGTTCATTCATTCACTCCAGTTAGTTGTAGAGCCCGAGGCGGGCCCCCGGTGCGGACATGTAACCGCAGCATCCGTGCCACCCCCGATTTCGCCCGTGCGCGCCGCTTTTCACGTGCAGTTGTTCACGTTCTAGTTACAACATGTGACGAAAACTGTTGCAGCGCTTCGACGGCGAATGACATTTTTGTCACCCGCCTGCCAACCCACGTCATACCCGCGCCCCCCGCCCCGCCCCACTCCCCACCCGCATCCACGCCCGAGCCCCATCCCAAACCTCCGTCATCCGCCCCAGCAACTCCCCCGGCACCGCCGCATGCGCCGCCGCCAGCGCCTCACTCATCGCCTCACAACTGTGCTCAATCACCGCGCCCGGATGATGCACGCCACACACATCGCGGCCGAAAGCCTCGAGTTCCGCCCGGTTCGGATAGCTCCGGGCCGGGGACTTGTCGCCGCTGCGGCCACCGCGCCGCCACTTGAGCGCCAGGGTGTGGTCGACGGTCTCGATGCCGCCCGGCCGCTCGTAGGGATAGAGCACCGTGGTCACCTGGTCGTACACCGGGCTGGGCCAGACCCGGTCGTCGTCGTACAGCACGGCGAAATTCTTGAGGTGGGCGTCGCCGTTGCGCAGCAGCACGGTCAGCACCAGCAGCTTGAAGAACTGGTGCAACGCCGGCGCCGGTTCGCTGCAAACCAGGCGCAGCGCCGCCGCCACGTCCTCGTAGCTGCCGATGTACTTGCGGCTTGAAAGTCGCTCCCGCACACGCAGCTGCATGACGGCCGCGATGTCCTCGAAGCCAAGGCGGCTGCCGTCGGGCAGGATGTCGAAGCGGTCGAGCACCAGCAGCTTGCCGTCGGCCGAAAGATCGGCGCGCGGCACCGGCAGGCCGGCGTGGCGGGCGGCTTCCAGACACAGCCATTCGTTGGCACTCAGGCCTGGGTAGCGCGGCCCCTCGGCCTTGACGATGGCGTTGGGGCCGGGCACCACCGCCTTGTCGGCCACCGGCACCATGATCTTGGGCTGGACGCCGGCCAGGCCCGTGCCCGGGCCCATGAAGGCGTCGACCAGTTCCTCGAACAAGGCGTCGCTGCGCCCGCCGGCGAGCAGGTCGTCGCGCGAGACCAGGCCGGCGGCCCCCACGCCCAGCGGCGCTTCGCCAGGCACCTGGTAGGCCACGCGGCCGATGGCGCCGGCGCCCATCAGGGCCAGCAGATGCATCTTGGTGACCTGGAACTTGCCGAAACGCGCCAGGATGCGCTCGAACAGATAGCCCTCGGGAAGGTTCATGTCGAGGGCGGCAAAAAGGTCGCCGTCCTGGAACACGCGGTCGGCGATCGGCAGGCCCAGGCCGACCTGGTGCTGCGCCTCCGCTTCATAGACCAGCGAATAGATCGACCGCTTGGCGAGCAAGGCCTGCGGCCGGCCATGAACCGCCAGCTGCAGATCCCGCAGTTTTTCGGGCAATGCCGTCACGTCTCGTCGGGCTCCTGCAGGTGCGCGAAGGCCTTCGCCAGGTCCGCCGCGCGCAGCGGCCCTGGCTCGCGCGGGTCCAGGCTCAGCGCCAGGCCAAGCGGCGCCAGCATGGCGAGCAGCGAGGCCAGGGAGATGTCCTTTCCGGCCTCGAGCCGGTAGACCGGCATGCGCGACAGGCCGGCGCGCTCGCCCAATGCGGTCTGGGAGAGCTTCTTGCGGCGGCGCGCGCTGCGAACGGTGGCGCCGACCTCGGACAGCGAAGAGATCGGCGTGGCGATTTTGCTATCCATGCATTGCATTATTCCATTTGAGAGAAAAAATGCAACGCATGAGTAGCAAACTAGGTCTGCAGCACCTCATCCGCCTGCAGCCACCGAATGTCCCACCCCGCGTCGCCGCCGGCGCGCATGCGCGAGCCATGCGTGATGCCGTCGATCTGGCTCATGATCTCTTCCGTCTCGGCCGGCTTGGTGTGCGTGATGTAGATCGGATAGCTGCGCCCCGGCGCAATCTGGGCCAGTTCGTCCGCCAAGGTCGCCGGCGACAGGTGCAGGCTGCGCCGGGCCAATGCCTGTTCCCGGTTGCTGAAGGCGGTCTCGATGACCAGCATCGCGACGTCGAGCTGGTTCACGCGGGTCCAGAAGGGCGCATTGCGTTCGGTGTCGCCACTGAACACCCAATGCGGCCCGCCCTGCGCGCAGCGCACCGCGAATCCGCAGGCCGGCACCGTATGGACCGCCGGCAGCACCTCGATGTGCTTCAAGGCCCGGGTGCCCAGCTCCAGTTCCTGGCCGATCACCAGATCGTGGAAGGTCACGAATGGCGCCTCGCGGCTCGGGATGCTGGCGAAATCGGGCCAGATGACGTTGTTGAATACATGCGCGCGCAGCGCCTCGATGGTGGCGCGCAAGGCATGAACGCGCAGCGGCCGGGTGCGGCGGCTGGCGATGGCATCGATCATCAAAGGCAGGGCGGCGACATGGTCGAGGTGCGAATGCGTCAGCAACACATCGTCGATCTTCGACATCTCGTCGAGCGTGAGGTCGCCCACGCCCGTGCCGGCGTCGACCAGCAGGTCGCAATCGACCAGGAAGGAGGTCGTGCGGCAGTCCTTGGCGATGGCGCCGGAGCACCCCAACACACGCACCTGCATTTCGCGAGACCTTTTGACTTTCCAGCCCGTAGGCCGCTACTTCGAATCGAACCGGGTTGCGCCGTCCCATTCGGGATCATTGGGCTGCAACGACATCGAGGCTAAACGTTGTGCATACAGCTGGTAAAGGACTTTTTTGGCATCCGCGGCAACGAGGGCCGACAGCATAGCCTGTCCTTGTAACCAATCCTGCAGGCGATAGGCGGAAAGCACTCCATCCCACTGTTGCAGCTCGTTTTGGACGTCGGCGCCAACGCTGTCGGACCGCCCGATGGGCGTGAAGATGCGTACCCTCCGCGCCTTGCCCTGGACCCGGACCGTGTCGAGTTCCTGCCAAGCGAAGCCCGGCGCCGCGCGCCGGGTGGCCTCGGTGGCGACGATCTCGACGCCGTAGTGCACGCCCAGCCCCTCGATCCGCGATGCCAGGTTGACCGCATCGCCGACCACCGTGTAGCTGCGGCGCACGGCCGAACCCATGTCGCCGACGCTCATCACGCCGGTGTTGATGCCGATGCCGACCTGGACCTCCGGTAGCCCGGACTGGCGGCGGCCGCCGTTCAGCTCCCGCACCGCGGCGACCATCTCGATGGCCGCCTGCACGGCCAGCTCGGCATGATCGGCGGTCTCGACCGGCGCCCCCCAGAAGGCCATCACGCAGTCGCCCATGTACTTGTCGACGGTGCCGCGGCGGGCGCTGATGATCTCGCTCAAGCGGCTGAAGAAGATGTTCAGGAAGGCCTGAAGCTCGGCCGGGGCCATCTGCTCGGCCATCCCGGTGAATCCGCGCATGTCGCAGAACATCACGGTGAGCTCGCGGCTTTCGGCCCGCATGCTGTAGCGGCCCGGATCGGCGCGCATCTCGTCCACCAGCTCCGGCGGCACATAGGTGCCGAAGAGGCGGGCCAGGCCGCGGCTCGAGCGGCCCTCGATGAAATAGCCCCAGCTCATGTTGAGCACGAAGGACAGCGCGACCATCAGCAGCGACAGCGCCAGCGGCAGCACCAGCCCGGCGCGCAGGAAGAGCCATGAGTTGACGCCGATCAGCACCGCGCAGATCGACAGCGCCACCCCGACCGCACGCGCCGCGGCGCTCAGCGAGAGGCCGAAGGCCAGCGCCAGCCCGGCCGCGAGCAGCATCACGAGCTCGTAGCCAAGCGCGTAGTCCGGAACTGCCGGCAGCCTCGAATCCAGGAGCCCAGAGACGATGTTGGCGTGCACTTCGACACCTGGGAAGTCGGCACCGACCGGTGTCGAGCGCAGGTCCTGCAAGCCCGGGGCGGTCGATCCGACGAGCACGATCTTGTCCTTCAGCTCTCCCGCGGCCAAGCCGCCGCGGAGCACCTCGGACGCGGACACATGGCGGAAGGACCCGCCGCGCGGCCCTCCTACGCCGCGAAACGGAACCAGCACGCTGGCGCTGGCGTCGACCGGAACGCGCAGCCGCGTGTCCCCGGTCGACACAATCAGCGCCTCCAGCGGCGGCGGCGCGCTTCCCGGTCCGGCCGGCGCGAACGCCGGCGCCAGGCCGGTGTCGCCAACAGCCAGCCGGTACACCACCAGGGCCAGCGATTCGTAGTACCCGGGCTGGGCGTTCTCGCCGTCGTAGCGCGCGATCAGCGGCACCGCGCGGATCACGCCGTCCACGCTGCCGTCGAGCACCACGTTGAGAAAGCCGCCGGCCGGCGCAGCCTCGGCCAACTGCGGGATGCTGCCGACGAAGCCGTTCCAGCGCGTCGTGTAGTCGCGGCCCTCGGGGAAGGTGCCGGGCGGCAGGACCGGCGCCGGCAGAGCGCCCTTGGTCCGCGGGACCCGGGTCTGGGTGAAGTAGAAGCCAAGCGCCACCCGGCGGCCGGCCAGTGTCTTCGCGAAGGCGGCGTCGCGGTCGAGCGAGGGCGCGAGCTGCTCGATCTCCCGGGCCAGCCCGGCCCGCTCCCGCAGCGGCCCTTGCGCGAGCTGGCGCAGGGCCTCGAGGCCCGAGCTCGCATCGGGCTCGACGAACAGCACGTCGAAACCCAGCACCCGCGCCTGCTGCCGCTCCATGATCTCGGTCGTCAGGCGGGCGAGCTGGTCACGGCCCCAGGGCCATTGGCCGAGCGCCTGCAGGCTCGGGTCATCGATGTCGACGATGACGATCCGCGGGTCGAGCGTGCCCGGCAAGGTGGCCCGCAGCCGCACGTCGTAGATGAAGCGGTCGAGCCGGTCGACGAAGGGAAGCTGCCAGCCGCCCAGCACATGCGCCAGGGCCAGCGCCACGGGCAGCAGCGTGATGGCGATGCGCGCGCCGTGCCGGCGCAGCAGGTTCATCCGGCCACCCGCGGTCGAAGACGGCGCGGCTGCTTCAGGGCGCGGTCAGCTGATGACGAACTGCATCCGCGTGCCGCCGAGCTCGAGCACGTCGCCGTCCTGCAGCGCCACGGCCTCGCTGCCGAGCGGCTCGCCGTTGAGCTGGGTCTCGCCGTCGATCGGCGCCACCACGTAGCCGTGCAGCCGACGCGTGACGGCGGCGACGGCCAGGCCGGGTTTGCCGATGGTCGTGACGACTTTCTGCAGCGACAGCTCGCGCCCCGCGGCCGAGCCCGAGAGCACCCGCATGACGGCCGCGCCGGCCGTGCCGCCGCCGAGCGGCGACTGCACGGTGGGCGCTGACGAGAGCGGAATCGGGCCCGAGGGTGGCGGGGGGGCGGGTCGGACCGGCAGCAGGCTCTCGGTCGCCGCGGCGGCGCCGGCCAGAAAGCGGATCTTGTACTTGCCCACCTCGATGACGTCGTTCTGCTCGAGCGCCTGCTTCTTGATGGCGCGGCCGTTGACGTAGGTGCCGTTGGTGCTGTTGAGGTCTTCCAGGTAGACATCACTGCCGATCATGTGCAGCACGGCATGCTCGCCGCTGATCGCGAGATTGTCGACCACGATGTCGTTGTAGGGCCGGCGCCCCAGCGTGGTCCGGTCCTTGGCGAGCGTGACGTCCTTGATCACGACACCGTCGATCGACACGATCAATTTCGGCATGGCCGACTCCTGGATCTCGTTGTTTTGTTCACAGGGCCCTGGCAGCACAGTTTGAAGACCTTCTCTATCCAGTGGCACCAGGGGCCTGGGTCCCACCCGCCCGGGCCAGGACAACCGAAATGTTATCCCGGCCGCCATTGTCGTTCGCAGTTGCAACCAAAAGTGTTGCTTTCTCCGGCAAGCCGATATCTTGTAACAAAATCGTGAAAATCTGCGCGCTGGACACCATTTCGGACAGTCCGTCGGAGCACAGAAGGAACAGGTCGCCTGGCATCACACCGTGCTCGTGCATCTCGAGGTCGACGTGGCGCTCGATGCCGAGCGCCCGGGTGACGAGGTTGCGGTGCGGCGACATCACGGCCTGCTCGGGCGTGATGGCCCCGGCGTCGAGTTGCTCCTGGAGCAGCGAATGGTCGCGGGTCAGCAGTTCGAGCTGGTCGCCGCGCAGGCGGTAGCAGCGCGAATCGCCGATGTGCCCGACGATGGCGCGATGCGAACCGAAGGCCGCCAGCACCAGCGTGGTCCCCATGCCCTGGAGCTGCACGTTCGCGATGCCGGCCTCGAGGATGGCCGCGTTGGCCTCGTCGGTACCGGCCTGCAGGGCGCGCTTGATCGCCTTCGGATGCGCCTGCGGCCCGGCATGCGCGAGCCAGCGGCCGAAACTCGCCTGCAGCAGCGCGATCGCCATGCCGCTGGCCACCTCGCCGCCGTTGTAGCCGCCCATGCCGTCGGCCAGCAGCACCAGCCCCAGCGAGGGTTCGAAGGCGATGGTGTCCTCGTTGTTGGCGCGCACCCGGCCCGGATCGGTCAGCGCGGCGAAATCCCACCTCAGGACGCCGGGGTCGTTGGAAACTGAAGTACCGGGATTCGCCATGGATCAGGAGGTGGATGGACTGCGGCGTGTCAGGCTGCGGCGTGGGATCGCTTCTGCAGCCATTTTCCGACAGCGACGACAAACACCGCGCCGGCCGCAGCTGCCGCGTAATGCAGCCACGGATTGGCCGTAAGCATATCGCGCAGGATGGTGTCGCTCACGATGGTTTCGCCGGCCACCCAGCCGATCAAGGCTGCACCGAGCATGACGATGATCGGGAAGCGCTCCATCAGCTTGATCATCAGGGTGCTGCCGAAGATCACCAGCGGGATGCTGATCGCCAGGCCGAGGATCAGCAGCACCATGCTGCCTTGCGCGGCCGCGGCGACCGCGATCACGTTGTCCAGGCTCATGACCAGGTCAGCCAGCAGGATGGTGCGGACCGCGGCCATCATGCTGCCGTATTCCTTGCCTTCGCCATCGCCCTCCTCTTCGCCGCTGAGCAGCTGCGTGCCGATCCACAGCAGCAGCAGGCCGCCGATGATCTGCAAGTACGGCAAGGCCAGCAGCTTGGCCGCGACCACTGTCAGGATGATCCGCAGCACCACGGCGGCGCCGGAGCCGAACAGGACGGCGGTGCGCTGCTGCTGCGGCGGCAGCGAGCGGGCGGCCATCGCGATCACGACCGCGTTGTCGCCCGAGAGAATGATGTTGATCCAGACGATCTTGAGCAGACCGATCCAGAAGTCCGTGGTTTGAAGGAATTCCATGTCTCTTTATTCCACTGTTATTTGATTGAAAAAGCGCCCGCAACTCGGTTGCGGGCGCTTCTTCTCTGTGTGGGCAGCAAGAACGCGGGGCGACTTACAGGAGTGCCTTGAGGCGCTTGGCGAGCTCCGAGAAATTGCGCGTGACCGTGAATCCGCTCTCTTCCATGATCGCCAGCTTGGCATCCGCCGTGTCGGCGCCGCCGGAAATCAGCGCACCGGCGTGGCCCATGCGCTTGCCGGGAGGCGCCGTGACGCCGGCGATGAAACCGACGATCGGCTTCTTCATGTTGTCCTTGCACCAGCGCGCCGCTTCGGCTTCGTCGGGGCCGCCGATTTCGCCGATCATGATGACGGCGTCGGTGTCGGGGTCTTCGTTGAAGGCCTTCATGACGTCGATGTGCTTCAGGCCGTTGATCGGGTCGCCGCCGATGCCGACCGCCGACGATTGGCCCAGGCCGATCTCGGTGAGCTGGGCCACGGCTTCATAGGTCAGCGTGCCGGAGCGGCTGACCACGCCGATGCGGCCCTTGCGGTGGATGTGGCCGGGCATGATGCCGATCTTGATCTCGTCGGGCGTGATCAGGCCGGGGCAGTTCGGGCCGAGCAGCAGCGTCTTCTTGCCGCCGGCGGCTTCCTTGGCGCGCATCTTGTTGCGCACTTCGAGCATGTCGCGGACCGGGATGCCTTCGGTGATGCAGATCGCCATGTCGAGGTCGGCCTCGACCGCTTCCCAGATGGCGGCGGCGGCGCCGGCCGGCGGCACGTAGATCACCGACACGGTGGCGCCGGTCTGCGAGGCCGCTTCCTTGACGGAGGCGTAGATCGGGATGTTGAAGATCGACTCGCCGGCCTTCTTCGGGTTCACGCCGGCCACGAAGCAGTTCTTGCCGTTCGCGTATTCCTGGCACTTTTCCGTGTGGAACTGGCCGGTCTTGCCGGTGATGCCTTGCGTGATGACCTTGGTGTCTTTGTTGATGTAGATCGACATGACTTGTTCCTTACTTGGCGACGGCCGCAACGACCTTCTGAGCGGCTTCCGCCATCGTGTCGGCGCTGATGATCGGCAGGCCCGAATCGGCCAGCAGCTTCTTGCCCTCGACTTCGTTGGTGCCCTTCATGCGCACCACCAGCGGCACTTGCAGGTTCACGGCCTTGCAGGCCGCGATCACGCCGGTGGCGATGGTGTCGCACTTCATGATGCCGCCGAAGATGTTGACGAGGATGGCCTCGACGTTCTTGTTCTTCAGCATGATCTTGAAGGCTTCGGTGACCTTCTCGGGGGTGGCGCCGCCGCCCACGTCGAGGAAGTTGGCCGGCTCGCCGCCGAACAGCTTGATGGTGTCCATGGTCGCCATGGCCAGGCCGGCGCCGTTCACCAGGCAGCCGATGTTGCCGTCGAGGCTGATGTAGGCGAGGTCGAACTTGCTGGCTTCGACTTCGGCCGCGTCTTCCTCGTCGAGGTCGCGCAGGGCGACGATCTCGGGGTGGCGGAACAGCGCGTTGCTGTCGAAGTTGAACTTGGCGTCGAGCGCCATGATCTTGCCCTTGCTGTCACGGTTGAGCGGGTTGATCTCGACCAGCGAGGCATCCGTTTCCATGTAGCAGGTGTAGAGCTTCTTGAAGACGTCCACGGCCTGGGCGGTGGAGTCGGCCGGGATGCCGATGGCGTCGGCGATCTTCTTGGCCTGGGCATCGTTGAGGCCGGTCAGCGGGTCGATGAACTCGGTGACGATCTTCTCGGGCGTGGAATGGGCCACTTCCTCGATGTCCATGCCGCCTTCGCTGGAGGCGATGAACGCGACCTTCTGCGTGGCGCGATCCGTCACGACGGAGACGTAGTATTCCTTCTGGATGTCGGCGCCGTCTTCGATGTAGAGGCGGCGGACCTTCTGGCCTTCGGGGCCGGTCTGGTGCGTCTTCAGCTGCATGCCGAGGATCTCGCCGGCCAGCTTCTTGACGTCTTCGATCGACTTGGCGACCTTGACGCCACCGCCCTTGCCGCGACCACCCGCGTGGATCTGGGCCTTGACGACCCAGACCGGGCCGCCGAGCTTCTGGGCGGCCTCGACCGCCTCCTGAACTGTGTACGCCGGGATGCCGCGGGGTACGGGCACGCCGAACTTGGCAAGAATTTCCTTGCCTTGGTACTCGTGAATCTTCATGAGGGTGTCTCTCGGAACGAGGGGTTGAGATCGGGAGAATGTGGTTGCTGTCCACGGGCCACGGCGCCTGGCGGCGGGGGCGGCGGACAGCAGGGAACTGTATCATGGTGCGCCGCACCAACAATTGACCCCACTTTGTGGTCAATACGTATTTACTCCCAAGGCACACGAGGCCCCCCTATGCCCAAGGTCTTCATCGATGGCGAAGCCGGAACCACCGGCCTCCAGATCCGCGAGCGGCTCCAGTCGATGCCGCAGATCGAACTCGTGAGCATCGCGCCCGAGCTGCGAAAAGACGTCGCCGCCAAGCGCACGCTGATGGCCGGGGTCGACCTGGTCGTGTTGTGCCTGCACGACGACGCGGCGCGCGAATCGGTGGCGCTGATCGACCAGCTCGACGGCCGCCGCCCCAAGATCATCGACGCCTCGACCGCGCACCGCACGGCGCCCGGCTGGGTGTTCGGCTTCCCCGAACTGATGGCCGGACACGCGGACGCGGTCGCCAAGGCCGAGCGCGTGGCCAACCCCGGCTGCTACGCCACCGGCGCGATCGCGATCGTTCGCCCGCTGGTCGACGCCGGACTGCTGCCACCCGACTTCCCGATCGCCCTGCCCTCGGTCAGCGGCTATTCGGGCGGTGGCCGGACCATGATCGAGGCCTACGAAAAGGGCGAGGCGCCGCTGTTCGAGACCTATGCGCTGGGCCTCAAGCACAAGCACATCCCCGAGATCATGAAGTACACCGGTCTCACCCGCCGTCCGGTCTTCATCCCCTCGGTGGGCAACTTCAAGCAGGGCATGCTGGTGCAGCTGCCGCTGCACCTGGACGACCTGCCCGACCGCCCGAGCGCCGCCCATCTGCACGACGCGCTGGCGGCCCACTACGCGAAGAGCAACACGCCGGAACAGTTCGTGAAGGTGTTGCCGCCAACCGCCGACGGCAAGATCGACGCGCTGGCGCTCAACGACACCAACCAGCTGGAGATCCGCGTGTTCCCGAACGAGGATCACCGGCATGCGGTGGTCATTGCCCGGCTCGACAACCTGGGCAAGGGCGCGAGCGGCGCGGCGGTGCAGAACCTCAAGCTGATGCTGGGGATTTGAGACCGCTTCGGGCGCCGAGCGCTATCTGAAGAGGCGCTCATCGAGCGCCAGAGCTTCATTGGCCACCAAGGCGACCTCGTCGAACCGCGGGTGGGCCGGATTGATCAGCAGGTTGAATTCGTGCCGGGCCACGGCGCTCGGCACGCGCAAGGCCAGCGAAGCAGCGCTGGCCAGCCACTGATCGCCGGTCTGTTGCACCGCAATCGAATACGGCAGGTCGCTCCATCCGGATGGCAAATGGCGCAGTTCAAGAACGCCGTCGTCGGGCAGTTCGTATGACAGCAGGCGCCGGCCGATCGGCACGTCCTCCTTGTCGACATGCACGAGCATTTCGAGCATGGAAAGCGCGACCGAGCCGGCCGCATAGGCCAGCCGAACGCCGATCGAGTTCCAGCGTCCCGGATACAGCCCTGCGCCCTGCCCCGACAGCGCGTTGACCACGTAAGCCGGTTTGCTGATGCGGTAGACCCGCATCAGGAGAAGTCTCCCCAGTCGATCCGATGCAGCTCGGCTTCGACTGCGCACGCGCCACCGTCGGTGGCGAGCAATTCGAGCGGCTGGGCGCCCAGCAGCCTGTTGTCCTTCGAGAGCCAGCGTCGTGCCTTCTCCTCGCTGCCCAGCACGCGCACGGCCTCGCTCGCCACGCGCGCTATGCGCAGGAGCCGATCCGACTCGGTCGCGCTCAGGGGCTGGTCGAGCTTCTGCCGGCGGTGAAAGGTACGCGTCGGAATGCTGGACACATCGAGCAGGCGCGTTTCAGCGACGTCGAGCTTGCGGGCCAGGCGCTCGACGGCGGCCGGGCGGAGCAAGGGCAAGGCATTGGCTTCGCCGAGAGCTAATGGCATGTCGCCGTCCCCGAAAAACGAGAGGGTTCGCTGCATTTGCTCGCTCGCAATAGAAGGGTTTGCCATTTGGCAACCAGTCTACGCCAAATGGCTGAAATTGGATTTTATTCGTCCGGGTCGTGCCGCAGCACCTTGGCGACGACCGCGCCGGCGAATCCGCGCGCCATCAGGAATCGGACTTGGCGGGCGCGCTCGGTCGCATCCTGGGGCGGGACGCCGAAGCGGCGCTTCCAGACCTCGAGCGCACGGTCGAACTCACTGCCCTGCAGCCCCGCCACCGCTTCGGCCACCGCCTCGGGCGCGATGCCCTTGTGCAGCAGCTCTTGGCGGACGCGGGCAGCGCCCAGCCGGGCCGCCCGCTGGTGCAGCACCGACTGCACCACCCTCGCCTCGCTGATGAAATCCTTGGCCGCCAGCTCGTCGAGGGCCTGGGCCAGGGTGCCGGGCTCTTCCTCGTATTTCTTGAGCTTGCGCTCGAGCTCGGCGCGCGAATGCTCGCGCTGGCTCAAGAGGCGCAGGGCGCGCCCCTTGAGCGATGGCGCACTGAAGGCCATGCGGGTGATTACTTCTTGTCGGCCTTGTCGGCCTTGTCGGCCTTCTCCGCCTTTTCGGGCTTGTCGGCGTCGGCACCGGCGCTCTCGACCGCCGCGGCCAGCAGCGGAATGCCCAGCGACTCGCGCACCTTGTTCTCGATCTCGCGCGACAGCTCGGGGTTCTCGCGCAGGAACTCGCGCGCGTTGTCGCGGCCCTGGCCGATCTTCTCGCCGTTGTAGGCGTACCAGGCGCCCGACTTGTCGACGATCTTGGCGTTGACGCCCATGTCGATGATCTCGCCCTCGCGGCTGATGCCCTCGCCGAACAGGATGTCGAACTCGGCCGTCTTGAAGGGCGGCGACACCTTGTTCTTGACCACCTTGACCTTGGTCTCGTTGCCGATGGCTTCGTCGCCCTTCTTGATGGTGCCGATGCGGCGGATGTCCAGCCGCACCGAGGCGTAGAACTTCAGCGCGTTGCCGCCGGTGGTGGTTTCGGGCGAGCCGAACATGACGCCGATCTTCATGCGGATCTGGTTGATGAAGATGACCATGCAGTTGGTCTTCTTGATGGTGGCGGTGAGCTTGCGCAGCGCCTGGCTCATGAGGCGGGCCTGCAGGCCGGGCAGCGAGTCGCCCATCTCGCCTTCGATTTCGGCCTTGGGCGTGAGCGCGGCGACCGAGTCGACCACGATCAGGTCGACCGCGCCGGAACGCACCAGCGAGTCGACGATCTCGAGCGCCTGCTCGCCGGTGTCGGGCTGGCTGATCAGCAGGTCGGACAGGTTGACGCCGAGCTTCTGGGCGTATTGCACGTCGAGCGCATGCTCGGCATCGACGAAGGCGCAGGTGCCGGCCTGGCGCTGCATCTCGGCGATGACCTGCAGGGTGAGCGTGGTCTTGCCGGAGGATTCAGGGCCGTAGATCTCGATGACACGGCCGCGCGGAAGGCCGCCGACGCCGAGTGCGATGTCCAGGCCCAGCGAGCCGGTGGAAACCACCTGGATGTCTTCCAGGGCCTCGCCCTCGCCCAGCCGCATGATCGTGCCCTTGCCGAACTGCTTTTCGATCTGGGCCAGGGCGGCCTGCAGGGCCTTGGCCTTTTCGCTGTTGGGGACCGAGATGCTGGTGCCTTTGACGAGTGCGTCCATGTGGAAAACTCCTTGAATATCAATGGGTTGTAGAGGCCGCATCGATCTGCTTTTAATCACAGGCTGGATGCTTGAACAGTAGTGTAGCGAGGGATATGGTTCCGGCGATCCATTTTTTGGTCAGTTTGCCTTACCATTTGAAGCCATGGACAAACCCTCCGACGACGCCTGGCGCCAGACTCACCTGGGCCGCCTGCTGGGCCACGCGATGCGGCGCTTCGACGAGCGGGTGCTGAGCCTGATGGCGCACGACGCCGAGGTGCCGCTGGCGCTGTCGAACCTGGCGGCCCGGGCCCAGGTGAGCGCCGCCCACATCCACATCACGCGCCACCTGGCGCGCGAGGGCTCGAGGCTGACCGATCTGGCCGAGCGAGCCGGCATGACCAAGCAGGCGATGGCCACGCTGGTCGACCAGTGCGAGGCCTGGGGCCTGGTCCAGCGCGGGCCCGATCCGCTCGACGCGCGGGCGCGGCGGGTGCTGTTCACGACCGACGGGCTGGCCTGGCTCGAGGCCTTCCGCCGTGCCGTCGCACAGGCCGAGGACGAATTCCGCGCCAGCGTCGGCAGCGAGATCGCCACCGTGGTAACCATCGGTCTCGAAGCCTATGCGGCGGCCTAGAATTCCAAGTTGTCTGGAGGCACGGCACCATGCGGATACTCATTGCAGAAGATGACCAGGTGCTGGCCGATGCCCTGCTGCGCAGCCTGCGCACCTCGGGCTCGGCAGTCGACCACGTGGCGACCGGCACGCAGGCCGATGCCGCGCTGATGACCAACAGCGAATTCGACCTGCTGATCCTCGACCTCGGCCTGCCCAACCTGCACGGCCTCGAGATTCTCAAGCGGCTGCGTGCGCGCGGCTCGCAATTGCCGGTGCTGGTGCTGACCGCGGCCGACAGCGTCGAGGAACGCGTCAAGGGCCTGGACTACGGCGCCGACGACTACATGGCCAAGCCCTTCTCGCTGCAGGAACTCGAAGCCCGCGTGCGCGCCCTCACCCGGCGCGGCATGGGCGGCACCAGCAACGCGATCAAGCATGGCCCGCTGGTCTACGACCAGGCGGGCCGGGTGGCGACCATCGACGGCAAGATGATCGAGCTGTCGGCGCGCGAACTCGGCCTGCTCGAGGTGCTGCTGCAGCGCGCCGGCAGGCTGGTCAGCAAGGACCAATTGGTCGAGCGCCTGTGCGAATGGGGCGAGGAGGTCAGCCTCAACGCCATCGAGGTCTACATCCACCGCCTGCGCAAGAAGATCGAGAAGGGGCCGGTGCGCATCGCCACCGTGCGCGGGCTCGGCTACTGCCTCGAGAAGATCCCCTCCTGATCCCCGGCGCGCCGCACCCGCTTGGTCAAACTCTTCCAGCGCGCCCAGCGCTCCCTGTTCGGCGAGATCCTCGACTGGATGCTCACGCCGCTGCTGCTGCTGGTGCCGGTCAGCATCGGCGTGACCTGGCTGGTGGCGCAGGGCATCGCCAATGCGCCCTTCGACCGGGCGCTGGAGTCCAACATCCAGACCCTGGCCCGGCTGGTCGACACCGACAACGGGCAGATCAAGTTCGTGTTGCCGCAGCCGGCGCGCGAGATCCTCGGCAGCGACGAGATCGACCGGGTCTACTACCAGCTGCTCGACGTCCACGGCACGCTGCTGAGCGGCGAGCGCGAAGTGCCGTTCCCCGGCACCGACGATCCGCCGGTGCCCGGCGTGGTCTACCTGCGCGACGGCCAGATGCACGGGCAGAAGGTGCGGATCGCCTCGCTCTGGGTGGCGGGCCAGCCGCCGGATGTGCCGCTGGCGCTGCTCCAGGTGGCCGAGACGCGCGAGAAGCAGTCGGTGCTGGCGACCGAGATCATCAAGGGCGTGCTGTTGCCGCAGTTCGCGATCCTGCCGCTGGCCGTGCTCTTGATCTGGCTGGCGCTGGTGCGCGGCATCAAGCCGCTGTCGGTGGTCGAGGCGCGGATCCGCGAGCGCAAGCCCGGCGACCTCAGCCCGCTGGACGAATCCTCGGTGCCGCTGGAAGTCGTGCCGCTGGTGCTGTCGGTCAACGAGCTGCTGAACAAGCTCAACGACTCGATCGGGACGCAGAAGCGCTTTCTCGCCGATGCCGCGCACCAGCTGAAGACGCCGCTGGCCGGCCTCCGGATGCAGGCCGACCTGGCCCAGCGCGAGGGCGCCAACGCCGACGAACTCAAGCAGTCGCTCAAGCAGATCGGGCGCGCCAGCGTGCGCGCCACGCACACCGTCAACCAGCTGCTGTCGCTGGCCCGGGCGGAGGGCAGCGGCGCCAACATCGGGCGCCAGCCCTGCGACTTGGCCCGGCTCACGATCGAGGTGGTGCGCGAGGCCGTGCCGCGGGCGATCGACAAGCGCATCGACCTCGGCTACGAGGGCGCCGAGACGGGTTCGCCGGGCGTGGTGTTCGAGGGCAACCCGACGCTGCTGAAGGAACTGGTGCGCAACCTGGTCGACAACGCGCTCAACTACACGCCGTCGACGCCCGATCGGCCCGGCGTCGTGACGGCGCGGGTGCTGGCCGACCCCTTCGGCCAGGTCCTGGTGCTGCAGGTGGAAGACAACGGGCCCGGCATCGCGGCGCACGAGCGCGAGCTGGTGTTCCAGCCCTTCTACCGGGTGCTCGGCAACGAGGCCGACGGCTCGGGCCTGGGCCTGCCGATCGTGCTGGAGATCGCCCGCCAGCACAGCGCCACCGTCCGGCTCGAGGATGCCCATCCGGGCCAGCGGCCGCCCGGCACGCTGGTCAGCCTGCGCATCGACACCCGCGACGGCGGCCGGCGCCCGCACGGGCCGGACCCGCACGCCTGACGAACGCGGCCTGGGTCTCGGTCAGGCGGCGACCGGCGCGGCGGGGTTTCCGCTCCAGCGCGAAAACGGCGGGATGCTCTCGCCCTTCATCACCAGCGTGAGCGGACCGAGCTGGGCGCCGTCGTGCACCGTCGCACCGTAGAGCACGATGCTGCGCGGGCCGATGTTGACCCGGGCGCCGATGTCCACGTGATGAATCTTCATCACGCGGTCCTCGAACAGGTGGGTCTGCGGGCAGCACTGGGCATTGAGTTCGCTGTGGTCGCCGATGCGCACGCAGTCGAACTCGGTGAGGTCGGTGGTGTCCAGGTAGACCCCGCGGCCGATCTTCGCGCCCAGCAGGTTGAACGCCAGCGGCAGCCAGGGCGTGCCGCGCAGGTAGTGCATGAAGTTGGGCACGGCGATGCCCTCGTAGAGGTTGGTCGCGGCCTCGGAGAGCCAGACGAAGGGCGTCCACATCGGCACCGCGAGCGGGCGGTAGCGGCGCAGGAAGAGCCACTTGAACAGGACCACGAAGACGAAGGTCGCGAGGCCGAAGACCAGGCCATCGACGGTCAGGTAGGCGACGACGGCGCCCCAATGGCCCGCGGCCGCCGAGGGCATCACGGCCAGCACGATGGTGTAGCCCGCGGCGATCACGATGGCGTGCGGCGCAACGATGCGGAAGGCCTCGACCAGGCCGCGTCCGAGCCTGCGGATGGGCGAGGGGTTGAAGGTCAGTTCTTCCGGATGGCCGGTGACGACCTCGCGCGCCGGCAGGCGCAGCGCCGGCGAGCCGACCCAGGTGTCGCCGCTCTGGACCGCGGCCGGATCGGGGGCGCGGCCGAGCACGCCGATCAGCACGTTCTCGGGCAGGGTGGTGCCATCCGGGATGTAGGCCCCGTTGCCGACGAAGCTGCGGCGCGAAATGACCGTCGGGCGCATCGACATCCAGCCGCCGTCGATCTCCTCGTCGCCCAGCAGCACCGCATCGGCGATGAAGCTGCCCTCGCCGAGGGTGAGCATGTCGGGCACGACGCCCAGCGCGGTCGAGATCTCGGCATTGCGTCCGACCTTGGCGCCGAGCAGCCGGTACCAGGCGGGCGCGAACATCGTCGCGTAGACGCCGTGCAGCACCGCCAGGCTCGACTCCTGGATCTGGTTGACCAGCCATTTGCCGCAGTAGACGTTGCTGTGCACCGGCCAGCTGCCGCTCTTCAGGCGCGGCAGCACGCTCCAGCGGATGCCGGCCGAGACCAGCGCGGTGAGCACGATCATCACCGCCGCCGCCGGCAGCGCCAGCACGAAGTACTTCAGCAGCTGCATCACGACCCCGTTGGTCTCCAGCCAGGGGAAGCGGTCGAAGTCGTCCAGCACGTCGATCAGCATGAAGGTCGGGAACAGGGGCAGGAAGAACAGCGCCGCCACCAGCAGGGCGCCGGTGAAGAAGAACAGCCCTTCGCCGATGCGCCGGCGCCGGCTGACGGCGGGGCGCGGGCGCAGCGAAGCCGGGTCGAAGGCACCCGCATCGCGCGCCGGCGAACCGCTCCAGATGCGCCCGGCCGGCAACGCCTGGCCCTCGGCCAGCGCGGACTGGGCGTCGAGATGGCCCCAGTCCCCGATCCGGGTATGGCCTTCCAGCACCGCGTAGGAGCCGACGTGGGCCTGCGCGCCGATGGCGATCGGCCCGAGGCGCAGCTCGCCGCACAGCACGCGCGCGTTCTCGAAGTTGACCGCGTTGCCGATGCTGGCACCGTCGCCGACCGAGAACAGGTCGGGCGCGCGAAGCTTGACTGACCCGATCATCACGTCGCGCCCGATGCGCGCGCCCAGCGCCCGCAGCCACCAGGCGTGGAGCGAGGAACCGCTGATGAAATAGGTGGGCGCCGCATCGACCAGCCGGTCGGCCAGCCACCAGCGGAAATAGGTCAGGCCCCAGAGCGGGTAGCGGCCCGGCGCCAGCCGGCCGGCGATCAGCCATTTGCCGGCCAGGGCCAAGACGAACTCCAGCACCGTGGCGACCAGGAAGGCGCCCACCGACATCGTCACCGCGTAGGGAACCGAATCGCCTGGGCTGCCCGTATAGAAGTGGTAGGTGAAGAAAGGCGCCAGCCACTGCGCCATGCGAATGGCGACCAGCGCCGGGATGGCCAGCGCCTGCGCCAGGCCGCAGCGCCAGCGACGCCAGGCCGAAGGCGGCGTCCAGTCGGGCACGCGCTCGGCAGTCTGGCTGCCGCTGGCCTCCAGCGCGGCAGCGATGCCGCCGACCGTGCGGTTGCGGTAGATCTCGCGCACCGTGATCCGGGTGAAGCGCGGATCGGCCCGCAGCATCGACGCGAGCCGCGCAGCCAGCAGCGAATGGCCGCCGAGCTCGTCGAAGAAATCCGAATCGCGCCGGATCGGGAAACCGGGGAAGAGCGTGGCCAGCGCCGCGAACAGTGCGGCTTCGGCGGCCGTCTCCGGGCGGTCCGAATCGCCGGCGAGAGCGGCGGCTTCCGGGAGCGGCTGCGCCTTCAAGGCCTTGCGATCGATCTTGCCGGAGCTCAGCCGCGGCATCTGCGGCAGCAGCTCGATCCGGCTCGGCACCATGTAGGGCGGCAGCCGCGCAGCGAGCGCCGAGCGCAATGCGGGGGCCGAGACCTCGGCGCTGCCCTCCGGCACCAGGAAGGCGATCAGCTGGTCGACGCCCTGGACCTCGCGCAGGACCACGGCCGCGGTGCCCACGCCCGGCTGCTGCGCCAGCAGCACCTCGATCTCGCCGAGCTCGACGCGAAAGCCGCGAATCTTGACCTGGTCGTCGGTCCGGCCCAGGCACTGGACGCGCCCGAGTTCGTCGATGCGGGCCAGGTCGCCCGTGCGATACAGCCGGGCATCGTCGGTGTCGCGCGACCAGGGGTTGGGGAGGAACTTCTCGGCCGTCAGCTCCGGGCGCCCCAGATAGCCCGCCGCGACGCCGGGCCCGGTGATGCACAACTCGCCGATCTCGCCGCGCGGCAGCAGCCGCGGGCCGGCCGCCATGTCGGTAGCGATCACCAGCAGCGCGTAGTTGGGCAGCGGCAGGCCGATGGTGACGGGGTCGTCCACCGCCAGTTCGGCCATGCTGGCCGACACCGTGGTTTCGGTCGGGCCGTAGCTGTTGAAGAGCTGGCGGCCGGGCCGGGCCCAGCGCGCCACCAGCGAGGGCGGACAGGCCTCGCCGCCGAGGTTGATCAGGCGCAGGCTCGGCACGTCCTGGCCGAAGAGGGCGAGCAGCGTGGGCACGGCATGCAGCACGCTGATGCCGTGCACGGCCAGCGCCTGCGGCAGCGCCTCGGGGTCGGAGGCCAGCGCCTTCGGCGCGATCCAGAGCGTCGCGCCGACCAGGTAGCTGAGCCAGATCTCCTCGAACGACATGTCGAAGGCGACCGAGAAACCCTGGTAGACGAGGTCGTCCTGCCGCACGCCCAGCATCTCGTTCTCGCTGCGCAGGAAGTGGCAGATGCTGCGCTGGCTGATGGCGATGCCCTTGGGCTTTCCGGTCGAGCCCGAGGTGTAGATCACGTAGGCCGGGTGCTCGGGCAGCGCCGCGGCGCGCCGCCGCAGCGCGCCCGCCGGGACGCCCTCGGCCAGCAGCGCCTCGACCCGCCAGAGCGGTCGGCCGATGGCCGCCAGGCGGGGCGCGAACTCGCTGCAGCTCAGGATGCCCGCGGCACCGGCATCGTCCAGGCAGGCGGCGATGCGTTCGACCGGCGTGTCGGCATCCAGCGCGAGCCAGGCGGCGCCGGTCTTGGCGATCGCCAGCTGCGCCACCAGCAGCTCGATGCCGCGCGGCAGCCATAGGCCGACGATCTGCCCGGGGCGGATGCCGTCGTCGATGAGCCGCGATGCGCAACGGTCGGCCTGCGCGTCCAGTTCGCCGTAGCTCAGCCGCCGATCGCCGAAGATCAGCGCCGTCCGGGTCGGAACGCGTTGGGCGGTGGCCTCGAACAACGACGCCAGGACCTCGTCTCGAATGAGTTCGGGCCGCTCGGGGCCGCGCAGGATGGGAGAGGCGTCGAACGGGTCGGCGTGGGGGAAAAGGGCAGGGTTCGGGCGAAACATGGACGGGTTCTGATGCAGCGGTGCTGCTGGCGCACCGCCTTGGCTTCGGCGCGCCGGCTAAGGCTTGGTGGGCTCGACCTTGCGGATCTGCAGCATCTCCGGGCGGACCTGCTGCTGCAGACGTTGCGGCTCGGTCTCGCTGAAGCGCGCGGGCTCGGCGCCGAAGAGGGCCAGCGCGCCGCGGGTCCAGGCGAAATAGCCCAGGTTGGCGACGAGCAGGAGGATGACGACCAGGCGCATGGGTCCTGTCAAATCGGGGCGGGACGGGGCCGGACACTGACTTCGGCGCTGCTGATCATCTGGACGCCCGAGGCCGTCCGGACCAGCAGTTCGCCGCCCCATCCGACCCCTTCGCAGTGGCCTTCGGTGCCGTCGCTGAGCCGCACCTCGCGGCCGCGCAGCACATCGCGCGCGGCGAAGCGGGCCGCGAAGGGCACGAAGCCGCTGCCGCTGAACAGCAGCACGTCGCGCACCAGCGATGCGGCGATCTCGCGCAGCACCTCGCCCGGCGTCGCGCCCGGCCGCCATTCCTTCAGCCAGGCGGGCGGGGTGCTGAGGTTCGCCGCTTCGCGCGCGCCGATGTTGATGCCGATGCCGATCACGAGGTAGCGCTCGGCGACATCGGGCTGGAGCAGGGCGGTTTCGATCAGGATGCCGCCGAGCTTGCGTTCGCCGACCCACAGGTCGTTCGGCCACTTGAGTCCCAGGCCAGCGGCGCCGGAGGGGTCCAGGCTTTCGGCCACGCTGACGCCGACCGCCAGCGACAGGCCGGACCAGTCCCGCGGGGCCAGCGACAGGCCGAGCGAAAAGGTCAGCGAGCTCGGCTCGCGGGCGTCCTGGGCGCTTTGCCAGGGACGCCCCAGGCGGCCGCGGCCGGCGGTCTGGCGCTCGGCCACGAGCAGCACCGCGGCGTTGTCGCCTTCGCGCGCACGGCGCATCAGCTCGGTGTTGGTGGAACCGATCTCGGGCACCACCTCGACGCCGATGCCGGGCAGCAACGGCGCCAGGCTCTGCGCGATCTCGTCTTCGAACCAGGGGGCGGGCATGCTCAGCGCTTGTCGGCCTTCTCGGCCTTCTCGGCCTTTTCAGCCTTGGCGTTCTTTTTCTTGTCGGCCTTGGCGGATTGCCTGTCGGCCTGCTTTGCAGCCTTCTTTTCGGCCTTTTTCTTGGCCTTTTTCTTCTTCTTTTTCTTCTTGACCTCGTCGTCGTCCTTCGGCGCCAGCAGCGTGCCGCGGCAGTCCGCCGAGCCGCACCAGCAGGGGAACTCGGACAGCAGCTTCTTGGTGTACGGCTCGTCGATGATCAGCCCGTAGTCGTAGCTCAGCTCTTCGCCGGCCGCGATGTTGCGCAGCGCCTTGATGAAAACCCGGCCGTTCTGCTCGTCGGCCTCGCAATTCGGCTCGCAAGAGTGATTGATCCAGCGCGAGGCGTTGCCGTCGACATTGCCGTCGATCACGCGGTCATCGTCGACGTGGAAGTAGAAGGTGTGCTGCGGCTGGGTCGGATCGTGGGGATGGCGCCGGAGGGCTTCCTTCCAGGAAATGATCTCGCCCTTGTATTCGATGAGCGTTTCGCCTTCTGCAATATCCTGCACGGCGAAGACGCCGTTGCCGTGGACCCCGGAGCGACGGGTCTGGATTCGGCGGCCGCCGGAAATGGGGGATTTGGAAGGCATCGCCGAAGTCTGTTAGTTTGAATATGTACGCATGCGCGTGCGCGTACGCACGCGAGAACCGCCGATTGTAAATGTCGCCCCCACGCTCCCCACTTCGTGTGGTTCGCTGCCCCCCGAGGGGGCGCAGGCCGCCTTGGGGCGGCCCGGTGGCGGCCTGGCCGCCCCCAGCCCCGCCTCGCGTGGGGCGGCCAGGGGAGGGGGCAACCCCTGTCGGGGGATGCGGAAGTGGACTGAATGAATAGGATTGGTTGAATGAAAACGTTGGTGATTGCAGAAAAACCCTCGGTGGCGCAGGACATCGTGCGCGCGTTGACGCCGGTGGCCGGCAAGTTCGACAAGCACGACGAGCACTTCGAGAACGACAAGTACGTCGTCACCAGTGCCGTGGGTCACCTGGTCGAGATCCAGGCGCCGGAAGAATTCGACGTCAAGCGCGGCAAGTGGAGCTTTGCCAACCTGCCGGTGATCCCGCCGCGCTTCGACCTGAAGCCGGTCGACAAAACCAAGACGCGGCTCAACGCGGTGGTCAAGCAGGCCAAGCGCAAGGACGTGACCCAGCTGGTCAACGCCTGCGACGCGGGCCGCGAAGGCGAGCTGATCTTCCGCCTGATCGAGCAATACGCCGGCGGCAAGGCGCCGCTGGGCAAGCCGGTCAAGCGGCTGTGGCTGCAGTCGATGACGCCGCAGGCGATCCGCGACGGCTTCGACCAGCTTCGCACCGACAAGCAGATGCAGGGCCTGGCCGACGCCGCCCGCTCGCGCTCCGAGGCCGACTGGCTGGTCGGCATCAACGGCACGCGCGCCATGACCGCCTTCAACTCGCGCGACGGCGGCTTCTTCCTGACCACAGTCGGGCGGGTGCAGACGCCGACCTTGTCGGTGGTGGTCGAGCGCGAGGAAAAGATCCGCAAGTTCGTCAGCCGCGACTATTGGGAAGTGCACGGCAGCTTCCTGGCCGAGGCCGGCAGCTACCCGGGCAAGTGGTTCGACCCGAACTGGAAGAAGCCGCCGCCCGGCCCCGACGGCGTGCCCGACCCCGAGCAGCGTGCCGACCGGGTCTGGAACGAGCGCGAGGCGCGCGAGATCGCCGACGCCGCGCGCGGCAAGCCCGCCACCGTCACCGAAGAGAGCAAGCCCACCACCAGCGCATCGCCGCTGCTGTTCGACCTGACCTCGCTGCAGCGCGAGGCCAACGGCCGCTTCGGCTTCAGCGCCAAGACCACGCTGGCGCTGGCGCAGAGCCTCTACGAACGCCACAAGGCGCTGACCTATCCGCGGACCGACTCGCGCGCGCTGCCCGAGGACTACCTGCCGGTGGTCAAGGACACGATGAAGATGCTGGCCAACAGCGGCATGAAGCACCTCGCGCCCTTCGCGCAGCAGGCGGTCGACAACAACTACGTGAAGCCGTCGAAGCGCATCTTCGACAACGCGAAGGTCAGCGACCACTTTGCGATCATCCCGACCCTGCAGGCGCCCAGCGGCCTGTCCGATGCCGAGCAGAAGCTGTACGACTTCGTGGTGCGGCGCTTCATGTCGGTGTTCTTCCCGAGCGCCGAGTACCAGGTCACGACGCGCATCAGCACGGTCGAGCAGGGCGGCAAGAAGTACCCGTTCCGCACCGACGGCAAGGTGCTCGTGAAGGCCGGCTGGCTGGCGATCTGGGGCAAGGAAGCCGAGGACGACGAGAAGGAAGACGACAAGGACGGCAAGCGCCTGGTGCCGGTCAAGCCGGGCGAGGTCGTGAAGGCCGAATCGGTCGACCTCAAGGGCCTGAAGACCCGCCCGCCGGCGCGCTATTCGGAAGCCACGCTGCTCGGCGCGATGGAAGGCGCCGGCAAGACCATCGACGACGACGAGTTGCGCGAGGCCATGCAGGAGAAGGGCCTGGGCACGCCGGCCACGCGCGCGGCCACCATCGAAGGCCTGCTGGCCGAGAAATACATGATCCGCGAAGGCCGCGAACTGATCCCGACCGCCAAGGCCTTCCAGCTGATGACCTTGCTGCGCGGTCTCGGCGTCGAGGAACTCTCCAAGGCCGAGCTGACCGGCGAATGGGAATACAAGCTCGCGCAGATGGAGCACGGCAAGCTGAGCCGCGAGGCCTTCATGCGCGAGATCGCCGAGATGACGGAGCACATCGTCAAGAAGGCCAAGGAATACGACCGCGACACCGTGCCCGGCGACTACGCCACGCTGGCGACGCCGTGCCCCAATTGCGGCGGCGTGGTCAAGGAGAACTACCGCCGCTACAGCTGCACCGGCAAGCCGGGGCAAGAGCCCTGCGGCTTCTCGTTCGGCAAGTCGCCGGCCGGGCGCACCTTCGAGGTGGCCGAGGCCGAGGCGCTGCTGCGCGACAAGCACATCGGCCCGCTGGAAGGCTTCCGCTCGAAGGCCGGGTGGCCCTTCACCTCCGAGATCATCCTGAAGTTCGACGACGAGGCGAAGAACTGGAAGCTGGAGTTCGACTTCGGCGACGACAAGAACGCCGACACCGGCGAGATCGTCGACTTCAGCCAGCAGGACACCGTGGGCCCGTGCCCGGTCTGCGGCGCGCCGGTGTTCGAGCACGGCAGCAACTACGTCTGCGAGAAATCGGTGCCGACCACCGCGCAGCCGACGCCGAGCTGCACCTTCAAGACCGGCAAGATCATCCTGCAGCAGCCGATCGAGCGGGCCCAGGTCGAGAAGCTGCTGGCCACCGGCAAGACCGACCTGCTCGACAAGTTCGTCTCGATGCGCACCCGCCGCGCCTTCAAGGCCTTTCTCACGTGGAACAAGGACGAGGGCAAGGTGACCTTCGAGTTCGAGCCGCGGACCAGCAAGTTCCCGCCGCGCAAGACCTTCGCCAAGGCGGCGCCGGCGGCAGCGAAGAAGGCGGCAGCCAAGACGACGGCGGCCAAGAAGGTCGCGGCGGCGAAGAAGGCCGCCGCGCCCAAGGCGCCGCGCAAGCCGGGCGCCGGACTCAAGCCCAGCGACGCGCTGGCCGCGGTGATCGGCGCCGAACCGGTGGCGCGCACCGAGGTCATCAAGAAGCTGTGGGACTACATCAAGGCCAACGGCCTGCAGGACGCGGCCAACAAGCGCGCCATCAATGCCGACGCCAAGCTCAAGCCGGTGTTCGGCAAGGACCAGGTCACGATGTTCGAGCTGGCCGGCATCGTCGGCAAGCATCTCGGCGCATGAAGGGGATTCGCATGAAGACACTCATTGCGGCTGCGTTCGCCGCCACACTCTGCCTGGCGGCGGGCTGTGCATCGCGCGGTGCCTCGGGCGCCGACGGCGGCAGTGCCGCGAGCAGCAGCAGCGGAATCACCGTGTTCGGCACGATCGACGCCAACGTCAGCAACGTCAAGAACCAGAGCCGCTGACGGCGCGGCTCAACGCATCAGGAGGGCCTGCCGCAGCAGCCGTGCCGCCCGGTTTTTTATGCGGCCGGGGGCGCTGCGCAGCGGCCCCCGGGGGCTGACCTTGGCGGTGGCGCAGGCCCACAGGAAGTCTTGCAGGATGGCCGTGTCGTCGACGGTGTCGGTGGCGCCGTAGGTATGGAACTCAGGGTGCCACTGGGTCGCGGCGATGTAGCTGCGGCCGCGGTTCCCCTTGCGGCGGATGGCTTCGGGAATGCGGTCGGGGATGCTCCACGCATCGACCTCGAAGCCCGGCGCCAGGTCCTTGACGCCCTGGTGATGGATGCTGTTGACGCGCGCGCTTTCCATGCCCGGGTAGAGCTTGGAAAGGCGGGAGCCGGGCGTGATGCTGATCTCGTGGAAGTTCTGGTCGTAGGTCTCGGCGTCGCGGTGCCGCAGCGCGTTCGGGTGCTGGGCCTCGATGTCCTGGTAGAGCGTGCCGCCGAAGGCCACGTTGATCAGCTGCAAGCCGCGGCAGACGCCGAAGATCGGCTTGCCGGCCTGCTCGAAGGCCTCGACCAGCGCCAGGTCGTAGAGGTCGCGGATGCGGTCGCCCACCCAGGCGTCCTTGAGCGGCACCTCGCCGTAGCTGCCGGGCCAGACATCGGCGCCGCCGTGCATCACGACGCCGTCGAGCCATTCGGCGTAATGCGACAGCTTGGTGTCGCCGCGCGCGGTGGCGCCGGTCGGGCAGGGGACCATCACCACCATCGCGCCGGCCGACATCAGCCAGTGCGTGATCGACTGCTCCACATACTGCAGCGTCTTGTTGGTGAACAGCGAGCGCGCGGGATCGGCGTGGGAGAAGCAGGCGGAAAGACCGATCTTGAGGCGCCCCGAAACGGTTTGTGACATTGGCTCTGTTGCGCCGCGAGTGCCCCGCGGCCCTGCTATGTGGAGTGGCAGTGGCCATTGTGTCGCCTTCCGGCGCGACGTGCACTGCGACGGCCAGGCTGACGCACTGTCGGACGGCATGCCGCGATGGCATCATCGATGCCCCACGACCCGGAGACAAGCACATGAAGACGATCAAGGGGCCGGCCATCTTCCTGGCCCAGTTCGCCGCCGACACGGCGCCCTTCAACTCCCTCGACGCCATCGCCGGCTGGGCCGCCGGCCTGGGCTACAAGGGCGTGCAGATACCGAGCTGGGACGCGCGCCTCTTCGACCTCCGCAAGGCGGCCGAGAGCAAGACCTATTGCGACGAAGTCAAGGGAACGCTGGCCCGCCACGGCCTCGAGATCACCGAGCTGTCGACCCACCTGCAGGGCCAGCTGGTGGCGGTGCATCCGGCCTATGACGCCGGCTTCGACGGCTTCGCGGCGCCCGAGGTGCGCGGCGATCCGGTCAAGCGGCAGCAATGGGCCGTGCAGCAGCTGCACTACGCGGCGCAGGCCTCGGCCCATCTCGGCCTGACGGCGCACGCGACCTTCTCGGGCGCGCTGGCCTGGCCCTACCTCTACTCCTGGCCGCCGCGCCCGGCCGGCCTGATCGAGGAAGCCTTCGACGAACTGGCGCGGCGCTGGAAGCCGATCCTCGACGCCTTCGACGAGGCCGGCGTCGACGTCTGCTACGAGATCCATCCGGGCGAGGACCTGCACGATGGCGTGAGCTACGAGATGTTCCTCGAGCGGGTCGGCAACCATCCGCGCGCCTGCCTGCTGTACGACCCGAGCCACTTCGTGCTGCAGCAGCTCGACTACCTGGCCTACATCGACCACTACCACGAGCGGATCAAGATCTTCCACGTCAAGGACGCCGAGTTCAATCCGACCGGCAAGCAGGGCGTGTACGGCGGCTTCCAGTCGTGGATCGACCGCGCCGGGCGCTTCCGCTCGCTCGGCGACGGCCAGGTCGACTTCGGCGCCATCTTCTCGAAGATGGCGGCGTATGACTTCCCGGGCTGGGCGGTGCTCGAATGGGAGTGCTGCATCAAGCACCCGGAGGACGGCGCGCGCGAAGGCGCCGAGTTCATCAAGCGCCACATCATCCGCGTGGCCGATCGTGCCTTCGACGACTTCGCCGGCGGCGGGGCCGACAGGGCGGCCAACCGGAAGATGCTGGGGATCGCCTAGATCCCCTGCGGCTTGCGCAAGGTCCGCATGCGGTCGACCGCGTGCACCTTGACCTTGCGGATCTGCGTGCCCTGCTGCACGGTGAGCTCGACGTCGGCCTCGGCGTCCGGCCGGGTCCAGAGCTGCTTGTAGAAAGCCTCGAGCGTCGCCACCCGGACGCCGTCGATCTCGAGCACCACGTCGCCTGGCTGCAGGCCGGCCTCGAGCGCCGGCCCCCAGCGGTCGACACGCACGATTTGCACATGCCCATCGCGCTCGAAGGACGAGAGCCCGAGCCAGGGCCGCACGCTGGCGCGGGTGCGGCCGGTCGACTGCATCTCGGCCAGCACCGGCCGCAGCAGCTCGACCGGCACGAACATGTTGCCCGGCAGGCGGTTCGGGCCACCCGCCTCGCGCACCAGCAGGCTGCCGATGCCGACCAGCTCGCCATCGCGGTTGAACAGCGAGGCGCCGCTGTGGTTGGCGATCGGCGGGCTGGTGAAGAGGGCGATGTCGATGTGGTACTCCCAGTTGCCGGAGAACGGCCGGGTCGCCACCAGGCGCGTGAACGCCACCTCGGTGCCGCCGCTGGCGCCGGTGGCGGCCAGCAGCGGCTCGCCCGGCCGCAGCCCGCCGACGCCGGCCAGGGGCACCGGCTCGATGCCGGGCAGCGGCACCAGCGGGCGCACCAGCGCGAAGCCGGTCGCCAGGTCGTAGGCCACCTGGCGAGCCGGCAGCCGGCGGTCGTCCTGGGTCAGGACTTCGATGGTCTCGGCCTCCAGCAGCAGGTAGCCGATCGTGAGGATCAGCCCGTCGGGCCCGATCACCACGCCCGACCCGCTGCGCTGCCGGCCCAGGTTCTCGGCCGAGGTGGCCCCCTCGGTGGCCGTGACCTCGAGCGCGACGACCGCGTCGCCGGCGCGCTGCAGCGCCTGCACCTGGGCCTCGGCCCGGGCGGCATCGACCGCCGTCGCAGGGGTGGCCGCCTGCGCCAGCGGGAGCCATGCCAGCGCGGCCAGCCAAACCCCGACCCACTGCGAGCACCAGCGCCGGGGCGGCGCCGGCGGCCGCTTGGCGAAGGGGTGGTTTTGCATGGCAGCGCTCCTTGGAACGATGGCGCCATGGTGCGCCGCAAGCGCCTCTCCCGCAAGCGCCGGGCGGAGTGTCACGAAGCTGAAATAGCAACTGTCATGCCAGATCGGATATAATCCGGGGTTCGTTTCGATTTAACGACGAAGCACTTTCGTCATTTGCCGGCCAGGCTGGAGATTCTGGAGATCTCCGGGCCCCTCGTGACCAGCCGGCACCACAGTGTGTTGGAGCGCCAGACCGGGCGCCCAAGATTTGCCACCACTGCCTTCGTACTTTGTTGAAGCGAACAGCGCGCTGTCCGCTCCGGTGGGCGCCATTTCCGGCCGGCCTGCGCTCGTTTTATTCAATCTCAATTTCGGCATTTCGCGGCGTCGCGGATTTGCCAAGGCTTTCGATGGACATCATTCAACACAGCATCGCAGTGGGCAAGTACCTTGTCTCGCCGCTCATCAAGGACCTGGACGACGGCCGTTATGCGGCATCGGTCTCGATCCGATCCGGCCGCGGCAGCGGCACGCACGACCGCGTGATGCGTTTCACGCCCAGTTTTGCCAGTCACGCGGCGGCCGTCGGCTACGCGATCGACCAGGGCCTGGGCTGGATTCGCGAACGCAGCGCAACACGCACGCCTTGCGCCGCTTGATTCGGCACACCGATTTCCTATCCAATTACGACAATCCCATTCAAAAGGTAATTCATGCCCAAGGAAGAACTGATCGAAATGAACGGCGCAGTGACCGAAGTGCTGCCTGACTCCCGCTACCGCGTCACCCTCGACAACGGCCACCAGCTGATCGCCTACAGCGGCGGCAAGATGCGCAAGCACCACATCCGCATCCTGGCCGGCGACAAGGTGTCGCTCGAGCTGTCGCCCTACGACCTGACCAAGGGCCGCATCACGTTCCGCCATCTGGAACGCCGTGGTCCGCCGCCGGTCAACAGCGGCGGCAACAACTCGCAGCGCCGCTGACCCTCCCCGTGACCGGTCCCGCCACCGACTTCGCCACGCTGCCGCTGTCGCCGCAGGCGCTCGCGAACCTGACGCAGCTCGGCTACCTGCAGATGACGCCGATCCAGGTAGCCAGCCTGCCGGTGGCGCTGCTCGGCAAGGACCTGATCGCCCAGGCCAAGACCGGCAGCGGCAAGACCGCCGCCTTCGCGCTGGCCCTGCTGGCCAACCTCAATCCGCGCCGCTTCGCCGTCCAGGCCATGGTGCTGTGCCCGACGCGCGAGCTGGCCGACCAGGTCACGACCGAAATCCGCCGCCTGGCCCGGGCCGAGGAAAACATCAAGGTGGTCACGCTCTGCGGCGGCGTCGCCCTGCGCGGCCAGCTGGCCAGCCTCGAGCACGGCGCCCACATCGTGGTCGGCACGCCGGGCCGCATCATGGACCACCTCGACCGCGGCAGCCTGAACCTCGAGGCGCTGAACACGCTGGTGCTCGACGAAGCCGACCGGATGCTCGACATGGGCTTCTTCGAGGACATCGTGAAGGTCGCCCGGCTGTGCCCGAAGGAGCGCCAGACGCTGCTGTTCTCGGCCACCTACCCCGAGGGCATCCAGAAGCTCGCGGCGCAGTTCATGAAGAGCCCGCAGCAGATCACGGTGCAGGCCCAGCACGAAGAGGGCAAGATCGTCCAGCGCTGGTACCAGGTCAAGAACACCGAGCGCCTGCATGCGGTCAGCCTGCTGCTGAACCACTTCCGGCCGCAAAGCTCGCTCGCCTTCTGCAACACCAAGCAGCAATGCCGCGACCTGGTGCAGGTGCTGCAGGCCCAGGGCTTCAGCGCGCTGGCCCTGTTCGGCGAGCTCGAGCAGCGCGAACGCGACCAGGTGCTGGTGCAGTTCGCCAATCGCAGCTGCTCGGTGCTGGTGGCGACCGACGTCGCGGCGCGCGGCCTCGACATCGCCGACCTCGAGGCGGTGATCAACGTCGACGTCACGCCCGACTCCGAGGTCCACATCCACCGCATCGGCCGCACCGGCCGCGGCGAGGCGCAAGGCCTGGCGCTCAACCTCGCGAGCATGGACGAGATGGGCAGCGTCGGCAAGATCGAGCAGCTGCAGGGCCGCGAATCCGAATGGCATCCGCTGGCCGAGCTCACGGCCGATGCCGCCGGTCCGCTGCAGCCGCCGATGGCCACCTTGCAGATCGTCGGCGGTCGCAAGGAGAAGATCCGCGCCGGCGACGTGCTGGGCGCGCTGACCGGCGAGGCCGGCTTCACGCGCGACCAGGTCGGCAAGATCAACGTCAACGAATTCTCCACATACGTGGCGGTCGATCGGCGCATCGCGCGCGAGGCTGCGCACAAGCTTTCCACCGGCCGCGTCAAGGGCAAGACCGTCAAAGTGCGGCTGCTCGACGATGTGGCTTAATTACGTCCTTCGATTTCTTATCACCTGAGCTTTCCATGCCCAAGAAAATCCGCACCGAGGCAGACCGCATTGCCACCCCCAAGCCCGTCCCGCAACCCGGCTACAACGTCCCCAAGTCGGGTGGCGGCCAAAAGGTGAGCCTGGAGCGCGGCACCGCGACCCGCAGCAAGAAGAACCCCGGCAAGCGGGCCAAGAAGGGCGGCTGATCGCCCACCGGGTCGTCTGCGCCGCCGCGGCGCATGCACTCTCGAAACGCGCCCCCGGGCGCGTTTTTCATTTGGATCCCAGGCCTGCACCCATGTCCGACGACTACCAGATCGACATCCCGCCCTCGTTCTTCGCGGTCTACACCGACACCAGGCAACGCCTCGCCGAGCCGATCGCGGTCGTGCGCGCCCGCTACGAGATCTGCGAGGACCTGGCCAACCACCTGGTTGCGCATGCGCAGGTGCTGCATCACGTCGAGGTGCCCTCGGAGGACGAGATCCTGCGCCGGATCCACGCCGGTCTGGCGGTGCCCGACGCCGGGGTGTCGGGCGCGGAAGCCGAGTGGATCGTCCGGCGGCTGGCCGAGCTGCTGGGCTGGGACTGCCCGCCGCTCGACGCGGCGTCGGGCTAGAAGCGGCCGTCTCCCGGTCGGCCAGGTCCTCTGGCAAAGGTGGTATGGACGGCAGTACTAAACGTACGCCATCATGCGTTTTCACACGCACAGGTCCCTTCTTGACCGATCCATCCCTCACCCATCCGGGCCGGCGCTGGCTCAAGCGCATCCTGCTGGCGCTGGCGCTGCTGGTCGCCCTGGCCGCGGCGGCCCTGTTCGCCGGCGACCAGCTGGCGCAACGGAAGATGCAACGCAAGATCGACATCCCGGCGCGGGGCGTGGCGTTCCGCGACGACGCCGCGGCGATCGAACGCGGCCGCTACCTGTTCGCCTCGCGCGGCTGCGTCGACTGCCATGGCGCCCAGGGCGGCGGCAAGGTGTTCCTCGACGACGGCAAGGGCATGCGCATTGCCGGGCCCAACATCAGCCCGGGTCCGGGCAGCGTGGTCGCCGGCTACACGCCGGCCGACTGGGAGCGCTCGATCCGCCACGGCGTCAATCCGCTGGGCCGGCCCCTGATGGTGATGCCGAGCGAGGACTACAACCGCTTCACCGACGACGACCTGGCCGCGCTGGTCGCCCACCTGCGCCACATGCCGCCGGCGAGCGGCGGTGGCCCGGTGGTCGATTTGCCGCTGCCGGTGCGCGCCTTCTATGGCTTCGGACTGATGCGGGACGCCGCCGCCAAGATCGACCATGGGCGGCCGCCGGAGCCGCCGGTGCCCGAAGGCCTGAGCCTGAAGCACGGCGCCTACGTGGCCAACATGTGCCTGGGCTGCCATGGCGAGAAGCTCAATGGGGGCAAGATCCCCGGCGGGCCGCCCGACTGGCCCGCGGCGGCCAACCTGACGCCCGGCGAGGGCACGGCCATGACGCGCTATGCCGATGCGGCCGCCTTCCAGCAGCTCTTCAGGAGCGGCACGCGGCCCGATGGCACGCCGGTGCGGGTGATGCCCTTCGGATCGCTGCGCGAAATGAGCGACATCGACGTGCAGGCGCTGTACCTGTTCCTGAAGAGCCTGCCGCCGAGCCCGCACGGCTAGTGCGACCGGCCAGGCCGACCGGCTCAGTCGACCTTCGCGCCCGACGCCTTGACCACGGCGCCCATCGCGTCCCAGTCGGCCCGCAGCAGCTTCTGGAACTCTTCGGCGTTCTGGCTGCGCGGCTCGACGCCGAGGCGCTTGAAGCGCTCCTGGATCGCCGGATCGGCCAGCACCTTGTTGGTGGCCGCATTGAGGCGCTCGACCTCGGCCTTGGGCGTGCCGGCCGGTGCGAGCAGGCCGATCCAGGAGTCGAAGGCATAGCCCGGCAGTCCGCTTTCCGCCACGGTGGGCAACGTGGGCAGGAACTGGCTGCGCGCCTGGCCCGTGGAGGCCAGCAGCTTCATGCGGGGGTCGTTCTGGAATCCCATCACGCCAACGCTCGACGAGATCACGGCCTGCACGCGGCCGGCCAGCACCTCGTTGACCGCCTCGCCGGTCGACTTGGTCGGGATGTGGGTCATCTCCAGGCCGGCCCTGGCCAGGAAGGACGCCATCGCAAGGTGCGTGGCGCTGCCGTTGCCGGCCGAGGCGTAGTTGTACTTGCCGGGGTTGGCCTTGACCCGCTTGATGAAGTCGGCGGTGTTCGCGACATCGAGGTCGCTCGCCACCGCGAGCACGTAGCCGGCATTGCCGAGGTTGGCGACGCCCACGAAGTCCTTCAGCGGCTCGTAGGGCAGCTTGCTGTAGAGGAAGCCTGCGATGTGGTGGCTGGCCGCCGCCAGCACCAGCGTGTTGCCGTCCGGCGGCGCCTTGGCCACCAGGGCCGCACCGACCGTGCCGCCGGCGCCGGCCCGGTTCTCGACGATCACCGCGGCGTTGAGCGCCGCGCCCAACTCGTTGTTGAAGGCGCGCGCCACGGTGTCCTGCACGGCGCCGGTGCCGAAGGGCACCACGATGCGGATCACGCGCTGCTGCGCGCGCGCCGGCAGCGCGGCGCCCAATGCCAGCCAGGCGGCGGCCGCGGCCAGGGATCGACGGGTCAACGGATTCGACATCTGCATGCTTTCTTGTTGTGGGAAGAAAAAAAAGTGCGCTCAGCGGCCGCCGACCGGGAGCCAGCGCTCCACCAGCTTCACGAAGTAGCTGGCGCCGATCGGGATGATCTGGTCGTTGAAGTCGAACGAGGTGTTGTGGATGATGCAGGGCCCCGGGCCGTGGCCGTCGAGCCGGTGGTCGCCGTCGCCGTTGCCCAGGAAGGCGTAGCAGCCGGGCCGCGCCATCAGCATGTGGGCGAAATCCTCGGCCCCCATCACGGCCGGGAAGTCGTCGGTGACCATGTCGGCGCCGACCACCTCGCGCATCACCTCGGCGGCGAAACGGGCCTCGGCCGGATGGTTGACGACCGGCGGCGAGGCGCGCACGAAGCTCACCTCGGCCGTGCACTCGTGCGCCGCGGCGATGCCCTCGGCGACGGTGCGCAGGCGCGCCTCGATCAGGTCCAGGGCGGCGATCGAGAAGGTGCGCACCGTGCCGCCGACCGAGGCGACATCGGGGATCACGTTCGGCGCATCGGAGCCCTGCAGCTGCGTGACGGCGAGCAGGGCGCGCTCGGTGCTGGCGATGGTGCGCGGCACGAGGGTCGCGAGCGCCTGCGCCAGCGCGACGACCGCGCCGACCGGGTCGAGGCCGGTGTGCGGCATCGAGGCATGCGTGCCGCGCCCGCGCAGCGTGATCTTGTAGGTGTTGCTCGATGCCATCAGCGCGCCTTCGTTGAGCGCGAAGCGGCCGACGTCGCCGACCGGGAAGTTGTGCAGCGCGAAGACCGCGTCGCACGGGAAGCGCTCGAACAGGCCGTCCTGGATCATCTTCCTGGCACCCGCCTTGCCCATCTCCTCGGCCGGCTGGAAGATGAAGTGGACGGTGCCGTCGAAAGCCGCGCCCTGCTGCGCCAGGTGCCAGGCGGCGGCCAGCAGCATCGTGGTGTGGCCGTCGTGGCCGCAGGCGTGCATGCGCCCGGCGTGGGTCGACTTGTGGGCGAATTCGTTGGCCTCGTGCAGCGGCAGCGCGTCCATGTCGGCGCGCAGGCCGATGGTCCGCTTGCCGTTGCCGCGGCGCAGCACGCCGACCAGCCCGGTGCCGGCGATGCCGCGGTGCACCTCGATGCCCCATTCCTCGAGCAGGCTCGCCACCTTCTCGGAGGTGCGGTGCTCCTCGAAGCCGAGTTCGGGGTGGGCGTGGATGTCGCGGCGGATGGCGACGAAGCGGGAAACGTCCGCAAAGGATTCGGCGAGCTTCATGGGGGTCCGGTCTACGAGAAAACGATAGCAGCGCATTCTGACGCAGGCCGACTACGATGCGCGGTACCGACCCCGATGGAGCCTTGCCATGAGCAACGAACTGCGCAACAAGCTGCACGAACTGCAGGAGCTGTCGACCCATGCCCCCGACGCGCCGACCCGCGCGATCATCGAGGCGCTGCGGCTGCAGACCGCGATCCTGAACGAGCGACTCTTCCGCATCGAGCTCCAGTTGAGCGAGGTCACCAAGCGGACCGATACGGCCTGAGGCGCCGCCAGGGACGACGGTGAAGCGAAGTCACATCGCAGCGGGTGCCGGCTTGTCCGTGCTGCTCGGGCTGGCGGCCGCGACCGCCGGCTACGCCGCCTTGCGGCTGCACCGGTCGACGCGGCTGGCGCGCCGGGCCCATCCCTTCGAGCGACAGGCCGAGCCTGAAGGCGCGCGCCTGCTGGTGGTGGGCGACAGCACGGCCGGCGGCGCCGGTGCCAGCGACCCGATCCACAGCCTGCCGGGCCTGCTGTCGCGCGCCAATCCGTCGCTGACCGTGGTCAACAAGTCCCAGCCCGGGGCGCGCTTCGCCGACATCCTCGAGCAGCTCGACGGCGACGAGCGCTTCGACGCGGTGCTGGTGCTCGGCGGGACCCACGACGTACTCGGCACCACCCGCGATGCCGCCTTGCGCGACTTGGTGCAGCGCGTCGCGCAGCGTGCCCGCGTGCGCGCCCAGGTGGTGGTCTTCATGCCGCCCGGCAACCTCGGCAACCTGCGCGTCTTCCTGCCGCCGTGGAGCTGGTGGATGAGCTACCGGGCACGCCGGCTCCAGGCCATCGTCGCCGAGGTGGCGCGGGCCAACGGCGCCCAGCACGTGGCGCTGTTCATGGCGCGCGAGGACGACCCGTTCGCGCGCCATCCCCGGCGGCTGAGCTCCCGCGACGGCCTCCACCCGAGCGACGCCGGCTACGAGTTGTGGCAGCGCGAACTCGAGACCCAGGCCCAGTTGTCGGCCAGGCTGCGCAAGATCGGCCGCAGCGCCGCGGTGCGGGGACCGGTGATCTGAAGACTCAGCGCGCTCCGGCGAACATCGGCTCCAGCTGCCACCAGGCCGGCAGCAGCGCCCGGATCTCCTCCCGCGCGAAACGGTCGTCCAGCAGGTAGAGCACGCCGGCATCGGTCTCGCTGCGGATCACGCGCCCGGCGGCCTGCACCACCTTCTGCAGGCCCGGATAGACGTAGGTGTAGGCATAGCCGTCGCCGAACAGCGCGTCCATGCGCTCGCGCATCACCTCGTTCGGCTCGTTGTGCTGCGGCAGGCCCAGGCTGGCGACGAAGGCCCCGACCAGGCGGTCGCCGGGCAGGTCGATGCCTTCGCCGAAGGCGCCGCCGAGCACGGCGAAGCCGACCCCTCGGCCACCGGCGGCGAAGCGTGCCAGGAAGGCCTCGCGCTCTGCTTCGCGCATGCCGCGCGACTGGCGCCAGGCCGGGATGCCCGGATGGCGCCGCTCGAAGGCGGCCGAGGCGCTGTCCAGGTAGTCGAAGCTGCTGAAGAAGGCCAGGTAGTTGCCAGGGCGGCGCGCGAACTGCGCCGCCACGATGTCGATCAACGCGTCGAGCGAATGGTCGCGGTCGCGAAAGCGGGTCGACAGGTCCATCGCCACCCGGACGTCGAGCTGTTCGCTGCGGAACGGCGAGCCCACGTCCAGCGTCGCCGTGTTCTCGGGCAGGCCCAGCGTGTCGCGGTAGAACGAGAAGGGCGCCAGCGTGCCCGAGAAGCAGGCCGCCGAGGCGGCATCGGCGAAACGCGCCTGCAGGAAGGGCGCGGGCACCAGGTTGCGGATCGCCAGGGCACGCGTGCCCCCCGGGCCGAGCGTCGCCTCGAAGACCGAATGCTTGCCGAAGCTGTCGGCCAGCCGGGCGAACTGGAGCAGGTCGAAGAAGCATTGCTGGAGCGCCCCCGGCGGCTCGTCGGGGCGGGCCGAAAAGTGCTCGGCCATCAGCGAGACCGCTTCCTGCAAGGCTCGCGCGAAGCGCTCGGGCACCTGGTCGTGCGGCTGGTAGGCGGCGACCTGGTCGCGCTGCAGCAGTTGCCATTCGCGCGCCAGGCCCCCCAGCGGCTTGCGCAGCAGCGCCGGCGCCTTGGCGCGCACCGCCTCGAGCGCGGCGGCATCGAGCTGCGCCGAGTACATGCCGCGCGCGCGGTCCAGCAGGTTGTGGGCTTCGTCGACCAGCAGGGCGACGCGCCACTCCTCGTCCTTGGTGAGCGCATACAGGAAGGCGCTGCCGTCGAAGTAGTAGTTGTAGTCGCCGATGACCACGTCGCTCCAGCGCACCATTTCCTGGGCGAGGAAGTACGGGCAGACCTGGTGGGCGAGTGCGATGCCGCGCAGCGCCTCGCGGTCGAGCCAGGCGGCGGCGATGGCTTCGCCGCGGGCCGCCGGCAGCCGATCGTAGAAGCCGCGCGCGAGCGGGCAATCGTCGCCGTTGCAGGCCCGCCCGGGGTACTCGCAGACCTTCTCGCGGGCCGCCAGTTCGAGCACCCGCAGCGGCGCCTGCGCGCGGTCGAAGGTCTGCAGCGCACCGAGGGCGACCGCGCGGCCCGAGGTCTTGGCGGTCAGGAAGAAGATCTTGTCGAACTGCCGCGCCGGCCGCGCCTTGAGCAGCGGAAACAGGGTGGCGACGGTCTTGCCGATGCCGGTCGGCGCCTGGGCCAGCAGCGGGCGCGCCGAGACCGCCGAGCGGTAGACCGCCTCGGCCAGCTCGCGCTGGCCAGGGCGAAAGCCGCCATGCGGAAAGGCGAGCGCCGCCAGCGCCGGATCGAGCGCCGCGCGGTGGGCGGACTCCTGCTCGGCCCACGCCAGGTAGCGCGCGCACAGCGCCTCGAAGTGCCGCTGCAGGTCGGCACGGGTCCAGCTCTCCGCGAGCACCGTTTCCTTTTCGGTGCCGAGGTCCAGATACACCAGCGCGACGTCGAGCGCCGGCAGCGCGTCGCGCTCGCACAGCATCCATGCGTAGCTGCGGGCCTGGGCCCAGTGGAGCGCGCGATGGTTGGCCTTGATGCGGCCGAAGTCGCCGCGATAAGTCTTGATTTCCTCGACCCGGCGGCGCCGCGGGTCCCAGCCATCGGCCCGTCCGCGCACCAGCAGCCGGCCGAAGCGCGCCGACAGGCCGACCTCGCTTTCGTAGTCGAGGCTGCGGCGGGACTGAACCAGCCGGTGGCCCGCCTGGCCTTCCTGGCCACTCGGGGCCGGCACGAAGCGCAGGTCGAGGTCGCCGGCCTTGGCGGCGAAGGCGCAGAGTGTGCGGACCGAGACCGCGAGTGGCGCGGCGGCGGGAGAGGAGAGGAGGGCGGCCATGGGGCTGGATGAATATACAGCGCCCGACCGCACCCCGCTACGTGAACGAGACCACCCCCAGCGCCACCGAGGCGGCCGCCATGGCCGCGGTCGCCAGCCAGCCCAGCAGCCGCCATTTGCGCGGCAGCACCATCTGGCCCATGACCGCCGGACTCGACGCCGCGATCATCACCGCGACCATCACCGGCACCGAGATGACGGCGTTGATCACCGCCGCCCAGTACAGGGCCGAGATCGGATTCAATCCCGACAGGCTGATGCCCACGCCCAGCAGCATCGCGGCCGCGAGGATGGCGTAGAAGCTGCGGCCGCGCGCCAGCGTCAGGTCGAGCCCCTTGCGCAGGTGGAAGTAGCTGGCCACCGCCTCGGCCGCCGATCCGGCGAGCACCGGGAGCGCCAGCATGCCGGTGCCCAGGACGCCGAGCGCGAAGAGCCAGAAGGCGAGGTCGCCGGCGATCGGCTTCAGTGCGGCGGCGGCCTGGGCGGTGGTCTCGATCCGGCTCTGGCCATGGGCATGCAGCGTGGCGGCGGCGGCGGTGATGATGAAGAAGGCGATCAGGTTCGAGAAGCCCATGCCGACCGCGGTGTCGATGCGCAGTCGGCGCAGTTGCGTGCGCGCCTGTTCCGGCGCCACGCGCAGCGGATGGTCGGCGGCCACGCGCTTGATCTCCTGCACTTCCTGCGAGGCCTGCCAGAAGAAGAGGTACGGACTGATCGTGGTGCCGAGGATCGCGACCACCGTGGTGACGTACGCGCGGCTCCAGTGGAAGTCCGGCGTGAAGGTTCCCCTGAGCGCCGCGGCCCAGTCGACATCGACCGCGAACACCACGCCCACGTAGGCGAACAGCGACAGCGTGAGCCACTTGAGCACGCGAACATAGCGCTCGTAGGGCAGGAACACCTGCAGCAGCAGCGACACGATGCCGAAGCCCACGGCGTACCAGGCCGGCCGGCCGGGCAGCACCAGCGCAGCCGAATCGCCCATCGCGCTGAGGTCGGCGCCGAGGTTGATGACATTGGCGACCAGCAGCAGCAACACCAGCGTCGCCACCATCCATCGGGGGCAGAAGCGGGCGAAGGTCTCGGTGAGGTTCTTGCCTGTGACGCGACCGATGCGCGCGCTGGCCAGCTGAATCCCCATCATCAGCGGATAGGTCAACAGCAGGGTCCAGCCCACACCGTAGCCGAGCTGCGCACCGGCCTGGGTATAGGTGGCGATGCCGCTCGGGTCGTCGTCCGCGGCGCCCGTGATCAGGCCCGGGCCGAGCTTGGACCACCAGCGCGCTTTCGCGGGTGCGGCGGGCGCGGTCGCGGACGCTGAAGGGGTGCTCATCGCGGCTTCGTGTGAAGGGGTGCGCCAGCATCGCTGGCCAGGCCAGGCCCCAGGCATAGGTGCCGGCCCCGGCGCGCTGTCGGACTGGGTCGAGTCCGCATCGGCAACGCGGTGTTGGACGACATGCACGCGGCGCACCCCTGCCTACGGTGAAGCCATCCCACCCACTTTCCATCCCGACACCAGGAGCACTCTCATGACCCCTTCCGCCAAATCCCCGGACAGCGTCGCTTCGGAGCATCGCAAGGTGCAGCGTGAGCAGGATGCCAAGGACCGCACAGCGGGCTGCCAAGCCGAACGCGGGAAGCCCATGCAGGCGGGCCATCGGCCCGAGCCGGAGAACCCGATGCCCAGCCAGCACCTGAAGAAGCCGGGCCTCGAGGCCGACATGGATCTGCAGCCGCGCTTCATGGCCTCGGGTTACCTGGGCAGCGGCAAGCTCGATGGCATGGTGGCGCTGGTGACCGGCGGCGACTCGGGCATCGGCCGCGCGGTGGCGCTGCTCTACGCGCGCGAAGGCGCCGAGGTCGCGATCGTCTACCTGCAGGAGGAGCAAGTCGATGCCGAGGAGACCAAGCGCTGCATCGAGGCAGAGGGCAGGCACTGCGTGCTGATCCCGGGCGACGTGCGCGACCCGGTCTTCTGCCAGCGCGCGGTCGACGAGACGGTGCAGGCCTTCGGGCGGCTCGACATCCTGGTCAACAACGCGGCCTTCCAGCTGCACGCCGCGGCCATCGAGGACATCACGGACGAACGCTTCGAACTCACGCTGCGCACCAACGTCTTCGGCTACTTCCAGATGGCACGGGCCGCGGTGCCGCACTTGCCGCGCGGCGGCTCGATCATCAACACCGGCTCGGTGACCGGCCTCGAAGGCAGCGCCGAGCTGCTCGACTATTCGACCACCAAGGGGGCCATCCACGCGTTCACGAAATCGCTGGCGAGCAACCTGCTGGACAAGGGCATCCGCGTCAACGCCGTGGCGCCTGGGCCGGTGTGGACGCCGCTGAACCCCGCCGACCGCCCGGCCGAAGACGTGAAGGACTTCGGCCGCCACACCGACATGAAAAGGCCGGCGCAGCCCGAGGAGCTGTCGCCGGCCTATGTGTTCCTGGCCGCGCCCTGCTGCGCCAGCTACATCACGGGCATCGTGCTGCCGGTGACCGGCAGCGTGGGCGCCGTGTAGATCAGAACTTCCACAGCAGGGTGGCCTTGACGCCGTTGTCGGTCACGCCGCTGCCGGCCTGGCCGAGGTAGGACACGCCCAGCGTCAGGTCCTTGCGCAGCGAGAAGTCGACACCCGCCTCGACCACCGCGGCATCCTTCGCGATCGGCACGCCGGCGACCACGAAGGCCGACTGCGAAGCCAGCGCCATCGACGCGTACTGGCTGGTGCTGCCGATCGCGTGGCGCCAGCCCAGCATGCCGCGCAGCGTCATCTTCGCGCCGCCGAGTTCGACGTCGGTGGTGGCGCGCACGCCCAGCGTGCTGTAGCCGATGTCGGTGCTGTCGCCGGCGCCGTGCAGCGCCGCGAAGCCACCGCGCTCGCTGAAGTCATCGGTATGCAGGTTGACATAGGCGAGGCCGGCGAAGGGCTCGACCGCGACCGCGCCGGCATCGATGCGCCAGCCCAGTTCGCCGAACAGCTGCGCCGTCTGCGCCTTGTAGCTGGCGGTCGGCAGGTCGGCGAAATTGCCGAACACCACCGCGCGCCGGGTGTCGATGCTGCTGTCGCTGTAGCTCGCGCCGAGCCGCAGGCCCAGGGCGCCCCACTGGCGGCCGCCATAGACGCCCAGGTGCCAGCTGTCGCTGCTGGCCGACGAGGCGCGGGCGTCGAGATCGGCGCTGCCGCTGCTGTAGCCGGCCATCAGGCCGACACGCCAGTCGTCGCCGACCTTCGTGTCGCCGCCGATCAGCAGGCCGCTGGTCGAGCCGTCGATCTTCGAGGCGTTGCCGTCGCCGCGGATGTCGCCCCGGGCGCCGAAGGCATAGGCCCAGACGCCGTCCTTCGAGGCGGTGTCGGTGCCGGTGGCGACGCCGCCGAGCGAGCGCCGGGCATGGTCGAGGCCGGCGTCGCGCACGTAGCGGCTGTCCTCGATGGCCATCGACTTGAGCGAGGCATGCAGTTCGCCGCCGAGTTGCGCGAACGCGCTGCGGGCCGTGACGGCGTCGAGCTTGACCACCGCGTTGTAGAGCGCGCCGGAGCCCGAGGCGTCGACCGCGCCGCCGGCCTGGCTCTCGTTCGGCGTGTTGCCGACCGACTCGAACGTGGTGTCGTTGCGCTTCAGGCTCAGGACCACATCCTGTGCGCTGTAGCTGAGCGTCGGGTCGAGGAAGGCGAAGTTGGTCGTGATGCCGCCGAAGCTGCCGTTCACGCCGGCACCGGCGTTGAGGATGGTGTAGGTGGTGGTCGGATTCCAGTTGCCGTCGGCCAGGACCGCCAGCGAACCGCCCTGCAGGTGGATCGCGCCGGTGGCGCGGATCAGGTCGCTGCGGCCGTCGACCGCGGCTTCGACCTGGTAGGTCGAGCCCGCCGCCAGCGTGAGGTCGCCCGCCACGTGCAGGGTGCCGATCGAATTGCCCGGCGCCACCGTCGCGCCCGACTGGACCACGGTCGTGCCGACCGTGCCGTTGCCCTTGAGCGTGGTGCCGCCGGCCATCGTCAGCGCGCCGCCGAGCGAACCGTTGACCGCCAGCGTACCGGTCTTGACCAGCGTGCTGCCCGTGAAGGCGCTGCTGTCGCCGGTCAGGTTGAGCGCGCCGGCGCCGCTCTTGGTGAAGCTGCCGTTGCCGGAGATCGCATTGGCGAAGGTGGCATCGGTGGCCTGCCGGATCTCTAGCGCCGCGTTGTCGACGATCGCGCCGGCGCCGAGGCTGCCGGCGCTGCCGATCAACTTGCCGGCAGAGATCAGCGTGCCGCCGGTGTAGCTGTTGGCGCCGCTGAGCGTGGTCGTACCGCCGCCGAGCTGGCTCACGCCGCCGCTGCCGCTGATCGCGCCGGCAAAGTCCACGGCGTCGCTGCGATTGAAGGCCAGCCTGCCGTTGTTGGTCACGTCGCCGGTGATCGAGCCGCTGGTGCCGCCATTGCCGAGCTGCAGCGTGCCGCCGGAGATCACAGTGCCGCCGCTGTAGGTGTTGGCGGCGGTGAGCGTGGTGGTGCCGGCGCCCAGCTGCTGGACGCCGCCGCTGCCCGAGATGCCGCCGGCCGCAGTCACGGCATCGCTGCGGCTGAAGGCCAGCGTGCCTTCGTTGGCGACTTCGCCGAGGATCGAGCCGCTGCTGCCGCCGCTGCCGAGCTGCAGCGTGCCGGCCGAGATCGTCGTCCCGCCCGTGTAGGTGTTGTTGCCGGTCAGCACGGTCGTGCCGGTGCCGGTCTTGGTGACCGTGCCGCTGCCCGAGATCACGCCCGCGATCGGCGCCGCCGTGTTGGCGAAGACCAGCGCGGCGTTGTCCGTCACGTTGCCGGCCAGCGTGCCGGCCGTGGTGGTGTTGCCGATCTGCAGGGTGCCGGCCGAGATGGTCGTGCCGCCGCTGTGGCTGTCGGTGCCGGCCAGCACCAGCGTGCCGATGCCGGCCTTGGTCAGGCCGCCGCTGCCGGTGATGGCGCCGCCCAGCGTCAGCGTGTTGGCGTTGGTGTTGACCGTGCCTCCGCCCGCGTTCAGCGTCACCGCGCGGTTCGACGTGAAGTCTGCCGAGGTGCTCAGCGTGCCGCCGTTGAAGGTGATGCCGCCGGCGGTGTTGCCGAGGTTGCCGTCGTTCGCCACCGACAAGGTGCCGGCCGAGATCGTGGTGCCGCCGCTGTAGCTGTTGGCGCCGCTGAGCGTGGTCGTGCCGCTGCCGATCTGGCTCACGGCGCCGCTGCCGCTGATGGCGCCGGCGAAGTTCACGGCGTCGCTGCGATTGAAGGCCAGCGTGCCGTTGTTCGCCACGTCGCCGATGATCGAGCCGCTGGTGCCGCCATCGCCCAGCTGCAGGGTGCCGCCCGTGATCAGCGTGCCGCCGCTGTAGCTGTTGGCGCCGGTGAGCACGAGCGTGCCCGGGTCCGTCTTTTCGAGTTTGGCCGTGCCCGCGAGCTCGGCGCCGACAGTGGCGGTGATCGGCGTCGCGCTGCCGTCGCCGACACGGATGATCGCCTGCGTCCCGACCAGCTGGACCGGGCCGCCCTGCACCACATAGCCGCTGGTCGCGAACTGCATGCCGGTGACGGCGACTGCACCTTGCGCGTTGTCGACCGCGACCGTGCCCGAGGCCCCCTGGAACACCGCGAAACCGGGTTGCGGCGACATCGGGGCATTGAGGGTGCCGTTCTGGTTCGCCCAGTTGCCGGAGCTCGCCGTCCAGGTGCCGGTGCCGCCGTCGATGGCGCCGTTGTTGAGATTGGCTGCACTGCCGCCATCCCAGAAATTCAGCGTCTGACCGGTCGTGTTGACCAGGTTGACCTGCTTCGCGACGGCGGTCTGGACCGACAGCGATGTGCCGCTCGGCGTGTTGCCGACCAAGAGGCCGTTGTCGGTCAGCGCGCCGGTGTAGTTCACCAGCCGGTAGACGCCGGGGCCGAAGCCGCCGAGGTCGGCGACGTTGAGCTGGCCGTCGAGCGTGAGGGCGCCGTTGACCTGGAACAGCGCGGTGCTGCTCGGCGTGCCGAGCGCCACATTGATGTTCGAGTTGCTGCCCAGCGTCAGCGCGCCGGTGGCCAGCGTCTGACCGCTGCGGCCTTGCAACGTGCCGCCATCGGCGACCGTCACGGCTCCGGCGATCGAGCCGCTGCCCGCCAGCGTGGCATTGTTCGCGACGCCGACGGCGGTGTTGCCGAGCGCGCCGTTGACCTGCAAGGTTCCGGCTGCGACGCTGGTGGCGCCGGTGTAGGTGTTGTTGCCCGTCAGCACGGTCGTGCCGGTGCCGGTCTGGGTCACCGTGCCGACACCCGAGATCACGCCGCCGTAGCTGAGCGTGCCGGAACGATTGAAGACCAGCGCGCCGGCGTTGGCCACGTTGCCGGCGATCGCGCCGCTGGTGCCGCCGTTGCCGACCTGCAGCGTGCCGGCCGAGATCGTCGTCCCGCCCGTGTAGGTGTTGTTGCCGGTCAGCACGGTCGTGCCGGTGCCGGTCTTGGTGACCGTGCCGCTGCCCGAGATCACGCCCGCGATCGGCGCCGCCGTGTTGGCGAAGACCAGCGTGGCGTTGTCCGTCACGTTGCCGGCCAGGGTGCCGGCCGTGGTCGCGTTGCCCACCTGCAGCGTACCCGCCGAGATGGTCGTGCCGCCGCTGTGGCTGTCGCTGCCGGCCAGCACCAGCGTGCCGCCGCCAGCCTTGGTCAGCCGGCCGCTGCCGGTGATGGCGCCGCCCAGCGTCAGCGTGTTCCCATTGGTGTTGACTGTGCCGCCCGCGTTCAGCGTCACCGCGCGGTTCGACGCGAAGCTCGTCGAAGTGCTCAGGGTGCCGCCGTTGAAGGCGATGCCACCGCTGGCGTTGCCGAGGTTGCCGTCGTTCGCCACCGACAAGGTGCCGGCCGAGATCGTGGTGCCTCCGCCGTAGCTGTTGGCACCGCTGAGCGTGGTCGTGCCGCTGCCGATCTGGCTCACGCCGCCGCTGCCGGAAATCACGTTGCTGAACGTGAAGCTGTTGCTTCGGTTGAAGGCGAGCGTGCCGTTGTTCGTCACGGCGCTGGACGCGCTGATCGCGCCGGTGGTGCCGCCGTTGCCCAGTTGCAGCGTGCCGGCCGAGATGGTCGTGGCGCCGCTGTAGGTGTTGGCGCCCGTCAGCACGGTCGTGCCGCTGCCGCTCTGCGTCACCGCGCCGACACCCGAGATCACGCCGCCGTAGCTGAGCGTGCCGGACCGATTGAAGACCAGCGCGCCGGCGTTGGCCACGTTGCCGGCGATCGCGCCGGTGGTGCCGCCGTTGCCGACCTGCAGCGTGCCGGCCGAGATCGTCGTCCCGCCCGTGTAGGTGTTGTTGCCGGTCAGCACGGTCGTGCCGGTGCCGGTCTTGGTGACCGTGCCGCTGCCCGAGATCACGCCCGCGATCGGCGCCGCCGTGTTGGCGAAGACCAGCGTGGCGTTGTCCGTCACGTTGCCGGCCAGGGTGCCGGCCGTGGTCGCGTTGCCCACCTGCAGTGTGCCGGCCGAGATGGTCGTGCCGCCGCTGTGGCTGTCGCTGCCGGCCAGCACCAGCGTGCCGCCGCCAGCCTTGGTCAGCCGGCCGCTGCCGGTGATGGCGCCGCCCAGCGTCAGCGTGTTCCCATTGGTGTTGACTGTGCCGCCCGCGTTCAGCGTCACCGCGCGGTTCGACGCGAAGCTCGTCGAAGTGCTCAGGGTGCCGCCGTTGAAGGTGAGGCCGCCGCTGGCGTTGCCGAGGTTGCCGTCGTTCGCCACCGACAAGGTGCCGGCAGAGATCATGGTGCCGCCGCCGTAGCTGTTGACACCGCTGAGCGTGGTCGTGCCGCTGCCGATCTGGCTCACGCCGCCGCTGCCGGAAATCACGTTGCCGAACGTGAAGCTGTTGCTTCGGTTGAAGGCCAGCGTGCCGTTGTTCGTCACGGCGCTGGACGCGCTGATCGCGCCGGTGGTGCCGCCGTTGCCCAGTTGCAGCGTGCCAGCCGAGATGGTCGTGGCGCCGCTGTAGGTGTTGTCGCCCGTCAGCACGGTCGTGCTGCTGCCGATCTGGCTCACGCCCCCGCTGCCGGAAATCACGTTGCTGAACGTGAAGCTGTTGCTCCGGTTGAAGGCGAGCGTGCCGTTGTTCGTCACGGCGCTGGACGCACTGATCGCGCCGGTGGTGCCGCCGTTGCCCAGTTGCAGCGTGCCGGCCGAGATGGTCGTGGCGCCGGTGTAGGTGTTGGCGCCCGTCAGCACGGTCGTGCCGCTGCCGCTCTGCGTCACCGTGCCGACACCCGAGATCACGCCGCCGTAGCTGAGCGTGCCGGAACGATTGAAGACCAGCGCGCCGGCGTTGGCCACGTTGCCGGCGATCGCGCCGCTGGTGCCGCCGTTGCCGACCTGCAGCGTGCCGGCCGAGATCGTCGTCCCGCCCGTGTAGGTGTTGTTGCCGGTCAACACGGTCGTGCCGGCGCCGGTCTTGGTGACCGTGCCGCTGCCCGAGATCACGCCCGCGATCGGCGCCGCCGTGTTGGCGAAGACCAGCGTGGCGTTGTCCGTCACGTTGCCGGTCAGGGTGCCGGCCGTGGTCGCGTTGCCCACCTGCAGCGTACCCGCCGAGATGGTCGTGCCGCCGCTGTGGCTGTCGGTGCCGGCCAGCACCAGCGTGCCGCCGCCAGCCTTGGTCAGCCGGCCGCTGCCGGTGATGGCGCCGCCCAGGGTCAGGGTCGTGGAGGTGTTGGTGTTGACCGTGCCGCCCGCGTTCAGCGTCACCGCGCGGTTCGACGTGAAGCTGCTCGTGGTGTTCAGCGTGCCGCCGTTGAAGGCGATGCCACCGCTGGCGTTGCCGAGGTTGCCGTCGTTCGCCACCGACAAGGTGCCGGCAGAGATCATGGTGCCGCCGCCGTAGCTGTTGACACCGCTGAGCGTGGTCGTGCCGGCGCCGATCTGGCTCACGCCGCCGCTGCCGGAAATCACGTTGCCGAACGTGAAGCTGTTGCTTCGGTTGAAGGCAAGCGTGCCGTCGTTCGTCACGGCGCTGGACGCACTGATCGCGCCGGTGGTGCCGCCACTCCCGAGTTGCAGCGTGCCGGCCGAGATGGTCGTGGCGCCGGTGTAGGTGTTGTTGCCCGTCAGCACGGTCGTGCCGCTGCCGCTCTTGCTGACCGTGCCGCTGCCCGAGATCAAGCCCGCGATGGGCGCCGCCGTGTTGGCGAAGACCAGCGCGGCGTTGTCCGTCACGTCGCCGGCGAGCGCGCCGGCCGTGGTCGCGTTGCCCACCTGCAGTGTGCCGGCCGAGATGGTCGTGCCGCCGCTGTGGCTGTCGCTGCCGGCCAGCACCAGCGTGCCGCTGCCGACCTTGGTCAGGCGGGTGCTGCCGGTGATGGCGCCGCCCAGCGTCAGGGTCGTGGCGGCGTCGGTGTTGAACGTGCCGCCGCCCGTGCCCAGGCTGACCGCACGGTTCGACGTCACGTCGGCGGTCGCCCGGAGCGTGCCGCCCGCCACGGTCAGACTGCCGCCGGTGGCGCCCAGGCTCGCGTCCGAAGCGATCGCCAGGGTGCCGGCCCGAATCGACCAGGGCGTGAGCGCCGTCGTCGCGCCGGTCAGCGTCCAGGTGCTGGTGCCCGTCTTCTGGAAGGTTGCGAAATTGCGGTACTGGGCCGTGTTGCCGATCTGGCTGGCGTCGAAACTGCTGCTCGTGTTGCCGCCCAGGACCAGGCTGTCGCTGCCGCCTGCGGTCGCGACGACATTGCCCGTGATCGTGGAGCCGGCCTGGAGCGTCAGCGTGTTGCCGACCCCCGAGAACTGGATCGCATCGGCGTGGAGCCCGGCACCAGCGCCCGAGCCCGTCCCCGCCACGCCGCCGGTGATCGTCCCGCTGTTGATGATCGTCACGCCCCCGGTCGCCTTGATCGCGACGCCGCCCGCCCCTGCCTGGCCGAGGTTTCCGCCTTGGGTGGACAAGCCACCGGCGCCGCCGGCACCGCCGGCGATGGTCCCGGCATTGGTGAGCGTGCGTGCGCCGGTGATCTGGATACCGGTGCCGCCGTCGCCGCCGGCGCCGCCGGAACCCGCCGTGGCCGCACCGCCCGCACCACCGGCTCCGCCTTGCACCGCCCGGGTCACGTCGACGGTGACGTTGCCGCCGCTGGTCGTCAGCAGGCCCACCCCGCCCTGGCCACCGCCGCCGCCGCCGCCCCAGCCCCAGTCCCCGCCGGTGCCCTGCGGACCCGCAGCGCCGCCCGCGCCGCCCGCGCCACCGGTCAGCGCGTTGCTGACGGTCACCGTGCCGGTCCCCGAGAACACCAATCCCGCCGCACCGGCGCCACCGCCGCCGCCGCCGCCGTCGACATAGCCATTCACCACAGTCGCCGGCGCGAGACCCGGGCCGCCGCTGGCGCCGGTGGTGGCAATGCTGATCTGGCGGTTGCCGCTCGTCACGCGCGACGCCGCGGCCACCACGCCACCGGCGCCGCCGGTGGCCACCGGCGTGTTGCCGCCGCCATTGCCGCCCGCGGCCCCATCCCCTGCGGTGGCGCCGGTCGTGACCACCGCCCCACCACCACCGCCGCCGCCTGCCTTGTAGGTGACGCCGCTGTCCACCACAGACCCGGTAGCGCCGATGGCGCCCGTCGACTGCGCCAGCGTCCCGCCGGTACCGCCGGCACCGCCGGCAACGCCGACGTTCGTGTTGCTCGCCCCGCCGGCCCCGCCGCCCGCCCAGGCGCTGGCCGGCGCCATCGAGGCAATCGCCAACGCGAGAACCGAAGCGAGCGCTGACATACGTGGCATAGCCGATTCAACAGTCGACACTGCATCGCGTCCTCCGTGCGATCCGGTGGCAACCTCGGACACGGCCTGGCACACGCCCTTGCTGCGGTTGAAGACGACACGGTGGACACAATTCATTGGAAATCTCGAGAAGTGTTAACTAAAGATACAGATTGTTAGATATTTAGTGCTGAGTTGTAACTAGTTCGGGCTATATCCGAGTCCGATTAGTGAGAAATAAGTTTGCAATCCGCCTATGGGGCAGGACGTCGTGGCGGGCGAAAGACGGCCGTCGTTGGGTCAGGCAGGCGGACGGGTATCTACCGCAGGGAACGCGTCCGCGCGCTGCGCGCCCGTAGACTTGCGACCCCGGACCGGCCTTGCCGGACGCAACCCAAATGCAAGACACCATGAAAGTCACCGCCAACACCGCCGTCACCCTCCGCTACAAGGTGAGCGATGCCGTCACCCACAAGCTCATCGACGAGGGCCGCGACCCGATGGTCTATTTGCATGGCGGCTACGAGAACACCTTCCCCAAGATCGAGGCGGCGCTCGACGGCCAGGAGGTCGGCTTCCAGACCACGCTGAACCTGCAGCCCGAGGACGCCTTCGGCGCCCGCGACGAGTCGCTGGTGCGCACCATCCCCAAGAGCGAGTTCCCGCCCGGCGTCAAGGTCGGCGGCCAGCTGGAAGGGCGCAACGACCGGGGCGAGCCGCAGCACTTCACCGTCATGAAGATCAAGGGCCCCCAGGTGATCCTCGACGGCAACCACCCGCTCGCCGGCAAGGCGCTGAAGTTCAGCGTGACCGTGACCGGCGTGCGCGCCGCGACCGAGGAAGAGATCGCCCACCGCCACGTCCACGGCGACCACGGACATCATCACTGAGCGCGGCCGCCGGGGCGGCGTTCCACCCGCCGTGCCACTGCGTTCCATGCCCGGGGCTTTTCACGGCCCGGCCCTGGCCCCATCTGCCGTGGAACGCCCCATCGCCAGCCCCACGAAAGCGCCACCATGACCACCGCCGCCAACCCCATCGTCCAGATCAAGGCCCTCGGCTTCCCCTGGGCGACGATCGATCCGTTCCTGTTCTGCGCCTATCACGACGACGCCTACCCGCGGGCCAACCCGCAGATGGGCCCGGACGCGCCGCTGGCCGGCCGCGACCTGGGCCAGGACTTCAGCCGCAAGGACGGCTGGAGCATGTACCACGGCCATCCCGTGCCCGGCTTCCCGGGGCATCCGCACCGCGGCTTCGAGACCGTGACCATCGTGCGCAAGGGCCTGGTCGATCATTCGGATTCACTGGGCGCGACCGCGCGCTTCGGCGGCGGCGACGTCCAGTGGCTGACGGCCGGCAAGGGCATCGTGCATTCGGAGATGTTCCCGCTGCTGAAAGCCGACGCCGCCAACCCGCTCGAGCTGTTCCAGATCTGGTTGAACCTGCCGGCGCGCAGCAAGATGGCCGAGCCTCACTTCACGATGTTCTGGGCCGAAGACATTCCGAGCTTCACCGCCACCGATCCCGAAGGTCGCAAGACCGAGGTCGCGAGCATCGCGGGCCGGATCGCGCCGATCGACGGCGAGCCGGGCGCCGGCGGCCCGCTGGCGCCGCCGCCGGATTCCTGGGCCTCCCAAGCCGATGCGGACGTGGCGATCTGGACCCTCCGCATGGAGCCCCATGCGCGCTGGACGCTGCCGGCGGCCGCGGGCGAAGGCACGCGGCGCAGCCTGTATTTCTTCAAGGGCCGTTCGGTGACGGTCGCCGGCCAGGCGGTCGACGGCAGCGCGGCCATCGAGCTGCGCGCCGACGCCGCGGTCGAACTGGTCAACGGCGACGAGGTCGGCGAATTCCTGCTGCTGCAGGGCCGCCCGATCGGCGAGCCGGTGGCGCAGTACGGCCCCTTCGTGATGAACACGCAGGCCGAGATCGCGCAGACCATGGCCGACTACCGCCGCACCCAGTTCGGCGGCTGGCCGTGGCCGGACCAGGCGCCGGTGCACGGGCGCGATCCGGCCCGATTCGCGCGCCATCCGGGCGGGCGCGAGGACAAGCCGCAGGATCACGCCGCGGCCCGCTGAGGCGGCCGCCTTATTCCGGCGCGATCCCGGCGCGGTGCGCCAGCGCCCGGTAGCGCGAGATCTCGTTTTCCATCTGGCTGCGGAAGGCGGCCGCGCCGATCAGCACCGGCTCCATGCCTTGCGCGCGGAGCTGGGCCTGCACGGCGGGATCGGCCATCGTCGCGCTGACATCGCGCACCAGCTTGTCGATCACGGGCTGGGGCGTGCGGGCCGGCGCGGCAAAACCGTACCAGGCGTCGAAGGTGGCTTCGGGCAGCTTCAGCTCGGCCAGGGTCGGCACCTCCGGCAGCAGGCTCGAGCGCGTCGCGCCCACGATGCCGAGCGCCCGCAGCTTGCCGGAGCGCACATGCGGCGCGACCGACGCCACGGTGTCGATGCCCATTTCGATCTCGCCGCCGATGAGCGCGATGGCGCCCTGGCTGCTGCCCTTGTACGGCACGTCCTGCAGTTGCACGCCCGCCGCCAGCGCGAGCAGCTCGCCGGCCAGGTGGGGGCCCGAACCGCTGCCGAAGGTCGCATAGCGGATGCCCTTGGGACTGGCCTTGGCTGCGGCGACCAGTTCGGCCACGGAGTGCCACGGCGCGCTGCCGTTGACCACCAGCACCAGCGGCGTGCGCGCCACGATCGCGATCGGTGCCAGGTCGCGCACCGGGTCGTAGGGCAGCTTTGCGCGCAGGGCCGGGTTGACGCTGTAGCTGGTCGAGCCCGACAGCAGCAGCGTGTAGCCGTCGGGCACCGCCTTGGCCACCGCATCGGTGCCGATGATGGTCGAGGCGCCGGGCTTGTTGTCGATCACCACCGGCTGCTTGAGCCGCTCCGCGAGCTTCTGGCCCATGGCCCGCGCCACCAGGTCGGTGCCGCCGCCGGGCGGGAAGGGAACCACCAGTTTCACGGGCTTGGCCGGCCAGGCATCCTGAGACCAGCCGGGCAGGGCGAGGGTGGCGGCGGCGGCAAAGGCGAGCGCGGACAGGCCGCGGCGGGAGATGATGGAAATCATGGTGATCGAAGGGTCAAAGTGAAGGAAGGGAAGTCGAAGACAGCGCACCGGCCTGCCAGGGTGCCTGGCCCTCCGCGCCGAGGTCCCAGTACAGGCCGGCCATGAGCTGAAGTCCCTCGCGAACCAGCGGCGCCAGCAGGTGCTCGTTGGGCGCGTGCTGTGCGCAGGCCGGGTACGAATGCGGCACCCACAAGGTCGGCAGGCCCAGCTGGCCGGCGAACACATCGTTCGGCAGCGAGCCCGCGAGATTCGGCAACAGGTCGGCGCGCTGGCCGCAGCTGTGGGCGATCGAGCGCTGGGCCCAGTCGACCCACGGGTTCTCGACATCGAGCCGGGTCGCGGCGCCGGCCAGCGTGACCTCGACCTCGACCTGCCCGAAGCCGCGCGCATCCAGGTGCGCCCGCACGATCTGCGCGAGTTCCTGCCAGGGCGTGCCGACCACGAAGCGCAACTGGCAGTGCGCCACCGCCTGGCCCGGGATCGCGTTGACCGGCCGCTCGGCCGAGCCGGCGCCGAGCGCCAGCACCTCGATCGTGTTCCAGGCCATCAGGCGCTCGGCCGGACTCAGCCCCGGCTCGCCCCAGCCGGCATCGAGGGCCGGGTCCTCGGCGCCGCCGCCGATGGCGATGTCGGCCAGCGCCGCGCGGACCGGGGCCGGGATCGGCGGCGGCCGCAGCGCCTCGACCAGGATGCGGCCGCGCGCGTCGGCGAGCGAGGCCACGGCATGGCTCAGCACGGTCGCCGGATTGGCGAGCACGCCGCCCCAGTTGCCCGAGTGGTAGCCGCGCGGCCGGGCGCGCAGGCGCAGGCTGAAGTTGACCGCGCCGCGCGAGCCGAGGAACAGCGTCGGCCGGGCCGCGCTCACGCGCGGACCATCGCAGGCGATCAGCAGGTCGGCGCGCAGCTTCTCGCGCTGCTGCTCGCAGACCGCCTGCAGGCCGGGCGAGGCGGCTTCCTCGCCCATCTCGATCAGCCAGGTCACGTTGTAGCCCAGCCGCCCTCGGCGGGCCCGCAGCACGGCGGCGAGCCCGCCGAGATTGACCGTGTGCTGGCCCTTGTTGTCGGCCGTGCCGCGGCCGTACCAGCGCTCGCCGCGAACGGTCAGCGACCAGGGTGACAGCCCTTCGGCCCAGAGCGCGTCCTGTCCGCTCACGACGTCGCCGTGGCCGTAGCTCAGCACCGTGGGCAGTTCGGCGCCCTCGATCCGGCGGGCGATCAGGAACGGACCGCCGCCGGCCGCCGGGTTGGCGATCAGCTCGCAATCGAAGCCGAGCGCTTCGAGCGGCGGCACCAGTTCACTGCGCAGGTAGGCCTCGAGCGCCGGCGTGGCGGCTCCGGTGTCGCTCTCGGTGCGAAAGGCGATGCGCCGCTGCAGATCGGCGAAGAATCCGCCGTCGTCGAAGTAGGCGGCCGCGGAGGCGAGGGCGTCGGTGCGTGTCATTTGCTTGCGTTTCGTGGGAATGCTGCAAGTACAAGGCCTGAAGGGCTTTGCTTCCATCATCGTTTTGGCACACTCCCATTGCCTTTGAGGCAACACGCGACCCGCGGGCTTTCCCATGACACCCACGCTCCTCAGCATCCCGATGCGCCACTTTCTCGAAGTGGCGCGCAGCGGCTCGGTCAACCAGGCCGCGGCGCGGCTGTTCGTCGCCGCGTCGGCGGTCAGCCGCCAGATCACCAAGCTCGAGGACAGCCTGGGCACCGCGCTGTTCGAGCGCAGCGCCCGCGGCATGACGCTCACGGCCGCGGGCCTGCGGCTGTCGGCGCACCTGCGCAATGCCGTGCTCGACGCCGAGCAGGTGATCGAGCAGGTGCGCGATCTCGGCGGCCAGCAGGCCGGCCGCGTTCGCATTGCCTGCACCGAGGGTTTCGCGTCCCACTTCATGCCGGCCGTGGTGGGCGAATTCCGGGATGCCAACCCGGGCAGCCAGATCGAGCTTCACGTTGGCTCGCCCGATGAAGTGAGCCTGCTGCTGGCGCGTGGCGAGACCGACATCGTGCTCAAGTACGTCGTCGCGCCCGAGCCCGGCCTGAAGATCGAGCATGCCGCGCCGGCGCCGGTGCACGCGGTGCTGCGGCCCGACCATCCGCTGGCCCGGCAGCGCATGCTGCAAGTGGCCGAGGTGGTGCGCTATCCGCTGATCGTGGGCAGCAGGGGCGTGACCACGCGCCAGCTCTTCGACCAGGCCTGCAGCGTCCTGGGCGTGCAATACCGGCCGGTGTTCGTCAGCAATTTCTCGTCGGCGCAACTGCCGCTGCTGCGCACGCCCGACGTGCTGCTGTCGGGCCACCTGACCGTGATGCACCTGATCAACGAAGGCCTGGTCGTGGCCCGTCCCTTCGCCGATGCGCCGATGCAGCAGCGCCGGCTGCAATTGCTCTCGCTCGAAGGCCGCACCCTGACGGCGCCGGTGCAGGCCTTCGTGCAGCACCTGGTGAAGGCGATCACTCAGGCCAGCCGGCGCAGGCTGGGACGGGCCAGGACAACCTGAGGCGCAGGTTCACGCCGCCCGGCTGCGCATGTCGCCGGCCACTTCCCGGATCAGCCCCCACACCCGCTGCGCCAGCGGCGACGGCACCCGATTGCGCCGATGCACCAGCATGATCGAGCGCTGCACCCGCGGCAGCAGCGGCCGCATGACCAGCACCGCGAGCCCGGTCGGCGGGGCAGCCAGCGCCGGCATCACGCTGATGCCGATGCCTTGCTCGACCATGCGGAAGGCAGTGGTCGGATGCCCGACCTGCTGGCGGATTTCGCAGCGCACGCCATGCCGGGCCAGCGCCTCGTCGATCAGGCGCCGGCTGCCCGAGGCATGGTCGAGCAGCACCAGCGCCTCGCCGTCGAGCGCCGACCAGCGCAGCGTGCGCTGGGCCGCCAGCCGATGGCCCGGCGGCAGCACCAGGCAGAACGGATCGTCGAGGATCGGCTCGCCATGCAGGTCGTCGGTGTCGGGCGGCTCGACCACCACGCCGAAATCGACCTCGCCGGCGCGCACGCTGTCCAGCACGTCCTGCTGGATGCGGTCGAGCAGCACGAACTCGATCTCGGGCTCGCGCCGCGCGCATTCCGCGATGCAGGCCGGCATCAGGTTGGCCGACAGGGTCGGGCTGCTGGCCACGCGAACCTTGCCGCGCCGCGCACCGGCCATGCCATGGACTTCGGCCAGTGCCTGGTCGAGTTCGTCGAGCACGCGCGCCAGGCGGAGCGCGAGCGACTGGCCGGCCTCGGTCAGCACCACCTCCCGCGTCGTGCGGTCGAGCAGCTTCAGGCCGAGCTGCGACTCGAGTTCATGGATCGAGCGGCTGACCGCGGGCTGCGACAGGCCGACCTGATCGCCGGCCCGGCTGAAGTTGCGGCCGTCGGCGATGGCACGGAAGACACGCAGCTGACGCAGGCTCACATTCATGCGGTCAAATCATATATCTATCCGATAAATCCATTTCTCTTTTGAATGCAAGCGCGGTCCAATCGGGGCCATGGCACGTTCACGCTACCTCCCCGACAACTTCACGCTGGCCCTGGTCGCCACCGTCACGCTGGCCAGCCTGTGGCCGGCGAGCGGCGCCACAGCGCATTTCTTCGAGCGCCTGACCACGGTCGCGATCGGCCTGCTGTTCTTCCTGCACGGCGCCAAGCTGTCGCGCGAGGCCGTGATGGGCGGCATCACGCACTGGCGGCTGCACCTGCTGGTGTTCGGCGCCACTTTCGTCATGTTCCCGCTGCTCGGGCTGGCGCTCAAGCCGGTGCTGACGCCGCTGGTCACGCCCGAGCTGTACACCGGCGTGCTCTTCTTGTGCGTGCTGCCGGCCACCGTCCAGTCGGCGATCGCCTTCACCTCGATGGCGCGCGGCAACATGCCGGCCGCGATCTGCAGCGCCTCGGCCTCGACCATGCTCGGCGTCTTCATCACGCCGCTGCTGGTCAACCTGATCGTGGTGCCGAACGGCGCCGCCAGCGCTTCGTTCGATGCCATCGGCCGCATCCTGCTGCAGCTGATGGTGCCCTTCGTCGCCGGCCATCTGCTGCGGCCCTGGATCGGCGGCTGGATCAAGCGCCGCGCGTCGGTGCTGACACTGGTCGACCGCGGCTCGATCCTGCTGGTGGTCTACACCGCCTTCAGCGCGGCCGTGATCGAGGGGCTGTGGAAGCAGGTGCCGATGTCGGCGCTGGCCGGCCTGCTGGTGGTCTGCGCGGTGCTGCTGGCGCTGGCGCTGTTCGTCACGACCTGGGCCAGCCGCGCGCTGGGCTTCGACAAGGCCGACGAGATCACGATCGTGTTCTGCGGCTCCAAGAAGAGCCTTGCCAGCGGCATCCCGATGGCCAAGGTGCTGTTCGCCTCGCACGCGGTCGGCGCGATCGTGCTGCCGCTGATGCTGTTTCACCAGATGCAGCTGATGGTCTGCGCAGTGCTCGCCCAGCGCTATGCGCGCCGCAAGGCCGACGCGGCCGCGGCCGAGATCGAGAAGGTCAAGCCCGCCGCTTGACGCTTCGCTTCGCTCAACGCGGGGCGTCGCCCTTGCGGTACTCGGCGGTGAGCTCGTCCAGCCGTTGCTTCAGCCCGGCGTCGAGCTGGTAGTCGGCCGCGGCCAGCGTCGCATCGAGCTGATCGGGCCGGCTGGCACCGAGCAGCGGCGCGGTGACCAGCGGATTGGCCATCACCCAGGCCACCGCCAAGGTCGAGAGCGGCACGCCCGCTTCATCGGCCAGCCGGTGCAGCTCGGCGACGGTGCCGAAGCTGCGCTCGTTCCAGTAGCGGTCCTGGTACATGCCGCCGGCCGTACCGAGCGTGAAGCGCGTGTTCGCCTCCGGCCTGGCCTCGGACTTGTACTTGCCGGTCAGGAGGCCGCCGGCGAGCGGGTTGTACGGGATCACGCCCAGGCCTTCCTCGCCGGCCAGCGGCAGCAGCTCGCGCTCGATCTCGCGGAACAGGAGGCTGTAGCGCGGCTGCACGCACACCAGCTGGGTGAGCCGGCGCAGCTCGGCCCGGCCGATCGCGCGGGCCAGCCGGTACGCCAGGAAATTCGAGACGCCGATGTAGCGCGCACGGCCCGAGCGGACGATCGTGTCGAGTGCCTCCAGGCTTTCGTCGAGCGGCGTCTCGCGGTCGTCGTGGTGGAGCTGGTAGAGATCGACGTGGTCGGTCTGCAGCCGCTTCAGCGAGGCATCGATGGCGTCGAGCAGGTGCTTGCGCGAATTGCCCTGGTCCCAGCTGTGGGGGCCGACCTTGTTCGCCGCCTTGGTCGCGATGATGAAGTCATGGCGCCGGCTCGCGCCCTTGGCGCGCAGCCAGCGGCCGATGATCTCCTCGGTGCGGCCCGCGATGTCGACGGTGCCGCCGAGCGGATAGACATCCGCGGTGTCGAGGAAGTTGATGCCGCCCTCGGCCGCGCGGTCGAGGATCTGGTGCGACACCGTCTCGTCGGTCTGCAGGCCGAAGGTCATGGTGCCGAGCGCGAGGCGCGACACGGTGAGGCCGGTGCGGCCGAGGCGGGTGGTGGGGATGCTCATCGAAGGACTCCGGATTCGGGGCGGTCGGCCATGATAGTGAACCGCCAGCAGACGCGCTTGCGGCCGAGGGCGTGTTCACCCTACCGATAGGTCGCCAGATGAATGCTGGTCTCCGTGCTGCGAATCCCCTTCAGCAGCCGGATCCGCTCCAGCACCTGCGACAGCTCGGCCATCGAGGCGGCGCGCAGCTCGGCCAGCAGGTCCCAGCGGCCGTTGGTGTCGTGCAGCGCGGCGACGCCTGGCTCGCCGAGCAGGCTGGCGATCACCGTGCGGGTCTGGTTGCCTTCGACCAGGATGCCCATCCAGGCGCGGATCTCGTCCGAGCGCGCCTCCGGCCGCAGCTGCACCGCATAGCCGACGATGACGCCGGCATCCTCCAGCTTGCGCAGCCGATTGGCGACCGTGCCGCGCGAGACGCCGAGTTTCTGCGCCAGCACGGCCGCCGGCAGGCGGGCGTCCTGCCGCAGCAAGGCGATCAGGCGATGGTCGAGCGGGTCGATGTCCATCACGCCAGTCTAGCGAAGGCCTAGCCCGACGCCAGCGACACCAGCTCCGCCACCCGCGAAGGCGCCTCCGACATCAACGCCCGATGCGCGGCCTGCGCCAGCGACGGCGCCAGCGCCTGCAGCAGTTCGACCTGGCCGGCCACCAGGCTGGCGATCGGCACGCCGTCGCGGTAGAGCACCCGCGAACCCGCCACCCGCGCGGCCTTCGGGCCCGGCATGATGGTGCCGAGCAGGTTCGCGGGGTCGGCGGCTGCGAGGCAGACGAGGGCGCCATCGAGCGGCCGGCGCCGCGTTTCGCGCAGCAGGCCGATGGCTTCGGGCAAGGCGAATTGTTCGCCCGCCACGCCGGCGATGAAGCGGCCGCCACGGATCTCGCCGCGCGCCTCGAGCCGGCGGTAGGCGCGCACCAGGTCGCGCCACGGCGGCAGCCAGGCCGCCTCGCGCTCGAGCAGGCGCCAGCAGACCACGCCGTAGCGGCGCAGCAGGACCCGCGCGACCTGCTCGACGGCATCGCTGCCCACGCGCGCGGGCGGATCGGCTGCCGCCACCGGCGCACGCGCGCGGACCAGCGACCAGCGCCCCGCGTCCTCGATCCCGAACAGCGCCGTGCGCCGATGCCGCCGCCCATGCGTCGAAGTCGAGCGTTTGGACGGCGGGATCAGCAATACGCGAAGACCCGCGTAGCTGTCGCAATGCACCCGGCCGCGCATCACCAGTTCGCTCAACGCATCCTCGAGTTCGGTGCCCAGAAGGTGCGTGCCCTGGACCATTTCGTCGAAGAAGGAAGCGCCATGCTCGGCCAGGAACGCCGCCACCCGCCGGGCCCGGGAGCCGAGGCCGTCGTCGTTCCCGGGCGCCGGCGCGAGGCCGGTCCAGAGCGCGGCGCTGCGGCGCGGCAGCAGCAGGATCGGCGCCGAGCGCAGCGAGGGGCTGCCACCGCCCGGCCGTCCTTCGATGGCCAGCGGCCGCAGCCGCGTCCACAGCGTGCGGCCCGCGGTGCAGAGTTCGTCGAGCCAGGCCGGGGCGTAGTCCTTGACCCGCGCCGGCAGCAGCTCGGCCTCCCAGAGTCCGGCCGGCGCTTCGTAGCCTTCGAGCTGCGCCAGGATGCCGGCCAGCGCCTCGGGGCCGCTGACCCGGCTGGCGGCAGCGACACGCTGCCACTCGAACAGGAAGCGCGCGAAGTCGCGCGGCTCGACCGGCTCGATCTCCTGTCGCAGCCGCTTCAGCGTGTAGCGATGAATGCGCGCCAGCAGATGACGCTCGCACCATTCGAGCGCCGGCGTGCCGGGCGTGAAGCGGCCCTGCAGCACCGAGCCTTCGGTCTGCAAGGCCCCCAGCGCGGCCTCGATGTCGGCCGCCGGCAGCCCGAGCGACGCGGCCAGCGCAGGCGCCGACACCGGGCCGAGGCCACCGAGCCGCGAGCGCAGAAGTTCGCGCAGGACGTCGTCGGCATCGGCCGGCGGCGTTGCATCGCACGGGGGCTCGATCGCGGGCGCCATCGCGGCCCCGGGGTAGAGCGTGCGGACTTGCGCCCATCGCTCGGCCGCGACCCACAGCCCGCGGCCCGGCGCCGTGGCGACCGCCAGCCGCGTCGCCCGCCGGTCGGCCGCCAGCGCCTGCAGCCAGTCCTGCCAGCCTGCGTTGGCCAAGGCCTCGGCATCGCTGACCACCCCGAGCCCATGGAGCGCCTCGTGCATCTCGTCGGCGCTGCGCGCCCGCGGCCAGGCTTCCTGGCGCACGGCCTCGATCGCCTCGGCGTCGAGCTGGCCCAGGTCGTCGGCGCTTTCCGGATCGACATAGCGGCGGTTCTGCACCGCCTGGGTGCGGCGCTCCTCGAGCGGTGCGTCGTCGAGAAAGGCATAGGGTCGGGCGTTCAGCGCCTCGGCCGCGAGCGCCGATGGCGCCGGCACATCACGCGCCAGCACCTCGATCTCGCCGGACTCCAGCTTCGCGAGCAGCCGCAGCCAGCCCGCGGCGTCCATGGCCTCGTACAGGCAGTCCTGCAGCGTCTGCGCGACCAGCGGATGGTCGGGTATCTCGCGGGCGCCGGCCAGGTTCTCGGCGCAGGCGACCTGGTCCGGGAAGACCGCGGCCAGCAGGTCCTCGGACTTCATCCGCTGCAGCTGCGGCGCCACCTTGCGCCCGCCCATGAAGCGCGGCAGCGCCAGCGCCGTGGTGGCGTTCCAGCGCCAGCGCACGCCGAACAGCGGCGCATCGAGCAGCGCCTGCACCAGCACGTCGAGCGCCGAGGCCGAATGCAGGTAGCGCGCGACTTCGTCGAGCGCAAAGCTGTGGCTGGTCGACAGCGACAGCACGATCGCATCCTCGGTCGCGGCGGCCTGGAGCTCGAAGTCGAACTGGCGGCAGAAGCGCTTGCGCAGCGCCAGCCCCCAGGCGCGGTTGAGCCGGCTGCCGAAGACCGAATGGATCACCAGCTGCATGCCGCCCGAGGCATCGAAGAAGCGCTCCATCACGATGCGCTGCTGGGTCGGCAGCGCGCCGAGCACGCGCATCGTTCGGGCCAGGTGCTCGACGATCTGGCGCGCCGCTTCGGCTTCGAGGCCGACGGCGCCGGCGAGCCATTCGGTCGCACCCTCGACGCCCCGGGCGGCCAATGCCGCCTCGATCCCGGCGCGCAGGCGCGCAACGCCGGACGACAACTCGTCGCTGCGCCCGGGGGCCTCGCCGAGCCAGAAGGGGATGTTCGGCGCGGCGCCATGGGCGTCCTCGACCCGCACCCGGCCAGGCTCGATCTTCAGGATGCGATAGCTGGCGTTGCCGAGCTGGAACACGTCGCCGGCCAGGCTCTCGACCGCGAAGTCCTCGTTGACGCTGCCGATCTTGTGCGCCTGCGGCTCGAGCACCACCGTGTAGTCGCCGGTCTCGGGAATGGTGCCGCCGGAGGTCAGCGCGGTCATGCGCGCACCCCGGCGTTCGCGCAGCAGGTGATGCACCGCATCGCGATGCACGTAGCTGCCGCGCGCGCCCTGTCGGGTGGAAAAACCTTCCGACAGCATCCGCACCACCGCCGCGAAATCCTCGCGCTTCAGGTCAGCATAGGGCCAGGCGCGCCGCACCAGCGCGAACAGTTCGTCTTCCTCCCATTCGCGCGAGGCGGTCTCGGCCACGATCTGCTGCGCCAGCACGTCGAGCGGCGCCGGCAGCACATGCAGCGCGTCGAGTTCGCCGCGGCCGACGCAGTCGAGCAGCGCCGCGCACTCGACCAGCTCGTCGCGCGACTGCGGGAACAACCGCGCCTTCGGCACGCCGCCCACCGCATGGCCGGAGCGGCCGGCGCGCTGCAGGAAGGTGGCGATCGAGCGCGGCGAGCCGAGCTGGCAGACCAGGTCGACGTCGCCGATATCGAGCCCCAGTTCGAGCGAGGCCGTGGCCACCAGCACCTTCAGCTGGCCGCGTTTCAGGCGCTGTTCGGCATCGAGGCGGGTCTCTTTCGCGAGGCTGCCGTGGTGCGCCGCGACCACCTCCTTGCCGAGGATCTCGCCCAGGTGCCGCGCCGCCCGCTCGGCCATCCGGCGCGTGTTGACGAACAGCAGCGTGGTGCGGTGCGCGTGGACCATGGCGGCGATGCGCGCATAGACCTGCTCCCACTGGGCGTTCGACATCACGGCCTCGAGCGGCGTCGGCGGCAGCTCGAGCGCCAGGTCGCGCTGCTTGGCATAGCCGATGTCGACGATCGCGCAGTCGGCGACGCCGTCGACCACCGCGCCGGCCCCGACCAGGAAGCGCGCGATCTCGTCGATCGGCTTCTGCGTCGCCGAGACGCCGATGCGCGTCAGCGGCGCTTGGCACAGCGCCTGCAGCCGCTCGAGCGACAGCGCCAGGTGGCTGCCGCGCTTGCTGCCGACGATGGCGTGGATCTCGTCGACGATCACGGTGCGCACCGTCGACAGCATCTTGCGGCCCGACACCGAGCCGAGCAGCACGTACAGCGACTCGGGCGTGCTGACCAGCACATGGGGCGGCTTGCGCAGCGCCTGCTGCCGCTCGCGGGCCGGCGTGTCGCCGGTGCGTACGGCGGTGCGGATCTCGACGTCGGGCAGGCCGAGCTTGGCGAGTTCGGCGCGGATGCCCGCCAAGGGCGCCTGCAGGTTGAGACCGATGTCGTTCGACAGCGCCTTCAGCGGCGACACGTAGACCACTGTGGTCTGGTCCGGCAGGCCGCCGGGTTGCAGGCCCTGGCGCACCAAGCCGTCCAGCGCCGCAAGGAAGGCCGTGAGCGTCTTGCCGGAGCCGGTCGGCGCCGCGATCAGCGTGTGGCGGCCGGCGGCGATCGCCGGCCAGGCGGCGGCCTGGGCCTCGGTCGGGGCCGGGAAGGTGGCGTCGAACCAGCGGGCGACGGCGGGATGGAAAGTGTCATGCACGGCCTTGCATGAGATCAGGCCGCGCGGGGCGATGTCAAGGCGCCGGCCGCGGCGCCGACACAAGCTGGAACCTGCGCCCTCAGGCCCAGACGTCGACCACCACGCGGCCGCGCACCTGTCCCGCGAGCAGGCGCGGCGCCAGTTCGGCCACCGCGCCGAGGCCGAGGGTCTGGGTATTGGCGTCGAGCAGGTCGCGCGGCAGCTCGGCCGCGAGCCGTCGCCAGGCCTCGACCCGGCGGGCCTGCGGCGCCTGCACGCTATCGACCCCGGCGAGCGTCACGCCACGCAGGATGAAGGGCGCCACGCTGGCCGGGAAATCCATGCCCTGCGCCAGCCCGCAGGCGGCCACCGTGCCGCCGTAGCGCAGGCTGGCACACACGTTGGCGAGCGTGTGGCTGCCGACGCTGTCGACCGCACCGGCCCAGCGCTCTTTCTGCAGCGGCTTGCCGGGCTCGCCGAGCGTTGCCCGGTCGATGATCTCGCGAGCGCCCAGGCGCTGCAGGTGCGCGGCCTCGGCCGTTCGGCCGGTCGAGGCATGCACCTCGAAGCCGAGCCGGGCCAGCAGGGCGATCGCGATCGTGCCGACGCCGCCGTTGGCGCCGGTGACCAGCACCGGGCCCGAGGCCGGCGTCAAGCCGTGCTGCTGCAGCGCCATCACGCACAGCATCGCGGTATAGCCCGCGGTGCCGATCGCCATTGTCTGGCGCGCATCGAAGCCCGGCGGGATGGCCACCAGCCAGTCGGCCTTGACGCGGGCCTGCTGCGCGAGGCCGCCCCAATGCGTCTCGCCCACGCCCCAGCCGTTGAGCAGCACCGGGTCGCCCTTCTTGTAGCGCGCGTCGCTGCTCTCGGCGACCGTGCCCGCGAAGTCGATGCCCGGCACCATCGGGAACTTGCGCACCACCGGCGACTTGCCCGTGATCGCCAGGGCGTCCTTGTAGTTGACGGTGGAGAACGCCACGTCGACCCGCACCTCGCCCTCGGGCAGTGCGGCATCATCGAGCGCGGTCACGGCGGCGCGGGTGGTGCCGTCGTCGGCCTTGGTCAGCAGCAGGGCATCGAACATCAGAGCGCTCCTTGTTGGATCGGCGGATACAAGCGGATCGCGCGAGCATCGCACAGCGACCGGATGGCTTCGGCGCCCCATCCCATTTCCGCGAGCAGCGCGTGGGTGTCCTGGCCGAGCCGGGGCGCGCCGGTGGCCGCGGCGGCGCCGTCGAAGCGATAGCGGAAACCGAGGCCCGGCGTGCGCACGGTCGATGCGCCGTGCGAGAAGGCGACGGGCTGCAGAGCGGCGCCGCCTCGCGATTCCATCTCGTCGAGGAATTCGCCGAGCTTGCGCACCCGAGCCGCCGGCACGCCGACCGCATTGAGCCTTTGCTCCATCTCGGCCGCCGACCGGCTCGCGAAGGCGTCGCGGAAGCGCTGCTGCAGATAGGGCAGGTCGCGGGCGACGACGAAGCCGCCGCCCGGCGCATGGAAGGCCTCGAGGTCGAGTGCCGCCGCGTCCTCGCAGAGCGACTCGAGCGCCAGCACCGCCGTGAGCTTGCGAAACTGTGCCGGCGTGTTGGCCGCGGTGGCGAGCCAGCCGTCGGCGCAGCGGTAGGTGTCGGCCGTGGGACTGCCGGTGTAGCCGCGATTGCCGACCCGCTGCGGCTCGACGCGCCCGGTGAGGAAGCTGCTCGCGTTGGGATACATCAGCATCAGCGAGGCCTGCACCATCGAGGCATCGATGTACTGGCCCAGGCCCTCGCGCTCGCGGCGATGCAGGGCCGCCACGATCGACAGCGCGCCGAGCATGCCGACGGCGACGTCGATCACCGGGAAGCCCACCTTGAGCGGCGGCGCCTCGGCGCTGTCGCCCGACATCATCATCATGCCGGTCAGGGCCTGCACCACATGGTCGTAGGCGCCGCGCCGCGACCACTCGCCTTCCTGGCCGTAGCCGGAGATCGAGCAGTACACGATGTCCGGCCGCTCGGCCTGGATGGCGGCGTAGTCGAGCCCGTACTTCGCGACCACGCCGGGGCGGAAGTTCTCGATGAAGACGTCGGCCGTGCGGGCCAGCGAGCGCACCAGCGCGGCACCTTCGGCCGTCCGGATGTCGGCCGCGAAGGAGCGCTTGCCGGCGTTCAGCGCCGCGAAGCCGGCCGGCGTGTCGCCTTCCTCCGGCGCGGCCTTGCTGGCGCGCATCACCTCGCCGGACTGCGGCGGCTCGATCTTGATCACCTCGGCGCCGAGCTGGGCGAGGTAGAGGGACGCCAGGGGACCGGCGATCACGTGCGACATGTCGATGACGCGCACACCTTCGAGGGGTTTGGACATGGTGCTTGTTCTCCTGTTCGGCTTCAGCTCGCCGTCACGCCGGCCAGTTTCACGATCTCGGCCCACTTGCGGTTCTCGCTGCGCACGAAGGCGGCGAAGGCCTGCGGGCTCTCGCTGATCGCGGCCTCGTTGCCGGCCGCCTCGAAGGCGGCTTGCAGGGCCGGCGTCTTCAAGGTCCGGGTCGCGGCCGCGAACAGCACCGCGATCACGTCCTGCGGCGTGCGGGCCGGGGCCCAGAGGCCGAACCACGACTCCTGCACCGCGAGCTCGTTCTTCAGCCGCTCGTGCAGGGTCGGCACCTCGGGCAGCTGCTTCAGGCGCTGGCGGCTGGTGACGGCCAGCGCGCGCAGCTTGCCGCCCTTGACCTGCGGCACGCCGGTGCCGGCCACCGGAAACGCGAACTGCGTGTCGCCGCGCAGCAGCGAGGCGGCGATCTCGACCGAGCCCTTGAGCGGAATGTGCGTGACCTTGAGCCCCGCGAGCGAGGCCAGCGTCGCCCCCGCGAGGTGGGCCGAGGTGCCGATGCCGCCGGAGCCGTAGTTCATCTGGCCCGGCTTGGCCTTCGCATCCGCGATGAGGTCCTCGAGCGTCTGGTTGGGGCTGTCGGCACGCACCACCAGCACGGTGGGCGAGGATGCGAAGTTGCTGACCGGCACGAAGTCTGCGATGGGATCGAACTTGAGATCGGGCTGCAGGATCTTCTGGATCAGGTGCGTGTTGGAGCCCATCAACAGCGTGTAGCCGTCGGGCGCCGCCTGTGCCACGTACTGCGCGGCCAGCACGCCGGCCGCGCCGACCTTGTTCTCGATCACGATCGACTGGCCCAGCGCCTCGCCGAGCGCCGGGCCGGCCTGGCGCAGCTGCACGTCGGGGCCGCCGCCCGCGGCGTAGGGCGAGATGACGCGCACCGGCTTGCCGGGGAAGCCGTCGGCGGCGCGTACGGCGAGCGGCACAAGAGCGAGGGCCGATGCGGCCCGGCAGAAACTGCGGCGATCCATGGCGAATGTCTCCTTCTGGTGTGGCATCAGCATAGGTCGAGACAGCGATATCCAACAGTGATATGTTTTCATTGGGTGCAAACTTTTTGGAAAGCGACCACATGCCTTCAGAGCCCTCCGGCGAAGCGCGCCGACTCTTCGCGCGGCTGCGTTTCCGCCACCTTCAGCTGCTGGTCGAACTGCAGCGCGGCGGCAGCCTGCGCGCCGCCGCCGCGGTGCTGAACCTCACGCAGCCAGCGTTGAGCAAGTCCCTCGGCGAAGTCGAGGCGAGCTTCGGCTTCGCGCTCTTCACGCGCAGCGCGCGCGGCCTGGCGACCACGCCGCGCGGCGAGATCGTGGTCCGCGGCGCTGCCATGCTGCTCCAGGAACTGGCGCACCTCGGCGCCGAGGCCTCGGCCGAGCCGGCCGTCACCCTGCTGCGCATCGGGGCGCCGCCTTTCGTCGCCCAGGGCTACCTGCCGGAGGTGTTCGCCCGCCTGGTCGGCGAGCAGGCCCGGGTCCGGGTGCAGTTGATGGAAGAGCGCGTCCCGCTGCTCGTGCAGGCGCTGCTGGAAGGGCGCCTCGATGCGCTGGTCACGAGCTATCCGACCGAGATGCCCGAAGCCGCGGGACAGCCGCTGCACTACGAGAGGCTGTTCGATGCCGACTTCACCGTGATCGCGCCGCCGGGCCATCCGCTCGGCCGGGCCCGCCGGGTCGACTGGCCGCGCCTGTGCCGCGAGCGCTGGATCATGCCGGCCCCGACCTCGATGGTGCGACGCATGATGGACGAGGTGTTCCGCAGCGCGGGCCTGATGGCGCCGGTGCCGGTGGTCGAGTCGACCAGCCCGGTGACCAACCTGCGCCTGGTCGCGGCCGGCCTCGGCCTCAGTGCGGTGCCGGCGTCGACCCTGGACAGCGCGGGGGCCAGCGGCGTGATGCGGGTGCGGGTGCATCCGCCGATCCCGGCCGGGCCGGTGGCGCTGATCCACCGCACGGGCACGGACAACCCGCGGCTGGGCCTGCTGCGGCAGGCCCTGGGACTGCCGGCCACCGTTTGACGTCGATCGGGGATGGGCGTACGGTTCTCGCCCTGCCCGATCGCGGGGCGCGAACGAAGGAGACACTGGACATGACCGATCTGTCGAACCATCCGACGCAGACCGCCAGCGCCTGGCTGGCCGATTTCCAGTCCGCGCTGGAGCGGCGCGACATCGACGCCGCGGTGGCCCTGTTCGAGGCCGACAGCTACTGGCGCGACCTGGTCGCCTTCACCTGGAACATCCGCACGCAAGAGGGCCCCGAGGCGATCCGCAAGATGCTCGAAGCCCGGCTGGCCGACACCCGGCCGACCGCCTTCGCGGTCGAGGGCGACGCCACCGAGTCCGACGGCGTGGTCGATGCCTGGTTCACCTTCGAGACCGCGGTGGCGCGCGGGCGCGGCCACCTGCGGCTGCGCAACGGCAAGGCCTGGACGCTGCTCACCACCATGACCGAGCTCAAGGGCTTCGAGGAGCACAAGGGGGAGCGCCGCGTCAAGGGCGCCGAGCACGGGGCGAACCCGCAGCGCAAGACCTGGCTCGAACGGCGCCAGCACGAGGCCGAGACGCTGGGCTTCGCCGAGCAGCCCTACGTCCTGATCGTCGGCGGCGGGCAGGGCGGAATCGCGCTCGGCGCGCGGCTGCGGCGGCTCGGCGTGCCGACCCTCATCGTCGAGAAGAACGCTCGCCCCGGCGACTCCTGGCGCAAGCGCTACAAGAGCCTGTGCCTGCACGATCCGGTCTGGTACGACCACCTGCCCTACCTGCCGTTCCCCGACGACTGGCCGGTGTTCGCGCCGAAGGACAAGATCGGCGACTGGCTCGAGATGTACACCAAGGTGATGGAGCTCAACTACTGGGGCTCGACCACCGCGAAGAAGGCCCGCTTCGACGAGGCGAAGAAGGAATGGGAAGTGGTCGTCGAGCGCGACGGCCGCGAGATCACGCTGCGGCCGAAGCAGCTGGTGTTCGCGCTCGGCGTCTCGGGCTATCCGAACCTGCCGAAGATTCCCGGCGCCGAGACCTTCGAGGGCGAGCAGCACCATTCGAGCGCGCATCCCGGGCCCGAGGCCTGGCGCGGCAAGAAGTGCGTGGTGCTGGGCTCCAACAATTCGGCCCACGACATCTGCGCCGCGCTGTGGGAGAACGGCGCCGACGTGACCATGATCCAGCGCAGTTCGACCCACATCGCGCCCTCCGATTCACTGATGGAGCTGGCGCTCGGCGGGCTCTATTCCGAGGCGGCGGTGAAGGCCGGCGTCACGACCGACAAGGCCGACCTGATCTTCGCCTCCATTCCCTACAGGATCATGGCGCCGATGCATGTGCCGGCGTATGACGAGATGAAGCGGCGCGACGCCGACCTGTATGCGCGGCTCGAGAAGGCCGGCTTCCTGCTCGACTTCGGCGTCGACGGCTCCGGCCTCTTCATGAAGTACCTGCGCCGCGGCTCGGGCTACTACATCGATGTCGGCGCCTCGGAACTGGTCGCCAACGGCAGCATCAAGTTGCGCAGCGGCGTGACCATCGAGCGCATCAGCCCGAAATCGGTGACCCTGAGCGACGGCAGCCAATTGCCGGCCGACCTGATCGTCTATGCCACGGGCTACGGCTCGATGAACGGCTGGCTGGCCGATCTGATCTCACCCGCGATGGCCGACAAGGTCGGCAAGGTCTGGGGCCTGGGATCCGACACACCGAAGGACCCCGGCCCCTGGGAGGGCGAGCTGCGCAACATGTGGAAGCCGACGCAGGTGCCGCAGCTGTGGATCCACGGCGGCAACCTGCACCAGTCGCGCCATTACTCGCAGTTCCTGGCGCTGCAGCTGAAGGCGCGGATGGAAGGCCTGCCGACGCCGGTGTATGAGACCGCGCCGGTGCATCACACCCGCTGAGCGCGACCGGGACGATCTCAGACCAGGTCGCCGCGCGCGCTCATCAAACGGACGCTCTCGTCGCCGATCACCTCCTGCTCCGGGGCCAGGAAGCGCATCCAGTAGCCGGCGATGTCGATGTTGTCGCCGTTGACCAGCGCCTGCATCTCGATGCGTTTGCCGTTCACGAAGGTGCCGTTGCGGCTGCCCAGGTCCCGCAGGATCACCAGCGGCCCCTCGGTGCTGAGCTTGGCGTGAAATCGGCTGACCCGCGGCGACGCCAACACCACGTGGTTGTGCTCGGCCCGGCCGATGGTCATGCCGGGCTCCGACACCGGCACCTGGGTTGTCTGGCCGGTGGGGGTCATCAAGATCAGCATCGCCATCCGTACACGCTCCATTCAAGAGCGTCCAAACTTAGCTTTAGGAGTACTAAAGTACAAGTTCTTTAGGGTTACATCCCGTATTCACAGGCCCTTCTCGACCATGTCGAGCAAGCGCTGGCCGAGCGACTCCACCTGCGGCGCCGGCAGGCCGCGCAGCGGGCCGTCGATGACCAGCAGGGCCAGCCCGTGCACCGCTGACCAGGCCAGGAACTCGGCCCCCGGCCGGCGCTCGGGCGGCATGGCGCCCGCCTGCACCAGCCGGTCGAGTGCGGCTGCGAGCAGTTCGAAGGGGTTGAGGCCGCTCGCGCCGCCCTTGGCATCCGGCGGCGCGTCCTCGACCTCGACAGGCGCCGCGAAGGCGGTCCTGAAGAGGCCGGTTTCGGCCCGGGCGAAGCGCAGGTAGCCGGTGCCCACTGCGCGCACGCTGGCCCGGGCGTACGCCGCCGCATCGGGCGTCGGGGCCAGGGCCGCCAATTCGGCCTCCATGGCCCGTGCCACCGCTGCCAGCGCCGCGGCCCGCACCGCCTGGAGCAGCGCCTGCCGGCTCGCGAAGTGCCGGTAGGCGGCGTTGGGAACCACCCCGGCGCGGCGCGTCGCCTCGCGCAGCACCACCGCTTCGGGGCCGCCGGCACGGGCCAGCTCGACGCCCGATTCGAGCAAGGCACGGCGCAGATCGCCGTGGCGGTAGGTGCTGCGCGCGGAAGAGCGGGAGGGGACTGTGGAGCTCATCGATTTTTCATGTGGACAGCGTCCATTATCTTTGCTATCGTCTTGTGGACGTTGTACACAAACATCCTCTTCCACTTCTCACCGAAAGGAAAGTCACGATGCAAGTCCAGTCCTATCTCTTCTTCGACGGCCGCTGCGAGGAGGCGCTCGAGTTCTACCGCAAGGCGGTCGGCGCCCAGGTCACGATGCTGATGCGCTTCAAGGAAAGCCCCGACCCGATCCCGGCCGACAAGGTGCCGCCGGGCTCCGACGACAAGGTGATGCACGCGAGTTTCAATATCGGCGAGACCATGCTCATGGCGTCCGATGGCTACGCCAAGGGCCAGCCCACCTTCAAGGGCTTCGCGCTGTCGCTGAACGCCGCCGACGAGGCCGAGGCCCGCCGGCTGTTCGGTGCCCTGAGCGAGGGCGGCCAGGTACAGATGCCGCTGGGCAAGACGTTCTGGTCACCGGCCTTCGGCATGGTGGAGGACCGCTTCGGCATCTCGTGGATGGTGCAGGTGCCCGCGCCGATGTGACAGGCGGCCGCGGCGCTTTGCCCGTAAATTCGATGGTTCATTCCAAAGGAGCCATCGTCCATGATCCATGTCGTCGCCGTCATCACCGCCAAGCCCGGCCAACGCGCGCTGATCCTAGAGGCCTATCGCGCCAACCGGCCCGCGGTGCTGGCCGAGAAGGGCTGCATCGAGTACACCGCGACCGTCGATGCGGCGGGCATGCCGGCCTCGCGCGGCAGCTTCGGCGCCGACACCTTCGTCGTCGTCGAGAAGTGGGAAACCCTTGCCGACCTGCAGGCCCACGCGGCAGCGCCACACATGGCCGCCTATGGCGCCAAGGTCAAGGACTGGACCGAGAGCCGGTTGATTCACGTGCTCGAACCGGTATGAGGTCCGGTCCCGACAGAAATTTCCATATTTTTGTCAATTGACAAGACTGTGCCAAAATCTGTCGGATGCGCACGCCGTCCGACCCCTGGCACTTCGCCCGCCCCGAGCTTGCCGGGGGCTACCTGCAAGCCTTCGACCTCGGCCTGGTGTCGGCCCGCGGGCTGTTCGCCCGGCGCCGCATGGGCAAGAGCGAATTCCTGAAGCATGACCTGCTGCCGGCCGCCGAAGCCGCCGGCTACCTGGCCGCCTACACCAACCTCTGGGACGACGCCGATCATCCGGGGCAGGCGATCGCCACGGCCATCCTGTCGGCCGCCAAGTCCAAGGGGCTCGCGCAATTCTGGGAAGACCTGTCGACGCCCATCCGGAAGATGAAGGCCGGCGGCAAGCTGCCCCTCGGCGTCGAGGGCTCGGTCGAGCTGGACCTCGCCGACAAGGAAAAACTCGCGGTTCCGGCCATCCAGGCGGCGCTGCAGGCGGCCGACAAGACCCGCAAGCGGCTGGTCCTGGTGATCGACGAGGCGCAAGTACTCGCCAGCCCGGAGCACCGACAGGTGGCGCACTCGCTGCGCGCGGGCCTGGACATTCGCAAGGCGAGCGTCAAGGTCCTGTTCGCAGGCTCGTCGGAGGCGGCGCTGCGCGAAATGTTCTCGCGGGCGTCGGCGCCGTTCTACAACTGGGCGCCGGTGGAGCCGTTCCCGCTGCTCGGCGATGCCTTCGTCTCGGCAACGGTGGCCCAGGTCAAGCGGCTGGCGAAGCAGCCGCTGGCGCTCGCCGATGCAAGGCAAGCGTTCCTGTCCTTGAAGGAAACGCCCGAGTTCTTCCGCTGGTATATCGAGCGCTACCTGCTCTACCAGGGCCAGGGCCCCGAACTGGCCTTGCAGCACACGCTGGCGCGCGTCCACGACGACAGCGGCCACGCGAAGGCCTGGAAGGCCATGAACCGGTCCGATCGCGCGGTCCTGCTGCTCGCCGCGCGCGGCGTGCAGGACCTCTATGGCGCCGCCGCGCTGACGCAGCTCCGCGAGTTGATGGGCAGCGGGGACGTCACGGCCACCGTGCCACGAAGCGCCCTGCGCCGCCTGACCGGCCCCAAGATGCAGGCGATGGCACGGGTCGACCACGGCCTCTACCGCTTCGAGGACCCCGAGTTCGAAGCCTGGGTGCGCAGCCGCAGGACGATCGACTGACGAGGCCCAAGAAAAACGCGCCCGAGGGCGCGTTCCTTCAGGGGCCGGCGCAGCCTTACCTGGCCATCACCCGGACCATCTCCAGGCACTTGTTCGAGTAGCCCCATTCGTTGTCATACCAGCTCACCAGCTTCACGAAGGTGCCGTCGAGCGCGATGCCGGCATCGGCGTCGAAGATCGAGGTTCGCGGATCGCCGCGGAAGTCGGTGGCGACGACCTTGTCCTCGGTGTAGCCGAGCACGCCCTTCATGGCGCCTTCGCTCTGGGCCTTCATCTCGGCGCAGATTTCCTGGTAGGTGGCGTCCTTGACCAGTTCGACCGTGAGGTCGACCACCGAGACGTCGGAGGTCGGCACGCGGAAGCTCATGCCCGTGAGCTTCTTGTTGAGCTCGGGAATGACAACGCCCACGGCCTTGGCCGCGCCGGTGCTCGACGGGATGATGTTCTCGAGGATGCCGCGGCCGCCGCGCCAGTCCTTGTTGCTCGGGCCGTCGACCGTCTTCTGGGTCGCGGTGGCGGCGTGCACGGTGGTCATCAGGCCGCGCTTGATGCCCCACTTGTCGTTCAGCACCTTGGCCAGCGGCGCCAGGCAGTTGGTGGTGCAGCTGGCGTTGCTGATGATCGCTTCGCCGGCGTACTTCTTGTCGTTGACGCCGTAGACGAACATCGGCGTGTCGTCCTTGCTGGGGGCCGACAGCAGCACCTTCTTCGCGCCCGCGTCGATGTGCTTCTGGGCCGTGTCCTTGGTCAGGAAAAGGCCGGTCGATTCGAGCACGATGTCGGCGCCGACATCGCTCCAGTTGAGCTTGGACGGGTCGCGTTCCTGCGTCAGGCGGATCTTCTTGCCGTTGACCACGAGCGTGTTGCCCTCGACCGTGACTTCGCCCTGGAAGCGGCCATGCACCGAGTCGTACTGGAGCATGTAGGCCAGGTAGTCGGGCTCGAGCAGGTCGTTGATCGCGACCACTTCGATGTCGTGCTTGAAGTTCTGCACCGCCGCGCGAAGCACGTTGCGCCCGATCCGACCGAAACCGTTGATGCCGAGTTTGATAGTCATGTCTTTCTGCTCCTGGAGGTTGAAAACTGGGGCGACCGATGTCAGCGCGCGAGCGCCGCTTCGACCGTGGCAGCGACGTTCTCTGCCGTGAAACCGAAATGCTTGAACAGCACGCCGGCAGGTGCCGACTCGCCGTAGGTATCGATGCCGACGACCGCCGCGACGCCGTACTTCCACCAGCCGTCGGTGCAGCCCATCTCGACGGCGATGCGCGGCGTGCCCTTGGGCAGCACGCTCTTCTTGTAGGCCAGGTCCTGGCGGTCGAAGGTGGTGGTGGAGGGCATCGAGACGACGCGCACGCCGATCTTCTTCGCCGCCAACAGCTCCTGGGCGCGCAGCGCCAACTGCACCTCGGAGCCGGTGGCGATGATGACCGCCTTGAGCTTCTTGTTCTTGAGGCCCACGTCTTCGGGCTCGGACAGCACGTAGGCGCCCTTGCTGATGTCGCTCAGGTCCTTCTTGGGCGAATAGGGCAGGTTCTGGCGCGACAGCAGCAGCGCCGTCGGGCGCTCGGCGTTCTGCAGCGCGACGGCCCAGGCCACGGCTGTTTCGGCGGTGTCGCCCGGGCGCCAGACATCGAGGTTGGGGATCAGCCGCAGCGAGGCCGCGTGCTCGATCGACTGATGGGTCGGACCGTCTTCCCCGAGACCGATCGAATCGTGCGTGAAGACATGGATCACGCGCTGCTTCATCAGCGCCGCCATGCGGATCGCGTTGCGGCTGTAGTCGCTGAAGGTCAGGAAGGTGCCGCCGTAGGGAATGAAGCCGCCATGCAGGGCGACGCCGTTCATGATGGCCGCCATGCCGAACTCGCGCACGCCGTAGTTGATGTGGCGTCCGATCGAGCCGTCGGGGATCTGCTCGTTGCCTTCGCTGCGGACCACGGCGCCATGGCTGTCGAAGCGCAGGCTCGGCGTGCTCTTGGTGTTGGTGAGGTTCGAGCCGGTCAGGTCGGCGCTGCCGCCCAGCAGCTCGGGCAGCGCGGCCGTGAAGGATTCGAGCGCCAGCTGCGAGGCCTTGCGAGAAGCCACGGTCTCGGCCTTGGTGTGGGCCGCCACCACGGTGTCGAAGGCCGTCTGGTGGAAGTTCTTCGGCAGCTCGCCCTTCATGCGACGGGTGAACTCGGCGGCCAGGTCGGGGAAGACGGCGGTGTAGGCCGCGAACTTCTCGTTCCACTCGGCTTCATTCTTGGCGCCGGCGGCCTTGGCATCCCATTCCTCGTAGACCGCGGCCGGCAGCTCGAAGGGCGCGTGCGTCCAGTGCAGCGCGCTGCGGGTCAGGCCGATCTCGTCGGCGCCCAGCGGCTCGCCGTGCGCCTTGGCGGTGTTGGCGCGGTTCGGGCTGCCCTTGCCGATCTGGGTCTTGCAGATGATCAGCGTCGGCCGGTCGGCGTTCTTCTTCGCCTTCTCGATGGCCTTCGACACGTCCTTGGCATCGTGGCCGTCGATCGGCCCGATCACCTGCCAGCCATAGGCCTTGAAGCGCTCTTCGGTGTTGTCGATGAACCAGGGCTTGACCTGGCCGTCGATCGAAATGCCGTTGTCGTCGTAGAGCGCGATCAGCTTGCCCAGCTTCCAGGCGCCGGCCAGTGCGGCGGCCTCGTGGCTGATGCCTTCCATGAGGCAGCCGTCGCCGAGGAAGGCGTAGGTGTGGTGGTCGACGATCTCGTGGCCCTTGCGGTTGAACTCGGCCGCGAGCAGCTTCTCGGCCAGCGCGAAGCCGACCGCGTTGGTGAGGCCCTGGCCCAGCGGCCCGGTGGTGGTCTCGACGCCCGGCGTGATGCCGGTCTCGGGATGGCCGGCGGTCTTGCTGTGCAGCTGGCGGAAACGCTTGAGCTCCTCGATGGGAAGCGCATAGCCGGTGAGATGCAGCACCGAGTAGATCAGCATCGAGGCGTGACCGTTCGACAGCACGAAGCGGTCGCGGTCGAACCACTGCGGGTTGACCGGGTTGTGCCTCAGATGATCGCCCCACAGCGCAACCGCCATGTCGGCCATGCCCATCGGTGCACCGGGATGCCCCGAGTTGGCGAGTTGAACGGCATCCATTGCCAACGCGCGGATCGCGTTGGCCATCAAGGCTTGGTTGGCCATCTGTGGCTTTCTGGGGGGCAGGTTAGGGGGAACCCGGTATTTTAACGGGCGGGGTGGGGCGGGCCCGGAATGGGCTGGAACAGGCCGGCGCCGGGCCGCCCCAAGGCGGCCTGCGGCCCCCTTGGGGGGCAGCGACCCACACGCAGTGGAGGAGCGTGGGGGCCACATTCAGCTAGAGTGCCGGTCCATGCAGGGTCTTCACCTCACCGCCGACCTCCTCGATTGCCGCTGCGATCCGCGCTGGCTGGTGGATGCCGACACCCTCGGCGCGGCCTGCGTCGCGCGCGCGGAAGCCGCCGGCCTGCAAGTCGTCGGGCGGCTGTTCCATGCCTTCCCCTCGACGCCGCAAGGCGTCGGCGGCGTGACGGCCGCTGTGCTGCTGGCCGAGTCGCACCTGTGCGTCCATACCTGGCCGGAGCAGCGCGGCGTGACGATCGATGTCTATGTCTGCAATTTCGGCGCCGATCACTCGGCCAAGGCCCAGGGGCTGATGGCGGCGCTCGAAGCGCTGTTCCTGCCCGGGCGCGCCGAGCGGCACAGCCTGTTGCGCGGGCAGATCGGCGCGGTCGCTGCATGAGTCCCGTCAAGGCGATGATCCTGGCCGCCGGGCGCGGCGAGCGCATGCGGCCGCTGACCGACCAGGCGCCCAAGCCGCTGCTCGAGGTGCAGGGCCGGCCGCTGATGCAGTGGCCGCTCGAAGCGCTCGCCGCCGGTGGCTTCGGCGACGTGGTCGTCAACACAGCCTGGCTGGGCGAGCAGATCGAAGCACGTTTCGGTTCCCGGCACGGCGGCTCGACGCTGCGCTACTCGCACGAAGGGCGCGACTTCGGCGGTGCGCTCGAGACCGCGGGCGGCATCGTGCGGGCGCTGCCGATGCTCGGCGATGTCTTCTGGGTGGTGGCCGGCGACGTGTTCGCCCCGGACTTCGCCTTCACCCGACAGGCGGTCGAGCGCTTTGCGGCCAGCGGCCGGCTCGCGCACCTGTGGCTGGTCGCGAATCCGCTGCACAACCCCAAAGGGGATTTCGGCATCGGCGCCGACGGCAGCGCCTTGTCGGATGCGGCGCAGAAACACACCTTCTCGACCATCGCGCTGTACCGGAGCGGCCTGTTCGCGCCGCCGTTCTGCGCGATACCGCCGGGCAACCCCGGCGGCGCGAAAGCGGCATTGGCGCCGCTGTTGCGGGCCGGCATGGCGGCGGGCGCCATCAGCGCCGAACTCTATGACGGGCCCTGGACCGATGTCGGCACACCGGAGCGGCTCGCCGCGCTGAACAAGGAAAAACGGCCCGCTTGAAGCGGGCCGTGCGTGGCGTTGGCCGATTGGCAGGCTGTGCCGATCAAGGCACGTTGGCCGTCTTGAGCTGGAACGGCTTGCCCGGGTAGGGCATGGCACCGGCGTACTCGATCGCCACGTTGCCGGTCGGCGTCACCGGGCAGCTGGTGGTGGTCGCGCAGGCCTTGCCGTCGGCGAAGACGACCGGGCCGTAGCGGTAGTTGCGCAGTGCCTTGCCGGCGTAGTCGGCCACGCTCACCACGTAGCCCATGGTGGCGAAGTTGTCCGCGTCCTCGACCGCGATCGGGTCGGCCAGGCGCGAGTCCTGCAAGGTGCGCACGATGCTGCCGCTGTTGCCGTTGCTCGCGAAGCGCACCCACGAAACCTTGCGGTCGGTGCGCGAATTCACCAGCACCTGCGTCTGCGTGTTGCCGCTCGGCTCGCCCTTGGAGCTGGCGATCGAGGTCGGATTGCGGCCGATGCCCGTGACCGTGCCCACCTCCGTCAGGGCGTTCGCCGCCGGTGCCGGAGGCGAAGCGCCGTTGGCGTAGCCGTCCAGGGCGTAGATGTGCAGCGTGCCGTCCTGCGTCGCGACCCAGGCCCGGCTCGCGCCATCGTACACGCTGGTCTTCACCGCGGTGGGGCGCTGCGCCAGCGACACCGTCTTCACCACCGTCGGCACCTGCGAAGGCTGCTGCGTGAAGGTGTAGGGCCACTGGTTGTCGGCCTGCCCCAGGCTCGCCATCCGTGAATTGAAGGTCGCCTGGTCGCCGCCGAAATAGACGCTGTTGACGTAGGTGAACAGCGGTTTCAGGTCGATGAAAGCCACCTTCTGCTCCGACTTGGAGATCACCACCGCCACCCCGCCCTTGGCATAGCGGCCGTAGTTGGCACCGCCGGGCAGGAAGCTCTGCCGATTGCTCTGGCTGGTCAGCGGCGTCTGCCAGGCGATCCCGCGGCCGTTGATGTCCAGCGTGAGCCATTGGTTCAGCCCGGTCGTGACCGCGATCTCGGTCGGCGCCGTCATCCCCGGCAGGTCGACGTAGCCCAGGATCTTCATGAAGGCGATGTTGCCCACGTTGAACAGGCCCGGGTAGGCGGCGCCCCACTCGTACCAGTAGTTGACGGTGCTCGAGGGCGAGTACGGATCGCAGCCAGGGCACAGGCCGGCCAGCGCGACCACCGCGACCTGGCCCTTGAGGGCGGTCGTGTCCCACACCGTCACCAGCGCGAATTCGCTGTCGTTGGTCATGGCGATGCCGGTCGGCACCTTGTTCGCAGGCAGTTTGACGGTCGTCGGGGTGCTCGCGGTGTTCGAGCCGGCGGTGCCGATCACGCCGTTCTGGTAAGCCACCAGGCTCTGGTTGCAGAAGCCGGTCTGGCCGCTGCAGCGGCCCATCGCCACGGGATCGCCGGTGACGACGCCGGCCCTCTTGTAGCTCGCGGCAGTGAAGCTGTCCATGAGGCCGGCGGCCGTCCCGCCCACGGTCCAGCTGAGCTGGGGCGTCTGGGCGAAGGTGTTGTACTGGTAGCCGGTTATCTGCAGATCGGTGACGCCCATGCGCTGCGACGGATCGTCGGCGACATAGGTGAGGTTGGCCGCGCTGGTGGAATAGAGGCCGGCGTCGGCCGTCGGCGCACCACCGATCTGCCAGGTGCCGGCCAGGGTGCCGCGGCCCGGGATGTCGAGGGGATTGGCCGGATCGTGCGCGAAAAGCGTCGGAACGCCAGTGTTGTCGACCGCCGCGTCCGCAGAACCGTAGCGGTAGGCGATGCCGGCGTCCTTGCTCAGCTTTGCCGCCATGTCACGGTAAGCGGCGGCGGAAATTGCCTGAGAGTTGTCGACGATGTCGTTGGCCAGGGCAGGGCCCGTCGCCAAGGGGCTGCCGCTGCCGGTGGTCGTGGTGGCCGCCGCTGCCGTGGCCGGCGTCGATGTGCCAGCGCTGCCAGCGCTGGCAGCGCCCAAAGCGGCGATGCTCCCGCCCCCACCGCCGCCACCGCCTCCGCCACACCCCACAAGCGCGGTTGCAGCTACTGCGAGCAAAATCGCGCTGTTGTGTAGAACTTTCAAGAAAAACACCTCCAAAATGACAAGTTGGTGGTTTGTACGTGGGAGTGGTCCTACAGGGCAACCCTTCTTGCATTTCTTTTCTTGATGTTTTTCAGCCTCTTCCTACAGCCGTTACATCAGTAGCGCATGGTGACCTTATGACCGCGAATTATCAAGTCCAGCGTCGATTACTACTTTCTTCTAATATAGGAAAGGACGGGATCGCCATCATCCCGACGGCGCCCGAACGGCAGCGCAACCGGGACAGCGACTTCCTGTACCGGCACGACAGCTATTTCTATTACCTGACCGGCTTCACCGAGCCCAATGCCTGGCTGGTGATCGCAGGCGACGGGCGCTCGACCCTGTTCTGCGCCCCGAAGGACCTGGAGCGCGAAATCTGGGACGGATACCGGCTCGGCCCTGAAGCGGCACCGGCGGCGCTGGGGGTGGACGAGGCCTATTCGATCGAGGAGCTCGACGCCCGGCTGCCGCGCCTGCTCGAGAACAAGAGCGTCGTCTGGTATCCGTTCGCGACCCACAAGGGCCTAGAAACGCGGGTCGACGGGTGGCTGTCGTCGGTGCGAGCCCGGGTACGCTACGGCGCGCTCTGTCCCGAAGAGCAGCGAGACCTCTGCGGTCCGCTGGACGAGATGCGGCTCGTCAAGGACGCGACCGAGCAGGACACCATGCGCCGCGCCGCCCAGATCAGCGCCCGGGCCCATGTCCGCGCCATGCAGCTGTCGGCGCGCATGCTGCGCGAGGGCCGGGAAGTGCGCGAATACCACCTCGACGCCGAGTTGCTGCACGAGTTCCGTCTCGGCGGCTCGCAGTATCCAGCCTACGGCTCGATCGTCGCCGCCGGCGCCAACGCCTGCGTGCTGCACTACCGCGCCGATGCGGCGCCGGTGCGCGACGGCGAACTGGTGCTCATCGACGCCGGCTGCGAACTGGACGGCTACGCCAGCGACATCACCCGCACCTTCCCGGCCAACGGCCGCTTCACCGGCCCGCAGCGCGCTCTGTACGACCTGGTGCTAGCCAGCCAGGACGCCGCCGTGGCGGCGACCCGGGCCGGCCAGCGCTTCACCGACCCGCACGAGGCCACCGTACGGGTGCTGTCGCAGGGCATGCTGGACCTCGGGCTGCTCGACGCCGACAAGGTGGGCGGGGTCGACGACGTGATCGAGAAGCGGGCCTACTTCGCCTACTACATGCACCGCACCGGCCACTGGCTGGGCATGGACGTGCACGACTGCGGCAGCTACATCGAGCCGACCCAGGTCGGCGAAGTGAGCGAGCGCCGGGACCCGCTGTCCAACGAACTGATCCAGAACCGGCCCAGCCGCATCCTGCATCCGGGCATGGTGCTGACCATCGAGCCCGGCATCTACGTGCGGGCGGCGGAGGGCGTGCCGGAACAGTTCCACAACATCGGCATCCGCATCGAGGACGACGCCATCGTCACCGAGACCGGCTGCGAACTGATTTCGCGCGGCGTGCCGGTCAAGGCCGACGAGATCGAGGCGCTGATGCGCGGCTGATGCGCGGCTTGACGGGCCCCCGGGGCCCGTCAAGCCGCCGCGAGGTGGCCGCGCGTGAAAGCCTCCTCGAAGATCGAGTAGCCCGACCAGTCGGCGTGGGCGAAGGCCAGCCGGCCGGCCTGCACGCGCGCCGGTGCGCCCATGCGCGCCAGCCAGCCGGTCGCCGGGATCGCCATCGCGTGGCCATGGCGCGTGATGTCGATCCGGGTCGCCAGTGCGGCGATGTCCGGATGCGGCAGCGACAGCTCGGCCAGCAGCGCGTCGCGCCAGGTGCTCCAGGGTCGCTCCAGCAGCTGGCGCCGGGCGTCGGGCCCATCCCAGCGGCTCGGGCCGAGCGGCCGGTACCAGGTCAGCACCGTGGCCCGCGGCGTCGGGTCGAGCGCCTGGTGCCGCGCATCGACATAGCCGAGCCCTGCGCCGCCGTGAACCACGTTGTCCCACGAGGGCGCGGCGCCCGGCCGATCGGCGAGCGCTGCGCGCAAATGCACGTTGGCCACCAGCCAGGGCGCGTAGCGCAAGGTGGCCGCCGCCTGCCGCAAGCGCTCGGGCGCGGTTTCCACCACCCGGGCGGCGATGAACGCCGGCAGCGCCACGATGCAGCGCTCGGCCTGCCAGCGCACCCGCGACCCGCTGGCGACATCGACCGCATCGACTTCGACCCCATGGCGCGTCTCGGCGATGCGGGTCACGACCTGGCCGATCCGCAGCCGGTCGCCGAGCGGCTGCGCGAGCCGCCGGGCCAGCCAGGCGTTGCCTTCGGGCCAGGTCAGCACCGCCTCGCGCTCGCCGTCGTCATCGCCGGGCGCATGGAAGCCGTGCCGGCTGGCGAAATAGTGGATGCCGGCCCAGGCCGACACGTGGGCCAGGCCGGCGCCATAGTCGTCGCGGCAGCAGTAGTCGAGGTACCAGCGCAGATGCGCGTCGGTGAAGCCTTCGCGCGCCAGCCAGGTCTCGAAGGGCAGCGCGTCCAGCGCCAGCAGCGCGGGCGCAAGTTCGGCGCGCAAGGTGGGGATCGAAAACCGCGCCTCGCGCCGCAGCGCGTCCACGCGGGCCGAGAAGCGACGGTAGGCATCCAGCGTGCCGGCGCCCACGCCCTGCATCGGCAGCAAGCCGTCCTGCCAGCTGCCTTGAAAGAACAGGCGCTCCTGCGGGCTGTGGCAGAGATGCCGCTCGTCGTAGGTCCAGCGGCCGGCCACGCGCCGGCGCAGGCCGAGCTCCTCGAGCAGGTCCTGCACTTCGGGGGCCTGGTCGCCAGGCAACGGCAGATAGTGCGCACCGAGCGGGCAGGCGATGCCCTGCAGTTCGCCGGCGCGGCTGTTGCCGCCGGCCGTGTCCTCGAGTTCGAGCAGCGCGAACTCCTCGATCCCGGACAGGCGCAGCGCCCGCGCCGCCGCCAGTCCCGCCACGCCGCCGCCCGTGATCACGACCCGGGTTCGCCGGGTGACATCGGGTGCAGCCTTCGCACCCAGCGCGCCGTCGCGCAGGGCGTGGCCGCGCCCGACGTCGATGCCCGTGAACCCGCCCTCGATGGCGGGCGCCCGCTCGCAGCCGGCGAGTGTCGCCGCCGCGGCAGCCGCGCCCAGGAACGCGCGCCGCCTCATCGCGTGCCCCACTCGTGCTCGTAGGTGGTCACCAGGATCTGGTTGGAGAGCCGGTTCACCTCGGTCGGGACCCGCGCCATGTCGCGCGGAAAGTCGAACAGCAGGGGCAGGGTCGCCACCGACAGGAAGCGCAGCCCCTCGGGCAATGCGTCGGGCATCCGGAACGGCCGCCGGCTGGCGACGATGTAGCCCCATTCGCCGAAGCTCGGCACGTGCGCGTGGTACGGCGTCGCGGTCAGGCCGACCGACTCGATGGTGGTCGCCACGGTCCAGAAGCTCTTGCGCGCCACCAGCGGCGAGGTGGTCTGGACGACCGCATAGCCGCTCGCAGCCAGCCGCTGGTCGAGCAGCGCATAGAACGAGCTGGTGTAGAGCTTGCCGATCGCGAAGTTGGTCGGATCGGGAAAGTCGACCACGATGACATCGAAGACCTCGCCGGCCTGCTGCAGCCACTGGAAGGCATCGGTGTTGACGATCTTCAGCTTCGGCGACGCCAGCGAATGGCCGTTGAGCGCCGCCAGCGTCTCGTGATCGCGAAACAGCCGGGTCATGTTCGGATCGAGTTCCACCAAGGTCACGCTCTCGACCGAGGGGTACTTGAGGATCTCGCGCACCGCCATGCCGTCGCCGCCGCCCAGCACCGCCACCTTGCGCGGCGCGCCGTGCGCCGCCATCACCGGATGCACCAGCGCCTCGTGATAGCGGTACTCGTCGCGCTCGGCGAACTGCAGGTTGCCGTTCAGGAACAGCCGATGCCCGGCGGCCCCGCGGGTGACCACGATGCGCTGGTAGGGCGAACTCTCGCTGAAGACGATGCGGTCCTGGTAGAACTTGTCCTCCGCCAGCGTCGTGATGCGGTCCGCGAAGGCGAATGCCACCGCCAGTGCTGAGAGCGCCAGCGTGCAGGCCAGCGCATGGGCGCCGACGCGGCGCAGCTCGTGCCGGAACAGCCAGAGCGCCCAGACCGCCACCGCCGCATTCATGAATCCGAACAGCAGCCCGGTGCGGATCATGCCGAGTTGCGGCACCAGCAGCAGCGGGAAGGCGATCGACACCGCCAGCGCGCCCAGGTAGTCGAAGGTCAGGACCTGCGACACCAGGTCCTTGAGCGCCACATTGCGCCGCAGGATCCGCATCACCAGCGGGATCTCGAGCCCGACCAGCGTGCCGACCACCAGCACCAAGCCGTAGAGCAGCAGCCGGAAGGCGCCCGGCACGTAGGCGTTGGCGATGAACAGCAGCGCCGGCAGCGCACCGCCGACCAGCGCCACCATGAGCTCTATCCGCAGGAAGTGCGCCGGCAACTGGCGCTCGAAGTAGCGCGACAGCCAGGAGCCGACGCCCATCGCGAACAGATAGGTGCCGATGATGGTGCTGAACTGAAGCACCGAATCGCCGAGCAGGTACGAACTCAAAGCCGCGGCACTGAGTTCATACACCAGCCCGCAGGCCGCGACCACGAAGACGCTGGCGAGCAGCGCGATCTCGACCGGCCGCGGTCCTGCCCGCTCGACGGGCAGCGCCGACAAGGCCGCCTCCCTCAATGGATCGCTGCGGCGACGATGATGCAGATGCCGAGGCTCATCGCCGCCACCACCAGCCCGAGCGCCAAGTTCTGCTTCTCGACGATCTCCTGCCACAGGTCATAGGGCGTGAGCTTGTCGATCAGCAGGAAGGCCAGCCAGAAGACCGCCAGGCCGATCACCGCATAGATCAGCGATCCGAAGATCACGGCCGGCTTCAACCATTCAATTCCCATGATGAGAACCTCCGAAAAAAACGTTCACTTGTGGCCGCCGCCACTCGAATAGCCGCCATACGAGCCGCCAGCGCTGCGCGAGCCGCCGGAGCCGCCCCCACCGCTGCAGGTGCTCAGGATGATCAGCAGCACGATGATCACCACCACGATCAGCACGATGGTGCCGCAGCCCAGGCTCGACGCCGCGCTCACCGGCAGCACGTCGCTGCGCTTGAACATGTCCTTCTTGCGTTCCAGCTTGAACGCCGCCGCGACGGCCGCGCTGTCGATCCGGTTGCCGGACGACCAGGTCAGCTCGTTGGCCGAACGCTCCATCGACAGCAGCGCGCTGCCGTTGGCGAAGTCGCGGTTGAAAGTCTTCTGGCCGCGTTCGACCCGCCAGTAGAACTCGCCCGCCACGTAGCTGGTCTCGGCGTTGTAGGCGTACTGCTGTTGATAGACCTTGCCCAGGTAGGTCGCGCGGGCCCCGCTCTCGGCCATGGTGGGCGCGCCGGTGGTCGGCTTCACGAGGCTCCAGCCGTCTTCGGCATCGACCAGGAAGCTGAAGCCGCGCTTCTTGTTGTAAAGCAGGTACTCGCTCCAGCCGAAGTGCTCGTCGTCGCCGGGCGCCACGCCCATCCGGTGCTGGAAGCCGACCACCTGCCAGTCGGCGCCCTGCAGCTGGCCGATGCTGCCGAGCGCGATCAGCGGCTGCACCGGCTCGTGCTGGGCCGCATGCCGGAGCTCGCCGCCGATGCCCTGCGAAAGGTCGATGATCTCGTTGCAAGCCCGGCAGGTGACGCTCTTGCTGTCGATCAAATTCACCGTCACCGGCGAACCGCAGTTGGGGCAGTTGAAGCTGCGGCCCTTCTCGTCCTTGGCCGATTCGCTGCGCAGCCCGGTGAGCTGCAGGTCTTCGAGCCGCACCGAGCGGCCGAGGCAGGCGCCCGGCGGATCGGTGTCGTAGTCGAGGCTGAGTACCTGCCCCTGGTCGCTGCGAAGCTCCACCACCGCGAACGGTCGGCCGAGCTCCGGCAAGCGCGGCAGTTCGCCCTGGGCCGAGACCAGCGCCACCTGCTCGTTCGAAGCCACGGTGTAGGCCTGGCCATTGAAGGCGGTGGTCGCGCCGACGCGCAATTCGGCCGGCGGCGGCGCGGCGCGCTGCAGGTCGACCGGCAGTGCGAACACGAAGGCGCCGTTGTCCTCGCTCAGGATGCCGCTGCGGTCGCCGTCGAGCGCGGCGATCCATTCGGTCCAGCGGCCGCCGGCGTAGCTGTATTGCAGCCGGCCGACCAGGGTGAATGGCTGGTTGTCGATGCGGCCGGCCGCCAACAGCTGCAGTGGGCTGAAGTCGTCGAACAGCTCCGCCATCTTGCCGGTGCGCGCCAGGGTCTCGCCCTCGCGCACCACGGTGCTCTGGCAATAGGGACAGACGGCGTGCGTCGACTGCGCCGATCGGAATTCGACCGGCGCACCGCAACCGGGGCAGGGCGCGCGGTAGTAGCGCTGGCTGCCGCTCGCGCTCACACGAGCTTTTTCAGCAGCTCCGCCTTCTTGGCGTCGAATTCTTCCTGCGTGAGGATGCCCTTGGCCTTGAGTTCACCGAGCTTCTCGAGCGTGGTCATCACGTCGGCCGGATTCACCACGGCCACCGCCGGCTGCTGCTGCACCGCGGCCGGCTGCGCCTGCAGCCCCTGCGACAAGTTCTGCGCCAGCACCTGGCCCAGCGCGACACCCGCGCCGAGGCCCATCGCGTCGCCCGCGATGCCGCCGCCGCCGCCCGCGCCTTCGGCAAATTTCGGGATCGCCTGGGCGGTCTGGTACTGCATGAACTTGCCCATGTCATTGCCGACCATGCCCATGCCGATCTTCTGGTCGAGGATCTTCTGCAGTTCTTCGGGCAGCGAGACGTTCTGCACCGTGAGGGTCTCGAGCTGGATCCCGAGCTTCGCGAACTCCGGCACCAGCTGCTTGGCCAGCGCCTCGGCGAACTGGACCTGGTTGGCCGCCAGGTCGAGGAACGGCACCCCGCTGCCGGCGATCGCGTTGCTGATGTTCTGCAGCAGCAGGCCGCGCAGCTGGCCGTCGATGTCGGCCACGGTGTAGATCTCGCGCGTGCCCGAGATCTCGGTGTGGAACAGCTTGGCGTCGCCGATACGGAAGCTGTAGTTGCCGAAGGCGCGCAGCCGCACGGCGCCGAAGTCCTTGTCGCGCACCGTGATCGGCTGCGGCGTGCCCCACTTCTGGTCGACCTGCTGGCGGGTGCTGAAGAAATAGACGTCGCTCTTGAAGGGCGACTCGAAGAGCTTGTCCCAGTTCTTGAGGTACGTCAGCACCGGCAGCGTCTGCGTCGTCAGCTTGTAGAGGCCGGGCCCGAAGACGTCGGCTACCTGGCCCTCGTTGACGAACACCGCCACCTGCGACTCGCGCACGGTCAGCGACGCACCGTTCTGGATCTCCATGTCGGCCATCGGGAAGCGCCAGGCCAGCGTGCCGTCGCCCGACTCCGTCCACTGAATGATGTCGATGAACTGCTTCTTGATGAAATCCATCAGCGCCATGCCGGCTCCTCGTCGAAGGGTGTTTCTGTGGCGGCATATTGCCACAGCGCCCAAAGGACAACCCTGGGGACAGTTCCGGCACAACAAGGCACTTGTCCACAGGCCGACGGCCCGGCCCGAAGTTGTTCGCCTCGGCGCGACAGCAGCGAAGCGCGCCTGCGCACAGCCAGCGGGCTGCCGCAAGTCCTTGTCGCACATGGAAAAAATGCGCCTGTCCACAGCGAAGGCGCGCCCTTACTACTACTACTAATTTAAATAAGAAGAATAAGAAGAAAAGATAGCAACAGCCGTTTTCCGTCTTTGGCCGAGCTGGGCGATCCAGAGCCGTGCGCGCCGCAGGGCGTTGGCATCGAGGTCTACAATCGGCGCCCTTTACAAGAAGCGTCCTAGGAGGCACGGCCCAATGTCCGATTCGACTTCGCAGATCCCCACGCCCGAAGACAAGCGCGCCGAACTGCGCCGCGCCGCGCTCGAGTACCACGAGCATCCGGTCCCGGGCAAGATCTCGATCGCGGCCACCAAGCAGATGGTCAACCAGCGCGACCTCGCACTGGCCTACTCGCCTGGCGTGGCGGCCCCCTGCGAAGAGATCGTCAAGGACCCGGTCAACGCCTTCAAGTACACGGCGCGCGGCAACCTGGTCGGCGTCATCACCAACGGCACCGCCGTGCTCGGCCTCGGCGACATCGGGCCGCTGGCCTCCAAGCCGGTGATGGAAGGCAAGGGCGTACTGTTCAAGAAGTTCGCCGGCGTCGACGTCTTCGACATCGAGATCGACGAGAAGGACCCGGTCAAGCTGGTCGAGGTGATCGCCGCGCTGGAGCCGACCTTCGGCGCCATCAACCTCGAGGACATCAAGGCCCCCGACTGCTTCTACGTCGAGCGCGAGCTGCGCAAGCGCATGAAGATCCCGGTCTTCCACGACGACCAGCACGGCACCGCGATCACGGTGGCGGCGGCGATGCTGAACGGCCTGAAAGTGGTCGGCAAGGACATCGGCCAGGTCAAGCTGGTCACCTCGGGCGCGGGCGCCGCGGCGCTGGCCTGCCTCAACCTGCTGCTGAAGGTCGGGCTGAAGCGCGAGAACGTCTTCGTGACCGACCTCGCCGGCGTGGTCTACGAAGGCCGTACCGAGCTGATGGACGACGACAAGCGCCAGTACATGCAGAAGACCGACGCCCGCAGCCTGAACGACATCATCGAAGGCGCCGACGTCTTCCTCGGCCTGTCGGCCGGCGGCGTGCTGAAGCCCGCCATGGTCGCCAAGATGGCGGCCAAGCCCGTGATCTTCGCGCTCGCCAACCCGAGCCCCGAGATCGCGCCGGAAGACGCGCACGCGGTGCGCGACGACGTGGTCATGGCCACCGGGCGCACCGACTACCCGAACCAGGTCAACAACGTCCTGTGCTTCCCCTACATCTTCCGCGGCGCGCTGGACTGCGGTGCCACCACCATCACCGACGAGATGGAAGTCGCGGCCGTGCATGCGATCGCCGAGCTGGCGCAGGCCGAGCAGAGCGAGCGCGTGGCCGCGGCGTATGCGGGCGAAAAGCTCAGCTTCGGGCCCGAATACCTGATCCCGAAGCCCTTCGACCCGCGGCTCATGATGAAGATCGCGCCGGCGGTCGCCAAGGCCGCGGCCGACAGCGGCGTGGCGCTGCGCCCGATCATCGACCTGGACGCCTACCGCGACAAGCTGCAGACCTTCGTCTACACCTCCGGCAGCATGATGAAGCCGATCTTCGATGCCGCCAAGCGGGCGCCGAAGAAGCGCGTCGCCTTCAGCGAAGGCGAGGAAGAGCGCGTGCTGCGCGCGGCCCAGATCGTGGTCGACGAAGGCATCGCCCGGCCGACCTTGATCGGCCGGCCGGCGATCATCGCCCAGCGGATCGAGAAGTTCGGGTTGCGGCTCAAGGAAGAACTCGACTACGACATCGTCAACGTCGAGCAGGACCATCGCTACCGCGACTTCTGGCAGACCTACCACCGGATGACCGAGCGCAAGGGCACGACGGTGCAGACCGCCAAGATCGAGATGCGCCGCCGCCTGACCCTGATCGGCTCGATGCTGCTGCACAAGGGCGAGGTCGATGGCCTCATCTGCGGCACCTGGGGCACGACGGCGATCCACCTGCACCACATCGACCAGGTGATCGGCAAGCGCCCCGGCGGCTGCGCCAGCACCTCGCAGGACCTGCCGATCTACGCCTGCATGAACGGCCTGCTGTTGCCGGACCGCCAGGTGTTCCTGGTCGACACCCACGTCAACTACGACCCGACGCCCGAGGAACTGACCGAAATCACCACGATGGCGGCCGAGGAAATGATGCGCTTCGGCCTGAAACCGAAGGCGGCGCTGCTGTCGCATTCGAATTTCGGCACCAGCAACCAGCCCAGCGCGGTCAAGATGCGGCGCACGCTCGACCTGCTGCGGGTCCAGGCACCCTGGCTGGAGGTCGACGGCGAAATGCACGGCGACGTTGCGCTAGACGGCAAGCAGCGCGCGCAGGTCATGCCGCACAGCGCCTTGGCCGGCAACGCCAACCTGCTGGTGTTCCCGAACATCGACGCCGCCAACATCTCCTACAACCTGCTGAAGACCGCGGCCGGCGGCAACATCGCGATCGGCCCGGTTCTGCTGGGTGCGGCCAAACCCGTGCACATCCTGACACCCAGCGCCACGGTGCGCCGGATCGTGAATATGACAGCTCTGACCGTGGCGGATGCCAACGCCGACCGCTAAGCCGCTTGTCGATAGCGATCGCTAACTTCAAAACGGTCGCTTGCCCCTGTCGCCTGCTCAAAGATTGAGCAGGCGCTTGCTATTTGCGCGTCCCTGGTGCACACTTGCGGGCTTGAATTTGCGGGTTAACCCCAAGATGCGCTGCGGAGTGTGTCCTGGTCGGTCGACCCCCGGTTCGGTTCTCGCTCTATTCCTTCTGGTGCTCCATGGCGGCTTACGCCTCGATCTCGTCCCCGGTTTCCAAGTTTGCGCTCACTAGCGTCCTGCTGGTGGCCCTGACGGCGGGAGCCCAGGCTCGCGAATGGTTCGGCACCGGTGCCGGCATGCCGGCACAGGAAACGGTCGCGCTGGCCGAACTGCCGGTGCAAGGCCAGCGTACCTACGGGGCCATTTTGAACGGTGGTCCTTTCCGGCACGAAAAAGACGGCACGGTGTTCGGCAACCGCGAACGCCTCTTGCCGCAGGAACGGCGAGGCCACTACCGAGAATACACGGTCGATACGCCCGGTTCGCGTGATCGTGGCGCCAAGCGCATCGTCTGTGGAGGCGAGCGCACGGCGCCATCGGCCTGCTGGTATACGGCAGACCATTACGCGAGCTTTCGGCGGATCGTGCCATGAGCGAGCAACTGAATTGGAGCGGCGCTGCAAGGCGTCCTGAAGAAATGACGACGACGACAACCACGGAAAGACCAGCGGAGATGACCTTATCCCTTCGTGCAGTGCGACCCAACATCGTGCAGTCGATTCGCGCCTTCCGCGTGAACGACTTGCAGGAAGCGGCGCATGCGGCCGGTCAGCATTTCCTGTATGCGAACCTGGGCAATGCCCAGACCAAGCAGGATGTGCTTGACCTGATTGCCCAGCAATTCACATTCCCGCAGCACTTCGGCAAGAACTTCGACGCGTTGTACGACTGCATGACCGATCCCTTGCACAAATCGGGCCCGCAACCGGGTTTCGTCATCGTGCTCGAGCAGATCCCGGCCAACGCCAAGTTCGACAAGGAGGCGCGCGAGCAGCTGCTGGACATCTTCCGTGACGCCTCGGACTACTGGGGAGACCGGAAGATACCGTTCAGGTGCTTCTATTCTTTTCTGTAGCCCGTTCTGCACACACCAGCCAAGCAGAACGGGCGAACGAGGCTTCGCAGGACAATGCGGCCGCTCCGGCGCCCGGCATCGACCTTCAGAACACCGACCCGGCCGCAGAAAAGATGCCGACCGACAAACTGGTCGACGTGTCGCCCCTGGCGCTGCGCATGAGCAGTCCCTTCAACGCGGGTTACTGGCTGGCCGCGGCCTGACCCAGCGCCCTTCGAACGAAAGCCCGTCAGCGACGGGCTTTTTTCATTGGGGCGCCGCCTGCGCCAGCGCGACGTATTCGGCCACCGGCACTTCTTCCGCGCGGCGCTGGGTGTCGAAGCTGCCGGCGAAGCCGTGCTGGTCCAGCCATTGGCCCAGCGTGTGGCGCAGCAGCTTGCGCCGTTGGCTGAAGGCGACCTGGACGATCTCGCCGAGGCGCGCGGCATCGACCGCCGGCGGCTGCGCCAGCGGCACCATGCGCACCACGGCGCTGTCGACCCGCGGCGGCGGGTCGAAGCTTTCCGGCGGCACGAACAGCACGTTGTCCATCTCGTAGCGCCACTGGAGCATGACGCTGAGCCGGCTGTAGTCGGAGGTCGCCGGCCGCGCCACCATGCGGTCGATGACTTCTTTCTGCAGCATGAAGTGCTGGTCGGCGATGAGGTGCGCGAAGCCGAGCAGGTGGAACAGGATCGGCGTCGAGATGTTGTAAGGCAGGTTGCCGACGACGCGCAGGGGCGCAGGCGAGAACTTCGCGGCCAGGGCGGCGAAATCGACCTTCAGGACGTCGGACTCGATCACGTCGAGCTGGCCGTGGCCGCGCAGCCGCTGGGCCAGGTCGCGGTCGAGTTCGATCACCGTCAGCCGGCCCAGTCGTTCGACCAGCGGCTGCGTCAGGGCCGCCAGGCCCGGCCCGATCTCGACCATCGCATCGCCGGCCTTCGGCGCGATTTCGCGCACGATGGCGTCGATGATCCCGCCGTCGGTCAGGAAGTGCTGGCCGAAGCGCTTGCGCGCGACATGCTTCACGAGCCGGCGCCCTGGAACGGCTTCATGACTGCGGCGGCTCGCGGTATTCGACGTAGGCGCGGGCGCGCACTTCCTGGGCCCAGGTCTCGGTGGCTTGCTCGACCTTCTTCTCGCGCAGCACGGCGCGCACGGCTTCGCGCTGCTCGGCCTGGCTCAGCTTGGCTTCGCGCCGGCCCTGGACCTGGATCAGGTGGACGCCGAATCGCGTGACGACCGGATCGCTGATCTCGCCCGGGGCCAGCCGGTTCACGACTTCCTCGAACTCGGGCACGAAGAGTCCGGGCCGCGACCAGCCCAGGTCGCCGCCTTGCTTGGCGCTGCCGTCCTGCGAGTTGTCGCGCGCCAGGCCGGCGAAATCGGCCGTGCCGCTCTGGATCCGGCGCTTGAACTCGGCCAGCTGGGCCACCGCTTCGGCGGTGCTGCGCTTGGGGTCGTTGAGCAGCAGGATGTGCCGCACCTCGGTCTGCGTGACGACGGCGTCGCTCGCACCCGGCTGCGACTTGGCCATCAGCTTGAGCACGTGGAAGCCGACGCTGGAACGGACCGGGCCCGCAATGCCGCCGATCGGCGTCGACTGCGTGGCCTCGACGAAGATGCCCGGATAGCGGTCGGCGCTGCGCATGCCCATGAGCCCGCCGCCGGAGCGGTCCGGCGCGTCGGAGTTCTGGCGCACCAGCGTCGGGAAGTCCTCGCCGGCGCGGGCGCGCTGGGCCAGCGCCTGGGCCCGCTGCAGTGCCTTGGCGACTTCGTCGTCGCTGGCGCCTTCGGGCACCAGCACGACCAGTTGGGCGATGTTGAGGTTGGCGGCGATCGCCGCATTGGCGCCGGCACGCTGCTCCTTGATGAACTGGTCGACGTCGGCATCCGTGATCTTGACCTTGGCCTCGATCTCGCGGTCGCGCAGGCGGGTGAGGGTCAGCTGATCGCGCAGGTCGCGTCGGAACTGCTCTTGCGACATGCCTTCGGCCGCCACCCGGCGGCGCAGCTCGGTGACGCTGATCTGGTTCTGCCGCGCCACGGTCTGCTCGGCCTGGTCGACCGCCAGGTCGTCCACCTTGACGCCGTTTTCCTTGCCGAGCTGGAGCTGGGCCCGTTCGTTGATGAGCCGCTCGAGCACGATACGGGCCAGTTCGGGCCGGGGCATGCGCTGGGCTTCGGGGCTTTCGCGCAGCAGGCGCTGCATGCGGGACTGCACTTCGGTATTGGTCACCGGCTCGGAGTTGACCAGGGCGACGATGTACTCGGCCGATCGCCGGGTCGGTACCGCGGCCGGTCGCGGCTCGGACGGCAGCGGGGCCGGCCCCAGCCGCTGGTTGCCGCGCATGATGTCGGTGATGCCCTGGGCGCCGGCCGTGGCGGTCAGGGTCGCAAGGCAGGCCAGGGTGATGAGGGATCGGATGGGTGTCATGGCGAAGCTCGATCTCAGTCGTAATTGGTGAAGCGGCTCGGGCCGATGCTCGGGGTACGCAACGGGGTGTAGCGCTGGATGTTCTGCGTCAAAGTGCGTCTCGGACTCGAGCCCAGGGCCGCGAATCCGACCAGCTCGAGCTGGAACATGATCCGCGTGCTGGCTGTGACCTGTCCGGTGGTGACGCGTTCCAGCACCACGCGGCCGATCCAGCAGCAGCCGTCGTATTCGAAGCCGAGCACCCCATCGGTCAGTTTGCTGGATTCCAGACTGTAGTTCAAACGGCCTACGGCGTACCAGCGCCCGCCGCCTTGACCCCTGCCGGGGCCGAGGTCCTGTCCCTTGTCGCCCCAGAGGTCGTTCAATGGCCATTGCCAGCTGACGTCGACCGCCCGGTTGCCGTCGTTCGAAGTGGGCGTGGTGTCGGCCTGGTAGCGGTAGGCGGCGCTGATGGTGCGATAGGGGCTCGGGTTGTAGCGCGCGCTGAGCGCGGTCCGCGCCGAGGTCTGGGTGTCGGGGTTGTACTGCACCGTGCCGTCCACGCTCCATTTCGGCGTCCAGTTGATCTGGGCACCCAGCAGCAGGTCGCTGAAGCGGTCGGTGACCGGCACGCCGCCGGGCATGGTGACCAGCTGGTCGGCGAAGCGCAGCCGCTGTGCGATGCCGAAGCGGGCGGCTTCGGCGCCGGTGTCGGGGTCGATCAGCCGGGTGGTCACGCCCAGGGTCAGCAGGTTGCTGTCGGAGATGCGGTCGTCGCCCGAGAACGCGTTCTCGGTGTAGACGGTGGCGAAATTGAAATCGTTCTGCGCCGTGTCGTAGACCGGCAGGTAGTTCTGGTTGCGGAACGGCGTGTAGACGTAGAAGGCACGCGGTTCGAGCGTCTGGCGGAAGGCCCGCCCGAAGTAGTTGGCATCGCGCTCGAAGATCAGGCCGCTGTCCAGGCTGAAGGTCGGCACCACGCGGTCGGCATGGGTCGCGCCGTTGGTCAGGAGCGGGCCGTCGAACTGATAGGCGGTCGCGTTGAGCATCACCTTCGGGACCACGAAAGTGCCCGGGGTCAGGAAGGGCCTGCTCAGTGACGCCACCGAGAACACCCGCTCGCCGTTGGGCTGGCCGCCCTGCTCGAGCGGCTTGGCCTCGAAGCGGGTGTAGTCGTTGTTGAGCGAGAAGTCGAAGCCGTTCCAGTCGAACTTGTTGTAGTTCGCCGTGATCTGCGGCATCCGGTCGTAGGGCGGCACGATCGGTGCCGGTGCGTACTGCAGCGTCTGGTAGCTCAACACCCGGGCGACGCCGCTCCAGTCGCCCTTGGTCCAGTTGAGCGAGCCGTCGTTGGCCAGCAGGCGCTGGGTCAGCGAGGGCGTGCGGGTGAAGTCGCGCCAGTAGTCGTTGTCGCTCACGCGGTTGATGGCGAGCGTGCCGACCAGCGAATCGAGGCCGAAATACTGGGCATCGAAGGTCTGGGAGTGGTGCGTCCAGACGCCCCAGCGGTCGCGGCCGTCGCGCAGCCGGTCGTCCGGCATGTAGTCGGCCCGGATCTCGCCGCTGTACTTCTCTTCGAGGTAGCGGAACTCGGTGCCGAGGTTGATGCCGCGCTTGCTCATCACGGTCGGGTACAGCGTGGCGTCGCGGTTGGGCGCGATGTTCCAGTAGTACGGTGTCGTGATGTCGATGCCGTTCACGCTGTCGAGGCCGATGACCGGCGGCAGCATGCCGGACTTGCGGTCGTTGCTGAGCGGAAAGCTCAGCGACGGAAACGGCGGCGTGGTGATGCCCATGAAGGTCAGCCGCGCATTGGTGGCGACGCCGACGTTGTCCTCGGTGTCGGTGGTGAGGGTGGCGGCGCTCAGCAGCCAGGCCGGCATCCAGCCCGGATAGTCCTCCGGCCGGCAGGTGGTGTAGGTGGCCCGGCGGGCCACCGACACGTTGCTGTCGACGAAGTCGATGCGCTCGGCGTCGCCGTGGCCGCCGGTAGCGAGGAAGCGATAGCGGACCTTGTTGAAGAAGCCCTCGAAGGTCTCGATCTTGAGCTCGACCTCCGGGCCTTCGTACTCGTTGCCGGCCTGGTTGATGCGCACGTTGCCGGTGGCGCGGGCGCGGTCCTCGGGCTGGTAGAACTCGAGCCGGTCGGCCCGCATCGACATGTCGCCGCGGCGCAGGGTGGCATTGCCCTCGACCACGGTCTCGAGGTCGGGCCGGCCGGAGATCTTGTCGCCGTCGACGAAGGTCGGCAGCTGGCTGCGCAGCAGCGGCGGGATGGTCTCCGCGAGCTGGGGCGTGCGCTTGAGAACGAGCGGCCGGTCGAGGTCTGCATCCTGTGCCCATGCGCCTTGCGCATGCAGCAGCGCCAGCGACAGCAGCGCCAGGGGCAAGGGCGGGCGGCACCGGCGCCGGGTGGCTCGGTTCAAGTCAGGCATCGGTACGGGGGCAAATTTCGTCTGGGAGGGGGAGGGCGGCGACTCGGGCCGACGGGTTGCGGAGCTCCGCGCCAGGCGGATTTGTAGAATCGATTATCCATGACAGCCCCCCAGCCACCGTCCGGCGCCGCCGCCCCCCGTCCCGAAGCACCGGCCTGGAGCGATCCGGCCCGCGCCAGCGCGTTCCAGCAATGGATGGCGCGCATTTCCGATCGCCACCACCTGCTGCCCGCGACCGTGCGCCTGGCCTCGGCCGACGCCAGCTTCCGGCGCTATTTCCGCGTCGATGCGAGCGCCGGCGCGCCGACCCGGATCGTGATGGACGCGCCACCCGCGCAGGAGAACAGCGCGCCTTTCGTGCAGGTCGCCCAGCTGATGGCCGAGGCCGGCGTGCGCGCGCCGCAGGTGCTCGAATGGGAGTCGGCCGACGGCTTCCTGCTGCTCGACGACCTCGGCCGGCAGACGATGCTGGATGTCATCGATCCGAACGACCCGCAGGCGGCCCGGCCGCTCTACGACCAGGCCATCGATGCCCTGATCCGCTGGCAGCTGGCGTCCAGGCCGGGCGTGCTGCCGCCCTACGACCGGGCGCTGCTGGAACGCGAACTGGCGCTGTTCCCCGACTGGTATGTCGCGCGCCATCGCGGCGTCGCGGTCGAAGGTACCTTGAAGGAGCGACTGGAGCGCAGCTTCAAGGCGATCGTCGAGAACAACCTCGCGGCCGCACCCGTCTACGTGCACCGCGACTTCATGCCGCGAAACCTGATGGTCGGCGACGCCGATGCCCTCGGGGTGCTGGACTTCCAGGACGCGGTGTACGGGCCGGTCACCTACGACATCGCGAGCCTGATGCGCGACGCCTTCCTGAGCTGGGACGAGGAATTCGTGCTCGACGTCACGGTGCGCTACTGGGAGCGGGCCCGCAGGGCCGGCCTGCCGGTCGACCCCGATTTCGGCGCCTTCTACCGGGCGGTCGAATGGATGGGCCTGCAGCGCCATCTGAAGGTGGCCGGCATCTTCGCCCGGCTGACCTTGCGCGACGGCAAGCCGAAGTACCTGGCCGACACGCCGCGCTTCATCGCCTACATCCGGGCCACCGCCGGCCGCTACCGCGAACTGACGCCGCTCCTGCGCGTGGTCGACGAGATCGAAGGCACGCAGGCCCAGACCGGCTTTGCCTACGGACGCATGTGACGGCGCGTTTCCACTGCGAGTCGGCGCTCGCCGCCGACAGCGTGCTGGTGCTGCCGGCGGGTGCCGCGCGCCACGTCCAGGTGCTGCGGATGCAGCCGGGCGATGCGATCACGCTGTTCAACGGCCTCGGCGGCGAGTACGCCGCGACCGTCGAGCGCATGGGTCGCAGCGAGGTCTCGGTGCAGGTCGGCGCGCACGCGGCGATCGAGCGCGAAGCGCCGCATCCCATCCAGCTGGCGGTCGGCATGCCGGCCAACGAACGCATGGACTGGCTGGTCGAGAAGGCCACCGAACTGGGCGTGGCCGGCATCCAGCCCCTGATGACCGCGCACGGCGTGCTGCGGCTCAACAGCGAGCGCGCCGACAAGAAGCGCGCCCACTGGGAAGCGATCGCGATTGCGGCCTGCGAGCAGTGCGGGCGCAACCGGGTGCCGGTGATCCATCCGGTGCGGACCTTCGGCGCCTGGCTGGACGCGCCGCTGGGGGACGCCGCGCGTTTCATCCTGAGCTTGGCGCCCGGCACGCGGGGCGTCGCCGATGCCGCGCAGGACCTGCAGCGCGGGGCCTGGGTGCTGAGCGGCCCCGAGGGCGGCCTGAGCGCGACCGAGGAACAGGCCGCGATCGCGCAGGGCTTTGCGCCGCTGACGCTCGGTCCGCGCGTGCTGCGCGCCGAAACCGCCGCCCTGGCCGCGCTCGTCGGGCTGGCTGGGCGCTGACGATGGCGCCGCGCTTTCCGGGGCCGAAGCAGCGGCCCGCCACCGCCATCATGGTCCTGGCCATTGCCACCCTGGCATTCGGCGGCGCCCAGGCCCAGAACTCCGCGGTGGCGCCGACGCCGACCTATGTTCGCCCGGTGGTCGACCAGGTCTATTCGCAGCTGCTCGCCGCGCCCACGGTGCGCAAGCTGCTCGATGCCGTGAAGGCCGACCACGAACGCTCGATCGAGGACCTGCGGATGCTCACCGAGATCGAGGCGCCGCCCTTCAAGGAACAGCGGCGCGCGGAGGCGTTCCTGGTCCGCATGAAGGCGCTGGGCCTCGCCGACGCCCGGATCGACGCCGAAGGCAACGTGATCGGTGTCCGCAGGGGCAGCGGCAACGGCCCGAGGCTGCTGGTCTCGGCCCATCTCGACACCGTCTTTCCGGCCGGCACCGATGTCCGCGTGAAAGAGCGCGACGGCCGGCTCCACGCCCCCGGCATCTCTGATGACACGCGCGCCCTGTCGGTGCTGCTGTCCTGGCTCAAGGTGCTCAACGACCAGCAGGTGAAGACCGTCGGCGACCTGATCTTCGTGGGCAATGTGGGCGAAGAGGAACTGGGCAACCTGCGCGGCATGAAGGCCATCTTTCGCGACCACCTCGACATCGACGGCATGGTCGGGCTGGAGCCGGCGGCCGACGGCACGGTGCTGGTGCTCGGCACGGCGAGCCATCGCTACGAAGTGACTTTCAAGGGCCCCGGCGGCCACAGCTACGGCGCTTTCGGCCAGGTGCCGAGCGCGGTCCATGGCATGGGTCGCGCGATCGCCCGGATCGCCGACATCGAGACCCCGGCCTCGCCGCGGACCACCTTCACGGTCGGCACCGTCAGCGGCGGCACCTCGGTCAACACCATCGCGCCGGACGCCCGTATGACGGTCGACATCCGCTCCGACGAAACGGGTCCGCTGCTGGACACCGAGAAGAAGGTGCTGACCGCCATCGACGAGGCGGTGGCGGCGGAGAACAAGCGCTGGAACGTGAGCACCCTGAGCGCGTCGACGAAGCTGATCGGCGACCGGCCCGGTGGACGCACGCCGGTCGATTCGGTGATCGTCGAGGCGGTCGTGCGCTCGAACGCCGCCTTCGGCCACCGCACCCTGCTGGTGGGCGCCAGCACCGACGCGAACGTGGCGATGTCGCTCGGCATCCCGGCGATCACGATCGGCACCGGCGGCAGGACAGGTGGCTTTCACGCGTTGTCCGAATGGATCGACGTGACAGACGCCTGGCAGGGCGCGCAGAATGCCCTGGTGACCGTGCTCGGGCTGGTCGGCGTGCAGGGCGTGAGCGAACCCCTGCTGGCCAGGCGGCCGCCGCGAGCCCGCTAGCCCTCGTTCCACCCTTCCACATTCAGGAGCCCATCATGGGATTGCTCGATTCGGTACTCGGTCAAGTGCTCGGCGGGGCGCAGCAGCAACCCCAGGGCGGCGGCGGCCTCGGTGACCTCGGTGCGCTGCTCGGCGGCGCCGGCGGCTCGGCGGGCAACCTCGGTGGCCTGGCCGGCGCGCTCGGCGGCCTGCTCGCCAACAACGGCGAGCAGGGCGGGCTGGGCGGGCTGGTCTCCAAGTTCGAACAGGCCGGCATGGGAGACGTCATCGGCTCCTGGGTCGGCAAGGGCGAGAACGCGCCGATCACGGGCGGGCAGTTGCAGGACGTGCTGGGCAGCGATGCGATCTCGGGCATCGCCCAGAAGCTCGGCATCAACAGCGCGACCTTGCTGCCCATGCTGGCCACCCTGCTGCCGACGCTGATCGATCACCTCACGCCCAAGGGCCAGGTGCCGGCCGAAGGGCTGGGCACGCACGACGACCTGCTGGCGTCGCTGAGCGGCCTGCTGCAGAAAAGCTAGCGAACGATCTGCCTCGACTTCGAGATCGAACGGCGCCGCGAGGCGCCTTTTCTTTGGCGCGAGGCAGCGGTCGGCCGTGATAGAACGGGCATCCACCTTCAGCCCCCGGCCCCATGAACCGCAATCTCTGGCTGCTCGCCATCTGCCAAGGCCTGTTCCTCACGAACAACGTCACCTTCATCGCCATCAACGGACTGGTCGGGCTTTCGCTGGCGCCGCGCGGCTGGATGGCGACCTTGCCGGTGATGGGTTACGTGGTCGGCGGTGCGCTGGCCACTGGCCTGGTGGCACGCACCCAGAAGCGCTGGGGGCGCCGGCGCTCGTTCCAGATCGGGATCGCGGTGGCCTTCGGGTCGGCGCTGCTGTGCGCCCAGGCCGCGGTCTGGCAGAACTTCTGGCTGCTGTGCGCGGCCACCGTGGTGGCCGGCTACTACAACGCCAATGCCAGCCTCTACCGCTTCGCCGCGGCCGAACTCGCGCAGCCCGAATGGCGCGAGAAGGCGGTCTCGCTCGTGATGGCGGGCGGCCTGCTCGGCGCGGTGGCGGGTCCGAACCTCGCCGCCGTCACGCGCCACTGGTTCGCGGTGCCTTTCGCCGGCGCCTACCTGGCCCTGGCGGCGGTGGCGCTGCTGTCGCTGGCGCTGATGCAGTTCATCGAATTTCCGCCGCTGGCGGCCCGTTCCGCGGCGCAGGGCGGGCGTCCGCTGGCGGTGCTCGCGCGCCAGCCGGTGTTCATCGTGGCCGCCGTGGCGGGCGCGCTCGGCTTCGGCGTCATGAACCTGCTGATGGCCGCGACCCCGATCGCCATGCAGGTCTGCAGCCTGCCCTTCGAGGACGTCGCCCTGGTGCTCGAGTGGCACGTGATCGGCATGTTCGCGCCGGGCTTCTTCACCGGCCATCTGATTCGCAGGTTCGGCGTGCTGCCGGTCATGGGCGTGGGGCTGGCGCTCAACCTGGGCTGCATCGGGGTGGCGCTGTCGGGCGTGGACCTGCACCAGTTCGTGATCGCGCTGTTCATGCTCGGCGTCGGCTGGAACTTTCTTTTCACGGGCAGCACCACGCTCTCGCTCAGCGCCTACACCCCCGAGGAGCGAGACCGCGCGCAGGGTGCGCTCAACTTCTGCATCTTCGCGACACTGGCGCTGAGTTCGTTCGCGTCGGGCGTGCTGGTCACGACGCAAGGCTGGCGGCTGCTCAACCTCGGATCGCTGGTCCCGGTGGTGCTGACCGGCGCCGCACTGCTGTGGCTGGCGCGACACCGCCGCAGTGCCGCGGCCGCGGTGGCCTAACCATTCGGGAATCGGGCATCGAGCCAGGCCCGCAGGGCATCGAACACCGGCTCGGCATCGCGCTCGTTGAAGATCTCGTGGTAGAGCGCCGGGAAGCAGAGGCTGCTGACGACCGCCTGCGGCGCCGCATCGGCAAAGGCCCGGCTGCCGGCCGGGTTCACGAGCCGATCGTCGCCGGCGTATAGCAGCAAGGTGGGCACCCGCCATGCCGGCGCCGCCGCCTGCACCGCGGCACCCTCGTTGGCCAGGAAGCGTGCCAGTCGGGCACCGATGCGGTCGTGGCACAGCGGATCGGCCCGGTAGGCGTCGACCACCGCGGGCGCGTGCGAGAGGGCGTCGAGCGCGAGCCCGTTGCCTACGCGCAGGCCGGGCGCCAGGCGCGACAGGGTGGCGACCAGCAGCTTCTGGAAGGCGCTGAGTCCGGCGTCGAGCGCCGGCGAGGACAGCACCAGCGCGTCGACCTTTCGCAGTCCGCGCGCCACGGCACTGGCCGCCACCAGGCCGCCCAGGCTGTGGCCGAGCAGCACCAGCGGCAGCGTGGGGAAGGCGTTTCGGGTGTCGTCGATCACCAGCGCCAGGTCGTCGACCAGCCGGGTCGGGGACGGAAGGCCGCCGCGTGCGCCGCTCGATGCGCCATGCCCGTGGTGGTCCGCGGCGCGCGCCGCGAAGCCCCAGGCGTTGAGCCGCGCGGCGAGCGGGCCGTAGCGGCCCGCATGCTCGCCCAGTCCGTGCACCAACACGACCACGGCCCGGGCGGCGCCGGCCGCGAGCGGCCAGTCGCGCAGCGCGAGCGTCTCGCCGTCGGGTGTGCGCAGGGTCGTCAAGCGGCGGCGCTGCGGGCGGCCGGCAGCGCGGCGATCACCTCGGCCACCGCAGCCGTCAGCTTCTTCGCATAGGGCACGTGCAGGAATTCATTCGGGCCGTGGGCGTTGCTCTTCGGGCCCAGCACGCCGCAGACCATCATCTGGGCCTTCGGGAAGCCGCGGCTCAGCATGTTCATGAGCGGGATCGTGCCGCCCTGTCCGATGTAGCCGCAGTCGGCGCCGAAATGGGCTTGCGAAGCGGTGTTCAGGGCGCGTTCGAACCAGGATTCGGTTTCGGGCGCGTTCCAGCCGGTGGCGCCGCCGCCGCTGTCGAAGGTCACCTTGGCCTGGTACGGCGCGTTGTCCTCGAGCAGCTGCTTGAGCTGCTGCACCGCCTGGTCGGCATCGACCAGCGGCGGCAGGCGCAGCGAGAGCTTGAAGGCGGTGTAGGGACGCAGCACGTTGCCGGCGTCCTTGAGGGCCGGGAAGCCTTCCGCGCCGGTGACCGACAAGGTCGGCTTCCAGGTCCGGTTGAGCAGGGCTTCCACCGGGTCGGTGGTGGTCGGCAGGGCGAAGGTGGTCGAGCCGCCGCAGTCGTAGTGCGCCCACGGAAAGCGCTTGTAGACCTCCTCGCCGAGGATCGCGGCCGTGGCACGCGCCTGCGCCAGGCGTCCGGCCGGCACTTCGCAATGGAAGCTTTCGGGCAGCAGCCGTCCGGTCTTGCTGTCCTCGAGGCGGTCGAGCACCTGCCGCATGATGCGAAAGCTCGACGGCACCAGGCCCGAGGCGTCGCCCGAATGGATGCCTTCGGTCAGGATCTCGACCTTCAGCGTGCCGCTCGCCATGCCGCGCAGCGACGTCGTGAGCCACAGCTGGTCGTAGTTGCCGGCGCCCGAATCGAGACAGATGACGAGCGACACCTCGCCCAGGCGCGGGCGCAGCGCATCGACATACGGCAGCAGGTCGTAGGAGCCCGATTCCTCGCAGGTCTCGATCAGGCCGACGATGCGCGGATGGGCCACCCCCTGGGCCTTCAGCGCCTGCAGCGCCGCCACGCTGGCATACACCGCGTAGCCGTCGTCGGCGCCGCCGCGGCCGTAGAGCAGGCCGTTCTCGTACTTGGGCGTCCATGGGCCCAGGTCGTTGCGCCAGCCGGTGAACTCGGGCTGCTTGTCGAGGTGGCCGTACATCAGCACGGTCTCCTTCATGTCGGTGCCGCTGGCGGGCACTTCGAAGAACAGCACCGGCGTGCGGCCTTCGAGGCGAACGATCTCGAGCTTCAGGCCCTCGACCTTCTGGGCTTCGACCCAGGCGGCGGCGTTGCGCAGCACGGTTTCGAGGTAGCCGTTGCGCGACCAGTCCTTGTCGAAGCCCGGCGACTTGGCGGGGATGGCGATGTAGTCGGTGAGCTGCTTGACGATGTCGCGGTCCCATTGGGACGAGACGTCGGCCAGTGCGCGGCCGGCATCGAGCAGTCCGGCCGGCATTTCACGGTGAAGGGGGGCGTTCATGGAATTCTCCGCGGGGTCGGGAGAACGATGTTAGTGCGTCTTGCGACCTTCTGCCCGGATGGCACCGCCGCGCCGGATGCGATAAAAATGCGGGCTTCGCCACAGCGACCAAGGCCAGCCATGAGCGCGCGCACCGACAAGGACTCCCCAACGACCCCGCTGCGCATCCGGGTCGGCATCGGCGGCTGGACCTACGAGCCCTGGCGCGACAACTTCTACCCGGCCAAGCTGCCTCACGCCCAGGAGCTGGCCTACGCCAGCCGACAGCTCACGGCGATCGAGGTCAACGGCACCTACTACAGCACCATGAAGCCGGCCAGCTTCAAGAAGTGGCACGACGAGACGCCCGAGGGCTTCGTGTTCTCGCTGAAGGCCTCGCGCTTCGCGACCAACCGGAAGTTGCTCGCGACCGCCGGCGATTCGATTGCGCGCTTCATCGACAGCGGGATCGAGGAGCTCGGCGACAAGCTCGGGCCGATCGTGTGGCAGTTCATGCCGACCAAGGCCTTCGACGCGGAGGACTTCGCGGGCTTCCTGGCGCTGCTGCCGGAAAAGGCCGGCAGCCGTGCGCTGCGCCACGTGATGGACGTCCGGCACGAGAGCTTCAAGGCGCCCGAATACCTCGCGCTCGCGCGCAAGCACAAGGCGGCGACAGTGTTCACCGATTCGGACAAGTTTCCGTCCTTCGCCGACCTGACGGGCGACTTCGTCTACGCGCGGCTCATGAACAGCGATGCGGCCCAGAAGTCCGGCTACGCACCGAAGGCGCTCGATGCCTGGGCCGAGCATGCGCGCACCTGGGCCGCAGGCAAGGCACCGGCGGCGCTGCCGCATGTCGAGGACAGCGCGCCCAAGGCCGGCAAGGCACGCGATGTCTTCGTCTTCTTCATCAACGGCGCAAAAGAAAAGGCACCCGCGGCTGCGAGTGCCTTGATCGAAAGGCTGGGCTGACGCCCAGCCGGCCCGGTGATCAGGCCGCGGCTTGCAGGGCTGCGGCGGGCTTCGATGCGCCGGCCGACGGTGCCGAGGTGCCGAAGCTGATCTCGCCCGACAGCTGGCCGCCTTCTTCGACGACGATCTTGCCGTAGCGGATCTTGCCGGTGACCTTGCCGGTCGAGTGGATCACGAGCTTTTCGCGCACCGTCAGGTTGCCGTCGAACAGGCCGCGAATCTCGGCGATGTCGATCTCGGCCGAGCCCTTGAAGGCGCCTTGTTCGGCGATCTGCATGACGCGCGAATCCATGGTCGCTTCGACCAGGCCTTCGACCACCAGCGTGTCGCAATCGGTGATCTCGACGCCCTTGAGCTTGATGTTGGGGCCGACGGTGAGCTTGCTGCCGCCTTCCTTGGCGACGCTGGCTGCGGCGTTGGCGGCCTGGGTCGTGAGCGTCGACGGATTGACGGGCGTGCCCGAGAGATTGGTGTTCGAACCCATCAGCGGCGCGGGACGGGAGGTAAGACTTTCGGCTTCGCGATCGCGTTTACCGAAGAAGGGGGACTGTGTGGCCAATGGGTAGCTCCTCAAAACGTCTATCGTAAGAACGACATTTCGCCTCACCGTACTTCATTGCGCAAGAGGCGTAACTGAATAAATCGTCCTCGGCGGAGAATCGCGAACTTTTGCCTACTGTTTGCGGTATCTCGACCCCTCAAGGCTGCAGCCAGGCGGCGCGTCCCTGCGTGGCATCGTCCAGCCGGGAGATGAGAGCCCCGGCGTTCGGATCGGGCAGGCTGAAGTCGAAGTGCACGAGGCCTTCGTGGCGCACCTGGTTCAAGGTCGCGTCGGCGGCCGCGAGTTCGCGCCGCAGCAGGCCTTCGAATGCATAGGGCACGGCGCAGTGCAGCGTGCGCTGGCGCACCTGCGGCAGCAGCGGTGCGTCGATCAGCGTCTGCGCGATGCTGTCGGTGTAGGCCCGCACGAGTCCGCCGGCACCGAGCTTGACGCCACCGAAGTAGCGCACTACCGTCGCCAGCACGCCGTCGAGATCGTGGTGCCTAAGCACTTCGAGCATCGGCCGTCCGGCGGTGCCGCCGGGCTCGCCGTCGTCGTTGGCCGCGGACTGCCCGCCCGCCATCAAGGCCCAGCACACATGCGCCGCCGCCGGATGCGCGACGCGCAGCGCCTGGACCACCGCCAGGGCCCCGGCCCGGTCGGCCACCGGTTGGACGCAGCCGATGAAGCGGCTCTTCTTGACGATCAGCTCGCTATGGCGCGCGGCGGCGAGAGTGAACGGCATGGCCCCGTCCGTCTATTCCCGCTCGAACTTGAAGACCGCGGTGCTGGCGCGCGCATTGGGCAGCCAGCGCACCTCGCGGTCTTCCTGCAGGCCGAAGGCATCGAGCACGCGCAGCCGGTTCTTGCGCGCCAGCACCTCGAAGTCCTTGAAGGTGCCGACCCGGATGTTGGGCGTGTCGTACCACTGGTAGGGCAGCCGGCGCGTCACCGGCATGCGGCCGCGCGCAATGCTGATGCGGTTCGGCCAGTGGGCGAAATTGGGGAAGGCGACGATGCCGATGCGGCCCACGCGCGCGGTCTCGCGCAGCATCACCTCGGCATTGCGCAGATGCTGCAGGGTGTCGATCTGCAGCACGACGTCGAAAGAGGCGTCGTCGAACATCGCGAGGCCCTCGTCGAGGTTGAGCTGGATCACGTCGACGCCGCGGCGCACGCATTGCAGCACGTTGCCGTCGGCGATCTCGACGCCGTAGCCGGTGCAGCCGCGCTCGCGCTGCAACAGGTCGAGCAGCGCGCCGTCGCCGCAGCCGAGGTCGAGCACGCGTGCGCCTTCGGGAACCAGGCGGGCGATCAGGTTCTGGGTCGGGCTGTCGCTCACTGGGCAGCTCCTTCGAAGGTGGCGGCGATGCGCTCGAAGTAGGAGCGCACCACGCTCATGTAGCGCGCGTCGTCGAGCAGGAAGGCGTCGTGGCCGTGCGGCGCATCGATCTCGGCGTAGCTGACGTTGCGGCGGTTGTCGAGCAGTGCCTTCACGATCTCGCGGCTGCGCGCCGGCGAGAAGCGCCAGTCGGTGCTGAAGCTCACCAAGAGGAACTTGGCGCTGGCCTGCGCCAGTGCGGCGCGCAGGTCGCCGCCGAAGTCGCGCGCCGGGTCGAAGTAGTCGAGCGCACGCGTGATCAGCAGGTAGGTGTTGGCGTCGAAATACTCGCTGAACTTGTCGCCGTTGTAGCGCAGGTAGCTCTCGATCTGGAACTCGACCTCCTGGGTCGAATAGAGGAACTCGGTGTTGGCGGCGCTGCCTTCGACCGCACTGCGCAGGGCGCGGCCGAACTTCTCGTTCATGACGTCGTCGCTCTGGTAGGTGATGTGGCCGATCATGCGGGCGATGCGCAGGCCGCGCCGCGGGATCACGCCCTGCTCGTAGAAGTGTCCGCCGTTGAAGTCGGGGTCGGTGACGATTGCGCGGCGCGCCACTTCATTGAAGGCGATGTTCTGTGCCGTGAGGCTTGGCGCGCTCGCGACCACCATCGCGTGCTGCACGCGGTGCGGGTACTGCAGCGTCCACGACAACGCCTGCATGCCGCCCAGGCTGCCGCCCATCACGGCCGCCAGGCGTTCGATGCCGAGCGCGTCGAGCAGCGCGGCCTGCGCCGCGACCCAGTCCTCGACCGTGACCACCGGGAAGTCGGCGCCGTAGGCGCGGCCGGTGGCGGGGTTGTCGTGCATCGGCCCGGTGGAGCCGAAGCAGGAGCCCAGGTTGTTGATGCCGATGACGAAGAAGCGGTCGGTGTCGACCGGCTTGCCGGGACCGATCATGTTGTCCCACCAGCCTTCGGATTTCGGCTGGTCGGCATAGACGCCGGCGACGTGGTGGGACGCATTGAGCGCGTGGCACACGAGCACCGCGTTGCTGCGGTCGGCGTTGAGCCGGCCGTAGGTTTCGTAGGCCAGCGTGTAGTGGCTGATCGATGCGCCGCTGCGGAGTGCCAGCGGGCCCTCGAACTGCATCGATTGCGGAGTGACGACGAAGGACATGAATGAAAAAGACCCGGCCTCGCCAAAAACGAGCCGGGTCCCGGCGTCCGTCTTTAGCTGCATTTGTAGAGCGCCCGCAAGCTGGAGCAAATCGGCGCGTGGAAGAAGTATATGCGGCTCAACCCCAGCCGATCAACGCGACCACGCCGAGCACCAGGAAGATCGCGGCCGAGATGCCGTGCACGAGTTTGATCGGCACCCGCTTCACGATCCGGTCCCCGAGCCAGACCACCGGCGCGTTGGCCAGCATCATGCCGAGCGTGGTGCCCATCACGACCCAGACGTAGGCGTCCACGTAGCGCGCCGCGAGCATCACGGTGGCGATCTGGGTCTTGTCGCCCATCTCGGCCAGGAAGAAGGCGAGCACCGTGGTGCCGAAGACGCCGAACTTCGAGGACTTGGGCACGTCGCCGTCGTCGATCTTGTCGGGAATCAGCATCCACAGCGCCATCGCGATGAAGGACCCGCCCAGGATCCATCGGAGCAGGTCGGCCCCGAGGAAGTGAGTGACCCAGTTGCCGACCGCGCCGGCGAGCGCGTGGTTCAGGACGGTGGCGGCGAAGATGCCCGCCACGATCGGCCAGGGCTTGCGGAACCGGGCCGCGAGGATCAAGGCGAGGAGCTGGGTCTTGTCGCCCATCTCGGCGAGCGCAACCACGCCGGTAGCGACGAAAAATGCCTCCATGAAAAAAGGGACTCCTACGGCCGAAGGACGCAATTGACCGCGCAACACCTTCGGCCGAATCCCGAAGTTGCGCGGTCAAAGGTCTCGCCAGGCTGGCTGCTGCTTGCGCCATGTGCTGCCGGAGGCAGTACAAGTCTGTTGACGCAAACCCTTCTCACGATGGAAGGCGGCTACTCCCCAATGACTCGTCGATTGTAGCGTGTCCGGCGGCAATGATGTATGCAAGTACTGACTTCAAAAATATTTGCCGGGCGCCGGGGTGCGTGCAAATTCCTACTTGCATTTGTCGCATTTCACCCATAATGCACGAGCCTTCCTTCAAAATTCGAGGGCGAATCGGTGATCGGTCAGTTTCGCGCAACTCGGCGGATGTTCCGCCGGATTGCTGCTCTCGGGACTCCATCGCTTTTCTTGATGTGTTTATAGGAGTCCCTTGATGGGCAACAAACTGTACGTCGGTAACCTGCCTTACTCGGTGCGCGACGGTGATCTCGAGCAGGCCTTCGGCCAATTCGGCGCGGTGACGAGCGCCAAGGTCATGATGGAACGCGACACCGGTCGCTCCAAGGGTTTCGGCTTTGTCGAGATGGGCAGTGATGCAGAAGCACAAGCAGCCATCAACGGCATGAACGGCCAGCCGCTCGGCGGCCGCAGCGTGGTCGTCAACGAAGCGCGTCCGATGGAAGCCCGTCCGCCGCGCAGCGGTGGCGGCGGCTACGGCGGCGGCGGTGGTGGCTATGGCGGTGGTGGCGGCGGCGGCTACGGTGGTGGTGGCGGCGGCTATGGCGGCGGCGGCGGTGGTCGCAGCGGCGGTGGCGGCGGCTATGGCGGCGGTGGCCGCAGCGGTGGCGGCGGCGGTGACGGCGGCTTCCGCAGCCCGTACGGCGCTGGCCCGCGTGGCGGCGGCGGTGGTCGCGGCGGCTATGGCGGCGGCAACGGTGGCAACAGCGGCTACTGATCGCGCCCCCAACGCGAACCCCCATCAAGAAGGCTCCTGCGGGAGCCTTTTTTCATGGCCGCGCGAGGCTCACTCGCCCTGGCGGCGCTTGCGGCCGCGGCCCTTGAAGAGCCGGTCGAACAGCGGATTCGGCAGCATCCGCATCAGCTTGGCGACAACGCCCATCTGCCACGGGATCACGCGGTAGCTGGTGCCGGCCTGGATGGCGCGGAAGGCGCGGTCGGCGAACTCGGCCGGCTGCAGCAGGAACGGCATGGCGTAGCGGTTGCCCTGTGTCAGCGGCGTGTCGACATAGCCGGGGCCGAGGGTGACGACCTTGACCCCGCTGGCGTTCATTTCGCCGCGCAGGCTTTCGCAGTAGGCCACCACCCCGGCCTTGCTCGCGCAGTAGGCGCCGTGGCCCGGCAGGCCGCGGATCGCGGCCACGCTGCCGATGCCGACCAGGCGGCCGCTGCCGCGTGCCGCCATGGCGGCCACGAAAGGATGGAAGGTCGCCGCCAGGCCGAGGTTGTTGATGGCGAAGGTGCGGGCCATCACATCGAGGTCGCCGCGGACGGCGGTGTCCATGCCGATGCTGACGCCGGCGTTGGCGATCACGACGTCCGGCAGGCCTTGCTCCGCGATGCAGGCGGCGCCAGCCGAGACGATGGCGTCGAACTCGGCGACGTCGGCGCCGTAGACCCGCCAGCGGCGGGGGTCCAGCTGGCGCGCCGCCGCCCAGGCCTCGATCTCGGCCGTTCGCCTGGCCACCAGTGCAAGGTCGTAGCCGGCGTCGTAGAAGCGCATGGCCAGCGCCTGCCCGATGCCGCTCGAGGCGCCGGTGACGAACAGCAGGGGGGTCTGGGTGGAGGCCATGGACTCAGCGCTTCGGTGCCGGCGCCACGGCCGAAGGCGGCGGCATGATCAGGCCGTGCACCCGGCCCTGGAGATTGGCGATGCCGGTCAGGCTGTCATAGTCCATCGCATCGGAGGTGAACTTGTCGGACCCGCGGATCAGCGTGACCGGCTTGTGGGACTTCACGCGTTCGGTGTCGATGAAGGCATGCAGGAACTCGCCGCGGAACTCGAGGCGCGGCAGCAGCGTGCCGTCGGCCGCCTTGGCGGCGTCGCGGATCACGATCGCATTGCCGAACAGCTGGATCTCGGTGCCGTCGCCATTGGACACGCCGCGGTCGGCCGAGCCGTGCGTGACCAGCCCGAGGGGCGAGATCGAGCGCCAGCGCACCTGGTCGACCTCGAGCGTGTCGGTGTCCGGGTAGTGACGGCCCTCCTTGCCGAAGACTTCGGTGCGCAGGTCGCCGTTGGGCTGGAAGTTCTTCACCGAGAAGCCGCGCATGAAGTAGTCGGGCTCGTGCGTCGGCGCTTCGGCCGGCTGCGGCGTGAGCATCTCGGGCGCGTTGCGCACCAGCCAGTAGGTGCCCAGCGCGAGCACCGCCGTCAGGATGATCGGCAGGTAGATGGTCAGCCGGTCGAAGGCATCGCGCAGCACGCGCCACGCGGACTTCATTCGGCCCGGCCTCGCGCGCGGTCCAGCAGGCGGCGGTAGTGGCCGCCGGCGGTCAGCAGCAGGTCGCAGAATTCGCGTGCCGCACCCTCGCCGCCGCGCGCGGCGGTGACATGGCGGGCGATGGCGCGCACCTCGGCATGGGCATTGGCCGGCGCGGCCGCGAAGGCGACGCGCGACAGCACCGGCAGGTCAGGCCAGTCGTCGCCGATCGCGGCAGCCTGCGACCAGTCGAAGCCCAGCTCGGCCAGCATCGCCTCGGCGGCCGGCAGCTTGTCTTCGGTGCCGTAGCGCACGTGCGCGATGCCGAGCGCCTCGAGCCGCACGCGCAGCGGCTTGGAGTCGCGGCCGGTGATGACGGCAGGCGTGATGCCGGCGCTGCGCAGCAGCTTGAGGCCGTAGCCGTCGAGGATGCTGAAGCGCTTTAGGGTTTCGCCGTGCTCGGTAAAGTAGACCCCGCCATCGGTCAGCACGCCGTCGATGTCGAAGAAGGCGATCCGGATGTCCTGGGCGGCGAGCAGGGTCTCGGGGCTGAATTCGACGCCCATCAGATGACCTTCGCGCGCATCAGGTCGTTGATGCTGAGCGCGCCGATCAGCAGCCCGGCCGCGTCGACCACGAGCACGCTGGTGATGCGATGCTGTTCCATGAGGTCAGCCGCCTCGGCGGCCAGCGCGTCGGCGCGCAAGGTGCGCGGCCCGGCATGCATGACGTCGGCGGCGGTGAGGGCGCGCAGGTCGGCGCCGGTCTCGACCTGGCGCCGCAGGTCGCCGTCGGTGAAGATGCCGATCGCGCGGCCGTCGGGGCCGACCACCGCGGTGGCGCCGAGCCCCTTGGCACTCATCTCGCGCATGATCTCGCTCAGGCTCGCCCCGGGAGCCACGCGCGGCACCTCGTCGCCCGAGCGCATGACGTCGCTGACGTGGGTCAGCAGCTTGCGGCCCAGCGCGCCGCCCGGATGCGAGCGGGCGAAGTCCTCGGTGCCGAAGCCGCGGGCGTCGAGCAGCGCCACCGCGAGCGCATCGCCCATCGCCATCTGGGCGGTGGTGCTGGCGGTCGGCGCGAGGTTCAGCGGGCAGGCTTCCTTCTCGACCCCGCTGTCGAGCACGATGTCGGCATGGCGCGCCAAGGTCGAGTCGCTGCGGCCGGTGATCGCGATCAGCGGCACGCCCTGGCGCTTGACCACCGGCAGGATGGTGGTGAGTTCCTCGACCTCGCCGCTGTTGGAGATCGCCAGCACCAGGTCGACCGCCTTGATCATGCCGAGGTCGCCATGGCTGGCTTCGGCCGGATGCACGAACATCGCCGGCGTGCCGGTCGAAGCCAGGGTGGCGGCGATCTTGCGGCCGACATGGCCGCTCTTGCCCATCCCCATCACGACCACGCGGCCGCGGACGTCGAGGATCTTTTGCACCGCGGCAGGAAAGCTCGGACCGAGCCGTTCCTTGAGCCCGAGCACCGCAGCCGCCTCGATGTCGAAAGTGACGCGCGCGCGCGCCAGCAGGGCGTCGGGATCGACGGAGGGGGTCGCGGAGGGGCGGGAGCTCATCGGCGGATTTTATCGGCCGGCCGCGTCGAGTCCCCCATGGGGATGAAATGGCGCCGGAAGCGGGCAGGCGTGTTGCTAGCATGCGGGCATGTCCTCGCTCGATCTGACGCTGATGTATTTGCTCGCTGCGGTGATCGGCGTGGTTGTCTGCCGCCTGCTGCGGCTGCCGCCGATGCTCGGCTACCTCTCGGCCGGGGTGCTGATCGGACCCCATGCGCTGGCCCTGGCGCAGAACTCCGAGGGCATCCGCCACCTGGGCGAATTCGGCGTCGTCTTCCTGATGTTCGTCATCGGGCTCGAGTTCAGCCTGCCCAAGCTGCGGGCGATGCGCCGCCACGTGTTCGGGCTCGGCCTGCTGCAGGTGATGCTGACCATCTCGGTGGCCACCGTCGGTGCGATGCTGCTGTCGCACTGGCTGCCGCCGGCCTGGCGGCTGCACTGGCAGGCCGCGCTGGTCTTCTCGGGCGCACTCACGATGAGCAGCACGGCGATCGTCGTCAAGCTGATGGCGGAGCGGCTGGAGATCGACAGCGAGCATGGCAAGCGGGTGATGGGCGTGCTGCTGTTCCAGGACCTGGCGGTGGTGCCGCTGCTGGTGCTGATCCCGGCGCTCGGCGCCCCGCCCGAGACCTTGCTGAAGGCGCTCAGCTTCGCGCTGCTGAAGGCCGGCTTCCTGATCGGCGTGCTGCTGTATGGCGGGCCGCGCGTGATGCGCTGGTGGCTCACGCTGGTCGCGCGCCGGCGCAGCGAGGAGTTGTTCATGCTCAATCTGCTGCTGGTCACGCTCGGCCTGGCCTGGCTGACCGAACTCGCCGGCCTGAGCCTGGCGCTGGGTGCCTTCGTCGCCGGCATGCTGGTGTCGGAGACCGAGTTCAAGCACCAGGTCGAGACCGACATCCGGCCGTTCCACGACGTGCTGCTCGGGCTCTTCTTCATCACCATCGGCATGTCGCTCGACTGGCACGTGGTGGTCGAGCGCTGGGCGCTGGTGGCGGTGCTGCTGCTGCTGCCGCTGGCCTTCAAGCTGGTGCTGGTGACGGCACTGGCGCGGGTCCTGGGCGCCACGGCCGGCGTCTCGCTGCGCACCGGCCTCTACCTGGCGCAGGCCGGCGAGTTCGGCTTCGTGCTGCTGGCGCTGGCCCAGGGCCAGGACCTGCTGCCGGCGTGGCTGGCGAATCCGGTGCTGGCCTCGATGGTGCTGTCGATGCTGTCGACCCCCTTCATCATCATGTACAGCAACCGGATCGTGCGCAAGCTGGTGGCCAGCGACTGGCTGCAGCAGTCGCTGCAGATGACCACGATCGCCCGCAAGACGATCAACACGGCACGCCACGTGATCATCTGCGGCTACGGCCGCTGCGGCCAGAACCTGGCGCGGATGCTGGAGCGCGAGGGCATCCCCTACCTGGCGCTGGACCTCGATCCGGACCGGGTCCGGCAGGCGGCCGCGGCCGGCGATTCGGTGGTGTTCGGCGATGCGTCCCGGCTGCAGGCGCTGATGGCGGCGGGCCTCGCGCGCGCCAGCGCCCTGGTCGTGACCTACCAGGACGTGCCGGGAGCGCTGAAGGTGCTGGCCAACGCACGCGCCCATGCGCCGCAGGTGCCGGTCATCGTGCGCACCCAGGACGACCGCGACCTCGAGAAGCTGCAGGCGGCCGGCGCGACCGAGGTGGTGCCGGAGGCGATCGAGGGCTCGCTGATGCTGGCCAGCCATGCGCTGGCGCTGGTCGGGGTGCCGATGCGGCGCGTGATCCGCGTCGTCCAGGACCAGCGCGATGCGCGCTACAACCTGCTGCGCGGCTATTTCCACGGCGCCGACGACGACAACGCCGACGAGATCGACCATGAGCGCCTCAACACCTTCACCTTGACGGCCGGCGCGCGCGCCATCGGCCAGCCGCTGGCCAGGCTGGCGCTGGCGGGGCTGAACGTGCGCGTGGCGAGCCTGCGCCGCCGCGACGGCAAGGCCGCCGATGCCGACGACGACACGGTGCTGGCCGACGGCGACACGCTGGTGTTGTCGGGCAAGCCGGGCGCGCTGGCGGTGGCGATCGACAAGCTGCAGAAGGGCTGAGCGCGGGGACCGCTCAGTTCAGCAGCGTCGGATTGCGCTTTTCTTCCTCGACCTGCTGTTGTCGGCGGACCGCGTCGCACTGGGCCGTCGTCCTGAATTCCGCCCTGGCGCACTGCGCGGCCATGCACTGGGCGCGGGCGATGAAGTTCAGGCCGGCGCATTGCGCCTGCGGGTTCGGGGGCGGGGGCGGCGGGGCTGGCGCGGGTTCCGGCTGCGGGGCAGGTGCGGCGGCCACGGGCGCCGGTGCGGCCGCCGGTGCTGACGGCTTGCGGGGTTTTGGCGGGCTGGGCCTGGCGGGGGCGGCTGGTGGCGCGACCGCCTGGGCCGTTGGCGCCGGCGGCGGTGGCTCTGCAACAGGCGCGCTGGCGACGGGCTCTGGCGCCGGGGCCTCGGCTTGCGGCTGGGGCTCGGCCGCAGGCGTGGGCGCAACGGGTACCGCCGCCTCGACCGGAGCGGGCGCCGGCGTGGCCGCCGGCGAAGGGGGCGCGGACACCGCCACCGCCACCGGCGGCGGCGAACCGGACGAGAACAACCAGGCGGCCAGCGCCACCACAAGACCCACGGCCGCCAGGCCGATCACGGCCGTGCGCAGCGGGTTCGGGCGCGGCGGGGCGCCGGCTCGAGGCGGATGCTTCCGGGGCGCGGGGGACGCTTCGCGAGGGGGCGCCTTCCCGTTGGAGGGGATGGCCGGCCGACGGGGACGGGGGGTCGGCAGCGGCGGCGGAAGCTCCACGTCCCTCGCCATGCGCTGGGTGGCGGGCCATTCCGCTTCGGCGCCGGGGAGGGCGGCCGGTTGCGGTGCGGTCAACGCGACCAGCCTCCGTCCGCAGCCCTTGCAGAACTTGGCGCCGTCACGGTTGTCCGTGCGGCAGTCCGCGCACACCAGGGTCATCGTGCGCTCAGGTCACCGCCACCCGCTTCTGCTTGTTCACCAGACGCTTGGCGATCACGGCGCCGAGCCCCATCGTGAGCTCCAGGGCCAGGTTGGGCTGCCGGTTCGACAGTTCGGCGAAGCGGATCCCGGTCAGTCGCCAGACCCGGGCCGCCCCGGTGGCGACCACGTTGGCCGAACGCGGTGCGCGCGAGAAGAAGGAGCCTTCGCCGACCACCGAGCCCGGATTCAGGATCGCCAGCTGCATCTGGCCCTTGTCGCCGATCAGGTGCACGCTGAGTGCGCCGCTCTCGATGAAGAACACCGTGCGGTCCTGGGCGCCCTGGTCGATCAGCACCTGGCCCGCGGTGAGGTCGAAGGGCTGCAGATAGGCAGCCACCGTTTCCCATTGCAGCGAATTGAGCGCCGGCGCAAAGGCGTCGTAGCTGGTGTTCTGGGCGATCGCGCGGCAAAGATCCTGAATGCTGGATGACATCGTTCGTTTGTCCTGCTGTGCGTCGGAAGTATCTGCGAAAGGCCAAATCTGTGGTGACAGATGTCACAGAATGACACACTCTCGCTCACTTGCCGATGCAGAAGCGGGAAAAGATCACGCCGAGCAGGTCGTCGGCGCCGAACTCGCCGGTGATTTCGTTCAGTGCGTTCTGCGCCAGCCGCAGCTCTTCGGCCAGCAGGTCGAGCAACTGGGCATGGGCTGCCAGGTGGGCGGTCGCCAGCGCGATGTGTTCCTCGACCCGCGACAGCGCCTGCACGTGGCGGGCCCGCGCCAGGTAGACGCCTTCCGGAACCGCCTGCCAGCCGGCGACCTCGAGCAGTCGGCGACGCAGGGTTTCGATGCCGGCCCCGGTGCGCGCCGACAGGCTGACGCCGCTGTCGGGCGGCGACTGCTTTGCGGGCAGCGCGTCGAGCTTGCTCCAGACATCGATCACCGGCACGCTGGCGGGCAGCCGGCCGGCCAGCAGCCCAGCGATGTCGGCATCGGCCTGCGCATAGGCAGGGGCCGCACTGCGGGTCAGGTCGTGCAGGAACAGCACCGCGTCGGCCCCTTCGATCTGGCTCCAGGCGCGGGCGATGCCGATCTGCTCGACCTCGTCGACGCTGTCGCGCAGGCCGGCGGTGTCGACGACATGCAGCGGAACGCCCTGGATCTGGATGGTCTGCGAAACCACGTCGCGGGTGGTGCCCGCGACCGCGCTGACGATCGCCAGCTCGGCGCCCGCCAGCGCATTCAGCAGCGAGCTCTTGCCGGCATTCGGCTGGCCGGCGATCACGACCTTGATGCCCTCGCGCAGCAGGGCGCCCTGGCGGGCCCGCTGCTGCACCGCGGCCAGCTGGGACTGCAGCGCCACCAGCTGGCCCGCGGCGTCGGCCTCCTGCAGGAAGTCGATCTCCTCGTCGGGGAAGTCGAGCGTCGCCTCGACCAGCATGCGCAGGCGCACCAGGGCCTCGAGCAAGGTGTGGATCTCGTCGGAGAAGGCGCCCGACAGCGACCGGCTGGCGCTGCGCGCCGCGGCTTCGGTGCTGGCGTCGATCAGGTCGGCGATCGCCTCGGCCTGCGCCAGGTCGATCTTGCCGTTGAGGAAGGCGCGCTGGCTGAACTCGCCGGGCTCGGCCACCCGCAGGCCCGCCAGGCGCGGCCGGCCGGTCGCCGGATCGGTCTCGGCGGCCGCCGCCAGGCAGCGCGCCAGCAGCAGTTGCAGCACCACCGTGCCGCCATGGGCCTGCAGTTCGAACACGTCCTCGCCGGTGAAGGAATGCGGGGCCGGAAAGTGCAGCGCCAGGCCGCGGTCGATCGGCGAGCCGTCGGCATCGCGGAACGGAAGGTAGCTGGCCTCCCGCGGCTTCAGCGCGCGGCCGCAGAGGGCGTCGATCAGCGGCGCCAGCTCGCGGCCGGAGACCCGCACGATCCCGACCGACCCGCGGCCTGAGGCGGTGGCGATGGCAACGATCGGATCGGCGGTGCGGGCGAGCATGGGAACGATTCTTCCAGTAAAAAGGGCCGCTTTCGCGGCCCTTCGGGTCGATGGCCGAGGCCTTACTTGCCTGGCTTCGCCAGGATCGGCGCCTTCGGCTTCTTGGGCGGATTGCCCAGCACGCCCAGGCGCTTGTTGATGAACCACTGCTGCGCGATCGACAGCACGTTGTTGGTGATCCAGTAGAGCACCAGGCCGGCCGGGAAGAAGATGAACATCACGCTGAAAGCCAGCGGCATGATCCACATCAGCTTGGCCTGCATCGGGTCCGGCGGCGTCGGGTTGAGCCAGGTCTGGAACAGCGAGGTGGCGGTCATGACCACCGGCAGGATGAACCACGGGTCCGGTGCCGAGAGGTCATGGATCCAGAGGATCCACGGCGCATGGCGCATCTCGACCGAGGACAGCAGCACCCAGTAGAGCGCGATGAACACCGGGATCTGGATCACGATCGGGAAGCAGCCGCCCATCGGGTTGACCTTCTCCTCGCGGTAGATGCGCATCATCTCCTGCTGCATCTCCTGCGGCTTGTCCTTGAGCCGCTCGCGCATCTCCATGATCTTCGGATTGATGGCCTTCATCTTGGCCATGCTCGCGTAGGCCTTGGCGTTGAGCCAGTAGAACGCCGCCTTCAGCAGCACCACCAGCGCGACGATCGACCAGCCCCAGTTGCCGAGGATGCCGTGCAGCTTGTTGAGCAGCCAGTAGAGCGGCTTGGAGATGATCGCGAAGATGCCGTAGTCCTTGACCAGGTCGAGGCCGGTGGCGATCGCCTCGAGCTTCTTCTCTTCCTCGGGGCCGGCGAACAGGTTGCTGTCGATCGCCTGCGAGGCGCCCGGTGCCAGCTCGGGCAGCTTCAGCACCATCGCGACCGAGAACAGGTTGTTGCCGAGGTCGGCGACCCGGAACTCGCGCTTGATGGTGTCGCTGCCGGGCACGTTGAGCAGCCAGGCCGAGACGAAGTAGTGCTGGACCATCGCCACCCAGCCGTTGTCGGCCGGCGCGGGCAGTTCGACCTTGCCCTTGGTGATGTCGGTGAAGGCGATCTTCTGGAACTTCTTCTGCTCGGTGTAGATGGCCGGGCCGGTGAAGGTGTTGGTGCCGAACATGGTGCCGGCGGCGACCGTGCCGTGGCGCGTGAACTGCAGGTAGAGCTGGGCGTCGCGCGGCTTGTCGCTCACGTTGACGACCTGGTGATTGACGCGGATCGTGTAGTCGCCGCGCTGGAACACGTAGGTCTTGACGTACTTGATGCCGCCCACGGGCTGCGACTCGAACACGACTTCGAGCTTGTTCTGGCCTTCGGCGAGTTCGCGCGGGCCGGGGCGCGCGGTCATCAGGCTCAGGTGGTTCGGGAAGCGGTCGCCGGTGTCCACCGTGTTCAGCAGCCCGGTCTGGGCCACGTAGCGGGTGGCGGGCGAGCCGTTCTCCATCAGCATGACCGGCCGGACCTCGTTCTGCGGCACCGGCAGGCCGACCAGGCGGCGGGCCCATTCGACCAGGCCGCCGTGGTTGGTCTGGTCGAGGAACTGGAGCAGCTGCAGTTCGGACAGCGTGCCGCCTTCACCGTCGATGGTCGCCTTGAAGACGTCGGTGGACACCGTGACTTTCTCGCCGATGGCGGGCGCCGAGCCCTGCACCGGGACCGCACCGGCCGCCGGTGCGGCAGCCGCCGGGACGCCGCTGGCACTGGCAGCGGGCGGCGCCGACGAATCGGCGGGGGCGGCGGTCTTGGCCGAGGGCAGGAAGGTCGGCTTGTGGCCGTTGTAGACCTGCCATTGGTCCCACAGCAACACCAGCGAGAAACCAAAAATCACCCACAAGATGGTGCGGCGGATATCGTTCATGAAGAAGACTTCTTGTCGTCGGGGGAGAGAAAGGCGAACAGCGACCCGCGCCTGGGCGCCGGTCGCTGTGTCTTTGGAGGCACCGGATCGTGGCCGCCCTGGCACCAGGGCTGGCAGCGCGCGATGCGGTGCAGTGTCAGGTAGCTGCCCTTGGCGGCGCCGTGCTGCTCGAGCGCGCCGATCGCGTAGACGGAGCAGGTCGGCTCGAAGCGGCAGGACTGCCCGAGCCAGGGGCTCAGCAGCAGCCGGTAGCCCTTGACCAGGGCGATCAGCAGGCGCCGCATCATGCGCGCGCCGCCCCGGCCCGCGCCAGCAGTTGCTGGAGTTCGGTGCGGACGGCGGCCTTGAGCGCGTCGGACGACGCGCTGACGAATTGCTTGCGATCGAAGGCCGCACGCAGGCGCACCACGTGCGCCGCGCGCGGCAGCGACTCGGCGACGGCAGCGCTCACGGTGTAGATCTGGCGTTTGATCGCGTTGCGGGTGACCGCCCGACGGGCCCAGCGCTTGGGAACCATGGCGCCCAGCCAGACATCGTCGGAAGCGAACAGCGGCGCAGCCCCGCCCGGCGCGTCGAGCGCGCAGCGGTGCAGTGCGAAGTGGGCTGTGCGCGCCACGGTGGCACCTGCGAGGACGGCCTGGAACTGCGCGCGGGTCTTGAGCCGCTGCATGGAAGCCAACCGCGGGACGCCGTCGAACGGTGAGGGCGGCAGCGGGTCGACTGGCAACGGAGCCGGCGAAAGTGTCTGGCCTTAGACGGCCAGGCGCTTGCGGCCCTTGGCGCGGCGTGCGTTGATCACGGCGCGGCCGCCGCGGGTCTTCATGCGGACCAGGAAGCCGTGGGTACGGGCGCGGCGGACTTTCGATGCTTGATACGTGCGTTTCATGATGATTTCCTGATTCACCGGCTGGGCCGGCGTTTTTGAGCCTCCGGGCCTCGAGGGGCCGGGGACTGTTCTCTACCGCGCAACCGGAAGGGCCCGGCGAGGCGCGATGATGCGAATACCCCGAAACACACAAAGAAGGTTTTCAGGGAAACCCGCGATTATCGCAAAGTTTCGGTTGCGCCACAATGACCGGTTGGTTCGCAAGCGTTTCCGCCACCGTCCAGACCATGTGGATAAGGTTTTGACAAGTTAGAATCCAGGGCGCATCGCGGGTGCGACTATCCACAATACCAAGACGAGAGAATGGCTGAGGGACAAACCACTTTTCAGAGCGCCCATGCCGGGTGAAGGCATCGGTGACAGCCTCTGGCAGGCCTGTGTCGACCAGCTCGCACAGGAACTGTCCGAACAGCAGTTCAACACCTGGATCAAGCCGCTGACCGCGAAGGTCACGGACGATCTGTCGCGGGTCACGGTGTTCGTGGCCAACCGCTTCAAACTCGACTGGATCCGGGCCCAGTACGCCGGCAAGATCGCCTCGATGGCCGAGAAGCTCTATGGCCAGCCAGTCATCATTGAGTTAGCGCTCGCTCCTCGAGAAATCGCCAGCCGGCCGGCATCTATGGCGATCGTGTCTGAAACCGATGTGCCGCGCGAAATGGTGCCTTCGGGCGAAGACCTGGCCGCCGCCGCCTTCAAGAACCGGCTCAACTCGGGCCTCACTTTCGACACCCTGGTCGAAGGCACGGCGAACCGCATGGCGCGTGCCGCGGCGATGCACGTGGCCGGCATGCCGGGCCACCTCTACAACCCGCTTTTCATCTATGGCGGGGTCGGCCTCGGCAAGACCCACCTGATGCACGCGGTGGGCAACCGCCTGCTCGCCGACCGCCCCGAATCCAAAGTTCTCTACATCCACGCCGAGCAATTCGTCTCGGATGTGGTCAAAGCGTATCAGCGCAAGACTTTCGACGAGTTCAAGGAACGCTACCACTCGCTCGACCTGCTGCTGATCGACGACGTCCAGTTCTTCGCCAACAAGGACCGCACGCAAGAAGAATTCTTCAATGCCTTCGAGGCGCTGCTGGCCAAGAAGTCGCACATCGTGATGACCAGCGACACCTATCCCAAGGGCCTGGCGGACATCCACGAGCGGCTGGTCTCGCGCTTCGACTCGGGGCTGACTGTCGCGATCGAGCCGCCCGAGCTCGAGATGCGCGTCGCGATTCTCATCAACAAGGCGCGCGCCGAGAGCGCCGAGATGCCCGAAGAGGTCGCCTTCTTCGTCGCCAAGAACGTGCGCTCCAACGTGCGCGAGCTCGAAGGCGCGCTGCGCAAGATCCTGGCTTACTCGCGCTTCAACCAGAAAGAGATCTCGATCGCCCTGGCGCGCGAGGCGCTGCGCGACCTGCTGTCGATCCAGAACCGGCAGATCTCGGTCGAGAACATCCAGAAGACGGTGGCCGACTACTACAAGATCAAGGTCGCCGACATGTACTCGAAGAAGCGGCCGGCCTCGATCGCCCGGCCGCGCCAGATCGCGATGTACCTGGCCAAGGAGCTGACCCAGAAGAGCCTGCCCGAGATCGGCGAGCTGTTCGGTGGCCGCGACCACACCACGGTGCTGCATGCGGTGCGCAAGATCTCGGGCGAGCGGCAGCAGCTCACCGAGCTCAACCAGCAGTTGCACGTGCTGGAGCAGACCCTGAAGGGCTGAGAGATGCGTGCGGTACAGCCATCACCATCGACCCCTGTCAAAGGACAACTCTGGGGACAGTTCCGGCACAAGAAAGGGCTTGTCCACAGGCGGGCGCTGCGCGCCGAAGTTGTGCGCCCTGGCGCGACAGCCCCGAAGCAGGGCTGCGCACAGCCGGCCGGCAGCGCCAAGTGCCTGTCACGAAAGCGGAAAACGACGCTGTCCACAGCACAGTGCGTCCCTTATCTACTACTACTAATTTGAATTAAAGAAATAAGGAAGAGGTAAGACAATGATCGTTTTGAAGGCTACCCAGGACAAAGTCCTCGCCGCGCTGCAGTCCGTGGCGGGCATCGTCGAGCGCCGCCACACGCTGCCGATCCTGGCCAACGTGCTGATCCGCAAGACCGGCGGCCAGCTGCAGCTCACCACCAGCGACCTCGAGATCCAGATCCGCACCCATGCCGAACTCGGCGGCGACGAAGGCAACTTCACGACCACCATCGGCGCCCGCAAGCTGATCGACATCCTGCGCACCATGCCGGCCGACCAGACCGTGAGCCTCGAGTCGAGCGCCAGCAAGCTGGTGCTCAAGGGCGGCAAGAGCCGCTTCACCTTGCAGTCGCTGCCGGCCGAAGACTTCCCGCTGGTGCAGGAGTCGGCCAATTTCGGCCCGGTGTTCAGCGTGCCGCAAAAGACCCTGAAGGACCTGCTGGGCCAGGTGTCGTTCGCGATGGCGGTGCACGACATCCGCTACTACCTCAACGGCATCCTGTTCGTCGCCGAAGGCAAGCAGCTGAGCCTGGTCGCGACCGACGGCCATCGGCTGGCCTTCGCCTCGGCCACCCTCGACGTCGAGGTGCCGCGCCAGGAGGTGATCCTCCCGCGCAAGACCGTGCTGGAGATGCAGCGTCTCCTGTCCGACGCCGAAGGCGCGATCGAGATGCAGTTCGCCAACAACCAGGCCAAGTTCAGCTTCGGCGGCATGGAGTTCGTCACCAAGCTGGTCGAGGGCAAGTTCCCCGACTACAACCGCGTGATCCCCAAGACCCACAAGAACACGGTCACGCTGGGCCGCGCACCGCTCCTGGCCAGCCTGCAGCGCACCGCGATCCTGACCAGCGAGAAGTTCAAGGGCGTGCGGCTCAACATCGAGCCCGGCACCTTGCGCATCGCGTCGAACAACGCCGAGCAGGAAGAGGCGCAGGACGAACTCGACATCGACTACGGCGGCGACGCGATCGAGATCGGCTTCAACGTGACCTACCTGATCGATGCCCTGGCCAACATGAGCCAGGACATGGTGAAGCTGGACCTGGCGGACTCCAACAGCTCGGTGCTGATGACGATTCCCGAGAACGCGTCGTTCAAGTACGTCGTCATGCCGATGAGGATTTAGCACAAGGACCTGGCACACCCCCAGGTTGGCTCACTTCGTGTAGCCGCCCACCCCCTTGCAGGGGGCGATACCAGCGGGCCGGCAAAGCCGGTTCCGCGGTATCTCCCGAACAGACGGTGCCCAGCGCGGCGCCGAGAGAGAAAGAAAGTGATGAGCGAAGAAAACAAGCCGGAAGTGCCGCACACCGAGCCGGTTTACACCCCTGAAATCGACAGCGCGATTCCGATCGAGGTGACACCGGCCGGCGACACCTCCTATGGCGAAGGCTCCATCACGATCCTCGAAGGGCTGGAGGCGGTGCGCAAGCGCCCGGGCATGTACATCGGCGACACCTCGGACGGCACCGGCCTGCACCACCTGGTGTTCGAGGTGGTCGACAACTCGATCGACGAGGCGCTGGCGGGCTACTGCGACGACATCGTGGTCACGATCCACACCGACAACTCGGTCTCCGTGACCGACAACGGCCGGGGCATCCCGACCGGCGTCAAGATGGACGACAAGCACGAGCCGAAGCGCTCGGCGGCCGAGATCGCGCTGACCGAACTGCACGCTGGCGGCAAGTTCAACCAGAACAGCTACAAGGTGTCGGGCGGCCTGCACGGGGTCGGCGTGAGCTGCGTCAACGCGCTCAGCAAGATGCTGCGCCTGACGGTGCGGCGCGACGGCAAGGTCCACACGCTCGAGTTCAGCAAGGGCTTCGTGCAGAACCGCCTGCTGGAGACGGTGGGCGGCGTCGAGGTGTCGCCGATGAAGGTCATCGGCGAGACCGAGAAGCGCGGCACCGAGGTGCACTTCCTGCCCGACACCGAGATCTTCAAGGAAAACGCCGACTTCCACTACGAGATCCTCAGCAAGCGGCTGCGCGAGCTGAGCTTCCTGAACAACGGCGTGCGGATCCGCCTGATCGACGAGCGCACCGGCAAGGAAGACGACTTCTCGGGCGCCGGCGGCGTCAAGGGCTTTGTCGAGTTCATCAACAAGGGCAAGACGGTGCTGCACCCGAACGTGTTCTACGCGATGGGCGAGAAGCCGGCCGATACCTACGGCGGCATTCCGGGCACGCACATCGGGGTCGAGGTCGCGATGCAGTGGAACAGCGGCTACAACGAGCAGGTGCTGTGCTTCACCAACAACATCCCGCAGCGTGACGGCGGCACCCACCTGACCGGCCTGCGGGCCGCGATGACCCGGGTCATCAACAAGTACATCGAAGAGAACGAGTTCGCCAAGAAGGCCAAGGTCGAGGTCACCGGCGACGACATGCGCGAAGGCCTTTGCTGCGTGCTGAGCGTCAAGGTGCCCGAGCCCAAGTTCTCGAGCCAGACCAAGGACAAGCTGGTGTCGAGCGAGGTGCGCGCGCCGGTCGAGGACATCGTCGGCCGCCTGCTGACCGACTACCTGCAGGAGCGCCCGAACGACGCCAAGATCATCTGCGGCAAGATCGTCGAGGCGGCCCGCGCGCGCGAAGCCGCCCGCAAGGCGCGCGAGATGACGCGCCGCAAGGGCGTGCTCGACGGCATGGGCCTGCCGGGCAAGCTGGCCGACTGCCAGGAGAAGGACCCGGCGCTGTGCGAGGTCTACCTGGTCGAGGGCGACTCCGCCGGCGGTTCCGCCAAGCAGGGCCGCGACCGGAAGTTCCAGGCCATCCTGCCGCTGCGCGGCAAGATCCTGAACGTCGAGAAGGCACGCTACGAGAAGCTGCTGACCAGCAACGAAATCCTGACCATGATCACCGCCCTGGGCACCGGCATCGGCCGGGCCGGCGCGACGACCTCGGGCGGCGGCGCCGACGACTTCAACGTCGCCAAGCTGCGCTACCACCGGATCATCATCATGACCGACGCCGACGTCGACGGCGCCCACATCCGCACCTTGCTGCTGACCTTCTTCTACCGGCAGATGCCCGAGCTGGTCGAGCGCGGCCACATCTACATCGCGCAGCCGCCGCTCTACAAGGTGAAGGTCGGCAAGGAAGAGCAGTACCTCAAGGACGGCCCGGCGCTCGACGCCTTCCTGCTGAAGGTGGCGCTGAAGGATGCGAGCGTGTCCACCGGCGGCGCGAGCCCGACCCTGCTCAACGGCGACACCCTGGCCGAACTGGCGCGCAAGCACCAGCTGGCCGAGGCCGTGATCGCCCGGCTCGGCGTGTTCCTCGATGCGGCGGCGCTGCGCGCGATCGCCGACGGCGTGTCGCTCGACCTCGACACCACGGCCAGCGCCGAGGCCTCGGCCGTGGCACTGCAGAACAAGCTGCGCGAACTCAACACCACCGGCGCGCCGGCGGACGTGTCGAGCGAGTTCGACACCCGCACCGACAAGCCGCTGCTGCGCATCAGCCGTCGCCACCACGGCAACATCAAGAGCAGCGTGCTGACGCAGGACTTCGTCCACGGCGCCGACTACGCGGCCTTGTCCGAGGCGGCCAAGACCTTCCGCGACCTGCTGGGCGAAGGCGCGGTGGTCAAGCGCGGCGAGGGCGAGCGCGCCAAGGAAGAAAAGGTCAACGACTTCCGCGAGGCGATGCGCTGGCTGATCGGACAGGCCGAGAACGCCACGGCGCGCCAGCGCTACAAGGGCCTGGGCGAGATGAACCCCGAGCAGTTGTGGGAAACCACGATGGACCCGGCGGTGCGCCGCCTGCTGCGGGTGCAGATCGACGACGCGATCGAGGCCGATCGCGTGTTCACGATGCTGATGGGCGACGAGGTCGAGCCGCGGCGCGAGTTCATCGAGCAGAACGCACTGCGGGCGGCGAATATCGACGTTTGAGGGACGCTGAGCGGGGCGCCGGACTCAACTGCGGACAAACGCAAGCAGCGGGTGATGGTCACCCTGGTCGGCGGCGCGCAGGGCCGCCAAATACCGCGAGCGCGCATCGTTGGCGGACACCAGATCGCCGCCGCCTCCCCAGGAGAACGCAGGCTGGCCAAGGCTGCGCAACAGCGCGTCGGCCATCATGCGTGCGTGTCGGCCGTTGCCATTGGGGAAAGGGTGAATCCAGACCAGGTCGCGGTGAAAGCGCGCCGCGATCTCGTCGAATGGAAACGTGGCGTTGTCGACCCACCAGCGCGTGTTGTCGAACAGATCCTTGAGCCTCACCGCAACGTGAGTCCAGTCGCAGCCGATGTTCTTGTCCGAGCGGCGGAAGGTGCCGGCCCACGCCCAGGTCTTGCCGAACATTTGTTGATGCAACCCCCGGCAGAAGCCCTCGCTGAGCACGTCCGGCGAACGCGCCCGCTTCAGCCAACGCACGGCGCGCAGGATGTTCTCCTGCTCCCAGTCGTTCAGGTCGCTCTTGGTGGCCAGATGGTCCGGGATGAGCCCGGCGTTCTCATCCGGGTCCAGAGGCGTCTGGCCATCTTGCTCGTCGAGGTCTATCGCCACAGGTCTGACCAGCGCCCGCGCAGCAGTTCCTCGGTCCTGCGGTCCACCTGCTTGCGAAGTCGCGCCGCGCCGGGGCGCTGGTCCTCGAGGCTCATGGTGTGGGCCACCCCGCCGACCTCTTCGATGGCGATGGCTCGGGCGCGCTCCTCGACCATGTCCGTCAATGGGCGGCGGGGCACCAGGGCGTAGACGAGCTCGCAGTCGAGCCCGTCTGCGAGCTTGCGCAACTGGCCCAGCGTGATGCGGTCGTCGGCTTCCGACTGTTCGGACTTGTGCAGCGTGGGCCCCGAGATCCCCAGGCGCTGGGCTTGCTGGCGTTCGGTGCGCCCCAGCGCTTCTCGAATCAGCTTCAGCCATCCGCGTGACGGCCGAGGCCGCTTCATCATGTCTGCGAAGGCAGGCATGGTGGCTTGCAGTTGTTCGAGTCGAAGCCGGCTCAGCTCAGGGGACATTTGCTAGCCCATAGGCTTTCTTGGAATAGCAACATGATACCTTATGATGCAGCAATCTTATATAATTTGCTAGTCCATAAGGAAGCAGATTGATGGCGCTTGCTTCCGTGCCCGAGGTTGCCGATGGGCTCAGCCCCGCTCAGCCGACGCGGCCAGTGTTGCGCGCCGGGGCGCCCGCCCCAGCCCACCCACCACGACGGCGGCCACCAGCACCAGTCCACCGCTCAGCAGCATCGCGCTCGAGATGCCCCAGCCGTCGACCACCAGGCCGCCGAGCAGGGCGCCCGAGGCGATCGCGACCTGGAAGCCGCTCACCAGCAAGGCCTGGCCGGCTTCGGGCGCATCCGGAACGGCCTCCATCATCCAGCCGGTCAGGGCGACCGGGATCATGCCGAAGGCGATGCCCCAGGTGACCACCACCGCGGCGCCGGCCAGGAAGCCGCTGCCCACCACCGTCGACAGCAATAGCGCGGCCGCGAGCAGCACGGCCGCCAGCAGCGCCGCCGCACGCACGCTGCGGGCGACCAGCGAGCCGCCGACGAAAGTGCCGAAGAAGCCGACCGCGCCGTAGGCCAGCAGCAATGTCGTGACGCCGTTGGCGTCGAGCCCGAAGACCTGCTGCAGCAGCGGCTTGAGATAGGTGTAGGCGGCGAAATGGCCGGCCACAAGGAACAGCACCGCCAGCAGGCCGACCTGCGCCATGCGCCGTGTCAGCGGCGTCAGCAGGTCGCGCGGCCGGATGGCGCGGGCCGGCGGCATCGCGGGCAGCAGCCAGACCTGGATCGCCAGCACGACCGCCGCCAGTGCGCCCGTGAGCCCGAAGGCGGCGCGCCAGCCAGCCAAAGTGCCGACCAGCGCGCCGGCAGGCACGCCGAGCACGGTGGCCGCCGAGACGCCGGCCAGCACCAGCGACATGGCGCGCGCCTGCGAACCGGATGCCACCAGCTGGGTGGCGGCGCTCGGCGCGAAAGTCCAGAAGCCGCCGATGCACAGGCCCAGCAGCAGGCGGGCCACGAGCATCGTCGCGAAATTCGGTGCGAAAGCCGCCAGCAGGTTCGACGCCACCAGCATGGCGGTCAGCGTCACCATGACGGTGCGGCGGTCCAGTCGGCCGGAGGCGACGATCAGCGCCGGCCCGGCGAAGGCCGCCAGCACGCCCGGCATCGTGACCATCAGCCCGGCGGTGCCGTCGCTGACCTGCAGCCCGGCACCGATGTCGGTCAGCAGGCCGATCGGCAGGAATTCGGTCGTGACCATCGCGAAGGTGCCGACGGCGATCGAGCCGACGGCCAGCCAGGCGGACCGGGAGGTGTCGGGAGCGGCTTCGGAAAGGGCATCGGTGCAGGAGGAGCAGGGGGCGTTCATGTGTGGCAATCCACCGTCTGTTGTGGGCTGTCGAGTCTGACGGCGTCGAGGCGGCCCTCGCAGCGCCGTGCGGAACATCTCTATTTCCGGGACGCCAACAATGAAAACCGTCGGACCTCATGCGGTTTTTGGTCTTGGCGCGTGGCACCGGCACGACTGCGTGTAAACGCTATTCCTAGCCCGACTCTTGCTAAGGAAAATTGCCGGCGAACTCGCCGCCATTTCCATTTCTCAGCAAGGAAAGCACAGCAATGAACCCGACCCGCTTCTGGCACTCCGCCGCGGCCCTGGCGATCTTCGGCATGTTCACCTCGGCGCAGGCGCTGACCAATCCGCCGATCCGCGTGGCCCAGGGCATCGAGTACATGTGCGGCGGGAAGAGCAGCGCCGAAGCGGCCTTCATGCAGACGGTGGCGCCCCGCTGGGCCGCGACCTTCGAATTCGCGGTCAGCCGAGGCAAGCCCGGCCAGTTCCCGAGCGACGTCAAGGTGGTGGTGCGCGACCGCTATTCGGGCCGGCTGGTGATGGAGACCGCCACCGGCTCGCCGTTCATGCTGGCCCGGCTCGACCCCGGCGCCTACGAGGTCGAGGCCACGCTGGCCGGGATCACGCTGCAGCAGCCCCTGACCGTGTTCAACGGCCTGAGCGCCAAGGCGCAGTTCGTCTGGCCGTCGAACGTCGATTTCGCCGCTGCGATGGGATTGCCGCGGGCCGAGCAGCAGGCCTCGGTGCGCACCGGCAACTGAGCCCCGGCGCCCGGCGTCCGGGCGCTGAAATCAGGTTCGCTTAAGGCGCCTTGCCGACAGTGGCGGCGTGAAGCTCCCTTCACGCCAACCCGAGCAAAGGATTCCGCGATGAACACAGGTCGATCCTGGCGGCCGCTGGCTGCCCTGGCATTGGGCGCAGCGGCGCTGTCCGGTGCGCTGGCGGCGCATGCGGTCTACAACCCGCCGATCCGCATGGCCAACGGCATCGAGTACATGGGCGGCGGCGGCAGCAGCGAAGAGGCGGCGCTGATGCAGAGCGTCGAGCCTCGCTGGCCCGCCAGCTTCGAGTTCGCGGTCAAGGACGGGACGCGACAGGTCTCGGCCGCCGATGTCGTCGTGACGGTGCGCGATGCATCCGGCCGCGAGTTGCTGAGCCAGGTCGAAGCGGGTGGCCCGTTCCTGGTGGCCCGGCTCGAGCCGGGCCGCTACCAGGTCGAGGCCACGCGGGGAGGCCAGACCCTCACGCAGGAGATCGAGCTGCTGCCCTGGCAGCCGAAGCGGACCGTGTTCGTCTGGCCCGCCGGCGTGCAAGTCCCGCGTTCCTGAAGTCCGGGAGCGCCCGGGCGCTCTTTCAGAAGATGCTGAAGGCCGCGCAGGGCCGGCCATGGGAAAATTCAAGGTTGCCCGCGCATGGCACGCACCTTGAATGTGGGTCGTGTCGCTCGCACATGGTGTGTCCGGGCGCAGTCCCGTCTTCCTAGGCCCCGATGCCGCTTCGTCCCCTCGTTCTCCTCACCACGCTGCTGCACGCCTATATCGGTCTGCGGCTGCTGCCCGCGCTGGCGGGCCTGCCCTTGGCGGGGCCGCTGCTGGGATTGGCACTGCTCGTGTCGGCCGTCACCATGCCGCTGCCCTTCGTCGGGATGCGGTCCCGGCGGCGCCAGTTCGCGGACGTCTGGAAATGGATCGGGCTCATCAGCATGGGCTGGTTCTCGTCGTTGCTGGTGCTCACCGTGGTGCGCGATGCCGGCCTGCTGCTCGGCTGGCTCGGCGCGTCCGTGTCCGGGCTGACCCTCGATGGGGCGCGCTGGCAGCTGTGGAGCGCGGCCGCCGTGCCGCTGTTGGCCAGCGCGACTTCGCTGGTCGGCTTGCTGAACGCGCGCCGGACGGCGGGCGTGGTGCGCATCGACGTGCCGATCCGCGACCTGCCCTCGGCGCTGAGCGGCTTCACGATCGCGCAGCTCAGCGATATCCATGTCGGGCCGACCATCAAGCGCGGCTACATCCAGCGCATCGTCAACGCGGTCAACGGACTCGGCGCCGACATGATCGCGATCACCGGCGACCTGGTCGACGGCACGGTGGCCGAGTTGCGCGACCACATCGCGCCGCTGCAGCAGCTCAAGGCGCGCCACGGCACCTTCGTCGTGACCGGCAACCACGAGTACTACGCCGGGGCGCATGCCTGGATCGACGAACTCCGGCGCCTCGGCCTGCGCGTGCTGCTCAACGAGCACGTGGTGCTCCAGACCCGCAACGTGAAGGGCGCGCAGACCGACGAGGAAGTGCTCGAAAGCGCGCTGCTGGTGGCCGGGGTGACCGACTACACCGCCGGCCATTTCGATGCCGCCCACGCCAGCGACCCGCACGGCGCGCTGGCCGATGCGCCCCCGCTGGTGCACACCCGGGTGCTGCTGGCGCATCAGCCGCGCAGCGCGCCCGAGGCCGCCGAAGCGGGCTACCACCTGCAGCTGTCGGGCCACACGCACGGCGGCCAGTTCTTCCCGTGGAATCTGTTCGTGCCGTTGCAGCAGCCGTTCACGGCGGGGCTGCACAAGCTGCACGAGATGTGGGTCTACACCAGCCGCGGGACCGGCTACTGGGGGCCGCCGAAGCGCTTCGGCGCGCCCTCCGAAATCACCTTGCTGCGCCTGCTTCGGGCCTGAGCGTCAGGCCTGCTCGATCGCGAGCCGGCGGGCGTTCGAGGTGGTCTTGGCGTGGATCGGCTTGAGGCCGCGCTGGACGATCCGGGCACTCGCGCTCGACAGGTGGTTCACGGCTTCGGCCGAGCGGGTGGCCGCGTTGCCAAAGGCTTCGGCATGGCTGACGGCCTGCGCCGGGCTGGTGCTGGTCGCCAGTGAGAACAAGGCCAGGCCGCTGCCCAGCCAGTGCTTCACGGCGCGGTTCACCAGCGCGAACTGGGTGGTGTGGAGCTGGTTGGCCATCGCAGCGCCGGATTCGCTGGCCGCCGCCAGTTTTTCGTGGCCCATGAGCTGAAATTCGGCCAGGTCGACCTCGTTGGGGGACAGGCCCGCCTTGGCCATGCGTTCCGTGCGCATCTGGATCACCGAGCCGGCCGACAGCAGCATCTCGTTGGTCGTCAAGGCCACGTCCACCCACAGCATGAGCGGGTTGAAGAAGCGCGTCGAGGAGAAGCTGGGGTTCATGGCGCCATGATAGACCGAGCAGCGCCTTTTTGCTGCAGTGCAGCATCGATTGGGGATGGCATCCTACAGAGAGAAATGCCACTTGGGGGCGAGCACGGGTCTTGCGTTGCTTGTTACATTCACAATGCAACTCATCCTCATACGAATGACTCACTCATTGCGCTGCGTCAGGGCCCTGCTGTGTGCTGCGAGCCTGGCTTTCCCCCTGGCCTCCATGGCCGCTCCCTCAGACAGCACGCCAGGCATCTACATCGATCTCGGGCGAGGCGACACGGACACGGATTCGCTGACCCTCGGCTACGCCATGCCCTGGTCATGGCGCGGGTCGCCGGCACCGGGCGGGCCGCTTTCGTTCTACTGGGATTTCTTTCTCAGCCAGTGGCGCGCGCCGCTGCCCCCGAATGGGGCGGACAAGCGCAGCTACACGCAACTCGGGGCGATCGCCAACTGGCGCTGGCGCTTCAATCAGGGCGAGTCGCCGTGGTTCGTCGAGGCCGGCATCGGCGCCACCGTGATGGACCAGCTCTACCGCACGCCCGACCGGGAGTTCAGCACCGCCTTCCAGTTCACGGAGCAACTCGGTGTCGGCTTGAGCCTCGGGGCGCAGGGCGCGCACGAGGTGTCGCTGCGCGTCCAGCACTTCTCGAACGCCGGCATCAAGGAGCCGAACCCGGGCGAGAATTTCGTGCGCTTGCGCTACCTCTATCGCTATTGATGGCGGGCTGGCGACGCGCCGCGAGGGTCTCGAAGACGTTGCGATAGCGTTCCAGGCCGTCGGCCGCCGCGTTCGGTGGTACGCCGGGCCCGAACTCGAGCACCTGACCTTGACAGCGGACGCTGCGTTCGGGCGTCAGGATGGCCCAGCGAAGCTGCGCGAAGCGGCGCGCAAAAAAGGGCGCCACGGCTTCCACCACATGGTGGTCGGGATCGAACCAGGCCAGGTGGAGCGCCTCGGCGCCCGGAGCGTCGGCGACGACGCTGAAGTGGATCAGCGTCTTCATCTTGCGCATGTCGCGCCGCACGGCCTGGGCCATGTGCAGCGCCTGGACCCGGTCGCGATCACGCGGGTCGTGCTGCAGGCCGGGTTCGTGGACCAATCGCCACAGCAGCCGGTAGAGCAGGCCGAAGCGCAGCGGTGCGTTGTGCAGGATGACGGTCTCGCACATCGACATGAAGGAGCGCGGAACCAGCGGATGCGTGATGCCGGCGCTCGCCGCACCGCGCGGGGCGGCGGGGCCGGCCGGCCTCGAGAAACGCTGCGTCTCGGCCCCGGCGTCGATGACCCAGTCGACCTGGTCCGGCGCGACCAGGGCGGCCAGCAGCGAGCGGGCCTCGCGCCGGAAGCCGTCGGAGTCGATGTTGCCGGCGAGGGTGATGGTGTGCGGGGCCATGGCATCAACTTAGGGCCGCCCCAAGGCCGCACCTGTAGGCGTTCAGGCGTAAAGCGCAGAGGCCTGCGCTGGCGCGGCCGAGGCGCGCCGGGCGCTCAGGAAGAGGCGCTCGGCAGCCGCCGCCGGAGCTGCCGGGCCCGCAGCTCGGTGGCCACGTAGGTGAGGGCGGCGAGGATCAGGGGCAGCAGGTAGTAGATGGCCCGGTAGGCCAGCAGCGCGCCGAGCAGCGTGCCCTGCGGCGCCCGGTGGCCGAGCAGCGCGAGGAACACGGCCTCCAGCACACCGAGGCCGCCGGGCACGTGGGTGATGACGCCGGCGACCGCGGCGACCAGCGCCACGGCCAGCACCTCGTGGTAGGGCAGCTGGCGCTGCAGCAGGAGCCAGATCATCCCGCCGATCAGCGACCAGTTCAGCATCGACATCGCGAGCTGGAGCAGCGCCATGCGCAGCGACGGCGTGTCCAGTTCGTGGCCGCGCACCCGCCAGGTGTGCTGCCGCGCTATCGCGCACAGGCCGAGGTAGGCCGCGCCCCCGGCCAGCAGCAGTGCGCCAAGGATGCGGAGCCCTTCGCCGTCCATCTTCCAGTCGGGCGGCAGCACCATCGGAAAGAAGCAGAAGACCGCGCCCGCCAGCACCAGGTACCCCAGCCAGTTGGTCAGCATGCTGAAACCGAGCACCCGCGTGATCGTCAGGTTGTCCAGGCCCAGCCGCGAGTAGAGCCGGTACCTGAAGGCGACGCCGCCGACCAGGGCGCCGAGGTTCAGGTTGAAGGCATAGCTGATGAAGGTGACGCGCATCACGATGCGGGTGCCGAGCCGGTGGCCCGTCATGCGGCGGCCCAGCAGGTCGAATGTGCTGTAGAGCAGGTGGCTGCAGGCTGCGAGCGCCGCGGCCGCCAGCAGCGCGGGCCGTGGAATGGCGCGCAGCGCGTCGAGCACCTCGTTCCAGTCGATCGTGCGGGCCTGTCGCACGACCAGCGCCAGCACCGCGGCGAAGAAGAGCCAGGCCCCGACGCGTTTCACCAGCCGCCAGCCGCCGGCGGCCGGAGCCTCTGCCTGAGCCTTCATGCCGCGTCCGTCCGCGTGGCGCCGCCGCCCTGGTGCAGGGGTGTGTCGAGCGGCTCCAGCTTCGGCGCGTGGCGCGGCAGCCAGCCGACCCAGGAGGGGTACCAGCGCAGCAGGTGGAAGATGAAGAAGCTGCGCACCAGCCGCCAGCCGCTCCATTCGTCCAGATCGGAGGCCTCGATCCGCTTGCAGCTGTTTTGCATCAGCGCGTCGAGCCGCTCCCACAGCGTCTGGTTGAAGTCCCGGTCGCGCACGATCACGTTGGCTTCGAGGTTGAGAGACAGGCTCAGCGGGTCGAGGTTGCTCGAACCGACGGTGCTCCAGCGCTCGTCCACCAGCGCCACCTTGCCGTGCAGCGGGCGCTCGCAATATTCGTGGATCTGCACGCCGGCATGCAGCAGGTGGTGATAGAGCATGCTGGCCGCCACCTTGACGATCGGCATGTCGGGTTCGCCCTGCAGGATCAGCCGCACGTCGACGCCGCGCCGGGCGGCGCGGCGCAGCTCCTTGATGAGGCGGTAGCCGGGAAAGAAATAGGCGTTGGCGATCACGATGCGTTGGCGGGCGCTGCGGATGGCCGCGAGGTAGTGGCGCTCGATGTCGTTGGTGTGGCGCCGATTGTCGCGGGTGACGAATTGCGCCGCGGCCTCGCCCGTGGGCGCGTTGTCGTCTTGCGCGGAGGCCCGGATGCGGCGCCGGAACCAGCCTGCGCCCTTGCCGCCGACCGCGATCGCATGCAACACGAAGCGATGGATCTCGGAGACGATCGGGCCGGTCAGCTCGACCGCGTAGTCCTGCTTCGCCTTGGGGCCGAAGTCGAGCAGGTGGTCGGCCGAATAGTTGATGCCGCCGACGAAGGCCAGCGTGCCGTCGACCACCACGATCTTGCGGTGCATCCGCCGGAAGACATTGAGCCGCTGGCCGAAGATGCGCTTGCCGGGATCGAACACCCGCACCTTGACGCCCGCCGCGATCAGGCCGGCGATGAAGCCGGGTGACAGCGAGGGCGAGCCGAAGCCGTCGATCATCAGGTCGACCTTGACGCCGCGCCTTGCCGCCGCGCTCAGCGCCGCGTGCAGCTGCTCGCCGACCTTGTCCTCGAACAGGATGAAGGTCTCGACGATCACCTCGCGCCGGGCTTCGCCGATGGCCTCGAACACGCGCGGAAAGAACTGCTCGCCGTTTTCCAGCAGCGCGACTCGGTTGCCGTCGGTCCAGCGCCGGCCGGCGGCAGCCGTGTCGGGGGTGTCGCTGCTCACAGCGCGATCTCCGCCACCAGCGGGGCATGGTCCGACAGGTGCGACCAGGGCCGGCGCGGCAGCACCACCGGTGAATGGACGCGGGCGTTGCGCACGTAGATGCGGTCCAGCGACAGCAGCGGGAAGCGGGCGGGAAAGGTTCGCGCCGCGCTGCCATGGGCCTGCACGAAGACCTCGCTCAGCGAAGCCCCCTGGGCGAGGATCCGGTGGGCGCGGCCGCGCCAGTCGTTGAAATCGCCGGCGACGATCAGGGGTGCATCGGCCGGCACCTCGTCGCGCACGATGTGGCACAGCAGCTCGAGCTGCTGCAGGCGGTGGGTCTCGGCCAGCCCCAGGTGGGCGCAGATCACGTGGACGTCGATCGGCCGCGCCGGCAGCCGCAGCACGCAGTGCAGCAGGCCCCGCTTTTCGGGCCCGACGATCGAGACGTCGTGGTTGCGGTAGTGAACGATCGGGAACTTCGACAGCACGGCGTTGCCGTGGTGTCCCTTGGGATACACCGCGTTGCGGCCGTAGGCGAACTGCGGCCACATGGTGTCGGCCAGGAATTCGTAGTGGGGCGCTTCGGGCCAGTTGTCGACCTTGCGCGAGTGGCGCGAGTGCGTGCCCAGCACCTCCTGCAGGAACACCACGTCGGCGCCCACCGTGCGCACCGCATCGCGCAGCTCCGGCAGGATGAACTTGCGGTTCAGCGCCGTGAAGCCCTTGTGGGTGTTCACGGTCATGACCTTGAGCGAGGTCACCGGCGCGGCGGTGGCGCCCGTATGCAAAGGAGGCTTCACAAGCATGGTTGTAAGCCGGGCCAGGCGCCGCGGCTGTAGGAACGGACCACCTCCTTCGACGGCCTGCGCGCAAGGGGGCATGGCGCCTACAGGCAGCCCGGCCGCAGCCCCACATGGCGGCCGGCCGTGCCCTTCTACGGTGCAACCAGAGCTTGAAGAAAAGGGCTCGACTTGTTCAACGAACGACCCAGAGAGACAGGAGCCATCATGAAGCAACGATTCGTCGCCACCACCGTTCTCGCCGGACTGATGGGCATGGCAGGCCTCGCCATGGCCCAGGGCACCACCGCGATGCCGGCCCAGCCCGACCCCGCGGTCGCGGGCCAAGCCAGCACCAAGACGCCGGCGGGGGTGGCCAATCCGACCCAGCGGCCGGACGGCAGCAACCCGGCCTCGCGGGAGGTTGTGAAATCGGAAGCCCGGATTCACAACCGCAGCAATGCCACCAACAACGTGCCCAAGGGCGAGGCGTCGACCACGGTGAATCACCAGCCCAACGCGATGCCGGCGCCGACCGGCGAGATGTCGCGCATCGAAGTCAGCCAGTCGGGCCGGAAGGTGAAGCCGCATTTCGGCGAAAAGGGCGAGCGGCCTGAAGTGCCCACCAATCCGATCGACAAGACCGGCACGCCGAAGTAAGCGGCCGAATGAAAAAAGCCCCCGGCACGCAGGTGACGGGGGCTTTGCCGCGGAGGACTGGATCAGCTCTTGGCGGGCGGCGGGGCCGGGTGATGGTGGTGGCCGCCAGGAACGCCCGCACCGCGGGGGCCGAAGCGCTGCATCGATTCGGCATCGAAGGTCTTCTGCTGCTCAGGAGACAAGGCCGCGTAGAAGCTGCGCGTGGCATCGGCACGCTTGGCGAACATCGCGCTGCGCTCGGCCTGGCGCGCCTGCATCTTGTCGAGGCGCGGGGGTGTCGTCAGCTTGGCGAATTCGGCGCGATCGGCACCCGGCTGGCCGGCCGGGCGAGCCGAGGGCTGCTGGGCGGTGGTGAAGCTGTTCCAGGCGCCTTCCTGGGCCGGTGTCAGCTTGAGCTTTTCCTTCAGGGCCGCCAGCCGCTGGGCCCGGTGGGCCTGCATGCGCTCGAAGCGTTCGGCGCGGTCTGCCTCATGGCGCTGCGGCGTGGCCGGCGCCTGGGCCCCGGGCTGGGCGGCGGCGGCCGGCGGGGGAGCCGTCAGCGGCGCCTGTGCGAAGGCACCGGACGAGGCGAAAGTGGCCGAGGCCAGCAGACCGGCCCAGAGAAGGCTTTTGCGAGACGGGATCATGAGAGTGCTTCCTTTCGAAGAAGCCTGCCGCCGATGGGCAGCAGGTGAGAGGAAGTCTGGCGCCGCCATGTATCGCGATCGTGAGCCCGGGGTGAGGTCTGGTAAAGAAGCATGAACGGCGGGCGCTCGCGACTCGCCCTCCCGCGCGGTCAGCCGAGCTTGCCGTTCTGGAAGTCGTGCACCGCCTGGGTGACCTGTTCGCGCGTGTTCATGACGAACGGCCCGTACTGGGCGATCGGCTCGTGCAGCGGCTTGCCGGCGATCAGCAGCGCGCGCGCCGGGCTGTGGTTCGAGGCCGGCGCCCGCAGCACCACGCCATCGCTGCCGGGCTCGTTGGCCAGGATCGCCATGCGCTTGGTCGGGATCTCGGCGCTGCCGATGTAGAGCGACTCGCGGAACACGTAGACCAGCGCGTTGCGGTCGTCCAGCAGCGGCTGGGCGAACTCGGCCCCGGGCGGCAGCGTGATGTCGAGGTAGAGCGGCTCGGTGTGTTCCCGCTGGACCGCGCCGTGGACACCGTGGCTGACGCCCGCGATGACGCGCACGTGGACGCCGGCCGGGGTGATGAACTCCGGGATCTCGGGACTCTGGATGTCGCGATACCAGGGCTCGCGCATCTTGTCCTTGGCCGGCAGGTTGAGCCACAGCTGGAAGCCTTCCATGAGGCCTTCCTCCTGCTCGGGCAGCTCGCTGTGGATCAGGCCCCGCCCGGCGGTCATCCACTGCACGCCGCCGTTCGACAGCAGGCCTTCGTGGCCGGCGCTGTCGCGGTGGCGCATGCGCCCGGAGATCATGTAGGTCACGGTCTCGAAGCCGCGGTGGGGGTGGCTCGGGAAGCCGCCGATGTAGTCGCCCGGGTTGTCGCTGCTGAAGGCATCGAGCATCAGGTAGGGATCGAGGCGCTGCTGCAGCGGCTGGTGCAGCACGCGCGTGAGCTTGACGCCGTCGCCGTCGCTGGTCGAGACGCCGGCGACGATCTGGTCGATGCCGCGCGGCTGGGAGAGCGACAGCGGCTCGACCGCGGGGGACGGATGGGCGTGGGAGTTGGTGCTCATGCAGGCATGGTGGCACGGTCCGGCCGACCGTGCTGGCGGTGGGGCCAGTCAGCCCAGCGACTCGAGCTCCCAGGACACGTTCTGCCAAGCCACGCCGAATCCCGGGGGCGTGGCCGGCGTCTCGCCGCCGCGGACAGCCTCGAGCGCCCACTGGCCGCCGGCGCTGACGCTGTCGATCAGGGGCACCGGCACCGAAGCGGCGAAATCGCCCGCCATGCCCGCCAGGCCGGCGCCGCCGAGGATCACCGCCTGGGCCTGGAAGCGGGTCGCGGCCTCGCGGCAAGCCTCGGCCAGCAGGCTGCGGGCGCCGACCGGGTCCTGGGCCAGCTGGGCGCCGCTCGGCGCCACCGTGTGGATGCCGGCCAGCGACGCCGAGAAGCCGAGCGAGGATGCCAGCCGTTCGAGCATCGGCCGCCAGCGTTCGCCGCCAGTCACGACGGCGAAGCGGCCGTGCCGGGCGGCCGTCGCGAAGGCCGCTTCGGCCAGCCCGCCGACCGGTACGCCGGCGCCGTCGCGCAGGGCGAACAGGCCCGGGTCGCCGAAGCAGCCGATCAGGATCGCGTCGGGCCGCTCGCCGTGCGCATGGGCGCTGGCCCAGGCATCGAGGACCGCATGCTGCGCCACCGCGTAGGTGGCCTCGCTGGCGATGTACGGCGCGCCGAACCGCGCGGTGAGCGTGTGCACCGCCAGGGTCCCCTCCAGTTGCTTCTGCAGGTGCTGCTGGAGCAGCGCGCTCACCGAGGCCGAGGTGTTCGGGTTGATGACCAGCAGCCGCTTCATGGTGGACCGCTGGCGTCAGCGGCGCCGCGTCGAACGCTGCCCCAGCAGCGCCGCCGAGCCCAGCGCGATCGCCATCACGGCGAACGACACGACGGTGGTCACCGTGCCGAGCGCGTAGATCGATGGCGTGGTCACGGTCGAGGTCAGCGCCTGCAGTTCGAGCGGCAGCGTGTTGACGTCGCCGATGGCTTGCGAGGTGCGCGCGATCTCGTCCCAGCTCAGCGTGAAGCCGAACATGCCGATGCCGACCACCGACGGCCCGATCAGCGGCAGCACCACGTGCAGGAAGCTCTGCCAGGGCGTGGCGCCGAGGTCGCGCGCGGCTTCTTCGTAGGCCGGATTGAAGCGATTGAAGACCGCGAACATGATCAACAGGCCGAAGGGCAGCGTCCAGGTCAGGTGGGCGCCGAGGGCCGAGGTGAGCAGACCGAGGGCGGTGCCGTAGTTCTCGAGCAGGCCCTCGGCGCCGATCGCGCCGAGCGCGCCCTTGAGGCCGGTGTCGAGCAGGCGGAACTGCAGCCCGATGCCCAGCGAGACGATGATCGACGGCATGATCAGGCTCGCCACCGTGACGAAGAACAGGGCGTTGCCACCTCGCAGCCGCTTGCGGAACGCGAGGCCGGCCAGCACCGACAGCACCACCGTGAAGCCCATGACCACCGCGCCGAGCATCAGCGAGCGGCCGAAGGCGGCGCCGATGTCGACCGTGCCCAGGCCCTCGGCGAGCTTGCGGAACCAGTGCAGCGACACGCCGCGCAGCGGAAAGGTGAGGCCGCCCTCGGGGCCCTGGAAGCTCAGCACGAAGATGGTGATCATCGGGCCGTAGAGGAAGACCACGAACAGCGTGAAGACCAGGGCCAGGGGCCAGAAGCCGGCGCTGCGCTGTTCACCGATGCGTTGGCTCATGCGGGGTGCCCCGCATGGCTTGAGGGCAGGGCGCGTGGCGAGGGCGGCGGGTGATCCCCTCCGCGAATGTCCCCCGGCTTCGCCTCCTCCTTTATTTCGCTGCGGGGACCACCCGCCGCCCTCGCCACGGGCAACGCCGTGTCGTGCCGTCCGATCAACCACCGCCGTGACGGATCGCGCCGATGGTGTGCTCTGCGCAGCGAAATAAAGGAGGAGCCCGAAGGGTGGGGGACATTCGCGGAGCAGAGTACGCCGTCGGCGTGATCCCGCCCAGGGCCCTTCGATCGCACAGATGCGCGCGCCAGCATCCTAGAGCTCCTTCCGGATGTCGACCAGCCGCGTGAGGCCCCAGATGATCATCAGCACCACCGCCAGCAGGATCATCGCGTTGGCCGCCGCGAGCGGGAACTGCAGGTACGAGGTCTGGACCTGGATGATCTTGCCGACCGAGGCGATCTGCTGGCCGCCCATCACGCCGATGGTGACGAAGTCGCCCATCACGATCGTGATGACGAAGATCGAGCCGATCAGGATGCCGGTGCGCGACAGCGGCACGATCACGTTCCACAGCGTCTGCCAACCGGAGGCGCCGGAGTCGCTGGCGGCTTCGAGCAGCGAGCGGTCGATGCGCATCATCGAATTGAAGATCGGCACGATCATGAACATGGTGTAGAGATGCACGAAGGCCAGCACCACCGAGAAATCCGAGAACAGCAGCCACTCGACCGGCGCATCGACCAGGCCCAGGCCCATGAGCCCCTGGTTCACCAGCCCGTTGCGGCCCAGCAGCGGCACCCACGAGATCATGCGGATCACGTTGGAGGTCCAGAACGGCACCGTGCACAGCACGAACAGCAGCGTCTGCATGCCCGGCGAGCGCACGTGGAAGGCCAGGAAGTAGGCCACCGAGAAACCGATCACGAGCGTGATGCCCCAGACCAGCAGGCAGAACTTGAGCGTGCTGAGGTAGGTCGACAAGGTGACGCAGAGGTCGCCGTTGTCGGTGAGGTGCGAACAGCCCTCGAAGATCGCGAAGTAGTTGCGCGGCGAGATCGCCGGAATCAGCTCGTACTCGTTGAAGTTCCACAGGCTGACCATCGCGATCAGCGCCAGCGGGATCAGGAAGAACAACAGGAACACCAGCGCGAACGGCGCCGCCTGCCACCAGGCCTTGACGGCGTGGGCAGGCAGCAAGGTCGCGTGGCTGGTGGTCGGGGGCGCGCTCATCCTGTCGTCATGCAGCCACGAACTCGTTCCACTTGCGCACCATGTATTCGTTCTCGTCCATCACGGCGTTCCAGCAGGCGATGCCGCCCATGCGTTCCTCGTAGCTGCCGCCGTCGCGCAGCGCGCCGGCCTTGGCGATGACGTCGCCTTGCGGGCTCTTGATGTCCTGCGTGGCGGGCTTGCCTTCCATCCAGTAGGCCCACTCGTAGGGTTCCATCTTGGCCTTGGCGGTTTCCAGCACGGCGCTGTAGTAGCCCTGGCGGTTCAGGTAGGCACCGGCCCAGCCGTCGAGGAACCAGTTGATGAATTCGTAGGCGCCGTCGAGCTTCTTGCCCGACAGGGTGGCCGGCAGGCCGAAGCCCGAGGCCCAGGCGCGATAGCCTTCCTTGAGCGGCTGGAAGGTGCAGGCGATGCCCTTGCTGCGCACCGCGGTCACGGCCGGCGACCACATCGACTGGATCACCACCTCGCCCGAGGACATCAGGTTGACCGACTCGTTGAAGTCCTTCCACAAGGCCCGGAACTGCCCGGCCTTCTTCGCTTCGATCAAGGTCTTGATCGTCAGGTCGATCTCGGCCTTGGTCATGTTGCCCTTGTCGGCGTACTTGTGGATGCCCTTGGCCTCGACCACCATCGCCGCGTCCATGATGCCGATGGACGGGATGTTCAAGATCGCGGCCTTGCCCTTGAACTCGGGGTTCAGCAGCTCGGCCCAGGAGCCGATCGGCCGCTTGATCAGGTCGGGCCGGATGCCCAGCGTGTCGGCGTTGTAGGTGGTCGGGATCAGCGACATGAACTGCGTCGGCGTCTTCGAGAAGGCCTTGCTCTTCTCGCCCTCGAGGAAGATCACCTTGATCGGCGCCGTGCCCTGGTCGCCGACTTTCTTGCCGGCGACCTCGCCCTTGGTGAACAGCGAGGTGATCTTGTCGGCGTTCTTGACGCGCTTGGTGTCGATGCCCTTGAGGTTGCCGGTGGGCACGATCTTCTTCAGCGAGAAGTACTCGGTGTCGATCAGGTCGAAGCTGTTCGGCGCGGTCACGGCGCGCTTGGTGACGTCGTCGGTGGTGACGGCCACGTACTGGATCTCGATGCCGGTGTCGGCCTTGAACTTCTCGGCGATCGCCTTGTCCTGGTTGACGGCGGTGCCGAGGTAGCGCAGCACGATCTTTTCCTGCGCATGGATGGCCGGGAAGACACCCGCCGCGAGGATGCCCGCCGTGCCCTGCAGCAGCGTGCGGCGCTGGACGCCGAGGGTCGGGGTTTCGATTTTTTTGGACATGGGAGGTCTCCTGAGAGGCGGTGGTGGAAAAAAGGGGGAAGAGGCCGGGGCCGGTCGCGGGCGCTGTCAGGCCGCCATCGCCGCCAGGGCCGCCAGCGGCGCGCGTCTCGGCGGCGATGTGCCGCCGCCGCGTGCTTCGGGGCGCGTGGCGCCGGGGCCCAGCGTCCGGGCATCGGACTCGGCCCACGAGACGCGCACGCTGTCGCCGACCTCGTAGCGGTGGCCGGCGAATTCCTGCTCGGACAGCAGCACCGAGATGCCGCTCTGCTCCGTAGGCACGCCGGTCAGGCGCAGGCCGAGCAGGACATAGGTGCCCTGGTACTCGACGTCGGTGACCTGCGCCGCCAGCCCCGGCTCGCCCGCCGCGCCGGTGGCCGGCGCGATCCGCGTGTGGTCGTTGCGCACCGCGACCTTGCCGTCGTCCAGCGCGAACACGTTGTGGCCGCCCATGAAGCGCGCCACGAATTCGCTCGCCGGATGGTTGTAGACCTCGTGCGGCGAGCCGACCTGCTCGATCAGGCCGTTGTTCATCACCACCATGGTGTCGGCCAGCGCCATCGCCTCTTCCTGCGAATGGGTGACGTGGATGAAGGTCAGGCCCAGCTCCTTCTGCCAGCGCCGCAGCTCGGCGCGCATCTGGATCCGCAGGAAGGGGTCGAGCGCCGACAGCGGCTCGTCGAGCAGCAGCACGCGAGGCTCGGTGATCAGGGCCCGCGCCAGCGCCACGCGCTGCTGCTGGCCGCCCGACAGCTCGCCCGGCTTGCGCCCGGCCAGGTGGCCCATCGCGACCCGCTCGAGCAGGTTGCCGGCGCGCTTGTGGCGCTCGCTCTTCGAGACGCCCTTCATCTTGAGGCTGAAGGCGACGTTGTCGAGCGCCGACAGGTGCGGAAACAGCGCGAAGCTCTGGAACATCATCGCCGTGCCGCGCGCCGCGGCCGGCAGGTTGGTGATGTTGCGGTTGTCCAGCAGGATATCGCCGCCGGAGGCCGATTCGTGGCCCGCCACCATCCGCAGCGTCGTGCTCTTGCCGCAGCCGGACGGACCGAGCAGGCAGCAGTAGCTGCCGCTGGCGATCCGCAGGTCGATCTGGTCGACGGCGGGCGGCGTGCCGGCGGCGTAGCGCTTGCTCAGCGCGACGATTTCAACAGCTGCGGGCGGGGGGGCGGTGACAGCATCCATTGGGGATGCCATCGCAAGACATGTGCCAGCGAAGAAGCGGGTGGCGGGATCCGCGATGCGCCGACTTGGTGCGCGGCGCCAGCTGCGTCAAGGTGGTGCGAAGCGGGCCGTGGCGACACTGCGCAGCAGGGCATCGCGCTGCGCCTTGCTGATGCCGCGCACGCCCTCGGCCACCCATTTGGCCCGGTCGAGGTTGATGTTGCCCTCTTGCTGCCACTTGCGCACGGCCAGGGCCGGGTTGTTGAGCATGGCCGCCAGCCAGACCGCCTGCACCGGCTCGAGGTTGCGCGCCGGACGCTTGAAATAGGTGCGCGCCGCGGCATCGGCGCCGCAAATCCGGGCGCCCCAGGGGGCGTTGTCGAGGTAGAGCTGGAGGATCCGCGCCTTGCCCAGCGTCTGTTCCATCTCGACCGCATACAGCAGCTCGCGCAGCTTGCGGTCGGCGCTCTGTTCGCCGCCGGTCACGAGGATCTTGGCCAGCTGCTGGCTCAGGGTGCTGCCCCCGCGCTCGGCCTTGGAGGCCTTCTGGTTGATTTCCAGCGAGGCCGCGAGCTCGGTCATGTCGTAGCCCGGATGGGTGAAGAAGCGCTGGTCCTCGGCCGCGATCACCGCGCGCGCCAGCCAGCTGTCGGGGCCGAGCCGGCTCGGGGCGCCGCAGGTGGTGCGTGCGTTGGCGAGCGTCTCGGTTCCCAGCCCGTCGACCGTGAATTCGGCGATGCGCGGCTGCACCGCGAAGGTGCCGGCGGGCAGGCCGACCTGGGCGCCCAGCGCCAGCGTGCCGCCGATGCGGGCGCGCTGCAGTTCGGCCAGCTCGGGCGCCAGCACCGTATACCAGCGCGCGATCGGCGTCTCGGGGACGTGGATGTCGATGTGCAGGGCCTGCTGCGTCAGCCGCCCGGTCCAGCGTCCACGCAGGATGCCGTCGTCGCTGCGGTCGCCGACCGCCAGCGGCCGGGCAGGCGGCGCGGCTTCGAGCGTGCCGCTCAGCACGCCGGCGTCGCGGCGCACCGTCGCGCGCAGGCTGTCGAGCCGGATCGGCGCCTTGCCCAGGGCCGGGACCGTGGCGCTGCAGGGCGCGCAGTCGAGTTCCAGGGTCTCGCTCGCGGCGTTCCAGCCGAAGCGGACGGGGCCGTGGGGGGTGTCCAGCGTGCGGCCGGCCAGCCAGGGGGCGAACCAGGAGGAGGTCGCCAGGCGGATCGCGGTCGGCACGCCGACGTCGACGGCCACCGGGCCGGCCTGGAAGCGGGCCGGCCATTCGTCGCGGCCGGGTGCCAGCGCCAGCTTCAGGATCAGGAACACCGCGACCGCCGCCGTCAGAATCAGGGCCAGGGTCGCGAACAGCAGGTAAACCAGCGCTTTCTTCAGCAAATCACTCTCACTCGATCGGTTTCGCCAGGGTGACGGCTTGCCAGGGACCGTTCGAGCGGCCACTGGCCGCCGCCCAGTACCAGGCTGAAGTGTCGGTGAAAGCGCCGCCCCCGGCGTCGACGATACGCTCGCAGACCCGGATTTTTCGACCGCCGGTGCGCTCGGCGACGAAACAGCGCCACAGTCGCTCGTGCAGGTCGCGCTCCAGCTGGGCCTGCGCGATGCCGTAGCCTAGCGCGCGGTAGCAGTCGGCGGCCGGATGCAGCATGCGCGTCGGCGCGTTCACTTGGCGCAGCACCAGCACCTGCTGGCCGTCGGTCAGGCGCGCCATGCTGCCCGGGAAGCGCTCGGCGAAGCGGTTTTCGACCTCGCTCAGGGCCAGCGGGCGCAGCGGCGCGCCGTCCCATTCGCTCGGCCATTCGTGGAAGGCCGCCGCGGCCGCGGCCGGCGGCGCCCGATGCAGCGCCGCGCTGCCCGACCAGGCCAGGCAGAGCAGCATGGCGACGCCGAACAGGGCCTTGTGCAGCATGCGATGCACCAGGCGGTTGGCGAAGCAGCGGTCAAGCACGGCGATGGCCATGGCGGTCTCCTCGGAAATGGTTCATGACCCAGGCGATGCCGCCGCAGACCGCCGCCAGCAAGGCCAGGCCGAAGGCGTCGTGCAGCCAGGGCGGCGGCGCCTGGCCGGCCGCCTCCAGGGCCACCAGCAGGCTGTTGCGCACGATGTTGCCGGCCAGCACCAGCAGGCCGACCGCAGGCAGCCGGGCCAGGAAGGCGCGGTCGTCGCGCAGCGCCCAGAGCGCGACCACGCAGGCCGTGAAGTAGCCGAACCAGGCCATCTGCACGCCCGAGCAGGGCGCGTCGACGATCACCAGCCGGCCATCGATCCAGAGGCTGCTGCCTTCGCGCGCGACCTCGAAGCCCGACGCCAGCAGCCAGCGGCTGGCCTCGGCCGTCACGACGCGCAGCGGGTAGCCGGCATAGAACTGCAGCGAGGACAGCAGCGGCAGCGCCAGCACCGCCAGCCCGGCGACTGGCGTCGCGGGGACCTCGCTCGGCAGGAAGGCCAGCAGTGCGCAGGCCAGCGCGGCCATGGCCAGCAGCGCGGCGGCCAGTGGCGGCAGCGGCGGCACCGGGCCGATGCCGGTGCGGCCCAGGGTGGCGGCCAGGGTCGCCAGAGCCGCCAGCGCCAGCCAGCCGAGGCGCGGCGCCGCGCGCAGCCCGTGCCGCAGCGTGAACACCAGCAGCGCCAGCGCCGCGATCGCCAGCAGGCCGAGCGGATCGTCGGAGCGGTCCAGCATGCGCCGCGCCATCCAGGTCCAGGTGGGGGCCAGCGCGGCGGCCTGGAGCGCGAGCCAGGCGAGGGCGGGCAGGCGGTCGAGGCGGATGCCGGCTTCGAAGAGGCGGGGGTGGCGGGTGGCCAGCGCGTCGAGCGTCATGGTTCTCATGAGGTCAAACGCCGGTTGTCATTGCGCCGTGTACGCCGCCTCAACATCGCCAGCATCGACAGCACCACCGCGATCGCGCCCAGCGTCTCGGGCTCGGGCGTGCTCGGCACCTCGGCGCCCAGGTCCTGGCCGAGCGCGCTCTCGGCGACACCCTGGGGCAATGGCTGCGGCTGGTCGACACCGGCGGCGCTCTGCGGCGCCGGGTTGCGCACCACGCGGTCGATGGCGATGAAGCTGGTGTACTGCGTGAGCAGGCCGTAGCGCAGGCCGAGGTCGGTGATGCGCTGGCGCAGCGCGTCGCCGCCTTCGAGCGCCTCCTGGTCGGACAGGCTGGCGATGCGATGCCGCGCCCACAGGCTGCGCAGTGCGGCCGCATCGCGGCGCGCCTCCGGGTCGATCTTCAGCGCCTGCCGGTAGGGGCCCTCGGCGCCGCGGCCCTCGACCACGAGCCGGCCGCGGGCTTCGCCGCGCCACTTGCCGAACACGATCACCGGGCGTTCGCCGAGGACGTCGGGCAGCACCGCCGGCTCGACGTCATAGACGTCGAGGCCCTCGAAGCGCGCCTTCACCTGGGTCAGCACCGGCGACTCCACCATGCGGCGGAAGCGCGCGGCCTGCTCGGGCGCCTGGACCGGATCGGTGATCACGAAGGGCTCGCCCATGCCGGCGCGTGCCAGGCCTTCCATCAGGTGGCGATTGACCGAGGAGCCGATGCCGAAGGCGAACAGGTTGGCGCGGCCCAGGTTCTTGCGCACCAGCTCGAAGGCCTCGCGCTCGACCGTGACATAGCCGTCGGTCACCACCACCAGCGTGCGCGAGACGCCTTCGGCCTTCGGCTCGGCATAGGCGCGCTGCAGGGCCGGGATCAGCTCGGTGCTGCCGCTGCCGCCGTAGTTCTGGATCGTCGCCAGGGCCTGTGCGATGTTGGCGCGGGTGGCCGGCACCGAGTGCGGCGACAGCATGCGGTTGCTGCCCGAGAACAGCAGCACGTTGAAGGTGTCGCTGGGCCGCAGGCCGCCGATCAGGCGCTCCAGCATGGCCTTCGCGGTGTCGAGCGGAAAGCCGTGCATCGAGCCCGAGATGTCGACCACGAAGATGTAGTCGCGCGGCGAGATGGCGTTCGCCGCCACCGATTTCGGTGGCTCGACCATGGCGAGGAAGAAGTTCTCGGCGCCGTCGCCCTGGCCCTGGTAGAGCATCAGCCCGGACTGGACCCGATCGCCGGCGAGCCGGTAGTCGAGCACGAAGTCGCGGTTGTCCGCGGGGCCGCTGCCGGGCGCCAGCGTGACGTCGGCATGGGCGTCGCCATCGCGCCGTGCCAGCGAGATCGCGTGCGTCTGCGAGCGCACCTCCTGCAGCGCCATCGGCATGTCGAGCGCGACCTTCAGCTTGAAGGCGGTGCCCGGCGCAACCCCCGCGCGCAGCGTCGGCTGCGCCACCCAGCGCGCCTGCGCGTTCTCCGACTGCGGGCTGTTGTAGCGCGGCCCGACCACGGTCGGATAGACGAACTGGTAGTTGCCGCCCTGCGGCACCAGCAGCTCCGTGTAGCGCAGCGCCACCCGGACCTCGTCGCCCGGCAGGATGTTGGCGACATTCATCTGGAACACGTTGGGCAGGTGCTGCTCGAGCAGCGCGGCGGTCTTGCCCTCCTTCTTCGCGGCCTCGTAGTCGATGCGGGCCTGCGCCTTCTCGCGGATCTGCGCCGTGATCAGGCGCTCGTCGATGCGCACCTGGAGCGCGCCGACCGCGGCCCGGGTCGAACCCGGGAACACATAGCGGGCCTCGATCGCGCGCTGGCCTTCGTTGCGGTAGGTCTGCGTGACCGTGACGTCGGCGATCACCCCCGAGATCTTGACGTCCACCTCGGTCCCCTTGAGCGGCAGGCGATCGAGTTCGGGGTCGTCGCTCTTGACGAAGAAATACGGGCTCTCGGTTTTGGCGCGCGGGCCCGGCGCTTCCTGTGCATGCAGCGGCCGCACGCTCAGCGCGAGGAAGCTGGCGACGGCCAGTGTCAGGGTGACGAGCCAGAGCCGTCGGCCGGAGCGGTAGAGGGGGGCGTCCATGGTGTTTTTCCTTCTCCTTCTCGTGCGAACTTGCACGGGAGCCACTGTCCGGAGCGAGCGAGAAGCCAGTTGGAAGGCCGTTCGAAGTCCGGCGGCTCGAAAACAGCCTTGTGTGAAGCCTGTGTGAAGTCCTGCGAACAGGGCCTTCACGCAGGCATCGCCCGGATGGGGAACCATCGCGGCCTGTTCTGCTCCCTCCTTGCCATGACTTCTCCGTCCGAAACCCCCTCCCGCGCACCCGGCTGGCGCCGTCCGGTCGCCTGGATCGCCGCGCTGTCGGCCGGCACCGTGGTCGTGCTGGCGATCGCCGGCGGCATCGCGGTGGCCACCATCTACCCGCGGCTGCCCGACATCTCCGAGCTGTCGGACTACCAGCCCAAGCAGCCGCTGCGGGTCTATTCGGCCGACGGCGCGCTGATCGGCGAGTTCGGCGAGGAGCGCCGCAACCTGACGCCCTTCGCGCAGATTCCGCAGGTCATGAAGGACGCCGTGCTGGCGGTCGAGGACGCGCGCTTCTACGAACACGGCGGGGTCGACTACAAGGGCTTCGCGCGCGCCGCGCTGGCCAGCCTGCAGGGCGGCCGCAAGCAGGGCGCCTCGACCATCACGATGCAGGTCGCACGCAACGTCTACCTGAGCTCGGAGCGCACCGTGCAGCGCAAGACCTGGGAGATCCTGCTGGCGATGCGCATGGAGCGCCAGCTCACGAAGGACCAGATCCTGGAGATCTACCTGAACCAGATCTACCTGGGCATGCGCGCCTACGGCTTCGCGGCGGCCGCAGAGACCTATTTCGGCAAGCCGCTCGCGGACATTACGGTGGCAGAGGCCGCCATGCTGGCCGGCCTGCCGAAGGCGCCGGGCACCAACAACCCGGTGGCGAATCCGCGCCGCGCGAGGGCCCGCCAGCTCTACGTGATCGACCGCATGCAGGAGACCGGCTTCATCACCGCCGCGCAGGCCGATGCGGCACGGCGCGAACCGCTGCAGCTGCGCGATGCCGCGGACCCGTCGCGGCTGCATGCCGAGTACGTGGCCGAGACCGTGCGCCAGATGATGCATGCGCAGTACGGCGACAGCATCTACACCAGCGGGCTCAAGGTGACGACCTCGCTGGTCGCGGCCGAGCAGCAGGCGGCCTACCGGTCGCTGCGCAAGGGCATCATGGACTACGAGCGGCGCCAGCCCTATCGCGGGCCCGAGGCCTTCGTCGACCTGCCCGACGACCCGAAGGCACTCGACGACGCGGTCGACGACGCGCTGGCCGAGCACCCGGACAACGGCGACCTGGTGGCCGCCGTGGTGCTGCAGGCGAGCGCCAAGGAGGTCCGTGCGGTGCGCGCCAACGGCGAGACGCTGCAGATCGCCGGCGAGGGGCTCAGGCCCGCGCAGTCGGGGCTGGCCGACAAGGCGGCGCGCAACATCCGGATCCGGCCGGGCGCGGTGATCCGCGTGGCGCGGACGCCGAAGAACGCCTGGGAGATCACGCAGCTGCCCGAGGTCGAGGGCGCCTTCGTGGCGCTGGACCCGCGCAGCGGCGCGATCCAGGCGCTGGTGGGCGGCTTCGACTACGGCAAGAACAAGTTCAACCACGTGACGCAGGCCTGGCGCCAGCCGGGCTCGAGCTTCAAGCCCTTCATCTACTCGGCCGCGCTCGAGAAGGGCTTCACGCCGGCCACCGTGGTCAACGATGCGCCGCTGTTCTTCGAGGCCGGCGCCGGCGGCACGGCCTGGGAGCCGAAGAACTACGACGGCGGCTACGACGGCCCGATCACCTTGCGGCGCGCACTGCAGCAGTCGAAGAACCTGGTCACGCTGCGCGTCATGCAGTCGATCGGCGCCGGCTATGCGCAGGACTGGGTCACGCGCTTCGGCTTCGAGCGCGAGAAGCAGCCTGCCAATCTGCCGATGGCGCTGGGTGCCGGCTCGGTGACGCCGATGCAGATGGCGGCCGGCTATGCGGTGTTCGCGAACGGCGGCTTTCGCGTCAATCCCTACCTGGTGACGCGGGTCACCGACGCCCGCGGCAAGATCCTGATGGAGACCGAGCCGCCGGTGCTCGACGAGACCCGGCGCGCGATCCCCGAGCGCAATGCGTTCATGATGGATTCGCTGCTGCAGAGCGTGGTGAAGGGCGGCACCGCGTCGCGCGCCTACCAGGCGATCCGGCGCGACGACCTGTACGGCAAGACCGGCACCACCAACGATTCGTTCGACACCTGGTTCGCCGGCTTCCAGCCGACCCGCGTGGGCATTGCCTGGGTCGGCTACGACACGCCGCGCCAGCTCGGCGTGCGCGGCGAGACCGGCGGCAGCCTGAGCCTGCCGATCTGGACCGGCTACATGCAGGCGGCGCTCAAGGGCGTGCCGGTGGCTCCGCTGAAGGCGCCCGACGGCGTGCTGCAGGTCGATGGCGAGTGGTACTTCGACGACTACGCGCCGGGGCACGGCGTGGCCAGCCTGGGGCTCGATCCCGCGCTGGCGCCCCTGCCGGCCGAGGACCTGGCCGGCGCGCAGGTGGCGCCCCCGGCGGCGCCGGCGGAGCGCAACCGCATCCTCGACTTCTTCAGGTAGGGCCTGTTCACACTACTTCCGGGGATCGCGTTGTCGAGCAAAGGGGCTGGATGCAAGGCGCCCGCGCGCAGCAAGGCTTGCGCCTTGCAAGCGCGGGCAACGCCGCAGACGGCCCCTTTGCTCGGCAACCCGAAGGGAAGGTATGCCAGGGCGGGCCACTCGGCGTTGCGCTCCTTGCATGTGCCAACGCACATGCGGCGTCGCGCGCCTTGATTGGCCCGCCCTGGCATACCTTCGCGACCCCGGAAGTAGTGTGAACAGGCCCTGGCCGCGCCCCCTACACTCGGGGCCGATGGAAACTCTCACCCTGGTGACCCTGATCGTCATCGGCGCCTACCTCGTCAACTCGCAGCAGCAGCGCCGGCGCATCGCGCTGCTGGGCAGCCACCTCGGCCACTACCAGATCGAGAAGCTGATGGAGAACCTCACCGAAGGCTACCTGCGCTGTCTCGGCGAGGACGATCCCGACCGCCGGGCCCAGATCTGGGGCCTGCTCGACAGCACCGAGGCCAAGCTGTCGGCGCAGTTCGACAGCTTCGCGGCCGAATTCGCGCAGGTCGGCGAGAGCGAGGCGCGGGTCAGCAAGCTGCCGCTGGCGCTGCCCTTCGTTGCGCAGCTGCTGCCGGCCGCGACCTTCGACCTGCGCCAGGCCTTCGCGATCCATGCCCGCGGAATCGCCGGCGTGATGCGCAACGAAGCGCAGCGCTCGCCGAAGGCCAAGGCCTACATGATGTCGGCCGAACTGTTCCTGATGCAGCACAGCTGCCATTGGTATTGCAAGTCGAAGGCGGTGGCCTCGGCGCGGCTGTTGGCACGCCACAAGACCTCCCACGCGCAGGTGCTCGACGCCGTGAGCGCCGAGACCCGCAAGGCCTACGCGGCGCTCACCGGTCAGTGAAGTGACAGCAGCGGCAGCGTGAGCGTCGCCAGCGCGCCGCCGCGCGGCGCGTTCGCGAGTTCGACCCGGCCGCGATGCAGGGCCGCGATCTCTTTCACGAAGGCCAGCCCGAGCCCGGTGCTCTTCTTCTGGCTGTGGGGCCGGGCGAGCGAGTAGAACTTCTCGAAGACCTTGTCCTTCGCATAGTCCGGGATGCCCGGACCGCGGTCGCGCACGCTGACGGTGGCCCGGCGCGAACTGGCTTCCAGCGCCAGCAGCACCTCGGCGCCCGCGGGCGAAAAGTCGATGGCGTTGTCGAGCAGGTTGCTGATCGCGCGGCGCAGCAGGAAGGGGTCGCCTTCGACGCTGGCCTCGGCATGGATCGCGACCTGCACGCGCACTTCGCGCCGCGCGGCCGCGGCCTGGGCACCGGCAGCCACCTCGCGCAGCAGGGGCCCCAGCGCCACCGGCTCGCTGCGGTCCAGTGCACGCCGGGTCTCGAGGGCTGTGAGCTCCATCATGCGGTCGACGATCTCCTGGATGCGCTGGGTTTCGTGCGCAATGTTGCCGAGGAAGCGCTCACGCTCGGCCTGCGGCATCGACGGCTCCTGGATCAGCTCGGCGGCGCCGCGGATGGCCGACAGCGGGCTCTTGATCTCGTGCGTGAAGGTCTGCACGTAGTCGGCCACGTAGTTGCGGCCGGTGAAGGCGTCGCGCATCTCGCCCAGGCCGCTGCGCAGCGTGTCGGCGGCCCGGCGCAGCATGCGGCCCAGGCTCAGGCTGCGCTGGGCGCGCAGCCAGCCGACGTAGTCCGAGATCAGCCCGAAGGGACGCACCAGCCAGATCGAGACGATGACCGCGCCCATCAGCAGGGCCAGCGCCGAGCCGACGCCGACCCACAGCGTGCGGGCCCGCGCGTCCTCGACGAACTGGCCGAAGCTCTGCACCGGCTTGCCGACGCTGACCACACCGACGATCTCGCTGCCCCAGCGCACCGGCGCGCCCACGTACATCACCGAGCTCAGCGGATCGCCGGCGATGTCGCGCGTGGTGCGCGCGCCGTAGGTGCCCGCCAGCGAGCGGCTGACGTCGCTCCAGCGCGAGAAGTCGGCGCCCAGGTTGCGGCCCTGCGAATCGAACAGCACCCGGCCGTTGCGGTCGGTCACGTACATCCGCAGTTCCACGTGGCGCTTGTGCAGGTTGTAGATCTGGGCCGAGAACTGGCGCGCATAGACCGAGCGGAACAGGGGCTCGAGCCGCGCGGTATTGATCGCCCCGGCGATCACGTCCTGCTCGACCAGGCTGGCCATCAGCTGCGAGGCCTCGACCAGCGATTCTTCCGCCGACTCGCGATAGCGCGGGTCGATGTCGATCACCACGCGGTAGAGCAGGAAGGCGATGCCTGCCGTGTAGATCAGCAGGATGCCGAGAAAGATGCGGGTCCGGCTGGTCACGGCATGGCCCCCACGCTCCCCCACTGCGTGTGGGTCGCTGCCCCCCGAGGGGGCCGCAGGCCGCCTTGGGAGCGGCCCGGCGCCGGCCTGGTACTCATGGAGCAGGCGGCAGTTCTTCGTTCAGCGCATAGCCGGTGCCGCGCAGCGTGCGGATCGGATCGACCTCGGGCGCGATCGCCTTGAGCTTGGCGCGCAGCGTCTTCACGTGCGCATCCACGGTGCGGTCGAAGCTGTCGCTGGCCTCGTCCCAGACCAGCCGCAGCAGGTCGTCGCGGGTGTAGACCCGCCCGGGCCGCTGCACCAGCAGCCGCAGCACGCCGTACTCGTAGCGCGAGAGTTCGAGCAGGCGGCCGTAGTAGCGGATCTGCATGCGTTCGAGGTCGAGCGCGAACGGCGTCGCGGGCGCGGCCGGGGCGGGGGCCGGCGCCGGGGAGGTGGCCGCCGCCGGCACTCCCTGGGCGCCGCGGCCGCTGCGGCGCAGGATCGTCCGCACCCGCGCCACCAGCTCGCGCGGCGAAAAGGGCTTGGCGATGTAGTCGTCGGCGCCGAGTTCCAGGCCGACCACGCGGTCGATCTCGTCGCTGCGTGCGGTCAGGAACAGCATCGGCACCTGCGCCCCGCCGGGCAGGGCCTGCAGCCGCTTGAACAGCTCGAAGCCGTTCATGTCGGGCAGTCCGACGTCGAGGATCGCGAGCGCCGGCGGCTCGGCCGTGAATTGCGCGATGGCCTGGGCGGCCGTGGCGCACCAGACCGGGACGAAGCCGTCGGTGCGCAGTACGTACTGCAGGGTGTCGGCGATGCCGGACTCGTCTTCGGCGATCAGGATCCGCGGGTTGGAGAGCATGCGGCGATGGTAGCCAGCCGGGGCGCCGGTGCGGCGCTGGTCTCTGAAGTTTGGCCGTATGACGAACGAACACTATGCAACCGCACTCACTTTTTGTAGTATGTAAGTATGCAAGTACAAAATCTCACAGATTCTGCTTCTGCTGCTCCGCCGGTGACTGCCAGCCGCGGGCGCACGGCTGCGCCCTGGCTGCCGATCGAGCGGGTGGATGGCAATTCGCTGAGTTACGACGACTTCCTCGCCCGCTACATGCACGGGAACCGGCCGGTCGTGATCTCGAATGTCGGCAAGGGCTGGGCGGCCATGCGCACCTGGACGCCGGAGTACTTCAAGCAGCGCTTCGGCAGCAAGCCGGTCGCCATCGGCTACGAGCGGAACATGCCCTTCGACCGCTTCATCGACGAGGTGATCGCCTCCAGCGCGGAGAACCCCGGCCCCTACATGTACCGCTCGTTCCTGCACGAAGTGTTGCCGGAACTGCTGCCGGACGTGGTGCCGCAGAACAAGTTCGCCTTCCCGCGCCGCTTCTCTAGCCCGCTGATGCCGGAGAAATGGCGCCGCCCGGACGGCTACCTGAAATTGCTGATCGGCGGTGTCGGCAGCAAGTTTCCGGTGATGCATTTCGACGGCGAGAACGCCCACGCCCAGATCACCCAGATCTATGGCGACAAGGAATTCGTGGTTTTTCCGCCCACCGACACGCCCTATCTGTATCCGCGGGTGGCGTTCCCCAATCATTCGACCGTCGACGACCCGGTGATGCAGAACCGCGAGCGTTTTCCGCTGCTCGCCAAGGCGACGCTCTACCGGACCGTGCTCAAGCCCGGGGACATGATCTTCGTGCCGGCGCGCTGGTGGCATGCCGCGCGGGCGCTGTCGACCTCGATCTCGGTCTGCACCAACATGCTGGACCCGTCGAACTGGCAGGGCTTCCAGGACGAGGTGGCCGCCGAGGAGGCGAAGAAGTCGCCGGAAGCCGGTGCCCGGCTGGGCGGCCAGCTGGCGCGCATCGACCGGATCCTGACCCGGCTCGAGCGCTTCCAGAAGGAATCGCCCGCCCTGGCGCGGGCCCTGGTGCTGCCGGCCAAGCTCGCACCGCTGACCGCCGAGGCGGCGCCGGACCCGTCCCGGCGACAGCTGCGCATCCGCATCCCGACCTCCTGAGCATTCCCGGGCCGGGACGGCCGCCGGGCTACTGCGCCCGGTAGCCGGCGTTCTCGATCGCGACGATGATGTCCTGCCGAGGGTGCTGGCTGACGACGTCGACATGCCCGGTCTCGAGGTCGACCGTGACCTGCGCGCTGGGATCGATCGTCTGGACCGCGTTCTGCACCACGCCGGCGCAGTGGCCGCAACTCATGCCCGTGACCTGGAACTTCTGGCTCATCGTGATGGCTCCTTCATGTGGTTGAAGCGCGAGTTTGAACCTTTCCCCCATGTCAATGTCCAGTGAGGGGGCGCTTCCTGCGGTACAAACAGCAAGTTTTTTCACTTCACTAACCCACCCATGCGAATCCTTCTGGTCGAAGACGATGAGGTCCTGCGCGGCGTGATGCTGCGCAGCCTGGGTGACGCGGGCCACCGCGTCGACGTGGCGGCCAACGTAGAGGACGCCGACCACCTGTGGCGGGTGCAGACCTTCGATGCCGTGCTGCTCGACCTGAACCTGCCGGCGACCTCCAGCCCGACCAGCGGCCTCGCGAGCGGCCTTGCGGCCTTGCGCCAGGCGCGGGCCCGCGGCGACCGCACCCCGGTTCTGGTGTTGACCGCCCGCGACCGCACCGACGAGCGCATCGCCGGCCTGGACGCCGGTGCCGACGACTACCTCGGCAAGCCCTTCGACCTGGCGGAGGTCGAAGCCCGGCTGCGGGCGCTGGTGCGCCGGGCCCAGGGCACCGAGGACATCGCGCTGCTCGGACAGCTGCGTCTCGACCGGCGGGCGCGCCGCTTCGCCGTCGGGGGCGTGCCGCTGGACCTGCCGGCGCGCGAGTTCGAGGTGCTGTGGGAGCTGATGAGCCCGCCCGGGCGCACGGTCAGCAAGCGCGAGCTGTCCGACAAGCTCTCGACCTTCGACGAATCGCTCGGCGACAACGCGCTCGAGGCCTTCATTTCTCGGCTGCGCAAGAAGCTGGTCGCCAGCGGTGCCGCCATTCGCACGCTGCGCGGCATCGGCTACCTGATGGAAGCCGAGACGTGAGCGGCGGCGCGGCGGCCGCGCCCTCGCTCATCGCGCGGGTGCTGCGTCGCGTGCTGCTGCCGCTGGGCCTGACATGGCTGCTGGGCACCGCGGTGGCGCTGGTCGTCGCCAGCTATTTCGCCGAGCAGGCCTTCGACCGCGCGATGCTGGACGACGCCTATTCGGTGTCGGCCAACGTGCGGGCCGGCGAGCGCGGCGTCGAGCTTCTGCTGTCGCCGCGCGAGATGAACAACCTGCTGTTCGACCAGGCGGAGACGGTCTACTTCGCGGTGCTGCGGCCCGATGGCTCGCTGCTGGCCGGCGACGCCGGCCTCCGTGCGCCGGCGCCGCAGGACGGCGCACGCCACCGCTTCTCGCGCATCGACTACCAGGGCCAGGCGTTGCGGGCGGTGGTGCTCAACCAGGAAGAGCCGCTCGCCTATCGGGTCGTCATCGCGCAGACCACGCGCGGGCGCGCCTCGCTGGTCGAGAAGCTGCTGGCGTATTCGCTGGCGCCTCAACTGGTGCTGCTGGCGCTGCTGGCGGCCTGGATCTGGCGCGGCATCGATCGCGAGCTGCACCCGCTGGGCGACCTGCGGCGCACGCTGGAGCGCCGCGATGCCCATGACCTGGCGCCGGTGCCGGTGGCTCGCAGTTCGCGCGAGCTCGAGCAGCTCGGCGACACGCTCAACGCGCTGTTCGAGCGTCTGGCACGCAGCGCCTCCGCGCAGCGCGAGTTCGCGGGCAATGTCGCGCACGAGCTGCGCACGCCCCTGGCGGGCATCCGTGCACTGGCCGACTACGGCCTGGCGCAGCGCGATCCGGCGGCCTGGCGCGAACAGCTGCAGCAGATCCTCGCCAGCCAGGTACGGGCCAGCCACCTGGTCGACCAGCTGCTGGCGCTGGCGCTGGCGGACGAGGGCCATACCCGGCTGCAGCGCGAGCCCCTGCGGCTGGACCAGCTGGGGCAGCAGGCGGTGCTGCGGCACCTGGCGCGCGCCGATGCCCAGGGCGTCGATCTCGGCGGTCTCGGACTCGAGGAAGGGGTCACGGTGGCTGCCAATGCGGCGCTGGTCGAGGGCATCCTCGACAACCTGATCGACAACGCGCTGCGCTACGGCGGCCATACCATCACCGTGGAACTGTCGGGCCGCACGCTGAGCGTGGTCGATGACGGCCCGGGCATCGCGCCCGATGCCCAGCCCGACCTGCTGCAGCGCTGGGCACAGGGCCCGGCGGGCCAGAAACTCGGCCAGGGCGCCGGGCTGGGCCTGGCGATCGTGGCCCGCTACGCGAAGCTGCTCGGCGCCGAGCTGAGCTTCGCAAGGGCCTCCGACGAGGGCGGGCTGCGCGTCAGCGTGGCTTTCGCCGCCGACGCGCAGGCGGCCGTTCAGGCCAGGGCCGGGTAGTCGGTGTAGCCGGCTTCGCCGCCGCCGTAAAAGGTGTTCTTGTCCCACGGATTCAGCGGCGCCCCTTCGCGCAAGCGACGCACCAGGTCCGGGTTCGAGATGAAGGGCCGGCCGAAGGCGACCAGGTCGTCGCCTTCCTTGAGCGCTTCTTCGGCCAGCGGCTTGTCATAGCCGTTGTTGACCATCCAGGCGCCCTTGCCGCCGGCCGCGCGGTAGGCGGCCTTCAGCGCCTCGTAGTCGAAGGGCCGGTCGTCCAGTTCGCGCGGGCCACCGGTGGCGCCCTCGATGACGTGGATGTAGGCCAGGCCGAGCGGTGCCAGCTGGCGGACCACGTAGTCGAACAGCGGTTGCGGGTCGGCGTCGTGGACGTCGTTGGCCGGCGTCACCGGCGACAGGCGGATGCCGGTGCGGCCACCACCCACCGCGTCGACCACCGCGCGCGTGGCCTCCAGCAGCAGGCGGGCGCGGTTGGGGATGCTGCCGCCGTAGTCGTCGCTTCGCTGGTTGCTGCCGGTCTTCAGGAACTGGTCGAGCAGGTAGCCGTTGGCGCCATGGATCTCGACACCGTCGAAGCCGGCGGTCTCGACCGCATTGCGCGCCGCGGCGGCATAGGCGTGCACGATGCCGGGCAGCTCGGCCGCATCGAGTGCGCGCGGCTCGGAGGTCTCGACGAAGGTCGGCACGCCGTCCTTGATCAGCACGGTCTTGGTCTTGGCGGTGATCGCGGAGGGGGCGACCGGCTGGCCGTTGTCGGGCTGCAGCTCGGTGTGCGAGACGCGCCCGACGTGCCACAGCTGGACCACGATCTTGCCGCCCTCGGCGTGCACCGCATCGGTGACGCGCTTCCAGGCGTCGAGCTGGTCGGTGCCGTAGAGGCCCGGCACGTCGGCGTAGCCCTGGCCTTGCTGGCTGATCGCGGTGGCTTCGGTGATCAGCAGGCCGGCGGAGGCGCGCTGCGCATAGTAGGTGGCGGTGATGTCGCGCGGCACGGCATTGGGGGCCCGGTTGCGCGTCAGCGGCGCCATCACGATGCGGTTGTCGAGCGCCAGATCGCCTGCCTGGACGGGATCGAAGAGAGAGGACATGAACGGAGTGCCTGTTGTTGAAGATGAGGGAAGAGAACGCGCAAGGGTAAACCCCGAATCGCAACCCTGCTGTCGCACGGTTGTCCTGTTGGTGCTAGTCACTGCCGCAGAATGGGCGGATCCGCATGCCTTCGACGCCCGCCTCGCTCACGCCCGCCCAAGCACTCCGTCTCGCATTGGCGCTGTCGCTGGGGGCAGCCGTCTCGCTCGGCATCACCCGCTTCGCCTATGGCCTGCTGCTGCCACCGATGCGCGCGGACCTGGGATGGAGCTATGCACTGGCCGGCGGCATGAACACCGCCAATGCCGCCGGCTACCTGCTGGGTGCGCTGCTGACGCCGGCGCTGATGCGGCGCTTCGGCGCGGTGCGGCTGCTGGTCGGCGGTGCGGTCGCGGCCAGTCTCTTCATGGCGGCCAGCGGCTTCGTCGTTTCGGCGCCGGCGCTCTTGCTGCAGCGCCTGCTGGCCGGCCTGGCCAGTGCCTGGGTGTTCGTTTCAGGCGGCCTGCTCGCGGCCCGGCTCGGCAGCGCGCAGCCGTCGCGCGCGGGCTTGTTGCTGGGGCTCTACTACGGCGGCACCGGCTTCGGCATCACGCTGTCGGCGCTGCTGGTGCCCGCGGTGCTGCAGGCCGCGGCCGGGGCACCGCATGGCTGGGCCTGGGCCTGGTGGGCGCTGGCGCTGGCCAGCGTCGCGGCCACCGCGGTGCTGGCGTTCGCGGTGCGCGCGTTGCCGGGGGAGGGTGCCGTTGCCGCAGCGCCGACACCGGCGCCCGCGGCGGGCCGGCCGGCCTGGCCGATCCGGCGCTTCGGCTGGGCGTTGGCGGGCTATGCGCTGTTCGGTGCCGGCTACATCGGCTACATGACCTTCGTCATCGCGCTGCTGCGCGAGCAGGGCGCGAGCCCCGGCGACATCACGCTGTTCTACGCCTTGCTGGGCGTCGCCTGCGTGGCGTCGGCCCGCCTGTGGGCCGGCCTGCTCGACCGCTTCCGCGGCGGCGGCCCGCAGGCACTGCTGAACGCGCTGCTCGGGGTGGCGACCCTGCTGCCGGTGCTCAGTCCGGCCTGGCCCGTGACGCTGGCCTCGGGCCTGATGTTCGGTGCCGTCTTCCTGTCGGTCGTGGCGTCGACGACGGCGCTGGTGCGGCACAACCTGCCGGCCGCGCAATGGGCGGCCGGCATCAGCGCGTTCACGATCGTCTTCGCGCTCGGCCAGATCGTCGGCCCGACCGTGACCGGCTGGATCTCCGACGGCCGCGGCGGCCTCGCCGGCGGCCTGGTCGCGTCGGCCCTCGCATTGTGGGCCGGCGCCTTGCTGGCGTGGCGTCAACGGCCCGCTTGAGGCCTCAACGGATTACTTTGTGAGGCCTTCTGCCTTCAAGGCTTCCTGGACCGCGGGGCGGGCGGCGACCCGCGCGTGCCAGGCGCTGAGCTTCGGCAGGTCGGCGATGTCGACGCCGGTGGGCTTGGCCCAGTTGGTGACCGCGAACAGGTAGCCGTCGGCGACGCTGAAGGTGTCGCCCATCAGGTAGTCCTTGTCGGCCAGCTGGCTGTCGAGCCATTCATAGCGCGAGCGCAGCTTGGTCTTGGAGATGGCCTTGCCTTCTTCAGGCATGCCCGGATTGAACAGCGGCGAGAAGCTCTTGTGGATCTCGGTGCCGATGAAGGTCAGCCATTCCTGCAGCCGGTAGCGCGGCATCGTGCCGTTGGCCGGCGCCAGGTTTTTGGTCGGCGCCAGGTCGGCGATGTACTGCAAGATGGCCGGGCCTTCGCGCAGGCGGGTGCCGTCGTCGAGTTCGAGCATCGGCACGTAGCCCAGCGGGTTGATGCCGTAGTAGTCGGTGCCATCCTGCAGCTTGTGGCTTTTGGTGCTGGCGAGAACCGGTTCGAAGGCGAGGCCCGCTTCGCGCAGGGCGATGTGGGGCGACAGCGAGCAGGCGCCCGGCGAGTAGTACAGCTTCATTCGAAAAACTCCAGTGAATAGGCGAAATGCGTTTTTGACGCGTTCTTGACGACGCGACAGCGATGCTAAGCGGTTTCACGGCGCGCGTTTTTGTCCTACGGTGCCTTGGGCGCCGCGACTATGGGGCCTTCGCGCGCGGGTTCCTAAGCTTGCGGGCACCGCGACGGGGTCCGTCGTTCAAGGAGTCCACTCATGTTGAAGTACGCCATTGTCTTCGCCGTCATCTCGTTGATCGCCGGTGCCCTGGGGTTCGGCGGCGTGGCGGCCGGCGCGGCCGGCATCGCCAAGGTGCTGTTCGGGCTGTTCCTGGTGCTCGCGGTCGTCTTCCTCGTGCTGGCCGCCCTCGGCGTGGGCGCGGTGAAGAAAGCCCTGGACTGAGCGCCTGCCCATGCACTTCTCCCACATCGATGCGCTGCTCGAATACGAGGTCGCCGCACCTTCGCACCTGCTGTTCAACATCGAGGCCGCGCGCAGCGGCGCGCAGGCGCTGATCAGCGAAGACCTGGTCATCGAGCCCGCGGTGCCGCTGCAGGCCTTCTGCGACGAAGGCAGCGGCAACCGCTTCGTGCGCTTCGATGCGGCGCCCGGGCCGCTCAGGATCCGCTACAAGGCCCACGTGCAGCGCGCCTGGGCGGAGGTCCCGACCGACCTGGCGGAAGTGCCGGTCAACGAGGTGCCGAACGAGATCCTCCACTACCTCATGCCGAGCCGCTACTGCGAGTCGGACCTGATGTCGCGCTGTGCGCTCCAGCTGTTCGGCGACCTGCCGCCGGGCATCGGGCGCGTGCAGGCGATCGTGGACTGGATCCACGACAGCATCACCTACGAGCCGGGCAGCAGCGACTCGACCACCACGGCGCGCGAGGTCTTCGTCCAGCGTGCCGGGGTTTGCCGCGACTTTGCCCATCTCGGCATCACCTTCTGCCGGGCGCTGAACATCCCGGCCCGGCTGGTGGTGGGCTATGTCTGGTTCGACGAGCCGCCGCAGGACTTCCATGCGGTGTTCGAGGCCTGGCTGGGCGGGCAATGGGTGCTGTTCGATGCGACGCGGATGGCGCCGGTCGACCGGCTGGTGCGCGTCGGCACCGGGCGGGATGCCAAGGATGTGGCTTTCTGCACCCTCTTCGGCCCCGTGACCATGACGGCCAAGACGCTGAGCGTGCACGAACTTCAGGATGAGCGCCAGGCTGCGCCGGTCGAGCCGCGTCCGAGCGGTCAGATCGTGGGCATCGAAAAGCCGGTGGCGCTGCCGACGCAGGAACTGGCGTCGGCGCACGAGGTCAGCGCCATCGATTGAGTTCCAGATGCTATCAAAATGATAGCATCGGATCCAATGCCGGTGGCCATCGGCGCCAGGCATCGGGACGACCGCCTTACCCTCACGACTGCACGGAAGTGCGTCGGCGATTAAAATCACCGCCCCTTCCCGAGCGCGCACGCGTGGTGCGCCCCATCCCATGCTGTACCCCGAAGAATTCGATGTGATCGTCGTCGGCGGCGGCCATGCCGGCACTGAAGCCGCGCTGGCCTCCGCCCGCATGGGCGCTCGCACCTTGCTGCTGACCCACAACATCGAGACCCTGGGCCAGATGAGCTGCAACCCCTCGATCGGCGGCATCGGCAAGGGGCATCTCGTGAAGGAAGTCGACGCACTCGGCGGCGCGATGGGGATCGCGACGGACGAAGGCGGAATCCAGTTCCGGATCCTCAATTCGAGCAAGGGGCCCGCGGTTCGGGCGACCCGGGCGCAGGCCGATCGCATCCTGTACAAGGCGGCGATTCGCCGCCGGCTCGAGAACCAGCCGAATCTGTCGTTGTTTCAGCAGGCGGTCGACGACCTCATGATCGAGGGCGATCGGGTTGTGGGCGCCATCACGCAGGTGGGCATCGCCTTCCGGGCGCGGGCGGTGGTGCTCACGGCGGGCACCTTCCTGGACGGGCGCATCCATGTGGGTCTCGACAACTACCAGGCTGGCCGGGCAGGGGACCCGCCGGCGGTCAGCCTGTCGGCCCGGCTCAAGGAACTCAAGCTGCCCCAGGGGCGCCTGAAGACCGGCACGCCGCCGCGGCTCGATGGCCGGACCATCGATTTCTCGAAGTGCACCGAACAGCCCGGGGACGGGATGCCGGGCGGCGCCGGCCCGATGCCGGTGTTCAGCTTCATGGGCCGGGCGGAGATGCATCCGCAGCAGGTGCCTTGCTGGATCACCAACACCAACGCCCGTACCCACGACATCATCCGTTCGGGATTCGATCGCAGCCCGATGTTCACGGGCAAGATCGACGGCATCGGCCCGCGTTATTGCCCGAGCGTGGAGGACAAGATCAACCGCTTCGCCGACAAGGAGAGCCACCAGATCTTCCTCGAACCCGAAGGGCTGACCACCCACGAGTTCTACCCCAACGGGATCTCGACCAGCCTGCCCTTCGACATCCAGTACCAGCTGGTGCGCTCGATGGCGGGCCTCGAGAACGCGCACATCCTGCGTCCCGGCTACGCCATCGAATACGACTATTTCGATCCCCGCGAACTCAAGAGCAATTTCGAGACGCGCGCGATCCAGGGCTTGTTCTTCGCTGGGCAGATCAACGGCACGACGGGCTATGAAGAAGCGGCAGCCCAGGGGCTGTTCGCGGGCATCAATGCGGCCCTGCAATGCCGGGGCGAAGCCGCGTGGCTGCCGCGGCGCGACGAGGCCTACCTGGGCGTCCTGGTCGACGACCTGATCACCAAGGGCGTGACCGAGCCCTATCGCATGTTCACGAGCCGGGCCGAATTCCGGTTGCAGCTGCGCGAGGACAACGCCGACATGCGCCTGACCGAGGCGGGTCGCAAGCTTGGCCTGGTCGACGATGCGCGCTGGGACGCCTTCTCCCGCAAGCGCGACGTTGTTTCACGTGAAACAGAGCGGCTGCGTTCGATCTGGGTCAATCCGCGGAACCTGCCGGCTGCCGAGTCGGAGCGGGTGCTGGGCAAGGCGATCGACCACGAATACAACCTCGGCGACCTGCTGCGCCGCCCGAACGTCAGCTACGCCTCGCTGATGTCGCTGGACGGCGGAAAGTACAGCGCACCCGAGGCTCCGGGTGCGGTCGAAATCGAGCAGATCGAGATTGCGGCCAAGTATTCGGGCTACATCGACCGCCAGCATGACGAGGTCGAGCGCGCCGCTCATTTCGAGAACCTCAAGCTGCCCGAGACCTTCGATTACGGCCAGGTCAAGGCGCTGAGCTTCGAGGTGCGGCAGAAGCTGGCCAAGCACCGGCCCGAGACGCTGGGCATGGCCTCGCGCATTTCCGGTGTCACGCCGGCAGCCATCTCGCTGCTGATGATCCATCTTCGAAAGGGCGGGCACCAGGCGTTCGCCCGCGACACGCTCGAAGCAGAAATCCCGGCCGCCGAATGAGCCAGGAGCAACTGCTGCGCGAAGGCTCGGCCGCGCTGGGCCTGGCGCTGACCGACGTTCAATGCGAGCGCCTGCTGGCCTACGGCGCACTGATCCTCAAGTGGAACAAGGTCTACAACCTGACCGCGCTGCGCGATCCGGCGACGGTGCTGACGCACCATCTGCTCGACAGCCTGTCCGTGATCGCACCGTTGCGTCGCGAGTGTCCAGGCGCCGCGAATTTGCTGGACGTTGGCGCCGGCGCGGGGCTGCCCGGGGTGGTCATCGCCATCCTGCGCGACGACGTCCAGGTCACTTGCCTCGATGCCGTGGCCAAGAAGGCGGCCTTCGTCCAGCAGGTGGCGTCGGAGCTCCGGTTGAAGAATCTGCGCGGGCTGCACGCCCGGGTAGAGGCGCTGCAAGGCAGCTATGAGCTGATCAGCTCTCGCGCATTCGCCTCGCTGGCGGATTTTGTCTCGGGCTCGCAACACCTGCTGGCGCCGCACGGCAAGTGGATGGCCATGAAGGGCAGGGCGCCGGATGACGAAATCGCCCAGCTTCCGGCCAGCTGTGAGGTGTTTCACGTGGAACAACTCACGGTTCCGGGGCTGGACGCCGAGCGTTGCATCGTCTGGATGCGAAAACCCGGCGTCTGATCGACGCTCCGCGCGTCGACCTCGCTTAGACTCGACGCACTCCCCATTGAGGTACTTTGCATGTTCGGCATCGCTGATTACGGCGCGTTCGTCGCGGCCATCGTTCTATTTCTCGCGATTCCCGGGCCTGGCAACCTCGCGCTGATCACGTCGACGGGCAAAGGCGGCATCCGCGGCGGCTTGGCCGCCACTTTCGGGGTGATCGCGGGCGACCAGGTGCTGATGTGGGCCGCCGTGGCCGGCGTCGCCGCACTGTTGACCGCCTATCCGGCCGCATTCAGTGCCGTCCAATGGCTCGGCGCCGGTTACCTGGCCTGGCTGGGCCTGAAGATGATCCGGGCCAAGCCCGGCGCGGCCCCGATCCTGAACATACGGCCGAGGCAGTACTTCCAGCAGGCCGTGACCATCACCTTGCTGAATCCCAAGGCCATCGTCTTCTACATGGCCTTCTTCCCGCTCTTCATCGATCCCAGCCGCCACCAAGGCCTGGCCACCTTCGGGGCGATGGCCGCCACGATCGCTTTCCTGACCTTCATGTACGGACTGATCGTGACCTTGCTGACCTATTTCCTGGCCGAGCGCCTGCGCGCCAATCCCAAGGTTTCGGGTGCACTGGGCAAGTTGGCGGGCGTGTTCCTGATCGCCTTCGGCTTCAAACTGGCCATCTCTCGCTGACATGGCAAAGATTTTCTGCATAGCGAACCAGAAGGGCGGCGTCGGCAAGACCACGACCACGGTGAACCTGGCGGCCGGCTTGGCCAAGGTCGGGCAGCGGGTCCTGATGATCGACCTCGATCCGCAGGGCAACGCCACCATGGGCTCGGGTGTCGACAAGCGCCAGCTGGAGACCACGGTGTACGACGTGCTGCTCGAATCGGCGTCGGTCGCCGAGGCCCGGGTTCGGTCCGAAGCCTGCGGCTACGACATCCTCGGCGCCAACCGCGAGCTGGCCGGTGCCGAGGTCGAGATGGTGGCGCTCGACCGGCGCGAGAAACGCCTGCGCACCGCCCTGGCCGCGGTCGGGGCCGAATACGACTACATCCTGATCGATTGCCCGCCGAGCCTCAGCCTGCTCACCCTCAACGGACTGTGTGCCGCCCACGGCGTGATCGTGCCGATGCAGTGCGAGTACTTCGCGCTCGAGGGGCTGACCGACCTGGTCAACACGATCAAGCAGGTGCACGCGAACCTCAACAAGAACCTTCAGATCATCGGCTTGCTGCGGGTGATGTTCGATCCGCGCATCACCCTGCAGCAGCAGGTGAGCGAGCAATTGAAGGCGCATTTCGGGGACAAGGTGTTCGACACCGTGATCCCGCGCAACGTGCGCCTGGCCGAAGCGCCGAGCTACGGCCTGCCAGGCGTGGTCTTCGATCCGCCGGCCAAGGGCAGCCTGGCCTTCGTCGCCTTTGCCCAGGAGTTGGTGGACAAGATGCCGCCGGCCAGCGCGATGGCATCGGAGGCCGCAAGCCCGCCCGTGCCCGCCCCGATGGACGCACCGCCGGTGGCGGTCCAACTGCCGGACAGCCTTTGACCGCCCCCAGGATCCTGCTGCTGCCCGGCTGGCAGAACAGCGACGAGGCCCACTGGCAGAGCCGCTGGGAAGCGCTCCATGGCGATCACCGGGTCGAGCAGCACGACTGGATGCGGCCGCTGCGGGGCGACTGGAGCGCCCGGCTCGAAGAAGAGGTGCTGGCCGCCCCGGGTCCAGTGGTGCTGGTCGCGCACAGCCTGGGCTGCATCCTGGTGGCCGCCTGGGCCGCGCACTCGGGCCATACGGCCAAGGTGCGGGCCGCGTTGCTGGTGGCGCCCGGCGACCTGGAACGCGACGACCTGCGCCAGATGATTCCCGGCTGGGCGCCGATCGTGCGCCAGCCGCTGCCATTTCCTTCGCTCATGATCGCCGGCCAGGACGACCCGTACTGCGAGGCCGCGCGTTCGCGCCAGATGGCGCGCGACTGGGGCGCACGCTTCGTCGATGCCGGCGCCCGCGGCCACATCAACGGCGAATCCGGCCTGGGCGACTGGCCCGAAGGCCGCGCACTGCTGAACCAACTACTGAAAGACCAATGACCTCCATGGCCACCAAAAAACCAAAGGGCCTCGGCCGCGGCCTCGAGGCCCTGCTGGGCCCGACCTTCAACGGTTCGGACACCGCGGTCAACGACGACTCGGTGGTACCGAATCCGACCACCTTGCAGCTCGACCAGATGGTGCCTGGCGTCTACCAGCCCCGCACGCGGATGGACGAGGGCGCGCTCTACGAGCTGGCCGAGAGCATCAAGGCGCAGGGCATCATGCAGCCGATCCTGGTGCGCCGGCTCGACAGCGATGCGGCGCGCGAGAAGAAGGCCGAGTTCGAGATCATCGCGGGCGAGCGGCGCTTCCGTGCCGCCGGGCTGGCCGGCCTGGAAAGCGTGCCGGTACTGGTACGCGACGTGCCCGACGAGGCGGCCGCCGCCATGTCGCTGATCGAGAACATCCAGCGCGAAGACCTCAATCCGCTCGAAGAGGCCCAAGGCCTGCAAAGGCTGGTGCAAGAGTTTGGGCTTACTCACGAGTCCGCCGCACAGGCCGTGGGGCGTTCGCGCAGTGCGGCCAGCAACCTGCTGCGCCTGCTCAACCTGGCCGAGCCCGCCCAGGCCATGCTGATGGCCGGCGACATCGACATGGGGCATGCGCGCGCGCTGCTGTCGCTCGACAAGGGCACGCAGATCACCGCGGCCAACCAGATCGCGGCCAAGAAGATGTCGGTGCGCGAAGCCGAAGCGCTGGTCAAGAAACTGGCGGCCGAGTTCAGTCTCTCGCCGTCGCCCCGGCGCGGCGCCGCCGAGAAGTCGCGCGACCTGCTTCGGGTCGAGGAGGAGCTGGCCGACCTGCTGGCGGCCGAAGTCGAAGTCCGCATCAAGAAGCGCACCCGGCGCGGCGGCAAGGTGGAGGAGAGCGGCGAACTGGCGATCCACTTCGGCTCGCTCGACGCGCTCAACGGCCTCATCGACCGCATCCGCCAAACGGCCTAGCTCGCCGCCCGGCGTCCCTTGCTTCTGGTTGAATTGATTTCAACCAGTTACCCGTCCTATGCTCCCGCTACAACTTTTAAATCAAAAGTTCTAAGAGGGGAATCACATGGGACAACGCATATCACCATGGGCCGCCATGGCCGCGGCTGCGATGCTGCTCGCGGGCTGCGAAACCACCGACATGCAGATGGGCAGCCAGAGCGCCAAGACGGTGGCCACCGGCAGCGCTGCGGGCAGTGCCAGCGCCAACACCAGCAGCGCGCTCGAGAAATGCGCCTCGCCGCTGGGCACGGTGTCGCTGATCGAGAACCAGTCGGCCGGCTGGTACACGATTCTGCGCAACGAGTACAAGCTGCCGCCGACGTCCAACCTGCTGCGGCTGCTGATCCAGCAGTCGAACTGCTTCGTGGTGGTCGAGCGCGGCGCGGCCGGCATGAACGCCATGTCGCGCGAGCGCCAGTTGTCGCAATCGGGTGAGATGCGTCAGGGCAGCAACTTCGGCGGCGGCCAGATGGTGGCCTCCGACTACGGCATGTCGCCCGAGATCGTCTTCAGCAACCAGAACGCGGGCGGCATGGGCGGCGCGCTGGGCGGCCTGGTCGGCGGTCGCTACAGCGGCGTGCTGTCCGCGGTCGGCGGCAGCATGCAGACCAAGGAGGCCAGCGCGATGCTGACCTTGATCGACAACCGGTCGGGGGTGCAGGTCGCGGCGTCGGAGGGCAGCGCCTCGAAGACCGACTTCGGCGCCTTCGGCTCGGTGTTCGGCGGCAGCGCCGGCGGCGCGCTGGGCGGCTACACCAACACGGCCCAGGGCAAGGTGATCAGCGCCGCCTTCATGGACGCGTTCAACCAGATGGTCATCTCGCTGCGCAACTACAAGGCGCAGACGGTGCAGGGCCAGGGGCTGGGCGGTGGCGGCCGGCTCGGCGTGGATGGCGCGGCGCCGCCATCGCAGACCTCGGCGCCGCAACCCGCACCGGCTCGCCGCGGCAGCAGCACGCAGAAATAAGGGCGACGCTCAGGGTGCGAAAAAACCCCGGCCGCTTGCCAGAGCGGCCGGGGTTTTTCATGGGGGGCTTGATTTCGAGAAGGGCTTGATCTGAAGAAGGGCTTGATCAGTTGAGGACAGAGCAAAAACTGCTGCGCAGTTTCTTGGTCTGTCCCGCAAGGTCTCACAAGTTAAAGATCTTCCCCGGATTCATGATGTTCTTCGGGTCGAGCGCGCGCTTGATGGTGCGCATCATGTCGATCGCGCCGGCACCCGCTTCGGTCACCAGGAAGTCCATCTTGTGCAGCCCGACGCCGTGCTCGCCGGTGCAGGTGCCCTCGAGCGCCAGGGCGCGCGAGACCAGCGCATGGTTGAGCTTCTCGGCGGTCACGCGCTCCTCGGGCAGGTTGGGGTCGAGCAGGTAGCCGAAGTGGAAGTTGCCGTCGCCGACATGGCCGACTAGGAAGTAGGGGATGCCGCTGGCATCGGCCTCGGCCACCGACTCGAGCAGGCAGTCGGCCAGCCGCGAGATCGGCACGCAGGTGTCGGTCGAGATCACGCGGCAGCCGGGGCGCGACTGCACCGCCGCGAAGTAGCTGTTGTGGCGCGCGGTCCAGAGGCGGGTTCGCTCCTCGGGCGTGCTGGCCCACTCGAAGGCCTTGCCGCCGTGGCCGCTGGCGAGTTCCTGCACCGTCTCGGCCTGTTCCTTGACGCCGGCCGGCGAGCCGTGGAACTCCATCAGCAGCATCGGCTCCTCGCGCAGGCCGAGCTTGGCGTAGGCGTTCACCATGCGCACCGTGTTGACGTCGATCAGCTCGACCCGCGCGATCGGCACGCCGAGCTGGATGATCTCGATGGTGGTGCGCACCGCCGCCTCGATGCTCGGGAACGAGCAGATCGCGGCCGACACCGCCTCGGGCAGCGGGTAGATGCGCAAGGTGACTTCGGTGATCACGCCGAGCGTGCCCTCGCTGCCGACGATGAGCCGGGTCAGGTCGTAGCCGGCCGAGGACTTCTTGGCCCGGGTCCCGGTGCGGATCACTTCGCCGCTGGCCGTGACGACCTCGAGCGCCAGCACGTTCTCGCGCATGGTGCCGTAGCGGACCGCGTTGGTGCCGCTGGCGCGGGTGGCCGCCATGCCGCCGATCGAGGCATCGGCGCCAGGGTCGATCGGGAAGAAGAGGCCGGTGCTCTTGATCTCGTCGTTGAGCTGCTTGCGCGTGACGCCGGGCTGCACGGTCACCGTGAGGTCGTCGGCGTTGATCGACAGCACGCGATTCATGCGGCTGACGTCGATGCTGATGCCGCCCTGCACCGCCAGCAGGTGGCCTTCGAGCGAGGAGCCGACGCCGAACGGGATGACCGGCACGCTGTGCGCGCTGGCCAGCGCGACGGCGTCGGCCACGTCCTGCGTGCTCTCGGCGAAGACCACGGCCGAGGGCGGCGGGGCGTCGAAGGAGGACTCGTCGCGGCCGTGCTGGGTGCGCACCGCCAGCGCGGTCGAGCAGCGCTCGCCGAAGCGGGCCTTCAGCGACTCGATGAGGGCGTCGGGCACCGCGCGCAGCGCGATCTCGGGCGTGAGATGGGAGGGGGCGGTGGGCGCATTCATCGGGGCGGTCTCCTGAAGGGTCTAACATTCTACGAACCGCTCCTTCAACCCGCACCAGAGACCACACCCATGGGCAACCGCCTGACACAGATCGCGACGCGCACCGGCGACGACGGCAGCACCGGCCTCGGCGACAACACCCGCGTCCCCAAGGACCACCTGCGCGTGCACGCGATGGGCGACGTCGACGAGCTCAATTCGCAGATCGGCGTGCTGCTCTGCGAGCCGATGCCGGCCGCGGTGCGCGAATTGCTGGTCGACGTGCAGCACCAGCTGTTCAACCTCGGCGGCGAGCTGTCGATGCCGGGCTACACGCTGCTCAAGGCCGAGGCCCTGCTGCAGCTCGACAATGCGCTGGCCGAGCACAACGCGACCCTGCCGCGGCTGGCTGAATTCATCCTGCCCGCTGGCACCCGCGCCGCCTCGCTGGCCCATGTCTGCCGCACCGTCGCCCGGCGCGCCGAACGCGCGGTGGTGGCGCTGGGCGCACAGCAGGAGATCAACGCCGCGCTGCGCCACTACCTCAACCGCCTGAGCGACCTGCTGTTCGTGCTCGCGCGCGTGCTCAACCGGGTCGATGGCGGCGACGACGTCTACTGGAAGAGCGAACGCATGGCGCGCGCCGCGGCCGAGCCCCAGGATTGAATGCGAGCCGAAAAGGAGATCGAACCCATGTCACTGACGAGCAAATCCCGTACGCGCACCGCAGGCGCCACCCTGGCCTTGCTGGGCGCCATCGCGGTGCTGCCGCTGTGCGCGCAAGGCGCCGAGAGCAAGGTGCTGAACGGCATCGAGCGCGGCAGCGACGCCGCGGGCCGTGGCATCGAGCGCGGCGCCCATGCGACCCGGCAAGGCGTCGACCACACGGCCGAACGCGCCAGCGCGCCGGTGCGCCGCTGGGGCGAGGCCCTGGGCCGCAAGATCACGCCCGCCGGCAGCCACAAGCCGGCCGCGCCGGCCGTCGGGCCTCAAGGCAACTCGCCCTGAATCCGACCCGGCTTTACCTTGCTTCACGTGGCGCGTACATGCGAGCGCCAAGCGCGACACCTGCGGCTTCCACACTGGACTCCTCATCAACGCAGAAGGAGTTCCGACAATGATCAAGTCCAAGAGCATGGCAGCTGCCGCCGCAGCGCTCGCGATGTGCATGGCGGGAAGCGCCTTCGCGCAGGATTCGCGCTTCGATCGCGGACCCGACCGCAATGACCGGGCACAGCCCGGCTATCGCGCCGACGCCCGTCCCGACTACCGTCCCGACTACCGTCCCGGTCCCGACTACCGTCCCGACTACCGAGGCGCCTACCGTCCGGGTCCGGACCGATTCGATCATCGCGCGTATCCCAATCCGCACGCCGAATGGCGCCGCGGCGGGCGCATGCCGAGCGAGTACCGCGGCCGCCAGTATGTCGTGAACGACTGGCGCGGGCACCGGCTGCAGCCGCCGCCGCGCGGCTACCAGTGGATGGGAGTGGGTGGCGACTTCGTGCTGGCCGCAGTGGCGACGGGGCTGATCGCCCAGATCGTCATCGGCCAGTGACCGGGCTCAGGCGGTTGGCGTGAGCTGGGCGCAGACATTGCGCCCGGTGATCGTGAGCCGCAGCCCGCCGCCGTGCCATTCGAGCCAGTTGAGCCGCACGTAGGCATCGATGTCGTTGTCGTCGATCCGGTCTGCCTGATGGTTCTGCAGATGGTCGACCGTGGCGGGCAGGGCCTGCCGCAGCCGCTCGCGCGCTGCGGCCTCGTTGGCGGCCCGTTCCGAAATGCGCGTCTGAGAATTCGATGCCATGCTGGTTCGTTCCAATCGCTGAGGAATCGCACCAATGTACGCTTCCTGCGGCGCCAGTCACGGACCTATTTCTCGTTATTGCGCAGGACAATGCAGATCGAGCCCCGCGGGGCGGTGTTACTTGCGCGGCTGCAACAGCTTGCTGACCTCGTCGACGTTCGAGCGGATGCGCTCGCGCACCACCTCGAAGGCGTCGGACTGCGACTTGGCCGCCATTTCGGACAGCTCGCGGATGTCGTCCAGCGCCTGCTTGAAGGCCGCCTTGCCCATGGCGTCGAGCTTGGCGAAGCCCTCGCGCGGGTCCTTGGCCGAGAGCCCCTTCATGGTCCCCTGCCATTCCTCGATCGAGGTCTTGAGCATCTCGGTCTGGCGCTGCACCACGGCCTGCAGCCCCTCGTAGGACTTCTCGTTGGCCTTGACCAGCGCCTGCAGGTCCTTGCGCCCGCTCTCGACGATCGCCCCCGCGGCGCCCGCCAGCGGCAGGTTCTGCAGTCGCTCCGCCATGCCCTTGAGCGGCTTGACGAAGGCTTCCTGGACGTCGGCCGGCGTGGGGATGCCGGTCGAACGCGTCTTCTTCGCGGCGGTGGTGCTCGACTTGCTGGTGGCCATGTGCGGTGTCTCCGGATTTGAAGGTTGGGGTCGCCACGATACGCCCAGAAGGGCGTTTCATGAAAGCCCTTCGCTCACTTGACCAGCTTGAGCGTCCCCTTCATCAGCGTGGAATGGCCGGGGAAGGAACAGAAGTAGGTGTAGCTGCCGTCGGCGGCCAGCTTGGCCGGGGCGAAGCTCACGCTGTCGCTCTCGCCGCCGCCGACGATCTTGGTGTGGGCCACGACGCGGGCGTCGCCGGCCTTGACGTAGTTCTGGGGCAGGCCCGCGGCGATGCCGTCGGCGGCGATCGCCTGCACGTCGGCGGTCTTGGCCAGCACCCAGTTGTGGCCCATGGCCTGCTTGGGCATCTTGCCGCTGTGCTTGAGCTTGACAGTGAACTCCTTGCAGGACTGGCTGACCTCGATGGCGGGCTTGTTGAACTGCATCGCGTCGTTGCCTTCGATCTCGACGGTGCAGTCGGCGGCGAGGGCGGGGACGGAGGCGAAGGCCAGCACGGCGAGGGCGGCGAGACGATGGCGAAGCATGGGGGAGGTTCTCCAGAAAAATATGGCGCGCGCGATGGTGCGCGTCGACGACCCGATTGTGATGACTCGCCGCCGAGGTCGCGTGACCTGGATCAAGGCCGCGGCGACAGCCTTTGATCCAGGTCAAGTCGCGCCGCGCCGCGACCGCTAGCCTCGGGGGATGGAAGCCGTGCTCTCCCTCGCTCCTGGCTTGCCTGCCGCTTCGCAGCCGGCCTGGTCGCTGCTGGACGATCCGGCGGAATGGCCGGGATTCGGTCGTTCGCTCGCGCCCGGCGATGCCGCGGCGCGCTGGGAGTCGCAGGTCGCGGTCGAGGGCATGCACTGCGCGGCCTGCGCGTTCACGGTCGAGGCGGCGCTGATGCAGGTGCCGGGCGTGGTCTCGGCCGAGGTCAATGCGGCCAGCCGCCGCGCCCGGGTGGTCTGGTCGCCCGCCAAGGTCAAGCCATCGCGCTGGTTCGAGGCCTGCGCCGCCGCCGGCTACCGGCTGGTGCCGGCCGGCGACATGCTGGCGAGTGCGCGTCGCGCGCGGGAATCGCGGCTCGCGCTCTGGCGCTGGCTGGTGGCCGGCTTCTGCATGATGCAGGTCATGATGTACGCCTACCCGGCCTACATCGCCCGGCCCGGCGACATGTCGCCCGATGCCGCGCAGCTGCTGCGCTGGGCCTCGTGGGTGCTCACCCTGCCGGTCGTGCTGTTCTGCTGCACCCCCTTCTTTCGCAGCGCCTGGCGCGACCTGCGGCAGCGCCGCATCGGCATGGACCTGCCGGTGGCGCTCGGCATGGCGATCACTTTCGTCGTCAGCACCGCGGCCACCTTCGATCCCGAGGGGCCGCTGGGCCACGAACTCTATGTCGATTCGCTGACCATGTTCGTGTTCTTCCTGCTGACCGGCCGCTGGCTCGAGTCGCGGCTGCGCGACCGCACCGCCGGGGCGCTCGATGCCCTGATGAACCGGCTGCCCAACAGCGTGCTGCGGCGCCGTGCCGACGGCGAGTTCGAGCGCGTCGCGGTGCGGCGGCTGGCGGTCGGCGACATGCTGCGCGTGCTGCCGGGCGAAGCCTTCCCGGCCGATGGCCGCGTGGTCGCGGGCGACACCTCGGCCGACGAGGCACTGATCACCGGCGAGTCGCGGCCGGTCGCGCGCCCTTGCGGCGCCCGGGTGCTGGCGGGCAGCCACAACGTCGGCGCGGTGGTCGAGGTCCGGGTCGAGGCGCTCGGGCCCGACACCCGGTTCGCCCAGATCGTCGCCCTGATGGAGAACGCCTCGCTGCAGAAGCCACGGCTCGCGCGCCTGGCCGATCGCGCGGCGCGGCCCTTCCTGCTCGCGGTGCTGGCGGCCGCGGCCGGGGCCGCCGCGTGGTGGTGGCACGTGGACCCGGGCAAGGCCTTGATGGTCGCGGTGGCGGTGTTGATCGTCACCTGCCCCTGCGCGCTGTCGCTGGCCACGCCGGCCGCGATGCTGGCGAGCGCCGGCACCCTGGCGCGCGGCGGGGTGCTGGTTCGCAACCTGCAGGCGCTGGAGTCGCTGGCCGCGGTCGACACAGTGGTGTTCGACAAGACCGGCACCCTGACCCGCGACACGCCGCGGCTGGACCGGGTCTACAGCCGCCAGGGCGTGCGGCCGGGCGATGCGGTGGAACTCGCGGCCGCGCTGGCGGCGCAGTCCCTGCACCCGGCGTCGCGCGCGCTGGTGCAGGCCTGGAACGACCAGCACCGTCTGGCGCCGGACTGGGCCCCGGTGCAGCTCGTCGAGCATGCCGGCGAGGGCCTGGAGGGCACGCTGAACCGCCGCGGCGGCGGTGCCGGGCGGCGCCTGCGCCTGGGCTCGGCCGCATTCTGCGGCGTCACGCCGCTGGCGGTGCAGGCGGCACAGGTCCATCTCAGCGACGACCAGGGCTGGGTCGCGAGCTTCGTGTTGGCAGAAGACCTGCGCGAGGACGCCGCGGCCACCGTGTCGGCGCTGGAGGCGCAGGGCCAGGCGGTGTGGCTGCTGTCGGGCGACAGCGGCGCCGCGGCGCGCGAGGTGGCGCAGCGCGCCGGCATCGCGCTGGTGCTCGGCGACTGCACGCCCGAGGACAAGCTGGCCCGCATGAAGGACCTGCAGGCGCAGGGCCGCGCGGTCGCGATGGTGGGCGACGGACTCAACGACGGGCCGGTGCTCGCGCATGCGCATGCCTCGTTCGCGTTCGGACGCGCGGTGCCGCTGGCGCGCGCCAACGCCGACTTCGTGGTCCTCGGCGCCACGCTCGATGTCATTCCCGGCGCCATCGCGCAGGCGCGTCGCACCCTGCGCGTGGTGCGGCAGAACCTCTGGTGGGCGGCCGGCTACAACGCGGTCTGCGTGCCGTTGGCGATCGTCGGCTGGCTGCCGCCGTGGCTCGCGGGGCTGGGCATGGCCGCGAGCTCGCTGGCCGTGGTGCTGAACGCGGCGCGGCTGGCCGGCCGGCCGCTGCGCGCGGGGGCGGCCTGATGGACATCCTGTTCCTGCTCATCCCGTTCTCGGTGGTGCTGGTGCTGATCATCCTCGCCGGCCTCTGGTGGGCGGTGGACCGTGGCCAATTCGACGACGTCGAGGGCGAAGGCGAGCGCATTCTGCGCAACGATTGATTTGCATCAAGCCGGCTGGCGGCCCCCAACCGGACACTGGGCCCGTTCCATACAACAAGGCTCTGCGATGCAAGCTCCGAGTTCTTCCGCGCCTGTCTACAGCGATACGGTCGTGCGGCAATTCGCTCTCATGTCCGTCGTCTGGGGAGTGGTGGGCATGCTGGTGGGGGTGGTCATCGCCTCGCAGCTGGCCTGGCCCGACCTCAACTTCGGCATCCCGTGGCTCAGCTACGGGCGACTGCGCCCGCTGCACACCAACGCGGTGATCTTCGCCTTCGGCGGCTGTGCGCTCATGGCCACCAGCTTCCATGTCGTGCAGCGCACCTGCCAGGTCCGGCTGTTCGCGCCGGCGCTGGCCTCGTTCGTGTTCTGGGGCTGGCAGGCGGTGATCGTGGCGGCGGCCATCAGCCTGCCGCTGGGCTACACCAGCGGCAAGGAATACGCCGAGCTCGAATGGCCGATCGACATCCTGATCGCGGTCGTCTGGGTGGCCTACGCGATCGTCTTCTTCGGCACCATCGGCGTTCGCAAGGTGCGCCACATCTACGTCGCCAACTGGTTCTACGGCGCCTTCATCATCGCGGTGGCGCTGCTGCACATCGTCAACAGCGCGGCCATCCCGGCCGGTGCGATGAAGAGCTACTCGGCCTACGCCGGCGTGCAGGATGCGATGGTCCAATGGTGGTACGGCCACAACGCCGTCGGCTTCTTCCTGACCGCGGGCTTCCTCGGGATGATGTACTACTACGTGCCGAAGCAGGCCGGCCGCCCGGTGTATTCGTACCGGCTGTCGATCGTGCACTTCTGGGCCCTGATCTTCACCTACATGTGGGCCGGCCCGCACCACCTGCACTACACGGCGCTGCCCGACTGGACCCAGTCGATCGGCATGGTGTTCTCGCTGATCCTGCTGGCGCCGAGCTGGGGCGGCATGATCAACGGCGTGATGACGCTGTCGGGCGCCTGGCACAAGCTGCGCACCGACCCGATCCTGCGCTTCCTGATCGTCTCGCTGTCGTTCTACGGCATGTCGACCTTCGAGGGTCCGATGATGTCGATCAAGACCGTCAACGCGCTCTCGCATTACACGGACTGGACCGTCGGCCACGTGCACTCGGGCGCGCTCGGCTGGGTCGGCCTGATCTCGATGGGCTCGCTGTACTACCTCATCCCGCGCGTGTACGGCCGCACCGAGATGTTCAGCGTGAAGGCGATCGAGCTGCACTTCTGGATGGCGACCATCGGCATCGTGCTCTACATCGCCGCGATGTGGATCGCCGGCGTGATGCAGGGCCTGATGTGGCGCGCGGTCAACCCCGACGGCACGCTGACCTACACCTTCGTCGAAAGCGTGAAGGCCACCTATCCCTACTACGTGGTGCGCGTGCTCGGCGGCGTGCTGTACCTGAGCGGCATGCTGGTGATGGCCTGGAACGTCTGGATGACGGTGATCTCGGGCTTCAGCAAGCCCGCACCGATCCCGCAGCCCGCCATGGCCCACGCCTGAGGACACTCCCATGAGTTCGAACATTCCCCCGGGCTTCTCGCACCAGAAGATCGAGACCAACAACTTCCTGATGATCGTGCTGATCCTGCTGGTGATCGCGGTCGGCGGCCTGGTCGAGATCGTGCCGCTGTTCTTCCAGAAGTCGACCACCGAGGCGGTCGCCGGCGTCGAGCCGCTGACACCGCTGCAACTCGCGGGCCGCGACATCTACGTGCGCGAGGGTTGCTACAACTGCCACTCGCAGATGATCCGGCCGTTCCGCGCCGAGACGCTGCGCTATGGCCACTATTCGGTGGCCGGCGAGTTCGTCTACGACCACCCGTTCCAGTGGGGCAGCAAGCGCACCGGCCCCGACCTGCACCGGGTGGGCGGCAAGTACAGCGACGAGTGGCACCGCATCCACCTCAACAACCCGCGCGACGTGGTGCCGGAGTCGAACATGCCGGCCTACACCTGGCTCGAGAAGGCGCCGCTCGACGGCGCCGAGTCGGCCGCCCACATGACGGCGCTGCGCCGGGTCGGCGTGCCCTACACCGACGAGCAGATCTCGGCCGGGCCGGCCGCGGTCAAGGGCAAGACCGAGATGGACGCCGTGGTCGCCTATCTGCAGTCGCTCGGCCTGGCACTCAAGTGAGGACAACCGCGATGGACAACATCACCACCCTGCGAATCGCCGCCACGCTGGTCTCGTTCGCGACCTTCATCGGCATCCTGGTCTGGGCGTATTCGCGCCGCAACGCGCAGGCCTTCGAAGAGGCGGCACGCCTGCCGTTCGAGGAGGACCCGTCGTGAGCGACTTCGTCAACGCCTTCTGGTCGCACTTCGTCACCGCGATCGCGCTCGGCGGCATCCTGGCCTGCGCGCTGCTGCTGTGGCTGACGGCCCGCTTCCGCGGCCCTTCGAACGCCGACAACACCACCGGCCATGTCTGGGACGAGGACCTGCGCGAGATGAACAACCCGATGCCGCGCTGGTGGATGGGCCTGTTCGTGCTGACCATCGTGTTCGGCATCGGCTACCTGGTGGTGTTCCCAGGGCTGGGCAGCTACCGCGGCACCCTGGCCTGGAGCACCCAGGGCGAGTACGAGAAGGCGGTGGAGAAGGCCAACGCCGAGCTGGCCCCGGTGTACGCCGCCTACACCGCGCAGCCGGTCGAGAAGCTCGCCTCCGACGCCGGCGCCATGGCCGTCGGCGAGCGCTTGTTCCTGAACAACTGCGCCCAGTGTCACGGCTCGGATGCGCGCGGCAGCAAGGGCTTCCCGAACCTCACCGATGGCGACTGGCTGCATGGCGGCACGCCCGAGAAGATCCACGAGACCATCGCGCTCGGCCGCATCGGCACGATGCCGCCGATGGCCGAGGCGGTCGGATCGGCCGAGGACGTCAAGAACCTCGCCAACTACGTGCTGAGCCTGTCTGACAGCCCGCACGATTCGGTGCGCGCCGGACTCGGCAAGAGCAAGTTCACGGCGTGCGCGGCCTGCCACGGCATCGGCGGCGTCGGCAACCCGGCGGTGGGCGCGCCGAACCTGGCCGACAAGATCTGGCTGCACGGCTATGGTCAGGAAGCGATCATCGCGATGATCAACGGCGGCAAGACCAACCAGATGCCGGCGCAGCAGGGCCGCCTGACCGAGGCGCAGATCCACGTGCTGACCGCCTATGTCTGGGGCCTGTCGAACAACAAGGCGGCCACCGTCGCGGGGCAATGAGGCTGCCGCCCGAGTCTTGTCCATGAGCGTTTCCATGACCGAGCAGACGACGCCACAGAAGCCGCGCACCGTGATCCCGATCGCGGCGGCCGAGGAGGACGTCGGGCTCTACGCGGCCCACAAGAAGATCTATCCGCGCAGCGTCAGCGGCTATTTCGCCCGCTGGCGCTGGGCCCTGGTGTTCGCGACGCAGGGGGTCTTCTGCGGCCTGCCCTGGCTCGAGTGGGGCCAGCGCCAGGCGGTGCTGTTCGACCTCGGCGCGCGGCGCTTCTTCCTGTTCGGGCTGGTGCTCTATCCGCAGGACCTGATCTACCTGACCGGGCTGCTGGTGGTCTCGGCGCTGTCGCTGTTCCTGTTCACTGCCGTGGCGGGGCGCCTGTGGTGCGGCTACGCCTGCCCGCAGACGGTCTACACCGAGATTTTCATGTGGGTCGAGGAGAAGATCGAGGGCAGCCGCATCGCGCGCATGCGGCTCGACAGCGGCGATTTCTCGGCCGAGAAGCTGGTCAAGAAGTGGTTCAAGCACGTGGTCTGGATATCGATCGGCCTGTGGACCGGCTTCACCTTCGTCGGCTACTTCACGCCGATCCGCGAACTGGCCATGGAATTCCTGCAGACCCGGATGGGCTCCTGGGAAGTCTTCTGGGTGCTGTTCTACGGCTTCGCCACCTACGGCAACGCTGGCTTCATGCGCGAGCAGGTGTGCAAGTACATGTGCCCCTATGCGCGCTTCCAGAGCGCGATGTTCGACCGCGACACGCTCATCGTGAGCTACGACACGGCACGCGGCGAACCGCGTGGCGTGCCGGCCAAGGGTCGGGCGGCCGCTGCCGCATCGGAGTTCGGCCATTGCATCGACTGCAAGCTGTGCGTCCAGGTCTGCCCGACCGGCATCGACATCCGCCAGGGGCTGCAGTACGAATGCATCGGCTGCGGCCTGTGCGTCGATGCCTGCAACATCGTGATGGACAAGATGTCGACCCCGCGCGGCCTGATCCGCTACGCCACGCAGAACAGCATGGCCGGGCGCTGGACGCCGCGCCAGGTGCTGCGCCGCGTTCTGCGGCCGCGGGTGCTGGTCTACACCGCGGTGCTCGGCGCGCTGTGCATCGGCCTGCTGGCGAGCCTGGTGACGCGCACGCCGCTGAAGGTCGACGTGGTGCGCGACCGCGCCTCGCTGGCCCGCATCGTCGACGGCGGCCAGCTCGAGAACGTCTACCGCCTTCAGATCATGAACGCCACCGAGCAGGTGCAGCGCTACCGGATCGAAGCCAGCGGCCTCGAGGGTCTGCACGTGTCCTCGGAGCCGGTGGTCGAGGTCGCGCCGGCGCAGTCGCGCTGGGTGGCGGTGCGGCTGCAGCTGCCCTACGGTGCGGCGACGGCCGGTTCCCACAAGGTGTATTTCGACGTTCGAGCGGAGGGCGGCCAGGGCAGCGTGTCCGAGAAGGCCGTGTTCCTGGTCCCGCGATGAAATCCAGGCCCCAAGGAGGCAGAAGATGACCGACAAGAGCAGCCATGACGAAGCGACGCGTCCCTGTCCACCCTGGTGGCGCTTCGGGCTGGTGTGGATGGTGATCGGCGGGCCGGGCCTGGTGGTGATCGCGAGTTTCGCCACCTTGTGGCTGGCCCTGCGCACGCCCGACCCGGTGGTCGACGAGGACTACTACCGCAAGGGCGTGGAGATCAACCGCACGCTGGCCGACAAGAAGCTCATGCCGGCGGTGGCCGGGCGCAACCACGCGGCCACCCCGAGCGCCGACGTGCCGTCGCCGAGGCGCTGAACATGCAGGCGCAACGCTGGATGTGGATACTCTGGCCGGCATTCCTGCTGGCCTGCGCGCTCGAGGTGCTGGTGTTCGCACTGGTCGATCCGGGCGACCTCAACTGGCGCGGCGAGGCGTTGGGCGCCTCTCGCCAGGCGGTCTACACGGCCGGGTTCTTTGCCTTCTGGCTGCTGGCCACGGCGGCGGGCGCCTTGACGCTGCTGCTGGCCCGGCCGGCGGCCGAGCTCAACAGCCCGGCGGATTGACGATGCGGCGCAGCGCCTCGGGATCGAGGATGCGCACGTTGCGCTGCTCGACCTCGACCATGCCGTCGGCCGCGAACTTCGACATCGTCCGGCTCACGGTCTCGAGCTTGAGGCCGAGGTAGCTGCCGATTTCCTCGCGCGTCATGCGCAGCACCAGCTCGGAGCGCGAGAAGCCGCGCGCATGCAGCCGCTGCACCAGGTTCAGCAGGAAGGCCGCCAGCCGCTCCTCGGCCCGCATGCTGCCGAGCAGCAGCATCACGCCATGCTCGCGGACGATCTCGCGGCTCATGATCTGGTGCACGTGGCGCTGCAGCGCCGTCACCTCGCGCGACAGTTCCTCGATGCGCTCGAAGGGCATCACGCAGACCTCGGAGTCTTCGAGGGCGACGGCGTCGCAGGTGTGCTGGTCGTTGACGATGCCGTCGAGGCCGATGATCTCGCCGGCCATCTGGAAGCCCGTGACCTGGTCGCGCCCGTCCTCGCTGGTGACCCGGGTCTTGAAGACCCCGGTGCGGATCGCATAGAGCGAGGTGAAGGGCTCGCCATTGCGAAACAGCGTCTCGCGCCGCTTGATCTTGCGCCGCGTGGCGACCAGGTCGTCGAGGCGCTGCAGCTCCCCGGGCGCCAGTCCGACCGGCATGCACAGCTCGCGCAGGTTGCAGTTGGAACAGGCGACCTTGATATTTTCGGGCTTCATTGATGCAGTCGGGGTCATGCGGGGATTGTCCGTGGGGGGGTGGGCCGGATGCTTGATGCAGGTCAAGGTTTGCGGATCGCGACGGCGGCATAGTGACACACCGAAGCCCATGCCTGCGTCCGCGATGCCTCCCGTCTCCGCTCCAGCCCTCACGCCGCCCATCGTGGTGCCCGCGCCGTCCGTGCTGCAGCGGTTCGACTGCGCCGGGCCGCGCTACACCTCCTACCCGACCGCGGACCGCTTCGTCGACGCCTTCACGGCCGAGGACTATGCCCAGACGCTCGAACAGCGCGGCAGCACCGGCGCCAGCGCGCGGGCGCTGTCGCTCTACGTGCATATCCCGTTCTGCGAATCGCTCTGCTACTACTGCGCCTGCAACAAGATCGTGACCCGCCACAAGAGCAAGGGGCGCGAGTACCTGGACTACCTGGCGCGCGAGATCGCTCTGCAGGTCGAGCGGCTCGGCCGCGGCGCCGTGGTCCGCCAGCTGCATCTCGGCGGCGGCACGCCGACCTTTCTCGACGATGCCGGCCTGCGGACGCTGATGGGCATGCTGCGCGAGGCCTTCACCTTGTCGCCGGACGGCGAGCATTCGATCGAGATCGACCCGCGCACCGTCGACCGCGAACGCCTGGTGACCCTGGCCGCGCTGGGCTTCAACCGGCTGAGCTTCGGCGTCCAGGATTTCGACCCCGACGTGCAGAAGGCGGTGCACCGGATCCAGCCGGCCGGGCAGGTGTTCGACCTGATGGCGACGGCCCGCGGGCTGGGCTTCGATTCGGTCAACGTCGACCTGATCTACGGGCTGCCGCGCCAGAGCGCGGCCTCCTTCGACCGCACGCTGGCCCAGGTCTGCGCGCTGCGGCCCGACCGCATCGCGCTCTATGCCTATGCCCACCTGCCCGAGCGCTTCAAGGCCCAGCGCCGCATCGCGACCGAGGCGTTGCCCGATGCGGCGGCCAAGGTCGAGATGCTGTCGCGCTCTATCGCCGCGTTCACCGAGGCCGGCTACGTCTACATCGGCATGGACCATTTCGCGCTGCCCGGCGACGCGCTGGCGGTGGCCAAGCGGCAGGGCCGGCTGCACCGCAACTTCCAGGGCTACAGCACCCAGCCGGACTGCGACCTGGTGGCGCTGGGCGTGTCGGCGATCGGCCGGGTCGGCGCCACCTACAGCCAGAACGCCAAGACGCTCGAGGAGTACTACGACCTGCTCGACCAGGGCCGGCTGCCGGTGGTGCGCGGCCTGGCGCTGACCCGCGACGACGTGCTGCGGCGCACCGTGATCATGGCGATCATGTGCCAGGGCCGGGTCGATTTCGAGACCATCGGCTCGGCCCACCTGGTCGATTTCGAGCGCTGCTTCGCGGCCGAGCTCGAAGCGCTGGCGCCGCTCGAGGCGCAGGGCCTGGTGGTGGTCGGCGATCGCCACCTCGAGGTCACGCCGCTGGGCTGGTTCTTCGTCCGCGCCATCGCCATGGTGTTCGACCGCTACCTGCAGGCTGACCGCAACCGCACGCGCTTCTCGCGCATCGTGTGATGAGCCCGCACGCTCCCCCATGCAGTCCGCCCTGCTCGCCACCGCATTCGTGATGGGGCTGGCCGGCGGGCCGCACTGCGTCGCGATGTGCGGCGCGGCCTGCGCCGGCGTGATCCGCATCGTGCGGGCACCGGCGGGCGGCGTCGCCGCGCTGCAGTCCCCGGGCCGCTCGCTGCCGGCGGGCGCCTTGTTCCACGTGGGCCGGGTGGCCGGCTATGCGGCCGCCGGGGCGGTGGCGGCCGCCGCTGCCCAGGGCCTGGCGCTGGCGGGCCAGCAGGTCGGCGCGCTGCGCCCGGCCTGGCTGCTGCTGCATGTGTTCGTGCTGGCGTGGGGCCTGCTGCTGGCCGCCTCGGGCCGGCAGCCCGCCTGGGCGCACCGCTTCGGGCGCTGGGCGTCGGCGCGGCTGCAGCCCATGACCCGCAGCCCCTTCGGCGTGCTGGCGGCCGGCGCGCTCTGGGTCGCGCTGCCCTGCGGCCTGCTGTACTCGGCGCTAATGCTGGCGGCCCTGGGCAACGGCGTGCTCGAAGGCGCGGCCGTCATGGCGCTGTTCGCGGCCGGCAGCGCGCTGTCGCTGCTGCTGGCGCCCTGGCTGTGGCAGCGCCTGCGGTCGGGCGCCGGCATCCTGTCGCAGCAGTGGGGCACGCGGCTGGCGGGCGCGATGCTCGCGGCGGTGGCGCTGCAGGCGCTCTGGCTCGACCTCGCGCACCAGGTCGAGGCCTGGTGCCGCTGAGCGAGGGGCCCGTGCCGCTCAGGCGGCGGGCGGCGGCGGTTCCAGGTTCAGGGCCACGTGCAACACGTCGGCGGAATCCTCCAGGCTGGGCACGCGCTCGAAGCCCAGCGCCCGCGACAGCTTCAGCATGCGGGTGTTCTCGCGCAGAATCATGCCGACCAGGCGCCGGGTGCCGCGGCTGCGGGCGTGCGCGATCAGCTGCTCGAACAGCATCCGGCCGAGGCCGCCGCCCTTGAGGTCGGAGCGCACAAGCAGCGCGAACTCTGCTTCGACGTTGTCGGGGTCGCAGACGGTGCGGGCGACGCCGAGCGTCTCGGGCTGGCCGTCCGCCGCCGTGGCCTCGGCGATGAAGGCCATTTCGCGGTCGTAGTCGATCTGGGCCAGCCGGGCCAGTTCGCTGCGCGGCAGTTCGCTGCGCGCCTGGAAGAGCCGCATGCGCACGTCCTCGGGGGTGAGCCTTCGCAGGAAGCGCCGGTGCTGGCCTTCGTCCTCCGGGCGGATCGGCCGGATCGTGATCGGACGGCCGTTCCACTCGGCCTGGCGGACCCACTGCGTGGGATAGGGCCGGATCGCGAAGTTGGCGGCGCCGGCCACCCGGCCGGCCGCGACCCGCAGCCGGGCGTCGAGCGCCAGCGCGCCGTGCTCGTCGACCCACAGCGGATTGATGTCGAGCTCGGCCAGCTGCGGCAGGTCGGCCAGCATCTGCGACACCGCGATCAGCACGTCGTGCAGGGCATCGAGATCGGCCGGCGGGTGGTCGCGGTAGCCGGCCAGCAGCCGCGACACGCGGGTGCGCGAGACCAGCTCGCGCGCCAGGCTGCGGTTGAGCGGCGGCAGCGCGACCGCGACATCGGCCGTCACCTCGACCGCGATGCCGCCGCCGCCGCAGAGGATGACCGGGCCGAAGACCGCGTCGATGCTGGCCCCGACGATCACCTCCTGCGCGTGCGGGCGGTGCGCCATCGGCTGCACGGTGAAGCCGTCGATGCGCGCGCCGGGCTGCAGGGTGGCCAGCGCCTGCCGCATCTCGCCCACGGCCTGTTCAAGCGCGGCCGGGTCGCGCAGGTCCAGCCTGACGCCGCCGACATCGGTCTTGTGGGCGACATCGCGCGACACGATCTTGAGCACTACCGGATAGCCGAGCTCGCGGGCCGCGTCCAGCAGGCCTGCGGCCGACGCCGGGACCATCCGCGTGCGCACCACCGGCACGCCGTAGGCCTGCAGCACCGCCTTGGCCTCGTGTTCGGCCAGCCATTCGCGGCCGTCGGCGGCGGCTGCTTCCAGCAGCCGCTGCGCCGCCGGCACATCGGGCGCCGGGTTCTCGCTGGCGCTGGGCGCCTCCATCAACAGCGCCTGGTTGCTGCGGTAGGTCTGCAGCATGCCGAAGGCGCGCACGGCGTCTTCGGGCGTCGGGTAGTCGGGAATGCCGGCCGCCTCGAACAGCTGGCGTGCCGGCGCCATGTCGGCATCGCCGAGCCAGCAGCCCATCACGCGCGGGTCGTTGGCGCGGACCAGCGGCGCGCAGGCGCGGGCGATCTCGTCGCTGCGCTCGGCCACCGTCGGGGCGTGGATGAACAGCACGGCGCCGCTCGCGGGGTCCGCCAGCAGCGCCGACAGCGCCGCGGCATAGCGCGCCGCCGGCGCGTCGCCGAGGATGTCGATCGGGTTGGCGCAGGAAGCCTCCGGCGGCAAGGCACGGCCGAGCTGCTCGAGCAGCGCGGCACCGGGCTCGGCCAGCCGGATCCCGGCGCGGGCGGCGGCGTCGGCCGCCATCACGCCGGCGCCGCCGCCGTTGCCGAGGATGGTCAGAGCCTCGCTGCGGTTGAGGCGGAACCGCGCCAGCGTCGCCGCCGCCATGAACAGCTCCTGCAGCGTGTCCACCCGCAGCATGCCGGCGCGGCGGATGGCCGCGTCATGGACGATGTCGGAGCCGGCCAGGGCGCCGGAGTGCGAGGCGGCGGCACGCAGGCCCTGGCCCGCGCGGCCGGCCTTGACGACGATCACCGGCTTGTTGCGCGCCGCGGCGCGCGCGGCCGACATGAACTTGCGCGGCGAGGCGATCGATTCGACATAGAGCAGGATGGCGCGGGTGCGGCCGTCGCTCGCGAACCGGTCGAGCAGGTCGCCGGCATCGACGTCGCAGTGCTCGCCCAGCGCCACCAGGTGCGACAGGCCGATGCCCCGGCTGGCGGCCCAGTCCAGCATCGCGCTGGCCACCGCGCCTGACTGTGAGATGAACGCCAGCTCGCCCGGCCGTGCGGCGACGTGGGCCAGGCCGGCACGGAGGCCGATGTGCGGGCTCAGGACGCCGAGCGAGTCCGGGCCCAGCAGGCGCAGCAGGTGCGGCCGGGCGGCGTCGAGCGCGGCATGCTGCTCGGCGGCGCTCAACCCGGTGCCGACGATCACCGCGGCCCGGCAACCGGCCGCCCCGAGTTCGGCCACCAGCCGCGCCACCGTGCGCGCCGGCGTGCAGATCAGGGCCAGGTCCGGCGCCGCGGGCAGGTCGGCCACCCGCGCGAAGACGGGCAGGCCGTCGAGCCGCGCATGCTTGAGGTTGACCGGGTAGACCGGGCCGGCAAAACCGCCCGCGCGCAGGTGCTGCCAGACGCGGGTGCCGATCGCGCCGGGCCGGTGCGAGGCACCGAGCACGGCGACGGATCGCGGCAAAAGCAGTCGGTCGAAGTGGCGGATGCTCATGGCGCCTCTGCGGATGAACCGGGGGCCCGCATCATGCGCGCACCCTCGGGGCCCCTGTCAATGGGCGTGACGGTGCGCGTGCGCGTCGCCGTCGGCCGGCGCCCGCACCAGCAGCACCGGCACCGGCGTGCAGCGCAGCAGGTACTCGGCGCAGCTGCCCCCCACGAAGCGCTCGACGCCGCGGCGGCCATGGGTGCCGATCACGATCAGGTCGGCGGGCCATCGGCCGGCGTCGGCGGCGATCAGTTCAGGGACCGGGTTCGACGCGCCGTCATGCAGCAGCGTCTCGGCCTCGACGCCCGCCGCGGCGGCCGCGGCCTGGCCGTCGTCCAGGATCTGCCGGCCGTTGCGCGCGAGCACCTCGAAACAGTCGCCGACCGGGCCGGCGGCAAGGCCCATCGCCATGGCCATCGACTGCGAGTTGACCACGTGCACCAGCCGCAGCCGCCCGTGGGTCTTGGCAGCGAGCCGTATCGCTTCGTCGAGGCCCTGCTTCGATGTCGCGCTGCCGTCGAGGGGGACGAGGATCCGTTGGTACATGGCGCGCTCCTGCCGAAGCTTGAGATGCCGCCAGTATCCGGCCAGCGCAGGCCGCCGTGTTGACCGTTGGCAACACGGGGCGACACGGCGTCTTGTTGATCTGGGGCAAGGCCGCGTGGCGCCGGCCGTGGAAAGCTGGGGACTCCACTCCGGAGACTCGAAAATGACACACGCCACCACCCGCATCATCCGCGACGAGCACGCGGCCCTTTCGGCGATGCTGCGCTCGATCCTCCTGCTGCTCGATGTCCATCGAAGACAGCAGAGCACGCCCGACTTCTCGGCCTTGCGGGCGATGCTGTTCTATGTCGACCAGTTTCCCGAGCAGCGCCATCACCGCCACGAGACCGAGCTGCTGTTTCCCAAGCTGCGCGCCCGCACGCCGCTGTCGCGCGAACTGCTCGACCACCTGGACCGGGACCATGCGCTCGGCGAGCGCAACATCCGTGAAGTCGAACATGCCCTGCTGGTCTACGAGATGCTCGGCGAGGCGCACCGCGAGCCTTTCGAGCGAGCGATCGCGCGCTACACCGACTTCTACCTGGCCCACATGGCGCAGGAGGAGAAGGAAATCCTGCCGCTGGCCGAGCGCGTGCTCACCGAAGACGACTGGCGCGATCTCGACGCCGCCTTCGGCGCCCATCGCGATCCCTTCACCGGCCACGAACCCGACGACACCTACCGCGCGCTCTACACCCGCATCGTCAATGCCGTGCCGGCACCGATCGGCCTCGGCCCCGCGCTGACTCCCGGCACGCCGCAGCGGCACGCGATGCAAGCTTGATCCCTGTCAATCCGGGCGGGCCGCGGCTGGCCGAGACTGGAGGCCTTCAACCGGAGACCTCCATCATGTTCAAGAAAATCCTGGTCGCCACCGATGGTTCCCCGCTGTCCGAAAAGGCGGTCGAGAGTGCCATCGAACTGGCGCGGCATCACGGCGCCGAACTGGTCGTCTTCACGGTGGCGCGCCGGCCGCCCAAGAGCTACATGGATGGCTCGACGGTGCGTGAGTCGGTGGAAAGCGCGACCATCGACAAGCAGCGCCAGGAGAACGCACAGGCCCTGGTGGCTGCCATCGGCGAGCGGGCCCGCGGGCGCGGCGTCTCCTGCCATCCGCTGGTGGCCCATTCGACCCAGGTCGCCGAATCGATCATTGCCGCAGCCGGCAACCAGGCCTGCGACCTGATCGTGATGGCCTCGCACGGCCGCAAGGGCCTCGGCCGGATGCTGATCGGCAGCGAGACCCAGCACGTGCTGACCCATTCCACCCTGCCGGTGCTGGTGCTCCGATAGCGCCGGATGAGCGAGGTTTCCGATCAAGTACAGGTCGCCGCCGGGCGACTCGGGGCGCTGGCCAGCGCCTCCGGCCTGCGGCGCTGGACGCTGGCGGGCCGCGAGCTGCTGCCGGTGGTGCAGGGCGGCATGGGCGTCGGGGTGTCGGCCGGGCGGCTGGCCGGCACCGTGGCCGGCCTGGGCGGCATCGGCACCGTGTCGTCGGTCGACCTGCGCCGCCTGCACCCGGACCTGTGGGCCCGGACCGCCAACATCGAGGCCGAGCCCGATGCCGGTGCGCGCATCGACGCCGCCAACCTCGAGGCGCTGGGCCGCGAGATCAAGAAGGCCCGGCAGCTCGCCGGCGGCCGCGGCCTGGTCGCGGTCAATGTCATGAAGGCGCTCACCGCCTACGAGGCGCAGGTGCGGCATGCGATGGCCTGCGGCGCCGATGCGCTGGTGGTCGGTGCCGGGCTGCCGCTCGACCTGCCCGACCTGGCGCGTGAGCACCCCGGCGTGGCGCTGATCCCGATCCTGTCGGATGCGCGCGGCGTTCAGCTGGTGGTGCGCAAGTGGGAGAAGAAGGGCCGCCTGCCCGATGCCATCGTGATCGAGCATCCGCGGCTGGCGGGCGGCCACCTCGGCGCTGCCAGGGTCGGCGACCTGAACGACCCGCGCTTCGAGTTCGACGTCGTGCTGCCGCAGGTGCAGGCCTTCTTCAGGACCGCGGGCATCGAGGGCCGCATTCCGCTGATCGCGGCCGGCGGCGTCGAGAACCTGGATGACATCCGCCGGCTGCAGTCGCTCGGCGCCTCGGCGGTGCAGCTCGGCACCGCCTTCGCGGTGACCACCGAATGCGATGCCGACCCGGCCTTCAAGCGCGTGCTGGCCGATGCCGCGCCCGAGGACCTGGTCGAGTTCACCAGTGTCGCGGGCCTGCCGGCGCGCGCGGTGCGCACGCCCTGGCTCGACAAGTATCTGCGGCTGGAGCCGCGGCTGATGGCCAAGGTCCACCGTGAAACAGCCTGCACCATGCGCTTCGATTGCCTGGCGCACTGCGGGCTGCGCGACGGCACGCCGGGCTGGGGCAAGTTCTGCATCGACAAGATGCTGGGCCACGCGCTGGCGGGCCGCACCGGGCAGGGGCTGTTCTTCCGCGGCGCGGGGCGGCTGCCCTTCGGCAACCAGATCCGGCCGGTGCAGGACCTGATGCGCTGGCTGCTGGGCGGACTCATGCCCGCGGGAAACTGAAAGCTTGATTTCGGGCGCGCGATGCGTCGAACACCACCTGGTCGTACCACCAGAGCCCCTCGAACAGGACGCGCGCGACGTTGCGAAGCGCGCTTCCTGACACCATCTCGCCGATGGACCTCTTGCCATCGATCGCATCGACCAGCTGCTTCTGATGCAGGTTGATCGGCAGATACAAATCGGTGTAGGTGTGATGCCGGTTGATCAGCACCGCTGCGGCGCCGGGCGGCAATCGCTCCTCCACCATGATCGAGTCCGGGACACGGACCGGCACGTAGTCGAGCCACGCTTCGCCCTGGAAGCTGATCGGCTCATGATCGGGTCGATCGTTTCGGTAGACCACGGCACTGTGGCGAATCATCGATCCCCGGAAGAGTTCCACGGCGGCATACTGCTCCGGCGGCGGGAGTCGGGCGAGCAGGGCGTGATGGGGCGTCGACGCCAGCACGCCGCATTGCGGCAGGTAGGCGGCCTGCTCGATCCAGCGCCCGAACCGGAAGCCGCCAGCCTCGATGAAGTGCATCAGCTGCGGGACCGAATAGGCCCGGTCGCAGGGATGAAGAAGCGCATCGGCCAGCGCCGCTTCGTTGCCGAAGTCCGGCGAATTGCGCAGCACCGGCATCAGCGGATGATCCGGCGGGATGGCCTGAAGGCTCTGCGCGAGCGCCTTGATCTCTTGTGCCGTCGCCCCGATCCCGAGCCGTCGGCAGTAGTCCTGCAACAGGTACACACCGGCACGGCCATAGGGCGCGTAGACCATGAGCTGCATGGCGCCGTCGGGCGCCAGCACGCCGTGCAGGGCCCTCAGGCCCGCGTCGGGGTCAGGCAGGTGGTGCAGCACGCCGGTGCAGACGATGTGGTCGAAGCTGCGCCGGAGTTCGGCTGCGCGCTCCACCGGAAGCTGGAGCAACTCGAGATTGTCCAGGCCGTACTTGTGCTTGAGGCGTTCGGTGCTCTCGATGCTCGTCAAGCTGACATCGATCCCGACGACTTTCGCCCGCGGCCAGCGCAGCGCGTGCCTCGCCGCCTGCGAAGTGCCGCATCCGACCACCAGCAGGGTCCGATCGTCCCGATAAGCGGCCTGCGGCCAGTAGAGATGGGCATCGGCGCGCCGCCGGTCATCGGTCCACAGTTTTCGGTAGGGCTCCAGGTCGTCGACCGGAGGCGGGTAGGGATGGCGTTCGTAGAACGCGCTCACCTCCCGCGCCACCCGTTCGACGTCCACCCCGTGCGCCTCGCGGAGCTCAGGAATGGCCGTGTCCCGCCACCTGCGCCAACACCGCATCCAGGTTGAACGAGGCCGGCTTCTGCCGAGGCGGGAATTTGGCGAAGTCGGCGACCTGCTCCGCAATGACCGCCTGCATGAGGTACATCTGCGGCACGTGGTCGACCATCCAGTCCAGGTAGGTGTTCGAATTGAATTCGGCCCGCTCGTAAGGGTCGCGGCGCAGGTTCATGATGTACGGCAGCCGAAGCTTCACGAACGGCTCGGCCCACTGCCGCATCGTATTCGCGCGTTGCACGGCCAGGTGGAACTTGTAGTCGCCAACCCGCACCGCGATCACCTCGCCGTCATCGCTGAAGTACACGATGGCATTTCGCGGGCTCTCTTTCACCGCGCCGGTCAGGTAGGGGATCTGGTTGTAGCCGTCGAGATGGACGTTGAACTTCTTGCCGTCGACCGTGCAGCCGTCGAGCAATTGCTGCTTCACATCCGGATTGCCGGCGGCCGCGAGCAAGGTCGGGAACATGTCGATGTGCGAGACGATGCCGTTCAGCACCGAGCCGGCCTTGATCTTGCCCGGCCAGCGCATGAAGCACGGCACGCGCCAGCCGCCCTCCCAGTTGGAGTCCTTCTGGCCCCGAAACGGGGTGGTGGCGCCGTCGGGCCAGGTGTCGTTCTCCGGGCCGTTGTCGGTGGAGTACATGACGATCGTGTTGTCGGCAATGCCCAGTTCGTCGAGCTTGGCGAGCATCTGCCCGATCTGCTCGTCGTGGACGACCATGCGATCGCTGTAGGGGTCCTGTCCGCTCTTGCCGAGGTTCTTCTCGGCGACATGCGTGCGGAAGTGCATCGCTGTCGAGTTGTACCAAAGGAAGAAGGGCTGATCCGCCTTCGCCTGTTTTTCCATCCAGGCGATCGCACTGTCGGTGATCTCCTCGTCGATGGTTTCCATGCGCTTCTTGGTCAGCGGGCCGGTGTCCTTGATCGTCTGCCCGCCCTTGCCGTCGGCGATGCAGTGCAGCACGCCGCGTGGACCGAACTGCTTCTTGAACTCGGGATCCTTCGGGTAGTCGGGGAGCTCGGGTTCTTCCTCGGCGTTCAGGTGATAGAGATTGCCGAAGAATTCGTCGAAACCATGCATGGTCGGCAGGAACTCGTCGCGGTCGCCGAGATGGTTCTTGCCGAACTGGCCCGTGGCATAGCCGAGCGGCTTCAGCAATTCGGCGATGGTCGGGTCCTCTTTCTGCAGGCCGACGGTGGCGCCCGGCATCCCGACCTTGGTCAGGCCGGTGCGGATCGGGTTCTGGCCGCATATGAAGCAGGCACGGCCTGCCGTACAACTCTGCTGCGAGTAGTAGTCGGTGAATGTCACCCCTTCCTCTGCAATGCGATCGATGTTGGGGGTCCGATAGCCCATCAGGCCCCGGCTGTTGTGGCTGATGTTCGAAATGCCGATGTCGTCGCCCCAGAGGATCAGGATGTTGGGTTGCTTGGTTGTCATTCAGGCTCCTTTCGGTTGATGGACCACAGGATTCAGCGAACGCGACGCGGGACCCCGCGGGCGTAGCATATTCTTCATGGGGCCCCGCGCCAACACGCGCAGCCAGGCGCTGCGCTGCACCAAGGTGCAATTCCGCCGCGGGCCATCGCGGCGGATGATGTCGGAGATTGCGCGCCAGCCAACCCTCGAAGGAGCACCGATTGCCACCGCAACGAAGCCGAACATCCTGATGCGGCCGAGATGACCAGGAAGATCGCGGAACCGATGATCGCGGCGGCGCGCTTCGCGACAGGATCCTATTCAACGCCGCCGAGAATCGTGCTTCGATGGAGTTCATATGCCGTACCTTCAGTTGGACGTGACCTGCAGCTATTCCACAGGCGACAAGAAGCGGTTGGCTGCGGCGATGAGTGAGACCTACGCGCGCATGATGTCCGTGGACATTCGGCGAATCAGCGTCGCCATCCGTGAGCTGGGCGAGGGCGGGGTGTGGCGCATTCCAGAAGTGGGAGACGAGCCGACTCCCGTCTCGATGCTCATGCTGGACATCCGCCGAGGGCGGCCCGCCGAGCTGCGAATGCAAGTAGCAAAGGCCCTCTGCCAGCACTGCATCGACATTCTCGGCCTGCAGGAGAACCGGCTCAACGTCGAGTTCACTCAGCACGACGGGGACGAGATGTACCACCCGGCGCTTGGCGGTTACAGCCCGGATTGGAAACCCGGCGAGGCGTGAGACGGCGAAGAGGAGCGACCGGGAACGGTCGACCAGCCAAAGACTGGAACGTTTTTGGAATATGCCAGCAGTGACCCCGTCCGCTCCGCCTACTCGTAGAACGCGGGCGACAGCTTCTGTCCGTCGCGCTGCGCCTTGTCGTGGTTGATCCAGAGCTGGGCCTTGTCACTGGCCATGATGTTCGCGAGCCGCTGCATAGAGGCGGCGGTCTGCTCCGCGTTGAAATTGATCGATGGGACGCGTCTGTTGTCCCAGTTCTCCTTGAAGTGGACAGCATCACCGGACAGCAGGACGGCGCCGGTGCGGGGCAGCTTGACGAGCAGCGATTGGTGCCCCCCGGTGTGCCCGGGTGTCGAGATGATGATGACGCTGCCGTCGCCGAACACGTCGCGGTCGCCTTCGATCGTGGTCACTGTCGCATTGGGTCGGGACCGAAGGGAGCTTCCGCCCGGGGAGTCGTATTCGGCTTTTTGCACCATCAGCATCGAGTTCCGGAACATGTCGACATTGCCGATGTGATCGGGGTGGCTATGAGACACCGCGACGTATTTGATGTTCGACGGCTTCAATCCGAGTTCATCGATCTGCGCTGCGAGCGTCTTCGGCAGGCGCCAGGTGATCGCGCGCGGGTCCGAGGGTCGCAAGCCCTCGGGCATGGCCGCGACCGAGTCGGCGAGGCCCGTGTCCCAAAGCATCCAGCCCTGCGCGTGCTTGATGAGATAGCAGCTTCCGGCGAATGGCATCGACTTGCCCACGTTGACGCCCGGTGACCACCGGGAGATGTCCCCGCGACGCCTTCGCCACAGTTCAGGATGTAGAGACGCTGCACGCCGGACTCCGGCGCTTGCGAAACGATGGGCTGCGAACATGCCTGCAACAGTGAAAGAACCGCCGCGAGGACGGCCAGCATCAGGCCGAGACGCTTGCCAGACATCATGGTGTTCCTTTCACGACGGTCACTGCGCCGTGATTCCGTTCTTCCTGATCAAGCCCCATGCAGCGCGACTGCGCCCGCGTTCGAGCGCGAGAAAGGACCTCTCTTGCAACGCCACTGGGGCGGATCTAAAACCTGAACTCAAGCGAGCTACTACCTCTTCCGACCCCGACCATGCGGGTCTGTGCCGCTTTCCCCTGGGGCTCCGCTGTAACCGTGTATCGACCAGGCGCCAGGTCGATAAGGCAAATTGGTCCGCCCGAGGAGGGAATTGAAAGCACGCCCGTGCCTGCATCGTTCTTGACCGTGACCGCGACCGCGGCCAGGAACTCGCCGCGCGTGTTCACAAACATCAGCGAAAGTGTGTGATCTCTCATCGCGCCGCGAAATGCGGTTGACTGCCTCGAGCCGATTCCGCCACAGACATACTTCACGTCGCCTTGTGCCTGCATTGGCGGGATGGCGGATTGGGCCTGTGCCGTCCAAGGTGCAGTAACGGCCAGGACGATGGCGCTGCAACCAAGAATCGATGGAAAGCGATGCATGGTGTGCTCCGCTCGTTGAGGGGCGGCCATCTTCAGTTTGCCAAAGGGGGATGTCAAGCGGACGGAGACAAATCGGCCACGGAAAGTTATTCAGCTCACCGACCCGACGAGCGCTGCTTTGTGACGGCTTTGGAGAAAATCGTGTGAATCCAGTGGGCCCATCTGCGACATCCGCTGCGAGCCACCCGTCCTCAACTGGACACCCGCACCCGCGCCTCTCCACGCCCACCCTCATCCCCCCAATTCGCCGGCTCGAACCGCGCCCCCCGCAGATGCAGCGCCAGCGCCGCATCCATCGACTGCACGTGCTTGAGATACCAGTCGCGGAACTGCCAGGCCATCTGCCGCACCTGCAGCAGCTGGCCCTCCCGGGCCTGCACGATGCCTTCGCGCATGACCTCCAGCACCACCCGGTGCTGCAGCGTGTGGTCCTTGCGGCAGGAAAAGCGGGTGGCCTGCATCCACTCGTCCTCGCGCGCGAAGGTCTGGGCAGCCAGGTCGACGACCCGCTGCCAGGCGGCCGACAGCTCGGCGTCGCCGGCTTCGTCGACGCGCTTCAGCAGGGCCGTGAACTGCTCGTGCGCCCGGTCCATGAAGGGCAAATCGAGCGAAAGCGATGCCATGTGTCTTCTCCGCATTGAAAGGAAAGACACAAGGCTAGCCCTCCCACGCGCGGGGCTCATTGACCTGCGACAAGCATTGCGGCAGGCCGCGAGCGAAGGCCTGGCAGGCGAGGTCGCCACGGATCCTGGCCGGCGTGACCGCTGTGAGGCGACCTGTACTCAGGTACAGGTCGGTACCTGTACCACGTTCCTATTGCTGCATTGCGCGTGACGCGGATCATTGACGTCGTGCAATGTGGCGATCGATCTCAGTCAAGCGGGACCACCAAAGGGTAAGGCGTCATGTTGCGCAAGCCCTCGCCCATCGTGGCGATCATCGAGGACGACGAAGACATGCGACACGCGATCCGTCGAGTCTTGGAGACGGAAGGATTCCTGACCGAGCTGTTCGCCAGCGCGGAAGCCTTCCTCGACAGTGGCGCGGTGTCGCGTGCTCAGTGTCTGGTGCTTGATATCCGACTTCCGGGCATGTCGGGCATAGAGCTCCACAAGCGGCTGCTGTCTGACAACTGCGCGGTTCCGACGATCTTCACCACAGCGCACGAGGACGTGCACGTGCGGCGCCTGTGGGGGCTCGGCATGCATTGCATCGTGAAGCCTTTTCTCGGAGAGGCGCTGATCGAAAAGGTCACTCGAGCCATCGAACAATGATGAAGTTACAACGTGGGAGCTTGCAATGAGTCTGCATGACGGAATTGTCGCAAAGCGGGTGAACCGCGCGTTCACCATTCTGGTGGCCGGCCTGACGGCGATCAGCACAACATTCGTATGGATGGACGCTGCTGTGGCAGCGGACAGGAAACCCAACGTCGTCTTCATCCTGGCCGACAACGTCGGCTACGGCGACTTGGGCCCCTATGGCGGCGGCGAGTTGCGCGGAGCTCCGACTCCGCGCATCGACCAGCTTGCCCGAGAGGGCCTGCGCCTGACGCAATATCTGGTCGAGCCGGCCTGCACGCCCTCGCGTGCCGCGCTGATGACGGGCCAGTATTCGATCCGGAACGGCCTGTCCCTGATCATCGTTCCCGGCAGTCAGAACACCCTCTCGGCGCGGGCCGTCACGATGGGTGACCTCTTCAAGAGCGCGGGCTATGCGACCGCAATCTTCGGTAAATGGCACCTCGGCAAGGAGCCGCAGAGCCTGCCGACGGCGCACGGCTTTGACGAGTTCTATGGCATTCCGCCTGACACATCCTGGGATTCGGCCACCTACGTCGACACCATCGAGCTGACCCATTCGATCCCCTTGCCGCACGAGGCTTTGCTGGCCCGCGGGCCTCAGATCGTCGAGGGCGTGGCAGGCGGTTCGCTGCGCAACGTCAAGCCGTTCACGCGAGAAGTCAGGGCGGAGATCGACAACGAGCTTGTCGCGAAATCGATCGACTTCATGAAGCGGCAGACAGCAGCGGGCAAGCCGTTCTTCCTTTATCTGCCCTTCTCGATGGGCCATGCGCCGAACCTTCCATCCAGCGAGTTCAAGGGCAAGTCGCGCATCGGCCAGTACGGTGACAAGATCATGGAAGGCGACTTCCACGTCGGCCAGATTCTTGATGCGCTGAAACAGCTCGGCGTCGACGACAACACGCTGCTCGTGTTCGCCTCGGACAATGGACCATGGGCACACCTCGCGAGCGCATTTGGCGATCAAGGAACGCCCGATGTCGGGAGCCCGGGACCGTTCCGAGGCGAGCTCGGCGAAGTGACCGAGGGGTCGATCCGCACCTTCTGCTTCATCCGCTGGCCGGGCAAGATCAAGCCGGGCAGCACTTCCAGCGCGATGTTCTCGATCATGGACTTCTTCCCGACTTTCGCCGGCGTTGCAGGCGCCAAGGTGCCGAGCGATCGCCCGATCGACGGGGTCGACCAGATCGAGGTGCTGCTGGGGAAAAGCGAGACCGGCAAACGCGAAGGTCTGCTGAGCTTCGCCGGCGGGGATCTGCTGGCCGCGCGCTGGAAGCAATGGCGCGTGTATTTCACGGACATGTATCCGACGGGCACCGGTTCGCAGCGCGTGGGAGCCACGGCGTCGGCAAGCGCCCCCTTGGCCGGTTATCCCAAGGTCTACAACATCGAGATGGACCCGCACGAGGATCTCAACATCGGTGGGCTGTTCGGATGGACCGCCGGACCCGCGCTGCAGGAGGTGCAGCGCTATCTGGAATCGGTGAAGAAGTACCCGAATCCGCCCGCGCCCAACATCACCCAATTTACACAGCACGGCGGGTGACCTCACCACTTCGCCTTGGGGCCGAGCCAGGAGCCAAGTCGCATGCCGAAGCACCGCAATCCCGACCCGAGTCGATCCAATACCCGCCGGCGCATGTTCGTGGCTTCCGCGCTCGGCATCGCGGTGGTGACTACCCTCGCCGGCTACGGTGCTGCGTCGAGCCTTTGGCCGCGAACTCAACAAAAGTCCGCGCTCCAGGTGCCGCACCCCAAGGTCGTTCGCGGCGATGACGTGCGTGGATTGCGCGGCATGGCATGGGTTCCCGGTGGCGAATTCCTGATGGGCAGCGACAGTCGCCTGTCGCAGCCGAACGAGCGCCCCGCTCACCACGTCCGCGTGCGCGGCTTCTGGATGGACGAGACACACGTGACGAATGCGCAGTTCGCCGCCTTCGTCGCGGCTACCGGCTACGTGACGACGGCCGAGCAGACGCCACGCTGGGAAGACCTTGCAGCACAACTTCCCCCCGGGACACCGCGACCGCCGCCATCGGCCATGGTGCCGGGCGCGATGGTCTTCGTCGGGACCGACAAGCCGGTGGATCTGCGCGACTGGAGCCAATGGTGGCAGTACGTCCCAGATGCAAGTTGGCGCCATCCGCAAGGTCCCGGCAGCACGATCGACGGCAAGGGCGATCATCCGGTGGTTCAGGTGAGCTACGAAGATGCTCTGGCGTATGCCAAGTGGGCCGGCAAACGGCTCCCGACGGAGGCCGAGTGGGAGTTCGCCGCGCGCGGCGGCCTCGAGCAGGCCACTTACGCCTGGGGCGACGACTTCGAGCCCGAGGGGCGTCCGTTGGTCAACGTCTGGCAAGGGCGCGGTGGTACTTTTCCCGTCGTCCCACGGGCGCGATCGATCATGAGCGTCAAGGCCGCGGGCCTTGTCGGGACGAGCCCGGTGCAAAGTTTCCCTGCCAACGGCTACGGCTTGTACGACATGACGGGGAACGCATGGCAGTGGACGGCGGACTGGTATCGCTCGGACGCGTTTCGCCTTCAGCGTTCGACCGAGGTGGTGGACAGCCCGCGCGGACCGGCGTCGAGTTGGGATCCCGAGGACAGCGGCGCGCCGCCACAGGCGCCCAAGCGCGTGATGCGCGGCGGTTCGTTTCTCTGCAATGAAAGCTATTGCCTCAGCTATCGCCCGAGCGCGCGGCGCGGCGCGGATCCGGCGAATCCGATGTCGCACATCGGCTTTCGCCTGGTCAGCGATGCAGCAGGCCCCTGAACGCTTCGCCGGCTGAGTGGCCGTCGTACCCAGACCGATCCACGACTTCTTGGAGGACCGCGCTCGATGATGAACAAATCCACCGCCGGTCAGACCCGAGATGTCGGGACATTGCTGGTCGCTCTGTCCCTGGCGTCCTTGTCACTCGTTGCTCGTGCGGACCAGAGCGGCGTTCCGTTCTGGCTTTCCGGTCAGTTCGCGAGTCTTGCAGCGGTTCCGGCCACTCCCGGGTGGTCGCTGGTCGTCTCGCCCTACTACTACAACGGCAGTGCCGACAAGAGCCGGACCTTCCAGACCGGCGAGACGGTCTCTGCGGGCTTGAAGTCGATCGCGCCCCTGGTATTTCTTCAGCCCGGCTACGCGTTCGAGGACAAGGTGCTCGGCGGCCGGCCCTACGTGGCGCTTGGCTGGGGCCCCGGCAACAACCGCACGTCGACCGACGTGTCGCTCACCCAGCCCTCGCACGCACGTTTCAACAACGACTCCGTGACTGGCGGCAGCGATCTCTATCCCTTTGCGAGCCTGGCTTGGGCCCATGGCAACGACAACTGGATGACCTACGTCACCGGCGACATTCCAGTGGGCGCGTATGACTCGAAACGGCTGTCGAACATCGGTATCGGCCATGCAGCAATCGATGGAGGCGCCGGGTACACCTACCTCAACAACAGCACGGGTCGTGAGTTTTCGGCCGTGCTGGGCATCACCTACAACTGGGAAAATACGCACACGAACTACAAGAACGGAATCGATTCGCACCTGGACTGGGCGGCGTCGCAGTTTCTGTCGGCAAATTGGCAAGTCGGCGTTGCCGGTTATGTCTATTACCAGCTGACCGGCGACAGCGGCAGCGGCGACCGGGTCGGCGCCTTCAAGTCCCGAATCGCGGCGATCGGCCCTGAACTGGGCTACGCATTCAAGCTCAACCAGCAAGCCGCCTATTTCAATCTCCGCGCCTACAAGGAGTTCTGGGCCAGAAATCGCATCGAGGGCTATGCCGTCTTCGCGACGCTCAGCATTCCGCTTTGAAGCGGCTGGCCTCGGGAGCCGGGCGCTATCACCTGCAACTCTCTGGGAAGGTCCGACCAGACAATGCCGGTCACGCGTCGTTGGAACGGGGTGCGCCGACACTGCGCAAGATTTCGGCCGCGTGCACGAGTTCGGCGATCGAAGCGACCTCCATTTTTGCCATCACCTGTGCTCGATGCATCTTGACGGTGCGCTCGCTGATGCCGAGCGTGTCACCGATCTGCTTGTTGAGCTTGCCTATGACCACCTGGTCGAACACCGACCGCTCGCGACCGCTCAGGCGCGCGAGACGGGATGCGAAGTCCTGCACGTGCTCGAGTGATGCGCGCCGCGAGCGATCACGGGCGAGCGCCGTGTCGACGGCCACCAAGAGCGTGTGCGGATCGACCGGCTTGGTCAGAAAGTCCACCGCCCCCGCCTTCATGGCTCGCACGCTCGAGGCAATGTCGCCGCGTCCGGTGAGGAACACGATCGGTAGCGCGATCGCGTGCTGCTGCAAGGCCTGCTGCAAGTCGAGACCGCTGGGCCCTGGCAGATGCAGATCCAGCAGCACACATCCAGGGCGGCCGTCTGGCGGCGTCAACAAGAAATGTCCTGCCGATTCGTAGGAGCGCACTTCGTAGCCTTCCGCGCGAAGCAGGCGAGCGAGGGCGACGCGCATCTGCTCGTCATCGTCCACAACATGCACGACAGCACCGCTCATAGCCGCACGGTGCCTTGCGTCTTGACCGACGGGGGTCTTGACGGAGATGCCGCCAGGCTCTCATCCGCCGCTTTCAGCGGCTTCGTCACCCTGCGCGAAGCGGGAAACAGAATGCGGAACTCCGCCCCACCCGCATCGAGATTCCTGGCCGACAAGGTGCCGTCATGCGCTTCGACGATCGACCGTGAGATCGACAGTCCGAGTCCCATGCCTTCAACCTTCGTCGTGAAGAACGATTCGAACAGCCGGGGCAATTGATCCTGCGGAACGCCCGGCCCCGTGTCGGTCACCACGATCTCGATGCCCCCATCGCCGCAAGCTGCCAGGCGTATCCCCAGACGTCGACTTCCCTGCGGCGTCTGAGCCATTGCATCCATGGCGTTGACACACAGATTGGCAATCGCCTGCTGCACTTGAACGCGGTCCACCTCCATCTGAGGAAGTCCTGCATCGAGAGCCGCTTCGATCGTGATTCCGCGGCGCTCGGCCTCACCCCTGAGGAATGCGAGCACGTCGCCGACGATGCTGTCCATGGCCTCCGCCTTGAGATCGCTCTGCCGGCTTGTCACGAGCGCGCGCACGCGCCGTATGACTTCGCTCGCACGAAGATCCGCCTTCTTGATGTCGGCGATGATCGAGCTCAGCTCATCGCTGCTCGCTTTGCCGCGGCGCAGCAGCGCTTCGGCGGCACCGGCATTCGCGAGGATTGCGCCCAGAGGTTGATTGATCTCGTGCGCGATCGAGGCGGTCAGCTCACCGGCCAGTGCCAGGCGAGAGGCTTGCATGAGTTCCGAACGGCGGTTTCGCGCTTCCTCTTCAGCCGTGCGGCGCGCACGCCTCTGAAACACCAGCCCGAATATGAGCGCCGATTGCGCGAGGATTGCAAGGACAGCGCCAACAACATACCAACGATAGTCTCGCCAGAGGCTCGGTGGCGCAAATCGAACATCGCAGTAGGAAGGCAGACGGGCCTGGCTCATGCCGAAATGCTCCAGCTGACGTGCATCGGCCACGCACGAAGCCTTGGTGATCGTGGCCCACGGAATCGGCGTCGTCGGCGCCGCCAGTGCCTCCTGGACCAGATCGGCCATACGGGTTCCCAGGGCCTCGTAGCTGTAGAGGCTGCCGGCGACGATGCCATGGCCGATGTAACTGTCGAAGGGCGCGTAGATCGGCGCTCGCGAGACCGAAGCGAGCTGCGCAAGTGCTTCCCGCGGCAAGAATGTGCGGCCAGCGGCATCCCGCGCGATGGACAGGTAGAGCACCGCATCGTCGGGGCTGAGTTGTTCGATTCGGCGCGAGAACTGGTCCATGGAAGCGTCTGTCCAGTATTCGATATGCAGGCGCTTCTGAAATGCCTCCAGTTGCCTTCTCGTGACGTGCACCGAAGAGCGGTCGAAATCGCCGGATCCATGGATGACGACCAAACGACGTGTGTCAGGGCGCAACGACAGGGCAAGCTCAACCGTGCCAGCGATATCCCATTGAACCGGGATGCCCGTTGTCGTCGGGGAGAGCGATCTGTTGGCCAGGCTCTCGAGCGGCACGACCTGAAAAAGGATGCGAGCGTCGGGCCAGAGTTCGTCGCGATGCTTCTCGGCGAAGTCGAGAGCGGCAGATCCCAGGGTGACAACCGCATCGACGTGGGTGGTCGCGTATTTCTTGGCCAGCAGGGCTGCGAACTCTTGCTCGATGCTTGACAGCGGAAAGCGCTGGGCGTCGAGCGCCTCGCTGAACAGATTCACGGGATGACGTCCGGGCGCCATCAATGCCTTTCGCATGGCGCCGTCTATCGTCACGTTTGAGGGGGTCAGAAAATTGGCGCCGATCAGCGTGACGACGTTCCAAGGCGGTTGGGACGGGCTCTCCGCCACAGGCACGGGCTCAGGAATGGCCTGCGCGCGCAGCATCGGCGACGTGAGACCCGCCCACGTCAATTCTGCTGCCAACGCCAACAGCCGCACCCCGGAGCCAGCCATCTCACGCATCCGACGATGTTAGTGCGCGCGGCCATTAATGGAACGCCTTGGCGTCCAAGCCGCGCGCTGCAGTGCCAGAACGAGGGTGGCGACCTGTACCGTGGTACAGGTCGCCACCTGCACCAGGGCCGGATTGTCGCGCCTCACACAGCGCGGATGATGCTCCGGGAGGCTGGTACCGGCGCGCCCAGGCCTGCGTCGTCGAAGCATGGCCTTTGAGGGGGAAGAAGTGAATCAGCCCATCGTGTTTGTCATCGACGACGACGCTGCTTGTCGCGACTCTGTTCATGAACTCGTCAGCGCGGCCGGGCTCGTGGCCGTGGTCTTCAGTTCTGCGGTCGAATTCCTGACCGCCTTCGACTCTACCTGGCGTGGTTGCCTGGTGCTCGATCTGTACATGCGCCAAATGAATGGTCGCGCTTTGCAGGAACGGCTGCACGAGATGGGCATCCATATGCCGATCGTGTTCATGAGCGGTAGCGTCGACATTCCGACGGCGGGCCAAGCCATCAGAGATGGCGCCGTAGACTTCTTGCAGAAGCCCTATCCGGCGAACAAGCTGCTGGATGCCATCTACGAGGCACTTCGCCGGATCGCCTCCTAGCCGCGCAAGGTGAAGACGACGGAGAGGTACGACACCGGCTGCGTGCCGAGGTCTTCGATACCGTGCATGGCGGTGGCGTCGAAGAGCAGCGAATCACCGACGCGCATCTTCACGCGCCTCGGCCCATAGCGATAGGTGACGTCGCCCGACAGAAGATAGAGAAACTTCAAGCCCGGATGCTGAAAGGTCACATGGGGTTGGGCGTCGGCTTCGAGCATGACCAGGTAGGGCTCGACGAACAGGTTGCCCGAGAGCACATGGCCGAGCAACTCGTAGCGGTAGTCCGCGACGGTGCCCAGGCGTTCGACCCGAAGGCCCTTGCCTGAGGGCACATGGCTGAAGTCGGCGTGCCAGCGGTGGTCCGCGAAGAGGCGAGAAAGCGGAATGCCCAGTCCGTTTGCCAGCCGGTCCAACATCTCGACGGAGGGCGATACCTGGCCGTTCTCGATGCGCGAGAGCATGGAGCGGGAGACGCCGGAGCGCATTGTGAGCTCCAGGGCCGAAACGCCGGCAGCCCGGCGCAGGCGGTTCACCTGGGTTCCGACAAGGGCGGCAGGTGCGCTGCGCGTGGGCTTGGCCTTGGGCGTCGTCAGGTAGAGCGACGGCGACAGCCTGCGGGGGCGCGCGGTCGGGAAGGGGGAGGGGACTTGTGGGGTTTTCATGGCTCGGGCGTTCTTGTCCGAGCCTTGTGGTTGCAAGGCATTTGATGTCCTCCCATTAGCACTATCGGCAAGTCTCTTCGACGGTCCGCCAACACACGGATGTTTGCTTGAGCGTCAACGGATTCAAACTCACCTTACCATATACATGAGAAAGTTACTATTCACGTGGGAATGATAAAAATCAACTGCTCGTGACAATCATTCGGTGCGATCCCGAGTCAAAGAAGCAGAATCCTTTTCCGAGCGCTTGCGTGTCGCAATGGCCAGGCGCGGCTTCAAGGAATTTGGCGCGACGGCGCTCGCGGAGGCGCTGACCCCGGCTTTCCCGTCAGGGCTCAGCGTACAGACCACGCACAACTGGGCATCGGGGAAGTCAGTCCCGCGAGCGGATCGCATCGCATTGATCGCGAAGCTCCTCGATGTGTCGCCGCATTGGCTCCAGCATGGGCCAGATCCGCAGGTCGAACGAAAGAGTCTCAAGACGTTGGATGGGGAGATCAGTGGGAAGGCGTTTGCTGAGCGGTTTCATGCGCTGACGGCGGAACAGCGGCGGATCATGTTGGCGTTGTTGTATGAGTTTGAGCGTGGGAAGCTCAGGTGAACTGCGGCGCGTGCGTGGGGTGTCGAGAGGCGTTGGCCGACGGACTCGTTGCCTCGGACTTCTGCTGAGCAGATGCTATGGAGGGCTGGAGGAAAGCGTAAAACAGCGGCTCCAGTTCTCTTTTAAGGAGCATGGAGATGACTACCACTTGGACAGCGCTACGGCGCCAGGAGACGGCC